>NZ_CP023691.1:7286581-7893796 GCF_008704855.1 Streptomyces platensis
TGCTGGCGGCGGGTGGCTGGCAGGACCGGCGGGGCGCCAACCTGCTCGATGGCGGAACGCCGTTCTACGGGACCTACGAGACCGCCGACGGCGGCTATATGGCGGTCGGCGCGCTGGAGAAGCGGTTCTACGGCGAATTCATCCGCCTGCTGGGCATCGAGGAGGAGGCCCCCGGCCGCGACGACCTCGCCGCATGGGGCGCGCTGCGCAGCGCCATCGCCGCCCGCTTCAAGACCCGTACCCGCGAGGAGTGGACGGCCGTCTTTGCGGAGTCCGACGCCTGTGTGGCGCCCGTGCTCTCCCTGCGCGAGGCCCCGCGGCATCCGCATCTCGCCGCCCGCGGCACCTTCGTCGAGCACGGCGGGATGACGCAGCCCGCGCCCGCGCCGCGCTTCTCGCGCACCCCCGGCGCGGTCCGCAGACCACCCGCGCGGCCCGGTGCGGACACCGAGGAGATCGCCCGCGACTGGCAGGTTCCCGGCCTCCTCGCCCCGTCGCCGGCCGCCCCCGCCCCGTCCGCCGGCCCGAGCCGTACCGCCCAGAAGGACACCGCCGGCTGATGGCACCCGCCCGCACGCTCCGGTACGCGGCCGGCCCGCGCCGGGTCGCCGACGAGGCCGCCGCCAGGGCGGCGGCCGGTTTCGACCCCGTCCGGGCTCGTGGTGGCCAACCCGGACGCGTTCCGCGAGCGGAAGTCGCCCCGCGCGGCCTGGGGCGGGGCCGAGGCCGATTGCGGAGCCGAAGGCGCGGCCGCGACCGGATCAGGGGATTCCGGACCGCGGACGGGACCAGGCTCCGTGCCCGCCCCGTGGAGCCGCAGGACGCAGAGTTCACCGAGACCGTCAAGCACTGGCTCATGGGAGGGCCCGCAGAGATGACCGCGCAGATGAAGCGCCAGATCTTCACCGAGGACCACGAGGCCTTCCGCGAGATGGTGCGGACCTTCCTCGCCAAGGAAGTGACGCCCTATTACGAGCAGTGGGAGAAGGACGGCATCGTCAGCCGGGACGCCTGGCGGGCGGCCGGCAAACAGGGGCTGCTCGGGCCGGCGGTGCCGGAGGAGTACGGCGGGGGCGGGCAGCAGGACTTCCGCTACAGCGCGGTGCTGGCCGAGGAGTTCACCCGGGCCGGTGCCGCCGGGCTCGCCGTGGGCCTGCACAACGACATCATCGGCCCATATCTGACGAGCCTTGGCACCGAGGAGCAGAAGCGCCGCTGGCTGCCCGGCTTCTGTAGCGGCGAGATCATCACCGCCATCGCCATGACCGAGCCCGGCGCGGGCTCCGACCTCCAGGGCATCCGCACCCACGCCGAGGACGCGGGCGACCACTGGGTCCTCAATGGTTCCAAGACCTTCATCTCCAACGGCATCCTTGCCGACCTGGTCATCGTCGTGGCCCGGACGACGCCGGAGGGCGGGGCGCACGGTCTGAGCCTGCTGGTCGTCGAGCGCGGGATGGCGGGCTTCGAGCGGGGCCGCAACCTCGACAAGATCGGCCAGAAGTCCCAGGACACCGCCGAGCTGTTCTTCCACGACGTACGCGTCCCCAAGGAGAATCTGCTCGGCGAGCTCAACGGCGCCTTCGTCCATCTCATGACCCACCTCGCCCAGGAGCGGATGGGTATCGCGGTCGCCGGGATCGCCGGTGCCGAACACCTGCTGGAGATCACCAGCAGCTACGTCAAGGAGCGTGAGGCGTTCGGGCGGCCGCTGGCCAAGCTCCAGCACATCCGCTTCGAGATAGCCGAGATGGCCACCGAATGCGCCGTCACCCGCGCCTTCCTCGACCGCTGCATCGCCGACCACTCCGCCGGTGCACTGGACGCGGTGCACGCCTCGATGGCCAAGTGGTGGGCCACCGAGCTGCACAAGCGGGTCGCCGACCGCTGTCTGCAACTCCATGGCGGCTACGGCTATATGGCGGAATACCGCGTGGCCAGGGCCTTTACCGATGGCCGTATCCAGACGATCTACGGAGGGACCACCGAGATCATGAAGGAGATCATCGGACGCTCCCTGCTCGACTGACCCCGGACCGCCCCCGGTCCTCACCCGCTGCTCCCGCCTCCACCCTCATGCGAAAGGCCTGTTGACTTGAATACCGAAGCGTACGTATACGACGCGATCCGCACCCCGCGCGGCCGCGGCAAGGCCAATGGCGCACTGCACGGCACCAAGCCGATCGACCTGGTCGTCGGCCTGATCCACGAGGTGCGCCGCCGATTCCCCGGCCTCGACCCGGCGGCCGTCGACGACATCGTGCTCGGCGTCGTCGGACCGGTCGGCGACCAGGGCTCCGACATCGCCCGGATCGCGGCGATCGCCGCCGGGCTGCCCGACACCGTCGCCGGCGTACAGGAGAACCGCTTCTGTGCCTCGGGCCTGGAGGCCGTCAACATGGCCGCCGCCAAGGTGCGTTCGGGCTGGGAGGACCTGGTCCTGGCGGGCGGCGTCGAATCCATGTCGCGGGTTCCGATGGCCTCGGACGGCGGCGCCTGGTTCGCCGACCCGATGACCAACTTCGACACCGGCTTCGTCCCGCAGGGCATCGGCGCCGACCTGATCGCCACCATCGAGGGTTACACCCGGCGGGATGTCGACGAATTCGCCGCGCTCTCCCAGGAGCGCGCCGCCGAGGCATGGAAGGACGGCCGTTTCGACCGCTCCGTCGTGCCGGTGCGTGACCGCAACGGCCTCGTCGTCCTGGACCACGACGAGCACATGCGCCCCGGCACCACCGCCGACTCCCTGGGCGGCCTGAAGCCGTCCTTCGCCACCATCGGCGACGCGGGCGGCTTCGACGCGGTCGCCCTCCAGAAGTACCACTGGGTCGAGAAGATCGATCACGTCCACCACGCCGGTAACTCCTCCGGCATCGTGGACGGCGCGGCGCTCGTCGCCATCGGCTCCAAGGAGGTCGGCGAGCGCTACGGGCTGACCCCGCGGGCCCGCATCCTCTCCGCCGCGGTCTCCGGCTCCGAGCCCACGATCATGCTCACCGGCCCCGCGCCCGCCAGCCGCAAGGCCCTGGCCAAGGCCGGGCTGACCATCGACGACATCGACCTCGTCGAGATCAACGAAGCCTTCGCGGCCGTCGTGCTGCGCTTCGTCAAGGACATGGGCCTGAGCCTGGACAAGGTCAATGTCAACGGCGGCGCCATCGCGCTGGGCCACCCCCTCGGCGCCACCGGCGCGATGATCCTCGGCACCCTGATCGACGAGCTGGAGCGGCAGGACAAGCGCTACGGCCTGGCCACCCTCTGCGTCGGCGGCGGTATGGGCATCGCCACCGTCATCGAGCGCCTCTGACCGCCCGTCCCATCCCCCTTACGGAGAAGCCACAGTGAGCGAGTCCCCTGCGTCGTCGACCATCCGCTGGGAACAGGACGAGACCGGCATCGTCACCCTGGTGCTGGACGACCCCGACCAGTCCGCCAACACCATGAACAACGCCTTCAAGGCCTCCCTGACCGCGGTCGCCGACCGCCTGGAGGCCGAGAAGGACAGCGTCCGCGGCATCATCTTCACCTCCGCCAAGAAGACCTTCTTCGCCGGCGGCGACCTGCGCGACCTGATCGCCGTCACCCCCGACAAGGCCGAGCAGGCCTTCGCGGCGGGCAACGGCATCAAGCGCGACCTGCGCCGTATCGAGACCCTCGGCAAGCCCGTCGTCGCCGCGATCAACGGGGCGGCGCTGGGCGGCGGTTACGAGATCGCGCTGGCCTGCCACCACCGCATCGCCCTCGACACCCCCGGCACCAAGATCGGCCTGCCCGAGGTCACCCTCGGCCTGCTGCCGGCCGGCGGCGGGGTGACCCGTACGGTGCGGCTGCTCGGCATCGCCGACGCGCTGCTGAAGGTGCTGCTCCAGGGCACCCAGTACAACGCCACCCGCGCCCGGGAGGCCGGGCTGATCCACGAGGTCGCGGCCACCCCCGAGGAGATGCTCGGCAAGGCCCGCGCCTTCATCGAGGAGCACCCGGAGTCCCAGCAGCCCTGGGACATCAAGGGCTACCGCATCCCCGGCGGCACCCCGGCCCAGCCGAAGTTCGCGGCCAACCTCCCGGCGTTCCCCGCCAACCTCAAGAAGCAGCTCAACGGCGCGCCCTACCCGGCCCCCCGCAACATCCTCGCCGCGGCCGTCGAGGGCTCCCAGGTCGACTTCGAGACCGCGCAGACCATCGAGGCGCGCTACTTCGTCGAGCTGGTGACCGGCCAGATCTCCAAGAACATGATCCAGGCGTTCTTCTTCGATCTCCAGGCCGTCAACTCGGGTGCCAACCGGCCCAAGGACATCGCGCCCCGCAAGGTCGAGAAGGTCGCGGTGCTCGGCGCCGGCATGATGGGCGCGGGCATCGCCTACTCCTGCGCCAGGGCCGGGATGCAGGTCGTCCTCAAGGACGTCTCCCTGGAGGCGGCGCAGAAGGGCAAGACGTATTCGGAGGGGCTGCTCGCCAAGGCGCTCTCCCGGGGCCGGACGACCGAGGCGAAGCGCGACGAGCTGCTGGCCCGCATCACGCCCACCGCCGAGCCGGCGGACCTCGCGGGCTGCGACGCCGTCATCGAGGCGGTCTTCGAGGACGTGGGCCTCAAGCACAAGGTCTTCAAGGAGATCCAGCACATCGTCGCGCCCGACGCGCTGCTGTGCTCCAACACCTCCACGCTGCCCATCACGTCGCTGGCCGAGGGTGTCGAGCGGGACCAGGACTTCATCGGACTGCACTTCTTCTCGCCGGTCGACAAGATGCCGCTGGTGGAGATCATCAAGGGCGAGCGGACCGGCGACGAGGCGCTGGCCCGCGCCTTCGACCTGGTCCGCCAGATCAAGAAGACCCCGATCGTCGTCAATGACTCGCGCGGCTTCTTCACCTCCCGCGTCATCGGCCACTTCATCAACGAAGGCGTGGCGATGATCGGCGAGGGCCTCGACCCGGTCTCCGTCGAGCAGGCCGCCGCCCAGGCCGGCTATCCGGCCAAGGTGCTGTCCCTGATGGACGAGCTGACCCTCACCCTGCCGCGCAAGATCCGCGAGGAGACCAAGCGGGCGGTCGTGGAGTCCGGCGGCAGCTGGCAGCCGCACCCGGCCGACGCGGTCATCGACCGGATGGTCGACGAGTTCGGCCGCCCCGGCCGCAGTGGTGGCGGGGGCTTCTATGAGTACGGCGAGGACGGCAAGCGCACCGGTCTGTGGCCGGGGCTGCGCGAGCACTTCACCAAGAAGGACGCCACCGTTCCGTTCATCGACATGCAGGAGCGGATGCTCTTCTCCGAGGCGCTGGACACCGTCCGCTGCTTCGAGGAGGGCGTGCTCACCTCGGTCGCGGACGCCAACATCGGCTCCATCCTCGGCATCGGCTTCCCGGGCTGGACCGGCGGTGTGATCCAGTACATCAACGGCTACCAGGGCGGCCCGGGGCGGGAGGAGCTGGTCGGTCTGCCCGGCTTCGTGGCCCGCGCCCGTGAGCTTCAGGAAGCCTACGGAGACCGGTTCGCGCCGTCCGCGCTGCTGGTGGAGAAGGCCGAGAAGGGCGAGAAGTTCAGCGACTGACCGGTCATGGGGGCGGGCCCCGGCGGCCCGCCCCCGTCACCCCTCGGGGGTGTGGCCGCCCTGGTCGCGGTCGCCCTCCATGCCGAACGACTCCCGCAGCTCCTGCTTCATCGACCGCTGGAAGGCGGTCACCAGCGCCTGCACCACCATCGGCTGCATATGGGCCGAGAGCGACTTCATCCGCGCCATCTCGTCCTCATCCGGCCCGCCGCCCCGGTTCGGCTCCCACACCTCGTCCTTGAAGAGCCGGCTGAGCTCCCGGGCCGCCGAGCGGGTGTGCTCGATGACCACACTGCGCGCCGTGAGGATGGTCTCCAGGGAGATCGGGACGTCCAGCAGCCGGGTGCCCAGGTGCAGCAGCCCCGGGTCGACGCGGAAGACCCGGGGATCATCGGTGCGTACGAGCACACTCATGGCCGCCAGCCGGTCCAGATCCTCCTCGGTCAGCGCCCGGCCGACCCGCCGCTCCAGCTGTTCCCGGGTGGCGTCCTCGGCCTTGTCCGGAATCCAACTCGCCACCAGCGCCCGGTGGATGGCCAGATCCTGGGCGCTCAGATCGGGCGGCAGCTGCTCCAGATAGCGTTCGATCGCGGACAGTGTCAGGCCCTGATGCTGGAGCTCCTCGATGAGGGCGAGCCGCGAGAGGTGGTCCGGACCGTAGCGGCCGACCCGGCGGGGGCCGATCTCCGGGGGTGGCAGCAGACCGCGCGTGCTGTAGAAGCGGATCGTACGGACCGTGACGCCGGCGCGGGCGGCCAGTTCGTCGACCGTCAGGTCGGTGGCGGGCTCCATCATGTTCAACAGTATTGCTGTCTCACCACTCTTGTGAAACCTGCCGCGCGGACCGGTCCGCAGCGCGCCGGTCCGCGCGGGCAGCCCTCTGGCGGGCCGGGACGGAGTGAGTTGTCACGAAAGCAAAATGCACGTCTCGATTGAGCCGAACAGGTCAAGAAATCCTCCTTACCGGACGGGCGGCGGAGTCCGGAATCGGGTGAACTGACGCCCCTCTTGAAATTGATGCGCCGGGAAATTCACTTCAAATACGGACAAATCTTGGATGGCCAATACACGCTGTGATCTTGCCCACAGACGGAGAAGGGCTCTTCAGGGAAGGTGTGCCGTCGGCCGTCCACGCGATCTGCGGGACTTCTAGGCCATGGCTTCAGCGCCTGCCCGAAAGCGAGATACACCAGCAGTGAGCACAGAAACCGTCACCGAGACAGCCCACGGGTCACCTGACGGGGGGAGCGGCGCGCAGCAGGATGCGGGCGACGCGGGCTACAGCAAGGGCCTCAAGGGCCGGCATGTCAACATGATCGCCATCGGTGGGGCGATCGGTACCGGCCTTTTCCTGGGCGCCGGTGGTCGACTGCATTCCGCCGGTCCGGCGCTGGCCATCGCCTACGCGGTCTGCGGCCTCTTCGCCTTCTTCGTCGTACGGGCCCTGGGCGAGCTGGTGCTGCACCGCCCCTCGTCCGGCTCCTTCGTCTCGTACGCCCGTGAGTTCCTCGGGGAGAAGGGCGCCTACGTCGCCGGCTGGATGTACGTCGTCAACTGGTCGACGACCGGTATCGCCGACATCACCGCGATCGCGCTCTATACCCACTACTGGAGCCTGTTCACCGACATCCCGCAGTGGGTCATGGCGCTCATCGCGCTGGCGGTCGTGCTGACCGTGAACCTGATCTCGGTGAAGATCTTCGGTGAGCTGGAGTTCTGGTTCGCGATCATCAAGGTCGCGGCGCTGGTCATCTTCATGTTCATCGGCATCTTCCTGCTGGCCACCCAGCACCCGGTCGGCGGGCACACGCCAGGGCTGGACCTGCTCACCGACCACGGTGGGCTCTTCCCGACCGGTCTGCTGCCCGTGGTGATCGTGCTCCAGGGCGTGGTCTTCGCCTACTCCGCGGTGGAGCTGGTCGGTGTGACCGCCGGCGAGACCGACCAGCCGGAGAAGGTCGTGCCGAAGGCCGTCAACTCCATCATGTGGCGGGTGGGCGTCTTCTACGTCGGCTCGGTGATCCTGCTCGCGATGCTGCTGCCGTGGAACAAGTACGTCGGTGGCGAGAGCCCCTTCGTGACGGTGCTGTCCAACGTCGGTGTGCCGGCGGCGGGCGATGTGATGAACCTCGTGGTGCTGACCGCGGCGATGTCCAGCCTGAACTCCGGGCTCTACTCGACCGGCCGCATCCTGCGCTCCATGTCGATGGCGGGCTCGGCGCCCAAGTTCGCCGGCCTGATGAACCGCAACCAGGTGCCGTACGGCGGCATCATGCTCACCTCCGCGGTGTGTGTGCTGGGTGTCGGCCTCAACTACGTCATGCCGGGCGAGGCGTTCGAGATCGTGCTGAACATCGCGGCGCTGGGCATCATCAGCACCTGGTGCACGATCATGGTCTGCCACATGGTGTTCGTGCGCCGGTCGAAGGAGGGCGTGGTCGAGCGGCCGCGCTTCCGGCTCCCCGGCACGCCGGTCACCGATATCGCCACTATCGCCTTCCTGCTCGGTGTCATCGTCCTGATGTGGTTCGACGACGGTGTCGGCCGGCAGACCGTGATGCTGATCCCGGTCCTCGCCATCGCGCTGGTCGGCGGCTGGTTCGCGGTGCGCGGCCGGGTCAGCCGGATCGCCGCGGAGCGCGAGCTGTCGAAGTAGTCACGTACAGCGGACGCCTGCGTCATCAAGGGCGGTCGCGGAGGCCGGAAGGCTTCCGCGACCGCCCTTTCGCTCGCTCGCTTCCGGCGGACGCGACGGCGCGCGCGGCCGCCCGGCCCGATGGCCCCGGCCGATTGTCAGTGGGCGCCCCTACTGTGGATGCATGACGGAGAAAACGGGGATCTCCTACATCAAGGGGGACGCCACGGCGCCGCAGGGCACGGGCGTCAAGGTGATCGCGCACATCTGTAACGACCTGGGCGGCTGGGGCAAGGGCTTCGTGCTCGCGCTCTCCCGGCGCTGGCCGGAGCCGGAGGCCGCCTACCGACGGTGGCACCGCGAGCGGGCGCGGAACGACTTCGGTCTGGGAGCCGCCCAGTTCGTCCAGGTCGGCGACCGGCTATGGGTGGCCAATGTCGTCGGACAGCGGGGAATGCGGACGGGCAGCAAGGGCGCCCCGGTCCGCTACGAGGCCATCGACGCCGGGCTCGAACGGGTCGCGGTCAAGGCGCAGGAGCTCGGGGCGTCCGTTCATATGCCGCGTATCGGCTGTGGGTTGGCGGGCGGGAAGTGGTCCCGGGTGGAGCCGCTGATAGGGGAGCGGCTTACCCGGTGCGGCATACCGGTGACGGTCTACGACCGCTGAATCCGCTGCCTGCTGCCTGCCGCCTGCCGTTGGTCAGTGGATGGTGAGCAGACGACCACCGCCGAAACGGGCCACGGGTGTATCTGGGTACACCCCCGCCCGGTATCCAGAGGCAATGGCGGCGGGCCCGCCGGACGGCATCGTCGAGGGCATGCAAAGGACAGATGCCATCCAGAGCAAACCCGTCGACATCAGGGCGATGGTCCTGTTCCTCGCCGTTGCGTTTCTGGCGGCCGGAGCGCTGGGCGCGCTTCAGCCCGTCACCGGGATACCGGGTGAGGTCATTGAGCTGACACAGTTCGGGCCCGCACTCGGGGTGGGGCTTGCCGCGGTGCTGTGGCCGGGGCGGGTACGGGAAGTGCTCGGCGGCTCCGGGCCGGGCAGCAGAGGTAAGGGGGTGCTGCTGCTCGTCACGGCGCCGCTGATCATCGCGATGGGCGCCGGTGCGTACGCGGCGCTCACCGGGGACGTGCATTCCAGCCGGCCGGGTGCGCCCTTCCTGTTGATCGCCGTGGCGCAGCTGATCGGCGCGGGCGGCGAGGAGATCGGGTGGCGTTGCTTTCTCCAGCCGCTGCTGCGCACCCGCTGCGGCCCGCTTGCGGCATCGGTCGTGGTGGGCGTGGTGTGGGGCGTCTGGCACGTCCAGGTTTTCGCCCAACGCCCCCTGTACGCAGGGGCGTTCATGATGGGGGCGGTGTCCATGTCGGTCGTGATGGGGTGGGCCCTTGAAGGGGCGCGGGCTTCCAGACTGCCGCTCGCGGCGGGCTTTCACGCGCTGATCAACCTCGGCATGCTGCTGTTCATGGATGAGGAGTCCGGCGCGGTGCTCCCCATGGTGTTGTTCGGCGCCTCGTGCCTGGTGGCGGCCGGACTGTGGACGTGGACGAGCGTCGGCAGACCGCGTGCGGCGGAGGCGGCACCCGCTAAGATCCCTCCGATCATGGACGATGTTCGCTGAGCCACGTGCGGTCGCCTCCCGCGCCGGTGTCGCCCTCGGCCGGTGCCAGCTGGTGAGCCTGCATGCCCTCGCGGTGCCGGTGGTGGGCTCGCTGGTGGTCCTTGCCCTGCTGCTGGTACCCGTGGGCGTGGGTTTCCTGCTGCTGCCGCCCGCCGCGCGGGCCCTGCGCGGACTGTCCGATCGTGCCCGGGCACGCGCCGACCGGTGGACAGGCGTCCGTATCGGTCCACCGGAACCGCTGCCCGTGGACCGTGCACTCAACGCCCGCAAGAGGTCGGGCGCGATCATCGCCGACGAGGGATTCTGGCGCGACCTGGCGTGGGCCTGGCTGGAGCCGGTGGCCGGCGGGCTGCTCGTCGCCGTTCCCCTCGCCCTGGTCGAGTACGGGGTGTTCGGGGCGCTGGTGCAGCCGTTCATCTGGCAGCTCCTCGACGACGGCAACTGGTACGCGTTCGTCCCCGTGCACAGCACCGCGACCATGGGGGCCGCGCTGGTGCTGGGTCTCGTTTTCCTGGCCGCCGGGCTGCTGGCCGCGCCCGCCACGCTCCGGCTGCACACCCGGATGAGCCGGCCGCTGCTTTCCGCACCGCGCCGCATCCAGCTCGCCCGGCGGGTCGAGCGGCTCACCGACACCCGTACCAGGGCCCTGGACGCGCAGGCCGCCGAACTGCGACGCATAGAGCGGGACTTGCACGACGGGGCGCAGGCCCGGCTGGTCGCCCTGGGCATGACGCTGGACCGTGCCACCCGTCTGCTGGAGACGGACCCGGCGGCGGCGCGCGAGCTCCTGCTGGACGTCCGCCGCACGTCCGAGGGGGCCTTGCAGGACCTGCGCGACCTGGTGCACGGCATCCACCCGCCGGTCCTCGCCGACCGCGGCCTGGGCGACGCCGTCCGGTCGCTGGCGCTCGACAGCTTCCTCGATGTCCACGTCGAGACCCGGCTGCCGGACCGGCTCCCGGCGCCGGTCGAGTCCGCCACCTACTTCGCGGTGAGCGAGGCGCTGGCGAACGCGGCCAAGCACTCCGGCGCCCGCGCGGTCGGCATCGCCCTGACCCACGAGAACGGACTGCTGCGCGCCACCGTCACCGACGACGGTCACGGCGGCGCCGACCCCGCACGGGGCACCGGGCTGGCCGGCGTGCGGCAGCGGTTGGATACCTTCGACGGCACTCTCGACCTGCACAGTCCGCAGGGCGGGCCGACCACCGTGACGATGGAGATACCGTGCGCGTTGTCCTCGCCGAAGACGTCTTCCTCCTGAGAGACGGGCTGATACGCACCCTCCAGGAACACGGCTGCGAGGTCGTCGCGGTGGACAACGGCCCGTCGCTGCTGCGTGCGCTGCTCGACGACGGGGACGCGGCACCGGATGTCGCCGTGGTCGATGTGCGGCTGCCGCCGACCTTCACCGACGAGGGCCTTCAGGCCGCCCTCGAAGCCCGTCGCCGGCGGCCCGGACTGCCCGTCCTCATCCTCTCCCAGTACGTCGAGCAGCTGTACGCGAACGAGCTGCTGGCCGGGGGCGAGGGCGCCGTCGGCTATCTGCTCAAGGACCGGGTGACCCACACCGAGCAGTTCATCGATGCGGTCCGCCGGGTGGCTGCCGGAGGCACCGTGATGGACCCTCAGGTCATCTCCAGACTGCTGTTGCGCAGCGATGCCCGCGGCACGATCGGCAGCCTGACGCCGCGCGAGCGGGACGTCCTGGAGCTGATGGCCGAGGGCAGGTCCAACGCCGCCATCGCCACCGGCCTGCACATCAGCGAGAGCGCGGTCGCCAAGCACACCGCGAGCATTTTCACCAAGCTCCGGATCGGCCCGTCGGCGGACGACAACCGCAGGGTGCTGGCCGTCCTGGCATATCTCAAGCGCTGAGCCGCTCCGGCGCGGAGCCTGACGGGCCCTCGTCAGCAGGCCCTCCCCGGGACACCTGCACCGGACAACGCGCCGAGCCGCAGAAGGAACTCGACGCGCTGCCGGACCACGCACGGCCACCGCCAGGCCGTGTGCCGTCGCAAGGTCGACTAGCCGACGGTACCCACGACCGGGTAGTGATCCGAGAGATTGGTGTACGTGTAGTCCTTGCCCCAGCTGGAGACGGTCCAGGGCGCCGACTCCTCCTTGACCACGGTGTTCCGCCATCCGGAGGGACGGGCGTGGCCGTTGCGGAACAGGACGTAGTCCAGGTCCTCGCGGGGGTCGTCCGGGTAGCGGTACTTCGCGACGGAGTTCTCCTGGGTGTCGAAGGAGTAGGGGTGGCCTGGGCGGCTGTCGGCGGGCGCCAGGTCGGCGTTGCCGAGCAGCGCGTCGTACTCGGCGCTGTGCGAGTCGATGTTCAGATCGCCCGCGACCAGTACTTCTTCGCCCGCCGGGATGTTCTTGGCGTCCAGGAAGGCGTCCATCTCCTTGAGCTGCCCGGCGCGGTCGGCGGCCGCCTCGCCCGCCTTGCAGCCCGAGTCGGTGGACTGGGCGTGGGTGCCGACCACATGCACCCGGGTGCCGTTGACATCCAGCACCGCATAGACGAAGCCCTTGTTGGAGAGGCTGTCCGCACCGCAGGCGTCCTTGTAGACGTACTGCTCCTTGCGCAGGATCGGCCACTTGCTCAGCAGCGTCACCCCGCCGTCTTCCGGGGTCACGGCGGAGTAGGCACCGCCGGTGGCGTCCCAGCCGCTGCGGCTCCGGCCCACCACCGGGGTCTGGTGCGGGTACTGCGTCGCGGCCCGGGACTTCAGTGCCTCGGACGAGGAGTTGTCGAACGCCTCCTGGAGCACCACGACGTCCTGGCCCTGGAAGAAGTCCGCGGCCGCGATCGCCTGGGCGCGGTGGTCCTGCCCCCAGTTGGGATAGAGGTTCTTGCTCATGAGGAAGACGTTGTAGCTGAGCACCTTCAGACGGGGCGTGGCGGCGGCCGACGCGGAGGGGGCCGCGGCCGCCACCGTGACCGCGGCGAGGGCCGTGGCGAGAGCGGTGATCCGGGGCATGCGCAGCGCGGAGTGCGACACTGAATCTCCCTGTGGGGGTGGGGACTTGAACCAGCGACGCTCATCCAAGCAGCTGAGGTTACTTCCAGGTAGCCATCTGACGGGCACGAGATGGACAGACCGAAGCTCTTGCCGACGAGCCGGGTGTTCCGGGTCAGGGGCAGGGCTGCGGACTCGTGAGCGCCGCGCCGCAGGCCGTGTGTACGGCGGCCAGCGCGGTGACGGCGCTCTGCGTCCAGGACATCAACGCCCGTTCGCGGCTTGACGGTTCGTCGCAGGCCGGGCGGCCGAACGCGCCGCACGAGCTCTGCTGGGCGAGGAGGAAGGCGACGGCGTCGCGGGTGATGCGGTGCTGCGACCGTCCGGTGCGAGCCGAGTCCCGGATGAAGCCGGCGATACGCCCCAGGTGATAGTCCTTCCAGGCGCCGGGCAAGTCGGTGACGGTCGTCTCCGGGGCCGGGTGCGGTGCGTCGGTGCCACCGGTCAGTGCGGCCGCGCGCTGCGGGGAGAGCAGCCCCAGACCGACCAGACGCCGGACGTTGTGCACCGCCTGTGGCGGCACCCGGTCCAGGACTTCGACGGCGGCGACGGTGGACTTGAGGAACAGGTCGAGCGAGGCGCAGGGGATCCCGTGAGCCCGCAGACCGGAGGCGAACGCACCGACGACCTCCATGCCGTGCCGCTGCCACACCTCCGCGTCCGCGTCCGTGAGACGCGCGGAGAAATCGAGGAGCAGGGGGCGGGCGAGCCCGGGTTCGCCGAGGGCTTCGGCGGCATGCGCGACGGCCGCCGCGGCGGGCAGGCAGCCGGCCGGGTCGTGGCGCCGGACCGTGTCCGCCAGCCACACCACGGCCCGCCGGAGCGGCTGCTCCACGGCCGAGCCGGGCGCCGGTACGGACGGCCGGGGCCGCCGCACCACCCGGGGGCTGCGGTCCAGGAGCGCGGCCAGGGCCGCGACGATGGTGGTGTGGTAGCCGGTGGCCCAGTGCCGGTACGCGTCGTCGCCGTCGGCGAGTCCGGGGTGGACCACCCCCGGCGGCCCGTTGACCCGCCCGTCGGCCTCTTGTACCGCCGTGAGGAACTCCCAGGCCCGGCGGGCTTCCTCGGAGTCCCGGACCCCGAGGCACAGCAGGCAGCACAGAAGCTCACCCACCAGGTCGGCATTCTCCTGGCCGAGGGTGAGTACGAGGAGCGCTTCGAGCAGTTCCACCGCCGTGGCCGGATCGAAGTCCCGCGGCCAGCGGGGCTCGCGGAGGCCGAAGTCCGTGGCGTAGAAGATCGTGTGGGTGATCGCGTAGATATCGCGATCGGTGAGCTTGAGGACGTTCGGGCCGTTGCAGAGCAGGGTGAACGGCAAGACCTCGTCCATGGCGGGCAGCGCGTGCGGAACACCGCACAGCTCCAGGGTGTGCAGCAGATCGAGCTGCCGGTAGGGAATCCGCTCGAAGACCGCCGCATATCCGCCGGCCGCGGCCTGAGTGAGCAGCCGCCGGAACTCCGGGTCCTCGCGACCGCAGAGCCGGAGGGCCGCGTAGGTCCCCGCGTAGAGCAGGAGGGCGGCTTCGTCCCGGGCGATCAGTTCCCGGTAGGACGGGCGGGCCGCGATCTGCTCGACCTGGTCGAGGAGGGCCGCGTAGTCGCCGTCGAGTGGTTCGGGGTCGAGGCGGGCCCGCAGTCCCACCAGGAACGCCGTCTCGATGAGGGCCTTACGGGCGAACAGCACCCGGCCGGTGGCGGCTTCGGCCGGATCGATCAGAGTGCGGCGCGCAGCGAGCCAGGCGACCGCCTGGGTCTCCACCGCGCGCCTTTGTGACGAACCGTCACCGGGCTGCGTCGTGTTCACTGAATGCCTCCCGGCGATCGGCGTGATCAATGGCTCAGCTGCCCGCAGCGGAGTCGTCCTCCGCGACCTGGTTGGCGACTACGAGGACGTACCGCTCCCAGGCGAGTACGTAACCGGCCACATCGTCGAGTTGGCTGACCTGGTCGACGACTCGCTGCAGCGGAACGGTGAGGTCGACGAGTCCGCTCGTCCGCAGGAAGTCGAGTGCCTTACGGGCATCGACCGGCGGGGGGCAGGGCGGGGGACAGGACATGAGTTGCTCCTTTCGGGTGGTTCGGGTGAACATGGCGAGTGTCGCGTTCCGTAATCCCCTTGTCACTATCCGCGGCTAGTGGGAAAAGTGGTGATTTGATCGCCCCAGCTCAGGGGTGTATCTCGCGGCGAAACCACTCTTGGAGGTGAAGCTCCGTTGTGGGATCAGGTGAAGTCGGTGGGGCGGCGCCGTACGGCCGGGTGTCGAGTGACGCCGTACACTCCGCCGCTCGCCCGGGGCGTGGAGCCATTCGTTCCCATCCGCGTCCAACTCGCGTGCCCGCACAGGCGCCTTCGGTATCCTCCGGCCCGAGTGGGGTCATGCCGCAGCGGCGTTGACGAGTCGCCCGGCCCTAGGGGCGGCCGCGGTGGTGCGCCGGGATCGGTGTGCCGGGCGGTGTCGCCGCGGCGGAGTGCTGGCGGCCGGTTCCGGCGGTGCGCGGGTGTATGGCAGCGGGGAGTGGGTCCCGCGTCCGCCGATCGCGGAGAGTCACCGTATGATGATTAATACCATGATTGCGGTAAAAAATGACCCGAATCCCCCGCCGGTCGGAGGTGTGCTCTGGTCGCTGGCCGGGGACATCCGCATGCTGCTGACGCTGCCGGCCGCGCTGGCCATGCAGGTCGCCCACCCGGCGGTGGGCGCCGGGGTGGACGACCACTCCGTGTTCCGTACGGACCCCTGGGGACGCGGCGAGCGGTCCCTGACCTCGCTCCAGCTGTGGGTGTACGGAGGGGAGGAGGCGGCCGCGGAGGGGCGCCGGCTGCGCGCGCTGCACAAGACCATCCAGGGGACGGACGCACACGGCCGCGCCTACCACGCGCTCACCCCCGCCTACTACTCCTGGGTGCACGCCACCGGCTACCCCGTCTTCCGGCACGCGCAGCAGTATCTGGGCCGCCCCTTCACCGAGGCGCAGGAACGGGCGCTGTACGCGGAGTGGCTCCAGGTCGGCCGGATCCTGGGGATCCATGACCGCGATATGCCGCAGACGATCGAGGAGTTCTGGCCGTATTACCAGAAGGTTCTCGACAACGAACTCGAAGAGACCGCCGTGGTCAAGGAGTTGCTGGCGACCGATCCGCAACTGCCGGTTCCCGACCGCGGCCCGCGCTGGCTGCGGCTGCTGCTGCGGCTGACCTGGCCATGGCTGTGCCCGCGGTTCGCCCGCACCCGGCGCTTTCTCACGGTCGGGCTGATGCCGCCGGAGGCCCGGCAGGCCATCGGACTGGAGTGGACAGACGCCCAGGAGCGCACACTGCGCCGGCTGGGCCGGGTCGTGCGCGCCGTGGTGCCGGTGCTCCCGGAGCGGCTGCGGTTCATGCCGATCGCGCGCCGGGCCAGGCAGGCGGCGCGCCGGTAACGACGCGGTGCGCGCACGGAGCCGGGGGAGGCCCGGCTCCGTACGCCTTCAGTGCTCGTTCACCGGCTCAGTGCCCGTGCACGTCGTGCGTGGCCGCGATCTGCTTCCACGACTTGGGCGCGGCGACCGGCGCATGCGAGGCACCGAGGGCCTGCTTGGCCGCGCCCGCCGAGGGCCGGGTCGGCTGGAAGAGCCAGGTGTCGAAGAAGCCGGCCAGCTGCTTGCCGGTCTTCTTCTCGGCGAACTTCACGAAGTCGGCGACCGACGCGTTGCCGTACCGGTTCTCCGTCGGCCAGGACTTGAGCAGGCCGAAGAAGGCCTTGTCGCCGACCTTGTTGCGGAGCGCCTGAAGGGTCAGCGCGCCACGGTCGTAGACCGCGCCGTCGAACTGGTTCTCCGCGCCCGGGTTGCCCGGCTTGACCGTCCAGAACGGGTCGTCGGCCGGGTGCTGGGCGTAGACGTAGTCCGCCAGTTCCTGGGCGGTGCCCTCGCCCTCCTTCTCCGACCACAGCCACTGGCTGTAGGCGGCGAAGCCCTCGTTGATCCAGATGTCCTTCCAGTCCTTCAGCGAGACGCTGTCGCCGTACCACTGGTGCGCCAGCTCGTGCACGACGACGGAGACGTTCGTGCCGCGGTCGAAGGCCTTCTTCCCGTAGAACGGGCGGGTCTGGGTCTCCAGGGCGTAATGGGCCGGCACATTCGGCACGTAGCCGCCCACCGCGTTGAACGGGTAGGCGCCGAAGACGCTCTCCAGCCACTCGGTGATCTCGGTGGTGCGCTCGATGCTCGCCTTCGCCGAGCCCTCGTTCGCGCCGAGGTCCTTGCTGACCGCGTTGACCACCGGCAGACCGTTCGCGGTCTTGTCGTTGGTGATGTCGAACTTGCCGACGGCCAGCGTCGTCAGATACGTCGCCTGCGGCTTGTCCGAGCGCCAGTTGTAGCGCGTCCAGCCCAGCTTGGAGGACTGCGAGGCCAGCACACCGTTGCTCAGCGCCTGGGTGCCGTCCGGGACCGCCACCGAGATGTCGTACGTCGCCTTGTCGGTGGGGTGGTCATTGCTCGGGAACCACCACACGGCGGCGTCCGGCTCCTGCGCGATCACCCCGCCGTCGGGGGTACGGGCCCACGCGCAGTAGCCGTCTATCTTGAGCTCGGAGGGCTTGCCCGCGTAGCGCACCACGACGCTGATCTGCTTGCCCTTCTCCAGCGGCGTGGCCGGAGTGACCTCCAGCTCGTGCTTGCCGGAGGTGGCGAAGGCGGCCTTCTTGCCGTTGATCCGGATCTCACTGACCTTGAGGCCGAAGTCCAGGTTGAAGCGGGAGAGATCCTGGGTGGTGGTGGCCAGCAGGGTGGCCGTGCCCTCCAGCAGGTCCGTCTTCGGCTGGTACTTGAGCCGCAGGTCGTAGTGGGAAACGTCGTATCCGCCGTTTCCGCTCTCGGGGTAGTAGGTGTCGCCCACACCCGGAGCGCCCGGTGTGAAGTCGGCAGCCGAGGCCGGGATGGCCAGCAGCAGGCTGAGTGCGACCGCGCCGGGGACGAGGAGTCTGTGACGCACGAGTCCTCCAACTCGTAGGGGGGATGGCTCTGTTCAGACCCTATGTACTGCGCCCGGCCGGCGTCATGTACATGGCCTGATCTGACACATGACCGACATGAACCACCTTCCGTCCCTCCTGTCTGCCGTGCTCCGTCGTCCCCCCTCCATCACGGTGGGCAGCGGGCGCCGCCGCGATCACGGCTCGGGACCGCCCGTGGGACGAAAAAGCTACCCATGGACCTGTTTTCGGCCGCCGCCCGCGCCGCGGTGCCCGGACATGCCCTTACGCAGGGGAGTTGCGCCGCGCTACCGTCCGCCCGTGACGAATCCTGCGCGGATCCCCCGCATCCCCTTCACAGCGCTCGTGCTGGCCGCGGTCGCCGCCCTGCTGTCCGCCCTGATCGGGCCGGCCGCCGCGCAGGCGGCGCCCGCCGAGAGCAGACCCGTCTACTCCTACGACCGCGCGATACGCGAATCGGTCTGGGTGGACACACGGCTGGACGGCGACACGGACGGGAGAACCGACCGCGTCGCCGTCGACATCGTGCGGCCCGCCGAACCGGCGCAACAGGGCCGGCGGATCCCCGTGATCATGGACGCCAGTCCGTACTACTCCTGCTGCGGGCGCGGTAACGAGAGCCAGAAGAAGACCTATGACGACCGGGGCCGGCCGGTCGGGTTCCCGCTCTTCTACGACAACTACTTCGTGCCGCGCGGCTATGCGACGGTCCTGGTCGACCTCGCGGGCACCAACCGCTCGGACGGCTGCTCCGACGTCGGCGGCCGCTCCGACATCCGGTCCGCCAGGGCCGTCGTCGACTGGCTCGGCGGCAGAGGCCGCGCCTACACCGCCCGTACGGGCGGGAAACCCGTCACGGCCGGCTGGTCCAGCGGCAGCACCGGGATGATCGGCAAGAGCTGGGACGCCACCATCGCCAACGGCGTCGCGGCCACCGGCGTCAAGGGGCTGAAGACCATCGTCCCGATCGCCGGTATCTCCTCCTGGTACGACTACTACTTCGCCAAGGGCGCCCCGCTCTACGACTCCGGGCCGGACTCCCTCGCCGATGTGGTCGACAGCCCCGAGGCGCGCAAGCGCTGCGCCGCCGTGCAGAAGAAGCTCGCCGACGGGGCGCCCCGTACCGGCGACTGGACCGGTCTGTGGCGCGAGCGCGACTACGTCCGGCGCGCGGACCGCGTCCGGGCCAGCGTGCTCCTGGTGCACGGCATGCAGGACCTCAACGTCCGGACCCGGCACGCCGGGCAGTGGTGGGACGCGCTCGCCCGGCACGGCGTCGAGCGCAAGATCTGGCTCTCCCAGACCGGGCATGTCGACCCGTTCGACTACCGGCGCAGCGCCTGGGTCAAGACCCTGCACCACTGGTTCGACCACTATTTGCTGGGCTACGACAACGGCATCGAGCGCACCCCGATGGCCGATATCGAGCGCTCGCCCGGCACGTGGTCCACCGACCCGCAGTGGCCCGCTCCCGGCACCGCGCCCACCACATTGCGGCCGCGCGGCGGCACCGAGCCCGGCGTCGGCCTGCTGGGGACCCGTAAGGCACCGCGGGGCGCGACCGAGACCTTCACCGACGACCCGAAGCTGAGCGAGGCTGACTGGGCGGCCCGGATCGATGCCCCGACCGCCGCCAAGGCCGGGTTCCGCACCGGGCCGCTGCGCACGCCGCTACGGCTCTCCGGCTCCGGCAGGGTGACCGTGACCGTCACCCCGAGCACCTCGACCGCCCATCTGTCCGCCGTCCTGGTAGACCTCGGCCCGGACACCATCCGCGACTACGCGGCCGACGGTGAGGGCATCACCACCCTCGACCGGCGCACCTGCTGGGGCGCCGGAACCACGGGCGACACCGGCTGCTTCAAGGAGACCGCCGCGGACACTCAAAAGGTCGCCCACACCGTCTTCAGCCGCGGCTGGGCCGACCTCGGCAACTACGCCGACGCCCACAAGGGCCGCCCGCTCACCCCCGGCAAGCCCTACAAGCTCACCCTGGACCTGGCCGCGAGCGATCACATCGTGCCCGCCGGGCACCGGCTCGCGCTCATCGTGGCCGGCACCGACGCCGGTCTGATCGACCCGCCCGCGGACACGCCGAAGCTCACCCTCGACCTGTCCCGCACCTCCGCCGAACTCCCGCTGACCGGCGGCGCGGCGGCCTTCGCGCGGGCCACCGCGGGCGCGCCGAGGCATCCGGACGCCGCGGCACCGCTGGACGGCATCGCCCCGCCGCGCTCGGTCAGCCGGCTGCCGGCCGTGGGATGACCCCCGGGGCCGCCCCGCCACGGGCGGCCCCACCCGGTCCCCCTCTCACCGCTCACCCAAGGGAGGCTCCTCCTCGTGATACCCCGCCCCCACCGCCTCGCCGCCGGGCCGCTGGCCATCGGGCTGACGGCCACCCTCGGCGCGACCCCGCCGCCCGCCCCGGCCGCGACCGCAACCCCCGCACCCCGTACGGGATTCGAGATCAGCCATGGCGCCCGCTGGACGGGCCAGGCCGAGGAACAGGACTTCCTCAAGGCCGTCGACCGGGGCTCGGTGCGCGTACGGATCGACCGGATCGGCACCACCGGGCAGGGCCGCCCGCTGCGGCTCGTCCGGATCGGCGCCCCCGCCCCCGAGGGCCCGGCGCAGGTCCGCCGCGGAAACTCCGTGCTGCTGATCTGCTCCCAGCACGGTGACGAGCCCTCCGGGCGCGAGGCCTGTCTGACCACCGTCCGCAATCTCGCCTACGCCAAGGACCCGGCGACCCGGCGCTTCCTGGAACACACCAGCGTGCTGGTCGTCCCGACCGCCAACCCCGACGGCCGGGCCGCGGACACCCGCGGCAACGCCGACGGCACGGACATCAACCGCGATCACATCGCCCTGCGGACCGCCGAGGGCCGGGCGATGGCCGAGGTCATCCGCGACTACCGCCCCGACACCATCTACGACCTGCACGAGTACGGCCCCACGGTCCCGTACTACATGAAGGACGTGCTGTCGCTGTGGCCGCGCAATCTCAACACCTCGGACGGGGTGCACCGGGAAGCGGCCGCGCTCTCCGAGGACTTCGTGCGGCCCGCCATCCACCGGGCGGGCTTCTCCACCGGCGTCTACGGCATCTGGACCGACCCGGAGACCGGTGATCCCGTCAAGCAGGTCGCGGGCGACGGGCAGGAGCGGATCCTGCGCAACACCGCGGGTGTCAAGGGCTCGGTCGGACTGCTCGTCGAGACCCGGGTCGATGCGCTCACCGAGGCCGAGAAGGCCGACCCCGCGCTCAACAACCGCCGCCGGGTGGACTCCCAGCTGGCCGCGCTCGACGGCGCCTTCACCTTCCTCGACCGGCACCGGTCACGGATCGAGGCGGCCACCACCGCCGCCCGGCTCGCGGGCTATACCGATCACGGTCCGGTGTATCTCGGCGGCGCGGATAACGAACCGGCTACCGAAGAGCAGATCCTGGCCGACCCACCTTGTGCCTATCGTCTCGAAGAGGGACAGTTTGCGCAGGTCAGGGAAGAACTGGTGAGGCACGGAGTGGTGTGGCGCCGGGACCGTGACGGCGTCGTCGTGCCGCTGCGCCAACCGCTGCGGAAGCTCGTTCCGCTGCTGTTGGACCGGAGGGCCGGTTATCACCTTACGGTCGCGACGCCCCTCAACGTCTGCCGTCGTGTGGTAGGGGGTAACGGGTAAGGAAAATATGGCCCATTGAAAGGTTGACACGTGTCGGACACAGTCAGAGAAGCCGGAGACGGGGGTGGCACGCACTCCGTGACGGACGTCCCCGATGAGCCGCAGCATCACGGGCCCCCGCAGACCGACCGTGTGGTCTTCGGTGTGACCTCTTTGCTCACCCTCGCCTTCATCGCGTGGGGAGCGTCGTCCACCGAATCCCTCAAGAGCGCATCGACCTCGATGCTGAACTGGGTGATCGACAACGGCGGCTGGGCCTTCGTGCTCTCCGCCTCCGGATTTGTGATCTTTGCGATTTGGCTGGCGGTCAGCAAGTACGGCCGGATCACGCTCGGCAAGGAGGGCGAGGATCCCGAATTCCGCACCGTGTCCTGGATCGCGATGATGTTCAGCGCGGGCATGGGCATCGGTTTGATGTTCTACGGCGTCAGTGAGCCGCTGGGGCACTTCAGCTCCCCACCGCCGGGC
Source organism: Streptomyces platensis (assembly GCF_008704855.1). NCBI lineage: Bacteria > Bacillati > Actinomycetota > Actinomycetes > Kitasatosporales > Streptomycetaceae > Streptomyces > Streptomyces platensis. The sequence goes on from NZ_CP023691.1 coordinate 7,308,542, forward strand.
ACCGATCCGCAGGACGCCGCCCAGGCGATGGACACCGCGATGGCCACCACGATGTTCCACTGGACGCTGCACCCCTGGGCGATCTACGCGGTCGTTGGTCTGGCCATCGCTTACAGCTGCTTCCGGCGGGGGAGGCGGCAGACGATAAGCGCGGTGTTCACCCCACTGATCGGCACCCGGCGGGCGAACGGCTGGGGCGGCCGGGTCATCGACATCCTGGCCATCTTCGCCACCCTCTTCGGTTCGGCGGCCTCGCTGGGGCTCGGTGCGCTCCAGATCGGCAGCGGCATCAAGGTCCTCGGCTGGATGGACAGCGTCAGCACCACCCTGCTGGTCGGCATCATCACCGTGCTGACCATCGCCTTCATCCTGTCCGCGGTCTCCGGTATCGCCAAGGGCGTCCAGATGCTGTCCAACATCAATATGGTGCTGGCGGTCATCCTGGCGGTCTTTGTGTTCGTGGTCGGACCGACCATCCTCATCCTCAACCTGCTGCCGACTTCCCTCGGCTCGTTCCTCGGCGAACTGCCGCAGCTCGCGGGCCGTACGGAGGCCAGCAGCGGTGACGATGTGGGCGGCTGGCTGCGCAGCTGGACCGTCTTCTACTGGGCGTGGTGGATCTCCTGGACGCCGTTCGTGGGCATGTTCATCGCCCGGATCAGCCGGGGCCGGACCATCCGCCAGTTCATCGGCGGGGTCATCCTCGTCCCGAGCGTGGTCAGCCTGGCGTGGTTCGCGGTGTTCGGCGGCTCGGCCATGAAGCTCCAGGCGTCCAAGCAGCTCAGCGGGTCGAGCACGCCCGAAGGCCAGCTCTTCGATGTGCTGCACCAGTACCCGCTCGCCACGGTCATGAGCATTCTCGTCATGATCCTGGTCGGCATCTTCTTCGTGTCCGGTGCCGATGCCGCGTCCATCGTCATGGGCACCCTCTCGCAGAAGGGGACCTTCGAGCCGACCCGGCTCGTGGTGATCTTCTGGGGAGTGGTGACCGGTGCGGTCGCGGCGATCATGCTGTTGATCGGCGGTGGCTCGGGCGATGCGCTGACCGGCCTTCAGAATCTGACGATTCTGGTCGCGGTGCCGTTCATGGTCGTGATGATCGCCATGTGCTGGGCGCTGATGCGTGATCTGCGCAGCGATCCGCTGATCGTGCGCGGTCAGAAGGGCGCCGAGGTCGTCGAACTGGCCGTGATCGCGGGCCATGAGCAGTACGACGGTGACTTCGAGATCCAGATCGGACCCGGCAACGGCAACGGGGACGACGCGGGAGACGGCAGCGGCACCGGCGAGGACAGCGGCGTCGGAGTGAAGAGCGGCGGTCAGGCCGACTCCTGAGTGGCGTCGTACGGCCCCGGTGTGCTGCCGGCGGCCGGATGACGAAGGGGCCTGCGCACGACCTTCCGGTCGCGCGCAGGCCCCACGCCTGTCCGGGTTACTTCTTGAAGCTGTAGTCCATCAGCTTCTTCGCGTCAGCGGTGCGGTTCGTCACCGAAGAGGAGGCGAGAACCGTGCCGATGACCGTCTTGCCACCGCGGGTCGCGGCGAAGACCAGGCAGTACTTGGCCTCCGGGCCGGAGCCCGTCTTGACGCCAAGAGTGCCCGAGTAGCTGCCGAGCAGCGCGTTGGTGTTGGTCCACGACATGTTGCGGTAGCCACCGCTCTTCGTCGTGACCTTCTGCGTCGTCGACTTCGTCTTCACGACCGTACGGAACGTGGAGTACTTCATCGCGTTGGAGGCGAGCTTCGTCAGGTCGCGCGGAGTCGAGTAGTTCGCGCCCCTTCCGATGCCGTCGAACGAGTCGAAGTGCGTGTTCGTCATGCCGAGTGACCTGGCCGTGGAGTTCATCTTGCCGATGAACGACTTGACCCGCGCGTCCCGGGTGGAGCCGCTGCCGAACTTGTCGGCCAGCGCGTACGCCGCGTCGCAGCCGGACGGGAGCATCAGCCCGTACAGCAGCTGGCGGACGGTGACCTTGTCGCCGACGATCAGCTTGGCCGAGGAGGCCCAGTTGTTGTCGACGATGTAGTCGCTGTACGCCTTCTGGACCGTCACCTTGGAATCAAGGTTGAGGTTCGACTGCGCCAGCACCACCCGAGCCGTCATGATCTTGGTGGTGGAGCCGGTGGAGCGACGGGTGTCCGCGGCCTTGGTGAAGAGGGTCTTCCCCGTGCCGTTGTTCATCACGAAGCCGCCCTGGGCGGCGATCGTGGGAGTCTTGGGCGCAGCGGCCTGCGCAGGAGCGGTGAACGCCCCGGCCGTCAGAACGGCCCCCGCGGTGACAGCGACCGCGGATACGCGACGAATGCCCTTAATGCCGTTTCTCAAAATGGATACTCCAAATATCCCTGATGTGCGGCCATATAGGAATGGCGCTTGCACATAGGACGCATGAGACGGGCGATTGGATGCGCCCTCCGGCCGGTGAATTCCGCTCGTCCGCCTGCCGCGGGACCGAAAGGACGAATTCCGGACCGCGAAGACCGCGCCGCACCTACCCGCGGACCTCCCGGACCTCCCGCACCATCCGCAGCACCTCGTCCGCGCAACCCCACGCCACGGTCACGCCCGCACCGCCGTGCCCGTAGTTGTGCACGCACGGCATGCCGCCGGACAGCCGCTCCGCCGTCAGCCGCACCGCCGGGCGGGCCGGGCGCAACCCCACCTTGTGGGCCAGGACCCGGGCCCGCGCCAGCTCCGGGAAGCGCCGTGCGGCGCGCGCCACGATGGCCGCCGCCACCGCCGGATCGGGCTCCCGGGACCAGGCGTTCTCCCGCGCCGTACCTCCCAGCACCAGGCCGTACGGCTGGGGCAGCAGATACGTGGTGTCCGACGCCCCCGCGTCGGCGGAGACGGACCACTCCTCGATGCCGGGGTTCTCCACGACCACCAACTGCCCCTGGACCGGATGGACGTCCGGGTCGGGTACGAGAGCGCGGGCGCCGAGCCCCGAGCAGTTCACGACCACGTCCGCCGCCGCTCCGGCCTCCTCCAGCGAGGTGACCTCACGCCGCTCCACGGTCCCGCCCGCCGCCGTCAACCGCTGTTCCAGGTAACGGAGATGAGTGGGCATGTCCACCAGGGGAGTACGGGCCCGCCACCCCGACGCGCAGCCCTCGGGGAGCTCCGCCGCCCGTGCCCGCCGCAGCCCGGGCACCGCGTCGTACCAGGCGGCCAGGCCGTCATCGGCGCCGCCCGTCGTGGCCGTCATCGTGCCCGTCACCATCCGGGCGCCCGTCTCCGCCGGCCGTTCGGCGAGCGCCGTGAGCACCTGGAAGGAGCGTACGGACCACGCCACCGCCCGCTCGTACGGCTGGATGCGGTACGGCCAGCACAGCCCGCCCGCCACCGCCGAGGTCGTCCCGCCCGCCGCGTCCCGGCTCAGTACCCGTACCCGGTGCCCGTCCTCGGCCAGGGCGACCGCCGACGTCAGCCCGATCACCCCGCCGCCGACCACCCGGATGTCCAGGCCCTCCGCATTGCTCGTCATGCCGGGACGCTAACCGCTGGCGCGGGCGGCGAAAAGGGGAGGTGGAAGTCCTGCCCGCCATTTGTTCGTGATCTTGTGGTAACCCCGCGGCAGCGGAGTGGACCCCTCCCGGACCGTAGGCTGGTAGCAGCACCGTCGGCCGATGACGCCCCTCGGAACCGCTTGCCGCCGTCCGTACGCCGTCGTCTGAGGAGGCCCATGCTCCGCGCGCCGCGCGCCGTGCCCGCCTGGCTCGCCCACCCCTTCCGCTGGCAGCGGCTGCCCGTACCCTGGGCGGCCGTTGCCCGCGGTGCGCTGTGTGCGGGGCCGCTGCTCGGCGCGGGCGTCGCGACCGGCCATCCCGCGCCCGGCGTCCTGGCCGGACTCGGCTCGATGCTGGCCGGGGTCAATGACCGCCCCGGCACCCGGCGCACCGGCATCGTCCACATCGGCCTGCCCGCCCTCGCCTCGGCGCTCGGCATGCTGATCGGCGCCTCGCTCCAGGCGGCCGACGCGGGCTGGTGGCTCCTGCCGGCGCTGTTCGCCGTCGGCTTCGTCTCCGGCGCGGGCAGCGTGGCCGGGCCGGTGCGCTCCAACGCCGGGATGCAGATGCTGGCCACCACCGTCCTGGGCGCCGGGATGCCGCTGCCCGGCGCGCCCTGGGCGAAGGCCCTCTATGTCCTCGCCGGCTGCCTGTGGCTGCTTCTGCTGCGGCTCGTACTGCGCCCGCCCCGTCCCACGGGCGGCGCGCTCAGCGGCGAACGGGCCGCGGTCGCCACGGTCTTCGACGCGCTCGCCGACGCCCTGAGCGCGGTCGGCGGGCCCGGTGCCGAGCCCGCCCGGCGCCGGCTCACCGCCGCCCTGGACCGCGCCGACGAGGCCGTACGGCTGCGCCTCCTCACCAGCCGCCTGCTGCGCCGGTCCGCCCGTACGGAAGAGCTTCTGCTCACCGAGCGGTTCGCCGCGGCCACCGCGCTCTGCGAGGCCAGCGTGGCGCTGCTGTGGGAGGCCCGCCCGTTGCCGTCCCGGGTGGCGGACAGCCCCCGCAGGTTCGCCGACGCCCTGCGCACCGGGCGGTCGCCGGGCCGGCTGTCCGCCCCGGAGACCAGCACGGCCGCGCGCGGCGCCTTCGACCAGGCCCTGCTGGACGCCGCGGTCGCCTTCGCCCGGCGGGAGCCGGAGCTGCGGCCAGGAGCGGAGCCCGCACCGTCCCCGTCGGGCCGTCCCGCCTGGATGGCCCGACCCGAGGCCGCGGTCCGCGGGGCGCTGGGTGCCGTCGGCGGACGGACGCGGCGCGGGCGCGGCCTGTTCGGCCCGGCCGGGCGGGACTACGGCCTGCGGGTCGCCGTCTGCATCGCCGCGAGCGTCGCCGTGGCGCTGCTGCTCCGCGCCGACCACTGGTACTGGCTCCCGGCGACCGTCACCTTCCTGGTGAAGCCGGACCTGGGCCCGCTCTTCTCCCGTACGGTCAACCGCTTCGCCGGGACCGTCGCGGGCGTGCTGGTCTTCGCCGGGGCGGGCCTGCTGCTGACCGGTACGTGGTGGCCCGCACTGGTGGCGGGCGCGGGTGGTGCGCTGCTGCCGTTCGCCACCCGCCACTTCGCCCTGCAGACCGTCGCGATCACCCTCATGGTGCTGTCGTTCGTGTACGTCAGCGGCGATCCGGAGGCCGCCGCCGAACGGATCGTGGACACCTCCATCGCCTGCGGCATCGTCCTCGTCGTCGGACATCTGCCCCGCCTCGCCGACCCGCGCCGCCGGGTCGGGCACCGCGTCACCTCGGCGCTGCGCAGCACCGAGCAGTTCCTGCGGCACGTCCTGGAGGCGGAACCGGGCGCGGACCCCACCCGGCGGCTGGCACTGCGCCGCGCCGCCTACCGGGCGCTGGGGGAGGCCAGGGCGGCGGCGGAGACCGCCGCGGCCGAACTCCTCGCCGCCCGTGACCGCAACCCCGACTGGTTGACCGTCGTCACCGCGGCCGAACGCATCGTGGACGCCGCGACCGCCTGCGCGGTTCGCCTCGACCATGGCGCGCACCGCCCGAGCCGGGCCGAGGCCGAGGGGCTGTGCCAGGCGCTGGCGGCGATGGCCGACGCCCTGGAGGACCCGCGCCGCCGGCCCGAGCCCGGCCCGTCCGCCCCTGACCTTCCGCCGGTCCCGGACTGCGCCACGCTCACGGATGTGGCCGTGGAACTGGAGCGGATCCGGGGGTACGCGGGGACGGGGTGAGCCGGGGTGTGCGGGGTCTGCGGGGTGGGCGGGGCCGGGACGTGCCCCCTCGGATCCCGGTCGCCGAGCGCGCCGAGCCCCGCGAGATCACCATTTGTGGGGACACTGGGCGGAAGCAGAGCCGCGGCTGAGCGGGACCGCGCCCGCATCGGCGGGGGGACGGGAAAGTCTCCGTCCGGTCCCGTGCTCCGCGCGCCGAGGAGAAGGAGGCAGCTGTGGCGCCCATGCGATGGGAGGCGTTTCTGGCACAGGTCCAGGAGCGCGGCGAGTACGAGTCACCGCAGGAAGCGGAGCGGGCGGCCCGCGTCGTCCTGGCCCTGCTGGGCGCGCATCTGGTCGGTGAGGAACGGGCCGAGCTGGCCGCCGAACTGCCGGAGACCTTCGCCCTGATCCTGCTCAACCCGCTCCGGGCCGCCGAGCCGCTGGACCCCGCACGGTTCGTCCGCGCCACGGCGGCCTGGATCGAGGGCGCCACCGAGGAGACCGCCAAGTGGGATGTCGGCGCCGTGCTCAGCGTCGTCGCCGACGCCGCTGACGAAGACCTCATGCAGCGTGTCCTGCTGCAACTGCCGCCGGACTTCGACCTCCTCTTCGGCCACCCCCGGTCGGTATGACCACGGCGTGCGGGCCCCCTCCCCGCTGACGGGGCGGGGGCCCGTGTCATGAGCCGCCCTCCTCTCCGGGCCGTCGCAGAAGGGGCGACCGGTGGCTCACCGCCCCCGTCGGTCGTCCGCCGGTTCGCCCGCTGTCGTGGAGGGGGCTTCGGAGTCATCCGTACGGGACGGCCGGGCCACCCGGCGCGGGGTGGTGGCAGACCCGCGCCGGGTCACGCGGGCCAGGCCCCCGACGACTAGGGCGAGCGCCGTCAGCAGGGCGCTCACCCATAGCGGCGAGCGGAAGCCGAGCCCCGCGGTGAGCGCGGCGCCGCCGCACCAGGGGCCGAGCGCCGCGCCCACGTTGAGGGCCGCCGTGGCGAACCCGCCGCCCAGGGTCGGCGCCCCGGTCGCCGCGTAGAGGGCCTGTGAGACGAGGGTGGAGCCGACGGCGAACGACAGCGCCCCCTGGACGAAGAGGAGCACGAGCACGGCGACGGGGCTGCCGGCCGTGAGCGCCGTGGCGAGCCAGCCGGCGAGCAGGGCCGGTCCGCCGAGCGCCAGGAGGCGGAGGGGGCGGGCATCGGCCAGGCGCCCGGCCACGCTGACCCCGACGAAGGACCCCAGGCCGAAGAGCGCCAGCAGGGCGGGCACCCAGCCGGCGCCGAGTCCGGTGACCTCGGTGACCAGCGGCGCGAGATAGGTGAAGGCGCAGAAGGTCGCGCCGTTCACCAGGGCGCCGAGGAGCAGCAGCACCACGAGCCGGGGGCTGCGCAGGGCGCGCAGTTCGGCAACGGCGCGGGGGCCGCCCGCGACGGACCGCGGGGCGGGGTCGGCGGGTACCGACCACAGGATCGCGAGGACGGCGGGTACCGAGACCAGCGCCACCGCCCAGAACGCCGAGCGCCAGCCCCACAGCTCACCGAGCAGCGCACCGGCGGGCACGCCCGCGACACACGCCATGGTGGTGCCTCCGAGCAGGACGGAGGTGGCGCGGCCCTTGGCGTCGGGGGCGACCAGCGAGGTCGCGGTCGCCAGGGCCACCGCCAGGAACCCGGCGTTGGCCAGCGCCGCGACGAACCGGGTGGCCAGCAGGACTCCGTAGTCCGGGGTGACCGCCCCGAGGACATGGACGAGCAGGAACGTGACCAGGAAGGCCAGCAGCGCGCGACGCGGCGGCCGGCGCAGGCTCAGCAGCGCCAGCAGCGGCGCGCCGATCACCATTCCCACGGCGAAGGCCGAGGTCAGCGCTCCGGCGGCGGAGAGCGAGATATTCAGCTCACGGGCGATGTCCGGCAGCAGGCCGGACAGCATGAACTCGGAGGTGCCTTGGGCGAACACCGCAAGGCCGAGCATGGAGAGAACGAAGGGCACAGCAACACTCCGCAACCACAGGGTGGATCGACAGGGCGCGACGGCAGACGCAGCGGTGCCCGTGCGGAGGCGAAGGAGCGAACCGTCCGGCGCAGGGCACGCGTGGCTACCGCGCGAAAGGACCTGGGACGTCAGAGATATGACGCAGCATCAGGTGAGAAAACAGCCCGTACTACGGCGAGCCGGTGGCAGGAAGCGTGCCAGGTGGCGCGCGTCGAGGAGGCGACGGCGCGACCGCGAGACAGTGCAAGGAGCCACCGGACGGCCGGTGGCTAGCGTCTTGATGCCTCGGGGCTGGACATGCGGGCAGACTAATCGAGCCGGCCGGCCCCGTCCACGCAATTTAGCGGCGGCGGTCGGCGGCGGCGGTCGGCGGCGACTCCGCCGACCGCCTCGCCCTGTCGCTCAGCCGCGGGGTATCAGTGCGAAGACCTCGATCCAGAAGCGCTGGACCTCGCTCGACGCCCCCACGAGGTAGGTGGAACGCAGCTTCGGCGGGAGCAGGGCCACCAGCCGGGCCACCGCCGCCTGATGCTGCTTCAGCTGCGACAACTCCGCGTTGGCCAGGACCTGGTGGACCAGATCGCTGTCGTTCGAGCCCTCGCTCGACGCACGCGCCGCCGTCCGCAGCCGCGTCTCCCAGGCGTCGACCTCCTGGGCCAGCTCGCGCAGGCCGGTGACCGGGCGGTTGCTGAGCCGGTCGAGGAGGGCGGTCAGCGACACCGGGGCGTATTCACCGTCACCGAGATAGACGGTGCCCATCTCCAGCGGCAGTCCGCGCTGGTGGAGTTTGATCAGCCGCTCCAGGGTGCGCTTGGTGATCCAGGCCCGGCCGTCCTCGTCGATGTCGTGCTTCCACCACTCCAGGACCGTCTCGGCGACGGCACCGTACTTCGCGATCAGCCACTCGTTGGCCGGGATGTCGCCCGGCTCGACGGTCAGCGAGACAGTGAAGCGGGTCGCCTGCGCGATGTTGTTCCGGGCGACCAGAAGCTTGCGGCCCAGGTGATACGGCGGGTTCTGCACCGCGATCTGCGCCCGCAGATTCTCGATCCGGCGGCCCGCCAGGGACCACTCCTGAGTGATCTCCATCAGCTTGGCGAACGCTGCCTTGTCCTTGGGGCGGTTGTACTCGTCCCACACGATCGCCTTCGGCTCCGGACCCAGGAACGATCCGGCCAGGAGGTTGTCCAGGGAGCCGTCGGTGGTCGGGATCGGTGCGCAGAGGTCTTCGACATTGGTCACCGGCATCGAGAAATACAGCGGCGCGCGCCCGTCGAGGCCCTCGCGGACGGTCTCGCGGACCAGCTCCGTCTTGCCGCACCCGGGCGGCCCCTGCAACAGCACCGACCAGCGGTTACGCAGTGCCGCACGCACCACGGCCCGTACCGGATCGGGGAGGGTGGCGGGGTTGGCGGCGCCCACCGCCGCCGCGATCCGGTCCAGCACCTCGGTCGTACGGTCCTTGCCCGGCCTGCCGTTGTCCTTCTGCTCGGCCAGCCGCAGCCGCTCGCCTTTGACCAGCGGCAGCCCCCAGCGCAGCGGGAAGCCCTCCCGGGCGTTGGCCAGGATGTGGTCGAGGGTGCGCGGGGAGAGCAGCTCGCGCAGGGCCGGGGCGAGGGTGGCCCAGAGGGTGAAGACCTCGCGCAGATTCCAGTCGCGGTACTTCGCCGCGAGCTGCTGCCGCCAGGACGTGTCGTTGGCGGTGATCCGGATCGTCACCATGCGGTCCAGGACGGCCAGATCGCTGCGCCGGGCCGCCGTCTCCGCCAGCGATTCGTTGTCCGTCAGGAAGACGCCGATGCAGCCCAGCTCCCGCAGGTCGTACTCGCCCAGCGTCCAGTTGCAGGCGATCTGCATCAGCTGTGACTGGATCGTCGCACCGGCCTGGAGCGAGTCGTCGATCAGCAGCACGAACGGCTTGCCGGGCCGCAGCTGGCTCATCACCAGCTGCCGCAGCACCAGTTCGCCCGTCTTGGCGTCGCGCACCGGCGCGTTGGCGAGCAGATCGTCCGGGGTGAGATTGGCGGCCGGCACGAAGACCAGCTCGGCATCCGGGTACGCCGTGGGCAGATGGGAGAAGAAGGTGGCCGTTTTGCCGATGCCGTGCTCGCCGAAGATCTGGCCGGTCTGACCCATGTCGATCATCGCGTCGATGAACGACTCCAGCCGGGAGACCCCCGGCCGGCCCTCCGGGGGCTCGGGGTAGGTGGCGCTGGGCCGCCATCCCGCGGGGCGGGGCGGCGGGGTCTGCGCGGTGGCCACGGCCCCCGGAGGTGCCGCGGTCGGCGTGGTCGTGCTCATCGGTCTCCTGTCGTCACACGGTGGCAGGCCATCGGCGGGGTGTGGTGGTCGGGCCAGTCGTTGCCGCCCGGCGTGATCAGCCAGATCCATTTGTCCGGCTCGGCGGGGGTGATGTGCGGGGCGTAGCCGTCGGTGAGCATCACCACGGCGTCCGGTATCTCCTCGAAGCCGCGGCCGTCGACCGTCGTGCGCCCCTCGACGTAGTCGGCCACCGCCTGGAAGCTCGTGCCTCCGCCGCCGTACACCTTCTCGCCGGGGTGGAACGGCATCACCGCACCGTCGAACGACAGCCAGTGGGCGGTCACCCCGTCGATCTGGCCCACCAGCTCCGTCAGCCAGTCGACCACCGCATCGGGCATCGACCCCGAGGTGTCGTACGCGATCACGAGGTTCTTCTCCCGCACCGGGCCGCACCGCGACAGCATCGGATCGTGGCCCAGCGCCGCCAGCAGGGCGCCGCGCTTCTTCGGATAGACCAGCCGCTCGCCCTCCCGCAGCTTGGACGCGAGGACATCGACCAGCCAGCGCTGCCACCAGTCGACCTTCCCCGTCCGCGGGGTCCTGCCGCGCAGCGCCCCCGCGCCCAGCCGCCCCCACACCCGGCTCGCATGCTCCGAGGTGCCGTCCGTACGGTCCATCAGATCGAGCAGTTCCCGCTCCGCGCCCGGGTGTCCGCGCCGCGCCGCCAGCAGGGAGTTGACCAGCGCGGAGGACACCGTCTCGTCGAGGGTCGGCTGATCGCCGTCCGCCGTCTCCGGGTCCGTGAGATGCACACAGGACACCGTGGGAACGGGCGGCTGCCGCATGCGCTTGAGCTCGGAGAACACGGTCATGTCGGTCTCGACGAAGGCGTCGTAGCCGAGGGGTTCGAGTCCCTGGGCCGTCAGATCGCCCGCGTAGTCCCGGTGGATCTCGCGCGGGTCGACCCCCGTGGGCCGGCCGTCGAGCTGCGGCAGCTCCTTGCGGCCGAGCCGGACCAGGGCGACATGGTTGATGGCGACCTCGGCGGCGAGGGTGAAGACGGGGTCCGCGCGCAGCTCGGGATCGGCGAACAGATGACGGTGCACCAGATGCCGCGCCTCATGGAAGAGGACGAACTTCACGCCCTCCAGGCCCAGCCGGACGAAGAAGCCGGGGTTGTAGAGCAGCGGACAGCTGCCGTCCCCGGAGGCCACCACGGCCGCGGTCGGCACGGCCGTCGTCGGGATCTGGTGGTGGCACTTGGCGTAGATCCAGGACGCCACCACGGATTCCGTCAGCCCGAAATCCAGCAGCGCGGCTTCCTTCAGCCGCCGCGCCTCCGCGACCACGTCCGGTGCCGCCGGGTGCCAGCTCTCCAGGGCCCGCCGGTCGGTCAGATCAACCACCGGCCGGTGCCCCACCGTTGTCGTGTCGTACGCCATGCCCCGCCCCCGTTCTCAGCTGCCTCCTTTCGTATCAGGAGGCACTGACAACGGAGCACGGCGGGAGGTGCCACGAGGGGAGCGAGGGCCGGCGCACCGGCGGCAGCGGGACCGGCCCGCTGCCGCCGGACACCGTACGGCTGCCTCAGCGGCCGCCGCGGTCCTTGCCCAGGAGCCCGGCCCGCCGCAGGGCGTCCGCCATCGCGTCGTTGGCCGGTCCGGCGTCGCGGCCGCCCCTGCGGTCACCGCCGCGCGGTCCGCCGCCGCCCTGCCGCTGCCGCGGCGCACCGCCCCGGCCGCCCTCACGCGGCGCACCGCCCCGGCCGCCCTCGCGCGCTCCGCCGCCGTTGCCGCCCCGGCGCTCGCCGCCACCGCGCCGCTCGCCGCCGCCACCGCCCGCCGAGGCGCCCTTGCCGTGCTCATCGTCCAGCCGCAGCGTCAGCGAGATCCGCTTCCGCGGAATGTCGACATCGAGCACCTTCACGCGCACGATGTCGCCCGGCTTCACCACGTCCCGCGGGTCCTTGACGAAGGTCTTCGACATCGCCGAGACATGCACCAGACCGTCCTGGTGGACGCCCACGTCCACGAACGCCCCGAAGGCGGCGACATTGGTCACCACACCCTCCAGGAGCATCCCCGGCTCCAGGTCGCCGATCTTCTCCACGCCTTCCTTGAAGGTCGCGGTCTTGAAGACCGGGCGCGGGTCGCGGCCCGGCTTCTCCAGCTCCTGGAGGATGTCGCTCACCGTCGGCAGTCCGAAGGAGTCATCGACGAAGTCCGCGGCCTTCAGGGTGCGCAGCACCGCCGTGTTGCCGATCAGCGAACCGACCGCGGTATCCGCCGACTTCACCATCCGGCGCACCACGGGGTACGCCTCGGGGTGCACGCTGGAGGCGTCCAGCGGGTCGTCGCCGCCCCGGATCCGCAGGAAGCCCGCGCACTGCTCGTACGCCTTCGGGCCGAGCCGCGCCACGTCCTTGAGCGCCTTGCGGGAGCGGAAGGGGCCGTTGTTGTCCCGGTGCGTGACGATGTTCTCGGCGAGCCCGGAGCCGATGCCCGAGACCCGCGAAAGCAGCGGCGCCGAGGCGGTGTTGACGTCCACGCCGACGCCGTTCACACAGTCCTCGACCACCGCGTCCAGCGAACGCGACAGCTTCACCTCGGACAGATCGTGCTGGTACTGGCCCACGCCGATCGACTTCGGGTCGATCTTGACCAGCTCGGCCAGCGGGTCCTGGAGGCGCCGGGCGATGGACACCGCACCGCGCAGCGAGACATCCAGCTCGGGCAGCTCCTGCGAGGCGAACGCGGAGGCGGAGTACACCGAGGCACCGGCCTCGGACACCATCACCTTCGTCAGCTTCAGCTCCGGCTGGGCGGCGATCAGATCGGCCGCCAGCTTGTCGGTCTCGCGGGAGGCGGTGCCGTTGCCGATCGCGATCAGCTCGACGTCGTGCTCGCGGGCCAGCTTCGCCAGCGTGGCCAGTGAGGCATCCCACTTCTGCTGCGGTACATGGGGGTAGATGGTCTCCGTGGCGGCCACCTTGCCGGTCGCGTCCACGACGGCCACCTTCACGCCCGTACGGAAACCGGGGTCCAGTCCCATCGTGGCGCGCGTACCGGCGGGCGCAGCCAGCAGCAGATCGCGCAGGTTCGAGGCGAAGACCCGGACCGCCTCGTCCTCGGCGGCCTGCCGCAGGCGCAGCCGCAGATCGATCCCGAGGTGCACCTGCACCCGGGTGCGCCAGGCCCAGCGGACGGTGTCCTGAAGCCACTTGTCGCCCGGACGGCCCCGGTCGGTGATGCCGAAGCGGTGCGCGATGGACTGCTCGTAGGAGCTCGGCCCCTCGGTGGCCGCCGACGGGTCCTCCGGCTCCAGGTTGAGATCGAGGATCTCCTCCTTCTCGCCGCGGAACATCGCCAGCACCCGGTGGGAGGGCAGTTCGGTGAACGGCTCGGCGAAGTCGAAGTAGTCGGCGAACTTCGCGCCGGCCTCCTCCTTGCCCTCGCGTACCTTCGCCGCCACCCGCCCGCGCGACCACATCCGTTCGCGCAGCTCACCGATCAGGTCCGCGTCCTCGCCGAACCGCTCGGTCAGGATGGCCCGCGCGCCCTCCAGGGCGGCGGCCGGATCGGCGACACCCTTGTCGGCGTCCACGAACGCCGCGGCCGCCGCGGCCGGTTCCACCGAGGGGTCGCTCAGCAGCCCGTCGGCGAGCGGCTCCAGGCCCGCCTCCCGCGCGATCTGTGCCTTGGTGCGGCGCTTGGGCTTGAACGGGAGGTAGATGTCCTCCAGCCGTGCCTTGGAGTCGGCGCCGCGGATCTGCGCCTCCAGGGCGGCGTCCAGCTTGCCCTGGGACCGTACGGACTCCAGGATCGCGGCCCGCCGCTCCTCCAGCTCCCGCAGATAGCGCAGCCGTTCCTCGAGCGAGCGCAGCTGCGCGTCGTCGAGCATCTCGGTGGCTTCCTTGCGGTAGCGCGCGATGAACGGGACGGTCGAGCCGCCGTCGAGCAGTTCGACCGCGGACTTCACCTGCCGCTCCTTGACGCCGAGCTCCCCGGCGATCCTCGCTTCGATGGACCCGAGGGCCCCGATGGGCTCAGTGGATGCCGTCACGTTGATCCAGACCCGCCTTCCAGCGCTTGCTTGAGCCTGCATTGTGCCGGGTGGCGGGCCGGACTGTCGCGCCGCCCAGCCGCCGGGGGTGTCCGTGACCTCACCTCGTCCGCCCGGAAACCGGGAGGGACGCGCTGATACCCCCGGCGCCGGGGTGCGCGAAGACCTCGCACACCCCGGCGACCGCGGGGCACCGCTTCTGAGGGTGCGTTACGTACAGGAACGTGCCGATACGTTCCGGATCACCTGCCGAACAGCACTGCGGGGAAGGCCCCGGCGTTCATGGCCGTGGTGGTGAAGCCGGTCGCCAGCTCGGTGAGCCGGGCCACGCCCTCGGCGCCCAGGTGCTCGTACGGGGCCCGGTCCAGCCGGTCGGTGGTCCGCTCCAGCTCCTTGCGCAGCAGGACTCCGGCCTCGGTCAGCTCGCCCCCGCCGTCCAGGAGGCCGCGCGACCGCAGCCGCTCCTGCGCGGCCTGCCAGTCCTCCTCCGCCCAGCCTCGGGTCGCCATGATGCCCTGGTGACTCATGCCCCGGCCGGTGGCCGTGTGGGTGACCAGCGCCTCCAGGCCGTCGAGTTCGGCGTTCAGCAGCGCTATCAGGTGGCCGTCGCCGCGGTGTTCGCGCAGCAGCGTCGCGGCGTGCCAGTAGGCCAGATGCGGGGCCTGGGGCACCGGCAGATCGGCGTGCGCGGCGTACAGCGGCCGGGCCCGGCGGGTGCAGGCCTCGGCGGCGTGCAGCGCCAGCTTCGCCGCCTCGGCCATCTCCGGCGACTCGACGGCCTCGGTACCGAGCAGCCGGCGCAGCGTGGCGTCCACGGCGCGCAGCCGGGCGTCGAGCACCTGCTGGGGCGTGGTGACGGACCAGATGTGCGGGACGTGCTGGGCGATGAGCTCGTGCTTGAAGTTGTAGAAGGTCGCCGTGATCGTGCCGGGGCCCACGGCACCCATGGCCGCGCCACGACAGGCGAAGTAGGCGGCGCTGCGGTTGTCGAGGCCGAGCTTCGCCATCTCCTCGGACAGCTCCGGCGCGAAGTAGTGCGTGGAGTGGAACGGGTTGACGACGTTGTGGCAGGTGCGGCCGGCCTTCTCGGGCAGTGCACTCGTAGCAGTCATGGCAGCAGGTTACCGACCGCTCGGTATGAGGCTAGGGGGAGGGTGCCTCCGGTGGGTCGGGGAAGGTCGCGATGGCAGTAAAGGTGGGATATCCGTCATTGCCGCCACCCGCGTGACTGTCCAGGATGGACGGCATGGAACCGCGCGATGTGCTGGTCGTCCTCTTCGACGGCCTCCAGAGCCTCGATCTGACCGGACCGGTCGAAGTCTTCGACGGTGCGAACCATGGCGCCCCGGGCGCCTACCGGATCCGCACCGCGAGCCTGGACGGCGGCCCGGTCCGTACCTCCAGCGGTCTGACGCTCACCCCGGACCTCGCGCTCACCGACACCGCACCGCCGCACACCCTCCTGGTACCCGGCGGCGAAGGCACCGGCCACCCCGACCCGCGGCTGATCGACTGGCTGCGGACGCACGCCCCGCGCGCCCGCCGCAAGGTCTCGGTGTGCAGTGGCGCACTCCTGCTGGCCGAGGCCGGGCTGCTGGACGGGCGCCGGGCGACGACCCACTGGATGCTCTGCGACACCCTCGCCGAGCGCTTCCCCGCGGTGCGTGTCGAACCCGAGCCGATCTATGTACGGGACGGCGACCTGGCCACCTCCGCGGGCGTCACCGCCGGTATCGACCTCGCGCTGGCCCTCGTGGAGGAGGATCTCGGCCGGGACCTCGCCCTGACCATCGCCCGGCATCTGGTCGTCTTCCTGCGGCGTCCCGGCAACCAGACCCAGTTCAGCGCCCAGCTCGCCGCCCAGACCGCACAGCGCCGGCCACTGCGTGACGTCCAGCAGTGGATCACCGACAACCCGGCGGCGGACCTCTCCGTCGACGCCCTCGCCGCCCGCGCCCTGCTCTCCCCGCGGCACTTCGCCCGGGCGTTCCGCGAGGAGACCGGCATGACACCGGGCCGCTATGTCGACCGGGTGCGGCTGGAGGCCGCCCGGCGGTGCCTGGAGGACACCACCGACGGCATCGGGCAGGTGGCGCGCCGCTGCGGCTACGGCACCCCCGAGGCGATGCGCCGCGCCTTCCTCCGCGTCCTGGGCGCCTCACCGGCCGAATACCGCCGCCGTTTCCAGCCGGCCTCACCACCCGTACCCACCCCCTGAACCCCGCCGGCCGCCACGAACCCACCGCGCCGGCCCCATCCACCGACGACAGGAACCGAAGATGCAGCTCGCGATCCTTCTCTACGACCGCTTCACCACGCTGGACGCCGTCGGCCCCTACGAAACCCTCAGCCGGCTGCCGGGCGCGGAGGCGGTGTTCGTCGGCGAGCGCACCGGCCCGTACCGCAACGACCTCGGCTCGCTCGGACTGGCCGCCGACGCCACGCTGGACGAGGTCACCGCGCCGGACATCCTCGTCGTGCCGGGCGGCCCCGGGCAGCTCGCGCACATGACGGACGGCCCGCTGCACGAGTGGATCCGCGCCGTGGACGCCCACACCACCTGGACCACCTCGGTGTGCACCGGTTCGCTGATCCTCGCCGCCGCCGGTCTGCTCACGGGGCGCCGGGCGACCTCCCACTGGCTGGCACTGGACCAGCTGCCCGCCCTCGGCGCCGAGCCGACGGGGGAGCGGGTGGTCTTCGACGGCAAGTACGTCACGGCGGCCGGTGTCTCGTCCGGTATCGACATGGGGCTGACGCTGGCCGGCCGGATCGCCGGGGACACCGTGGCCCAGACGATCCAGCTCGGCATCGAGTACGACCCGCAGCCGCCCTACGACGCGGGCTCCCCGGAGAAGGCGCCGGCCGAGGTCACCGCGGCGCTGCGAGAGCAGAGCCGGTCCGTGCTGACCGGGCAGGAGTAGGGCGGCCGCCGCCCGGCTCCCCGGGCCCCCGGCGGTCAGTCCGTGGGCCAGGTGAACCGCGGCGCCCGGCGCTCCAGGAAGGCGGCGGCACCCTCCGCGGTGTCGCCGCTCGCGCGCGCCTGCGCGGCCCAGTACGCGCCGCGCTCCTCGGCCTCGGCGGGCGGTACGTCCCAGGTCCCGTTGGCCAGCTCCTTCGCCGCGGTCTGGGTGAGCAGCGACCGGCTCGCGAGGACGGCCGAGAACTCCGCCACCCGCTTGCCCAGCTCACCCTCGGCCAGCACCTCGTCCACCAGGCCCGTACGCAGCGCCCGCGCACAGTCGATCAACTCCCCGGAGAACAACAGGTACTTGGCGGCGGAGAGCCCGACCAGCCGGACCAGCCGCCGGGTGGCGGACGCCGGATAGGCCACCCCGAGCTTGGCCGGCGTCACCCCGAACAGCGCGCCCTCCTCCGCGAAGCGCAGATCACACGCGGCCGCCAACTGCGCCCCGCCCCCCACGCAGTAGCCACGTATCGCCGCCAGCGTCGGCCCGGGAAACGCCGCCAGCGCCTCCTCGGCCGCCACCGCCAGGCCCTGCGACTCACCCGCCCCCTCCCGCAGCGTGCCGATGTCCGCCCCCGCGCAGAACGTCCCGCCCTCGCCCGTCAGCACCAGCGACCGGACGGCACGATCACCCGCCAGCCGCTCCAGCAACGGCGGCACATCCCGCCACATCTGCACCGTCATCGCATTCCGCTTGCCGGTGTTGCTGATGGTGACGGTCGCGGTGCCGTCGCTGACATGCGTCTTCAGACCGGGTTCCATGCCCCGGATATTAGAGCGCCCGCGAGTTCCCGGCCCGATACGATCGGCGGCCTGATGTCAGCAACTCTCGTCGCCAAAGACCTCGCCGCCGGCCACGGCGAGCGCGTCCTGTTCTCCGGTCTCGATCTGGTCGTCGCCCCCGGGGATGTGATCGGCCTCGTCGGTGCCAACGGGGCGGGCAAATCCACCCTGCTGCGCCTGCTGGCCGGCCTGGACACCCCGGAGGAGGGGTCGCTCGCGCTCGGCCCGCCCACCGCCACCGTCGGCCACCTCCCGCAAGAGCCCGACCGCCGCCCGGGCGAGACCGTACGGGCCTTCCTCGCCCGCCGCACCGGCGTCGCCGGCGCCCAGCTCGCCCTGGACACCGCCACCCAGGCGCTGGTCGAGGAACGCCCCGGCGCGGACGACGCCTACGCCACCGCGCTGGAGCGCTGGCTGGCCCTGGGCGCCGCCGACCTCGACGAGCGCGCCGAGGAGATCGCCGGCCGGCTCGGCCTGACCATCGGCCTCGACCAGCCGATGACCACGCTCTCCGGCGGCCAGGCCGCCCGCGCCTCGCTCGCCTCCCTGCTGCTCTCCCGCTACGACATCTTCCTGCTCGACGAGCCGACCAACGACCTCGACCTGGACGGCCTCGGACAGCTGGAGGACTTCGTCACCGGGCTGCGCGCCGGCACCGTCCTGGTCAGCCACGACCGCGAGTTCCTGACCCGTACGGTCAACCGCGTCGTCGAACTCGACCTGGCCCAGCAGCAGGTCAACACCTACGGCGGCGGCTACACCTCCTACCTGGAGGAGCGCGAGCGGGCCCGGCGCCATGCGCGGGAGCAGTACGACGAGTACGCCGACACCAAGGCCGCTCTGGAGACCCGCGCGCACACCCAGCGCAACTGGATGGAGAAGGGCGTCAAGAACGCCCGCCGCAAGGCCACCGACAACGACAAGATCGCCCGCAAGGGCCGGGTGGAGGCCACCGAGAAGCAGGCCGCCAAGGCCAAGCAGACCCAGCGCCTGATCGAGCGGCTCGATGTCGTCGAGGAACCGCGCAAGGAGTGGGAGCTGCGGATGGAGATCGCCGCCGCACCCCGGGCCGGCGCGGTCGTGGCCACCCTGCGCGGTGCCGGGGTCCGGCGCGGCGACTTCCGCCTCGGCCCGGTGGACCTCCAGATCGACTGGGCGGACCGGGTCGCCATCACAGGCCCCAACGGCTCCGGCAAGTCCACCCTGCTCGCCGCCCTCCTCGGCCGGCTCCCGCTGGACGCCGGGCAGGCGTCGCTCGGCCCCGGGGTGGTGGTCGGCGAGGTCGACCAGGCGCGCGGGCTGTTCTTCGGCGACGATCCGCTGATGGACGCCTTCCGGCTCTCCGTACCGGATCTGTCGCCCGCCGATGTGCGCACCCTGCTCGCGAAGTTCGGGCTGAAGGCGGCACATGTGCTGCGCCCGGCGCGCACCCTCTCGCCGGGGGAGCGGACCCGGGCCGCGCTGGCCCTTCTCCAGGGCCGCGGGGTCAACCTCCTCGTCCTGGACGAGCCGACCAACCATCTCGACCTGCCGGCCATCGAACAGCTGGAGTCCGCGCTCGCCTCCTACCCGGGCACCCTGCTGCTGGTCACGCACGACCGCCGGATGCTCGAAGCGGTGCACACCACCCGCCGCATCGAGGTCGACGGGGGACGGATCACCGACCGGACGGTGTGAGAACCCCGGGAGCGGCGGCCCGCGGCACCCGTGGTGATTATCGATTTGGCCCTGGGGCCGCCGACCCGTACTGTGGTGTTCACCGACGCGGGGTGGAGCAGCTCGGTAGCTCGCTGGGCTCATAACCCAGAGGTCGCAGGTTCAAATCCTGTCCCCGCTACTGAAGACAGAACAGCAGGTCCGGTGCTCAGGCACCGGACCTGCTGTTCTTGGTGGTCCAGGGCGCGGCGGTCCGGGAACGCGGCACAAAGGGAACAGGTCCGGTCCCCGGGCCGGGCCAACCACTCGGAATCGGCCAGAAGCCGTCGATAGATGCTGACTTGTGGTCAGCAGGCCGGTCCGGACCAATGCATTCCCAACACTCTTCCTGTGAGGATGCCTTCCGGACCCCCCGCAGAACCCCCCGAAGAGCTGACCTCCCCGCTCGCGTACGAAGGTGTCTGGCGGTTCACCGCCCCGGCACTGGAGGCCTCGGTGCCGCAGGCCCGGCACGCGGTCCGGGATCTGCTCGCCGAACAGTGTGTACCCGTCGCCGCCGCGATCATGGACGGCCTGCTGCTCATCGTCTCCGAACTCGTCACCAACGCCGTCCGGCACGCCGCCCTGCTCTCGCCCCAGATCGCCGTACAGGTCGCCCTCGGGGCGAACTGGCTACGGGTCGCGGTCGAGGACGATCACCCCTACCGCCCCAAGGCATTGGAGGCGGACCAGGGTGATCTCGGCGGCCGCGGACTGTGGCTGGTCAAGACGCTGACCGCGGAGGTGGGCGGCACATGCGGTGTGGAACACACGAGGAACGGCGGCAAGGCCATCTGGGCCGAGCTGCCGCTCACCCCGCCTGCTACCAGCCCGCCGCTCCTCCGGTGAGCTCGCGCACCGCCGGCCGCGCCGCGTCCAGCACGGTCATGAACCAGGCGGAGAACGGCGCCTCGGCATGCCGCTCGGCCAGCTCCTCCGGCGTCACGAAGGCGATCTCGCCGATCTCCTCGGGGTCGGGCGCCGGCTCGGCCCGCACCAGCCCGACGAACAGGTGGTTGTACTCCTGCTCCACGAGGCCGGAGTCCGGGTCGGGATGGTTGTAACGGACCGTGCCGGCCTCGGCCAGCAGGGAGGGTGCCAGGCCCAGTTCCTCCGCGGTCCGGCGGGCTGCGGCCGCGAACGGCGCCTCGCCCGGGTACGGATGCCCGCAGCAGGTGTTGGACCACACACCGGGGGAGTGGTACTTCCCCAGCGCCCGGCGCTGGAGCAGCAGTCGGCCCTTCTCGTCGAAGAGGAAGACCGAGAAGGCCCGGTGCAGCTGCCCGGGGGGCTGATGGGCGGCGAGCTTCTCCGCGGTGCCGATCGTCGTACCGTCCTCGTCGACCAGCTCCAGCATGATCGGTTCGGCGGTGCCGCCCGGTGTGCTCACCGCCGGGTCCCCGGCGGTCTGTCCGTTGGCAGGTGTGATCGGCATGCCCATCCTTGTCGTCGGTCTTCGACGCCAAGTCTGCCCTAGCCGGGTCCGCATCACCGGCACAGCGGGTGCGCGGCGCAACAAGCCCGTGCACCGGTCACCCGGCGCGCCTGCCGTGAGATGGTCCACACCCGCCGCCGGGCCCTCGGCCCCCGGCCCGGTGGATACCGGCCGGCGGCCGTGGCGCCACCGGCGGACGGCAGGCGCCCCGGACCTGGGATGGCTCTCACCACACCGGCCCCGGCACAACCCGCCCGCCCTGTGACCAGCCCTCTCATAACCGGCACCGGATCGGGTCCCGGGTCTGCGGGCCAGTTGTTCATGGGCCACCCGATCCACCATGATGATCGCGGCAGGCGCAGCCGTCGGTCACTCGATCGTGCGGTGAATGCGCGGTGAACGGCCGCATCCGGCGATCCGATAGCCTCTGCCGACGTGCCACCCGGCCCTCCCAGGGGCGAGGTGTGCCACGCCCGCTGCCCGGGTAGTTCGTATCGAATGCGGACCGACCGGCGCTGCCTTGTCAGCATCCAAGGAGTGAGTTCGTCTGTCGACCGCCATCCTCACCGGTCCGCCGGTCGCCGGGTCGCCGCTCGAAGCCGACCTGCGCGCGCTGGGCTTTGACGTCCGTACGGCGGACGATGCCACGGCCGCCGCCGAGCTGATCAACGCGGTGCCCGCCCAGGAGCGGGTCGCCGTCGTCGACCCTCGCTTCGTCGGCCATCTGCACGCCCTGCGGCTGGCGCTGACCGACCCCCGCTTCCCGGCCGCGGCCGTGCCCGGCGCGCTCACCGCGCAGCCCGCGGCCCGCGCCGCGCTGACCCGCGCGGTCGGCCGGATCCCGGTCGGCGCCGGCACCGCCCACCTCACGGACGTCCTCACCGACACCCTCACCGAGTCCCTCGACCGCGACGGGACCGGTCTGCACCGCGTCGAGCTGGGCAGCCTGGTCGCCACCGTCGCGCTCACCCCGGCGCAGCGCGAGGACGCCCGGGAGGCCGTCGCCGCCGTCGACGACGAGGCCGTCCGGCTGCGCACCGCCGTGAAGTCCCGCGACGGGTTCTTCACCACGTACTGCATCAGCCCGTACTCCCGCTACCTCGCCCGCTGGTGCGCGCGGCGCGGGCTCACCCCCAACCAGGTCACCACCGCCTCGCTGCTCACCGCGCTGATCGCGGCCGGCTGCGCGGCGACCGGAACCCGTGGCGGCTTCATCGCTGCCGGCTTCCTGCTGCTGTTCTCCTTCGTCCTGGACTGCACCGACGGGCAGCTCGCCCGCTACTCCCTCCAGTACTCGACGATGGGCGCCTGGCTGGACGCCACCTTCGACCGGGCCAAGGAGTACGCGTACTACGCGGGCCTCGCCCTCGGGGCGGCCCGTGGCGGGGACGATGTCTGGGCGCTGGCGCTCGGCGCGATGGTCCTGATGACCTGCCGCCACGTCGTCGACTTCTCCTTCAACGAGGCGAACCACGACGCCACCGCCAACACCAGCCCCACCGCCGCGCTCTCCGGCAAGCTCGACAGCGTCGGCTGGACGGTCTGGGTGCGCCGGATGATCGTGCTGCCGATCGGCGAACGCTGGGCCATGATCGCGGTGCTCACCGCGCTGACCACCCCGCGCATCGTCTTCTACGCCCTGCTCATCGGCTGTGCGCTGGCCGCCTGCTACACCACGGCCGGCCGGGTGCTGCGCTCGCTGACCCGTCGGGCCCGGCGTACCGACCGGGCCGCCCAGGCGCTGGCCGACCTCGCCGACTCCGGGCCGCTCGCCGAGCTGATCGCCCGCAGCGCCCGGGGCCGCGGCCGGACTGGTTCCTTCCTGGCCCCCGTCATGGCATTTCTCTCAGCCGCCGTGCTGCTGGTCTGGGTGATCTTCGAGAACGACCCCGCGTCCTGGCTGACCGTCGGCGTCGCCGCCGGTTCCGCGCTGCTGGCCGGTGCGGCCGTGGCCCGGCCGCTCAAGGGCGCCCTCGACTGGCTCGTCCCGCCCTTCTTCCGGGCCGGCGAATACGTCACCATCCTGGTGCTGGCCGCCCGCGCGGACGTCCCCGGAGCGCTTCCGGCGGCGTACGGGCTGGTCGCGGCGGTCGCCTACCATCACTACGACACGGTCTACCGCATCCGTGGCGGCACCGGAGCCCCGCCGCGGTGGCTGGTCCGGGCGACCGGCGGACATGAGGGACGGATCCTCGTGATCACCGTCCTCGCCGCCGCGCTGTCCCCCTCAGGTTTCACAATCGCGCTGACGGCCCTCGCTGTGGCCCTGGCGCTGCTGGTGCTCATCGAGAGCATCCGTTTCTGGGTGTCCTCCCAAGCACCCGCCGTACACGATGAAGGAGAACCCGCATGATCGGCCTCGTGCTGGCTGCCGGCGCCGGACGGCGTCTGCGCCCCTACACCGACACCCTGCCCAAGGCTCTGGTGCCGGTCGACGGGGACACGACCATCCTCGACCTGACCCTCGGCAACTTCGCCGAGATCGGCCTGACCGAGGTCGCGATCATCGTCGGCTACCGCAAGGAAGCCGTCTACGAGCGCAAGGAGGCCCTGGAGCAGAAGTACGGCCTCAAGCTCACCCTCATCGACAACGACAAGGCCGAGGAGTGGAACAACGCCTACTCCCTGTGGTGCGGCCGTGACTCCATCAAGCACACCGTGATCCTCGCCAACGGCGACACCGTGCACCCGGTCTCCGTCGAGAAGACCCTGCTTGCCGCCCGCGGCAACGGCCAGAAGATCATCCTCGCCCTCGACACGGTCAAGCAGCTGGCCGACGAGGAGATGAAGGTCATCGTGGACCCCGCCAAGGGCGTCCAGAAGATCACCAAGCTGATGGACCCGGCCGAGGCGACCGGTGAGTACATCGGTGTCACCCTCATCGAGGGCGAGGCCGCCGAGGAGCTGGCCGACGCCCTGAAGACCACCTTCGAGCGGGACCCCGACCTCTACTACGAGGACGGCTACCAGGAGCTCGTCAACCGCGGCTTCAAGGTGGACGTGGCCCCGATCGGCGACGTCAAGTGGGTCGAGATCGACAACCACGACGACCTGGCGAAGGGCCGTGACATCGCATGCCAGTACTGACCCGCCTCATCCCGTCCCCGGTCGTCGTTGACATCAACGCCGGCGCCCTGGACGACCTGGCGGGCCTGCTGGCCGATCAGCGCATCTCCGCGTCCGGCAAGCTCGCCATCGCGATCAGCGGCGGCTCGGGGGCACGGCTGCGCGAGCGGCTGTCCCCCGCGCTGCCGGGCGCCGAGTGGTACGAGGTCGGCGGCGGCACCCTGGACGACGCGATCAAGCTCGCCGACGCCATGAAGAAGGGGCACTACGACGCCGTCGTGGGCCTCGGCGGCGGCAAGATCATCGACTGCGCCAAGTTCGCCGCGGCGCGGATCGGTCTGCCGCTGGTCGCCGTCGCGACGAACCTGTCGCACGACGGTCTGTGCTCGCCGGTCGCCACCCTGGACAACGACGCGGGCCGCGGCTCCTACGGGGTGCCGAACCCGATCGCCGTGGTGATCGACCTCGACATCATCCGCGAGGCCCCGGTCCGGTTCGTCCGCTCCGGCATCGGCGACGCGATCTCCAACATCTCCGCGGTCGCGGACTGGGAGCTCTCGCACCGCGAGACCGGCGAGGACATCGACGGACTGGCGGCTGCCATGGCGCGCCAGGCCGGCGAGGCCGTGCTGCGCCACCCCGGTGGCGTCGGCGACGACAACTTCCTCCAGGTGCTGGCCGAGGGCCTGGTCCTCACCGGCATCTCGATGTCGGTGGCCGGCGACAGCCGCCCGGCGTCCGGCGCCTGCCACGAGATCAACCACGCCCTGGACATCCTCTTCCCCAAGCGCGCGGCGAGCCATGGCGAGCAGTGCGGCCTCGGTGCCGCCTTCGCCACGCATCTGCGCGGGGACAAGGAGACCCGGGACCTGATGGTCGAGGTGCTGCGCCGGCACGGTCTGCCGGTCACACCCGGCGAGATCGGCTTCACCGACGAGGAGTTCGTCGAGGCCGTCGCGTACGCGCCCAAGACCCGCCCCGGGCGCTACACCATCCTTGAGCACCTCGACCTGTCCGCCGACCAGATCAGGGACGCATACGCCGACTATGCAGAAGCCGTCAGTAGCTGAACTCCGCCCGGTCGTGCACCCCGAGGGTGTCAAGGACCGGCGCAGCGGTGAGCACTGGGGCGGTCGCCTCTATATGCGCGAGATCTCCTTGCGCATCGACCGTCACCTGGTGAACACGAAGGTCACGCCCAACCAGCTGACCTACCTGATGACCGTTTTCGGCGTCCTCGCCGCCCCGGCACTGCTCGTGCCGGGGATCGCGGGCGCCGTGCTCGGTGTGCTGATGGTCCAGCTGTACCTGCTGCTCGACTGTGTCGACGGCGAGGTCGCCCGCTGGAAGAAGCAGTTCTCGCTGGGCGGGGTGTACCTGGACCGGGTCGGCGCCTACCTGTGCGACGCCGCGGTCCTGGTCGGCTTCGGCCTGCGCGCCGCCGACCTGTGGGGCTCCGGCCGGATCGACTGGCTGTGGGCCTTCCTCGGCACCCTCGCCGCCCTCGGCGCGATCCTGATCAAGGCCGAGACCGACCTCGTCGGCGTCGCCCGGCACCAGGGCGGGCTGCCGCCGGTCAAGGAGGCGGCGTCCGAGCCGCGCTCGTCCGGTATGGCGCTGGCCCGTAAGGCCGCCGCGGCGCTGAAGTTCCACCGGCTCGTCCTCGGGATCGAGGCGTCCCTGCTGATCCTGGTCCTGGCGATCGTGGACTCGATCCGGGGCGACCTGTTCTTCTCCCGCCTCGGCGTCGCCGTGCTCGCCGGTATCGCGATCCTCCAGACGCTGCTCCACCTCGTGTCCATCCTCGCCTCCAGCAGGCTCAAGTGACGGGGGCGTCCCGAATGCGGATCGGTGCGGTTGTCCTGACGATGGGCAACCGCCCCGAGGAGCTGCGCGCGCTGCTGGACTCGGTCGCCAAGCAGCACGGCGACCCGATCGAGACCGTCGTCGTGGGCAACGGTTCGCCGCTGCCCGAGCTCCCCGACGGCGTACGGACCGTCGAGCTGCCGGAGAACGTCGGTATCCCGGCGGGCCGCAATGTCGGCATCGAGGCCTTCGGCCCCGGCGGCAGCGACGTCGATGTGCTGCTCTTCCTCGACGACGACGGGCTGCTGGCCAGGGAGGACACCGCCGAACTGTGCCGCGAGGCGTTCGCCGCCGACCGGGAGCTCGGCATCATCAGCTTCCGGATCGCCGACCCGGACACCGGCGAGACCCAGCGCCGGCACGTCCCGCGGCTGCGTGCCTCGGACCCGATGCGGTCGTCGCGGGTCACCACCTTCCTCGGCGGCGCGAACGCGGTCCGGACGCATGTCTTCGAGGAGGTCGGCGGGCTGCCCGACGACTTCTTCTACGCCCACGAGGAAACCGATCTGGCCTGGCGGGCGCTGGACGCCGGCTGGCAGATCGACTACCGGTCGGACATGGTCCTCTTCCACCCGACGACGGCACCGGCCCGGCACGCGGTCTACCACCGGATGGTGGCCCGTAACCGTGTGTGGCTGGCCCGCCGCAACCTCCCCGCGCTGTTGGTTCCGGTCTATCTCGGTGTCTGGTTCCTGCTCACCCTCGCCCGGCGGCCGTCGCGACCGGCGCTGCGGGCCTGGCTGGGCGGCTTCAAGGAGGGCTGCGTCACGCCGTGCGGTCCCAGGCGCCCCATGAAGTGGGCTACGGTTTGGCGACTGACCCGACTGGGCCGCCCTCCCGTCATCTGACAAGCTCGTATCTGAGAGCATCAGGCGCGAACCGGGGCGTGGCCCCGGCAGCGCACCTTGAGGACGAAAGTGTCAACTGTGAGCGAGACCACGCACGACAGTGCGGTCGCCATGAGTGCCCCGCCATCTTCCGACGAAGGGCTCACGCCCGCCCAGCGGGCCCAGAAGTACGGGCTCTCGCAGAGCGGGGCCCGTCCCGGCCTTCCGGAGTACGTCCGGCAGCTCTGGGACCGGCGGCATTTCATCTCCGCCTTCGCCAGTGCCAAGCTGACGGCGCAGTACAGCCAGGCCAAGCTGGGGCAGGTCTGGCAGGTGGCGACACCGCTGCTGAACGCGCTCGTGTACTACTTGATCTTCGGCCTGCTGATCGGCACGAGGAAGGGCGTCCCCGACTTCGTTCCGTTCCTGGTGACCGGTGTCTTCATCTTCACCTTCACGCAGAGCTCGGTGATGGCCGGTACGCGGGCGATCTCCGGCAACCTCGGTCTGGTGCGCGCGCTGCACTTCCCGCGGGCCTGTCTGCCGATCTCGTTCTGCCTGATGCAGCTCCAGCAGCTGTTCTTCTCCATGGGTGTGCTGGTCCTCATTCTGCTCGGCTTCGGGCAGTTGCCGACGTGGTCGTGGCTGCTGGTCGTGCCGGCGCTGGCGCTTCAGTTCGTGTTCAACACGGGGCTGGCGATGGTGATGGCGCGGCTGGGTTCGAAGACCCCGGACCTGGCGCAGCTGATGCCGTTCATCATGCGGACGTGGATGTATGCCTCCGGCGTGATGTTCAGCATCGACCTGATCCTCAAGGGCAAGCACGTCCCGGCGTTCGTGGAAATCGTGCTCAACGCCAACCCGGCCGCGATCTACATCGACCTGATGCGGTTCGCGCTGATCGACAGCTTCCACGCGAGTCAGCTGCCGCCGCATGTGTGGGCGTTCGCCGGGGGCTGGGCGCTGGTGATGGGCGTCGTGGGCTTTGTGTACTTCTGGAAGGCTGAGGAGCGGTACGGACGTGGCTGAGCAGAAGAACGGCGTCCAGCCGACCGAGGCAGCCGCGGAGCGGATCCCGACGGTGATCGCGGACGATCTGCACATCGTCTACCGCGTCTACGGCACCGGCGCGGGCCGGGGCAGCGCCACCGCGGCCCTCAACCGCATCGTGCGCCGCAAGCCCTCCTCGGGTGTGCGTGAGGTGCACGCGGTCAAGGGCGTCTCCTTCACCGCCTACCGGGGTGAGTCGATCGGGCTGATCGGGTCCAACGGCTCGGGCAAGTCGACGCTGCTCAAGGCGGTCGCCGGTCTGCTGCCCGCCGAGCGCGGCAAGGTCTACACCCACGGCCAGCCCTCGCTGCTGGGCGTCAACGCGGCCCTGATGAACGATCTGACCGGCGAGAAGAACGTCCTGCTCGGCGGGCTGGCGATGGGTATGTCCCGTGAGCAGGTCCGGGACCGCTACGAGGGCATCGTCGACTTCTCCGGCATCAACGAGAAGGGCGACTTCATCTCGCTGCCGATGCGCACCTATTCGTCGGGTATGGCGGCCCGGCTGCGGTTCTCCATCGCCGCGGCCAAGGATCACGATGTGCTGATGATCGACGAGGCGCTGGCCACCGGTGACCGCAGCTTCCAGAAGCGCTCCGAGGCCCGCATCCGCGAACTGCGCAAGGAGGCCGGCACGGTCTTCCTCGTCAGCCACAACAACAAGTCCATCCGCGACACCTGCGACCGCGTGCTGTGGCTGGAGCGCGGTGAGCTGCTGATGGACGGTCCGACGGACGAGGTCATCAAGGCGTATGAAAAGGAGACGGGCAAGTAGTCCGCTCCGCACTCGAAGGCCTCCGCGAGTCCGCCTCGCGGGGGCCTTCCAGCGTGCAGACAGGTCAACTCCTACGGTCCCGGGATCAGTTCGGGCATATGGGGCGCCGGCTTGATCTTCGTCTCACGCTTCGGGACCCGCTCGGACGTGCGTGAGATGTACGACGTAAGCTGTACGGGTACCGAACAGCACAAGTGGTATATGTCGGGCAATGCTCACCCAAGCGGGCGATGTGGGCTCGATCGAGGCGCGTCGCCTGCTGCGGCGTGTCCGAAATAGGATGTTTTAGCTTGGCGGTGTAGAACGGGAGACGTGACGGCAATGGCTACTGGTTCGCTCCGGCACCGAAATGCGCCGGGCAGCCCCCGGTGAGCCGAGACAACGAGCAGGCGCGTCGCGCCTTCCTCCGAAGGGGGGCGGCGGGTGACGGGCGGGAGCAGACGCGCACCGTGCTCGATCAGGCCGCACACGAGAATTTCCCGGTCGCACCGTTCTTCCTGCCCCGCGCCTGGCGGACCGATCTGATGGCCGTCTACGGCTTCGCCCGGCTCGTCGACGACATCGGCGACGGCGATCTCGCACCCGGCGGCGGCGATGCCGTACTCCTCGGGCTGGAGCGCGCGCAAGCAGATGACCGGGCGGCTTTGCTGGACGCGCTGGAGGCCGACCTCCACCGCGTCTTCAGCGACCGCGCGCCGGGCCCCCGGCATCCGCTGCTGCGCCGGCTCGGCCCGACCGTCCGCCGCTGCGCGCTGACCCCCGAGCCTTTTCTCCGGCTGATCGAGGCCAACCGGCAGGACCAGCGGGTGAGCCGCTACGGCACCTATGACGACCTCGTCGCCTACTGCGAGCTGTCCGCCAACCCCGTCGGCCGCCTCGTCCTCGGCATCACCGGCACCGCGAGCCCCGAACGCATCCGCCGCTCGGACGCGGTCTGCACCGCCCTGCAGATCGTCGAACACGTCCAGGACGTGGCCGAGGACCGCGGGCGCGACCGTATCTACCTCCCCGCCGAGGACATGAAACGCTTTGGTGTCACCGAGGCGGATCTGGCCGCGCCCAGCGGGGGCGCATCGGTGCGCGCGCTGATCGCCTACGAGGCGGAACGCGCCCGTGACCTGCTGAATGAAGGCACCCCGCTGGTGGGTAGCGTCCACGGCAGACTCAAGCTGCTGCTGGCCGGATTCGTGGCCGGCGGACGCGCTGCACTCCAGGCGGTCGCGGCCGCCGATCACGACGTACTCCCTGGACCGCCCAAGCCGACCAAGCTCAGCCTGCTGCGCGAGGTAAGGGCGACATTGCGAAGGAAGGGGTGAGTCGGACCGTGGAGGCATCTGCACACGCGTCCGCGCCGGTGCTCGCTGCGTATCGCTACTGCGAGGCCATCACCGGGCAGCAGGCACGCAACTTCGCCTATGGCATCCGGCTGCTGCCGACCGACAAGCGGCAGGCCATGTCGGCGCTCTACGCCTTTTCCCGCCGGATCGACGACATCGGCGACGGCACCCTGGAGCCCGCCGCCAAGCAGGGGCGCCTGGAGGACACCCGGACGCTGCTGGCCCGTATCAAGGACGGCCGGATCGACGAGGACGACACCGACCCGGTGGCCGTCGCGCTGTCCGACGCCGCCCGCCGCTTCCCGCTGCCGCTGGAGGGGCTCGACGAGCTGATCGACGGCGTGCTGATGGATGTGCGCGGCGCGACCTATGAGACCTGGGACGAGCTGAAGGTCTACTGCCGCTGCGTCGCCGGCGCCATCGGCCGCCTCTCGCTGGGCGTGTTCGGCACCGTCCCGGGCGCGCCGGACGCCGAGCGCGCCGCCGAGTACGCCGACACCCTCGGCCTGGCCCTCCAACTCACCAACATTCTCCGGGATGTTCGCGAGGACGCCGGCAACGGGCGCACCTACCTGCCCGCCGAGGACCTCGCCAAGTTCGGCTGCGCGGCCGGTTTCGACCGGTCCGTGCCGCCGCCCGGCTCCGACTTCACCGGTCTGGTGCACTTCGAGGTGAAGCGGGCCCGTGCGCTGTTCGCCGACGGCTTCCGGCTGCTGCCGATGCTCGACCGGCGCAGCGGCGCCTGTGTGGCCGCGATGGCCGGCATCTACCACCGTCTGCTGACGCGGATCGCCGCCGACCCCGAGGCGGTGCTGCGCGGCCGGGTCTCCCTGCCCGGCCGGGAGAAGGCCTTCGTCGCGGTGCGCGGGCTGTCCGGGCTCGACGCACGGGCGATCGGCCGGCGGCAGGCCGTCCGGAGGCGCGGATGAGGTGCCGGGCGGCGAACGACAGCGGTGATCCCGCGTCAGCGCGGCAGGCAACCCTCCCCGGGCCGGCTGCGTCCCAGACAGCAGTACAGGGGGAGATCACATGACATCGGGAGCGACCCGAACCGACCGGCACCGTGAGCTGCCGCCCGGCCGTCCCGAAGGGGCGGCTGCGGTGGTCATCGGGGGCGGTCTCGCCGGCACGACCGCGGCGCTCGCACTGGCCGACGCCGGGCTGCGGGTCACCCTGATCGAGGGCCGGCCCCGCCTCGGCGGCCTGGTCTTCTCCTTCCGCCGCGACTCCGCCGCCGGCGAACTGTCCGTCGACAACGGCCAGCATGTCTATCTGCGCTGCTGCACCGCCTACAGCCGGCTGCTGGAGCGGACCGGCGCCGCACATCTGGTGCCCCTCCAGGAGCGGATGGACGTGCCGGTCCTGGACGCCGACCGGATGCGGCTCGGCCGGCTGCGCCGTACCGCGCTGCCCGTTCCGCTGCACCTCGCCCGGAGCCTCGCCGGCTACCCGCATCTGTCCCCTGCCGAGCGCGCCGGGGTCGTGCGGGCCACCCTCGCGCTCAAGGGCCTCGACCCGGCCGACCCCGCGCTGGACGGTCTGGACTTCGGCAGCTGGCTGCGCCGGTACGGCCAGTCGGCCCGTGCGATCGAGGCGCTGTGGGACCTGGTCGGCATCGCGACCCTCAACGCCCGGGCCGGTGACGCCTCGCTGGGCCTGGCCGCCAAGGTCTTCAAGACCGGGCTGCTGTCCGCCCCCGGCGCCGCCGACATCGGCTGGTCCCGCGTCCCGCTCGGCGACGTCCACGACACCCTCGCCCGTACGGCCCTGGAGAAGGCCGGCGTCCGCATCGCCCTGCGCACCCGCGCCGGTGCCGTCACCCGCCGGGACGGCGGCTGGCAGGTGTCGGTGGAGAACGGCCCGCACGGCACCGAGCAGCTCACCGCGGACACCGTCGTCCTCGCCGTACCCCAGCGCGAGGCGCACGGTCTGCTGCCCGACGGGGCGCTGGACGGCAAGGACCGGCTGCTGGACATCGGCACCGCCCCGATCCTCAACCTCCATGTCGTCTACGACCGCAAGGTGCTGCGCCGCCCCTTCTTCGCCGCGGTCGGCTCCCCGGTCCAGTGGGTCTTCGACCGCACCGACGCCTCGGGGCTGACGCGGATCGCCGGGAACGAGCGCTGCCAGTATCTGGCGGTCTCGCAGTCCGCCGCGCAGGAGGAGATCGACGAGCCGGTCGCCAAGCTCCGCGCCCGCTATCTGCCCGAACTGGAGCGGCTGCTGCCCGCCGCCCGGGGCGCCAGGATCGTCGACTTCTTCGTCACCCGCGAGCGCACCGCGACCTTCGCGCCCGCCCCGGGCGTCGGCAGGCTCCGCCCCGCCGCCCGCACTCAAGCCCCCGGCCTGTTCCTGGCCGGTGCGTGGACCGCCACCGGGTGGCCCGCGACCATGGAAAGCGCTGTTCGCAGCGGCACTGCCGCCGCTCGCGAGGCACTCAACGAACTCGGCTTCCCCCAGGGCCAGTTGCCTCAGGAGGCGGCATGACTACGAGTACGAGCGCTCGCACGAGCACGAGCGTCGGAAACAGAGGAGAAACCGTGAACCCGGCTTCCCCAGCTATCGACACCGAGGGCGTCACCGCGCTGCTGGAGCGCGGGCGGACACTCGCCACCCCCGTGCTGCGCGCGGCCGTGGACCGGCTCGCTCCTCCCATGGACACCGTCGCCGCCTACCACTTCGGCTGGATCGACGCCGAGGGTCACCCCACCGCGGGTGACAGCGGCAAGGCGGTGCGGCCGGCGCTTGCGCTGCTGTCGGCCGAGGCCGCCGGTGCGGCCCCCGAGGTCGGTATCCCCGGGGCGGTCGCCGTCGAGCTGGTGCACAACTTCTCGCTGCTGCACGACGACCTCATGGACGGTGACGAGCAGCGCCGGCACCGCGACACGGTGTGGAAGGTGCACGGCCCCGCGCAGGCCATCCTCGTCGGTGACGCGCTGTTCGCGCTCGCCAACGAAATACTGCTGGAGCTCGGCACGGTAGACGCCGGCCGCGCCACCCGCCGGCTCACCCTGGCCACCCGTAAGCTGATCGACGGTCAGGCCCAGGACATCTCCTACGAGCACCGCGAGCGGGTCACCGTCGAGGAGTGCCTGGAGATGGAGGGCAACAAGACCGGCGCGCTGCTGGCCTGTGCCGTCTCCATCGGTGCGGTCCTGGGCGGCGCCGACGACCGCACCGCCGACACCCTGGAGAAGTACGGCTACCACCTCGGCCTCGCCTTCCAGGCCGTCGACGACCTGCTCGGTATCTGGGGCGACCCGGACGCCACCGGCAAGAAGACCTGGAGCGATCTGCGTCAGCGCAAGAAGTCGCTGCCGGTCGTCGCCGCGCTGGCGGCCGGTGGCCCGGCCTCCGAGCGTCTCGCCGGGATCCTGGCGGCCGACGCGAAGAAGAGCGAGACGGAGATTGCCGACTTCACCGAGGAAGAGTTCGCCTCCCGCGCGGCCCTCATCGAGGAGGCCGGCGGCCGCGAGTGGACCTCTCAGGAGGCCCGCCGCCAGCACGCCACCGCCATCGCCGCCCTGGACGAGATCGCCATGCCGGAGCAGGTCCGCGCACAGCTCGTCGCGCTCGCGGACTTCGTCGTCGTACGACAGAGATGAGCAGTATCGACACCGAATAGTTCGCAGTCGCCGGCCGGTGCCAGCCGGGCGCCGGCCGACGGAATCCCTGAGCACGCTTTTCACAGTTCACTGCCGAAGGGGAAGCCATGACAGCGACGACCGACGGAAGCACCGGGGCACTGCCGCCCCGGGCCCCCTCGGCCAGCGATGCCACCGCTGAGAAGACCGCCACACCAGCGCCCGCGCGCACCGCCGTACGGCAGAACACGGTGGACGCCGCCCGGCGCGCGACCGCACGCGCCACCGACTATCTGCTGTCCGTGCAGGACCCCGCCGGATGGTGGAAGGGCGACCTCGAGACCAACGTCACGATGGACGCCGAAGACCTGCTGCTCCGTCAGTTCCTGGGAATCCAGGACCCCGAGCTCACCGAAGCCGCCGCCCGGCACATCCGCGGCCAACAGGGTGCGGACGGCACCTGGGCCACCTTCTACGGCGGGCCCGGTGAACTCTCCGCCACCATCGAGGCCTATGTCGCCCTGCGGCTCGCCGGGGACGCCCCCGACGCACCGCACATGGCCCAGGCCGCCGCATGGGTCCGCGCCGAGGGCGGGATCGCCGCGGCCCGGGTCTTCACCCGCATCTGGCTGGCGCTCTTCGGCTGGTGGAAGTGGGACGACCTGCCCCAGCTGCCCCCCGAACTCCTGTACTTCCCCAAGTGGTTCCCGCTCAACATCTATGACTTCGGGTGCTGGGCGCGGCAGACCATCGTGCCGCTGACCATCGTCTCGGCCAAGCGCCCGGTCCGTCCGGCCCCGTTCGCCCTCGATGAGCTGCACACCGATCCGCGCCGCCCCAACCCGCCGCGGCCGCTCGCCCCCGCCACCAGTTGGGACGGTCTGTTCCAGCGCCTCGACAAGGCGCTGCACGTCTACCACAAGGTCGCCCTGCCCGGTCTGCGCCGGGCCGCGATGCGCTCCGCCGCCCGCTGGATCGTCGAACGCCAGGAGAACGACGGCTGCTGGGGCGGCATCCAGCCCCCCGCCGTCTACTCCGTCATCGCCCTGCACCTCTGCGGCTACGACCTCGACCACCCCGTGCTGCGCGCCGGTCTGGACTCCCTCGACCGGTTCGCCGTCTGGCGCGAGGACGGTACCCGGATGATCGAGGCCTGCCAGTCCCCGGTCTGGGACACCTGCCTGGCGACCATCGCACTGGCCGACGCCGGAGTGCCCGCCGACCACCCGCAGCTGGTCAAGGCCGCCGAGTGGATGCTCGCCGAGCAGATCGACCGGCCCGGCGACTGGAGCGTCAAACGGCCCCAACTCCCGTCCGGGGGCTGGGGTTTCGAGTTCGAGAACGACAACTACCCGGACATCGACGACACCGCGGAGGTGGTACTCGCGCTGCGCCGGGTCCGGCACCCCGATCCGCTGCGGGTCGACGCCGCGGTCCGGCGCGCGGTGCGCTGGAACCTCGGCATGCAGTCCAAGAACGGGGCCTGGGGCGCCTTCGACGTCGACAACACCAGCCCGTT
Organism: Streptomyces platensis; assembly: GCF_008704855.1. Classification (NCBI taxonomy): domain Bacteria; kingdom Bacillati; phylum Actinomycetota; class Actinomycetes; order Kitasatosporales; family Streptomycetaceae; genus Streptomyces; species Streptomyces platensis. The sequence goes on from NZ_CP023691.1 coordinate 7,343,437, forward strand.
CCCCAACCGGCTGCCGTTCTGCGACTTCGGGGAGGTCATCGACCCGCCGTCGGCCGATGTCACCGCCCATGTCGTCGAGATGCTCGCCGACGTCGGCCGTACCCACGACCCGCGCACCCGCCGCGCGATCGCCTGGCTGCTGGCCGAACAGGAACCCGACGGCTCGTGGTTCGGCCGCTGGGGCACCAACTACCTCTACGGCACCGGGTCGGTGCTCCCCGCGCTGGCCGCGGCCGGCGTCCCCGGCTCGCACCCCGCGGTCCGCCGGGCCGTGCGCTGGCTGGAGCGGGTGCAGAACGACGACGGCGGCTGGGGCGAGGACCAGCGGTCCTACCAGGACAAGGAGCGGTGGGCGGGGCGCGGTGCCTCGACCGCCTCGCAGACCGCCTGGGCGCTGATGGCGCTGCTCGCGGCCGGGGAGCGGGACAGTGAGCCGGTACGGCGCGGGGTGCGCTGGCTGGCCGCGACCCAGCGCGAGGACGGGTCCTGGGACGAGCCGTATTTCACCGGCACGGGTTTCCCCTGGGACTTCTCCATCAACTATCACCTGTACCGCCAGGTCTTCCCGCTGACGGCCCTGGGCCGCTACCTCGGCGGGGGACCGGACGGCGCACCGGTGGAGTCCTGATGACGGGCCGGCCCCCGACGGACGCGGAACCGCCGCTGCTGATCGCCTGTGCGCTCGGCATCGAGCGGTTCGCGCTGCGCCGCGGGGGCCGCGGGGGCCGCGCGGGAGCGGCGGGGGAAGCCGGCCCGCGTGTGGTCACGCTCCGCACCGGCATGGGCCCCCAGGCGGCCGAACGCGCCCTCGCGGAAGCATTGCGTGCAGGCTCGGTCACCGAACGTTCCCCCGTGATCGCCAGCGGCTTCTGTGCCGGCCTCGCCCCCGGGATGCGCCCCGGGGACGTGGTCGTCGCCGAGGCCACCCGCGGCCATCACGCCGCCGCTCCGGAGACGCCCTGCCGTGACAATGGCCCGCTGCTCCGGGCCCTGCGGGAGCGCGGTCTGACCGTGCACAGCGGGCTGCTGTGCGGCTCCGACCACGTCGTACGGGGTGCCGAGCGGGCCGAGCTGCATGCCGCCGGTGCGGTCGCGGTGGACATGGAGTCCGCCGCGACCCTCGGTGCCGCCCGGGCCGCCGGCCGCCGTCCGGTTGCGGCCGTCCGGGTGGTCGTGGACGCTCCAGAACATGAACTCGTACGAATCGGCACCGTGCGCGGTGGAATATCGGCCTTCCGAGTGCTGCGCTCCGTACTTCCCGTTTTCCACGAATGGCACCGTTCTTTGCTGCTCCCCTGGAGGTGAGCCAGATGGCCATGCCGCTCCGTCAGTCCATCCGGGTCGGTACCTATCTCTTTGAACAGAAGGTGATCCGGCGGCGGGAGAAGTTCCCGCTCATTGTCGAGCTGGAACCGCTCTTCGCCTGCAATCTCAAATGCGAGGGCTGCGGGAAGATCCAGCATCCGGCGGGCGTGCTCAAGCAGCGGATGCCGGTGGCCCAGGCGGTCGGGGCGGTGCTGGAGTCGGGCGCGCCGATGGTCTCCATCGCCGGTGGCGAGCCCTTGATGCACCCGCAGATCGACGAGATCGTGCGGCAGTTGGTGGCCAGGCGGAAATATGTGTTCCTGTGCACCAACGCGATGCTGTTGCGCAAGAAGCTGGAGAAGTTCACCCCCTCGCCGTATTTCGCGTTCGCGGTGCACATCGACGGCATGCGGGAACGCCACGATGAATCCGTCGCCAAGGAAGGCGTTTTCGACGAGGCGGTGGAAGCAATCAAGGAAGCCAAGCGGCACGGCTTCCGGGTCACCACCAACTCCACCTTCTTCAACACCGACACCCCGCAGACCATCATCGAGGTCCTCAACTTTCTCAACGACGACCTCCAGGTCGACGAAATGATGCTGTCGCCGGCCTACGCCTACGAGAAGGCCCCCGACCAGGAGCATTTCCTCGGCGTCGAACAGACCCGGGAGCTGTTCAAGAAGGCCTTCGCCGGCGGCAACCGGCGCCGCTGGCGGCTCAACCACAGTCCGCTCTTCCTGGACTTCCTGGAGGGCAAGGCGGACTTCCCGTGCACGGCCTGGGCGATCCCCAACTACTCGCTGTTCGGCTGGCAGCGCCCCTGCTACCTCATGAGCGACGGCTACGTCCCGACGTACCGGGAGCTCATCGACGAGACCGACTGGGACAAGTACGGCCGCGGCAAGGACCCGCGCTGCGCCAACTGCATGGCGCACTGCGGCTACGAGCCGACCGCCGTCCTCGCCACCATGGGCTCGCTGAAGGAGTCCCTCCGGGCGGCCCGGGAGGCCGTCGCGGGAAACCGCAGTTGACCCGTCGAGCGCGGGGAGCCCGTCGCCACGGCTCCCCGGCGTACCGGTCCGGCCCGGCTCATCCGCCTCCTGCGGGGTGAGCCGGGCCGGTCCCGTGAGGAGAAGCAGCCGTGACCGGATTCGACCTGACCAAGCTGCTCGCCGAGCGCGGCGGCGAGCGCTACGACCTGCACACCCGCCATCTCAACCACCAGCTGCCGCGGATGCTGCACACCATCGGCTTCGACAAGGTCTACGAGCGGGCCGAGGGCGCCTACTTCTGGGACGCCGACGGCCAGGACTACCTGGACATGCTCGCGGGCTTCGGGGTGATGGGCCTCGGCCGGCACCACCCCGTCGTCCGGCAGACGCTGCACGACGTCCTGGACGCCCAACTGGCCGATCTCACCCGCTTCGACTGCCAGCCGCTGCCCGGCCTGCTCGCCGAGAAGCTGCTGACCCACGCGCCCCATCTCGACCGGGTCTTCTTCGGCAACAGCGGCACCGAAGCCATCGAGACCGCGCTGAAGTTCGCCCGCTACGCCACCGGCCGCCCCCGCATCCTCTACTGCACCCATGCCTTCCACGGCCTGACCACCGGCTCGCTCTCCGTCAACGGCGAGGACGGCTTCCGGGACGGCTTCGCCCCGCTACTGCCGGACACCGCCATCGCGCTGGGCGATCTGGCCGCGCTGGAACGGGAGTTGAAGCGCGGCGACGTGGCGGGATTCGTGATCGAGCCCATCCAGGGCAAGGGCGTCCACCCGACCCCGCCGGGTTTCCTGCGCGCCGCCCAGGAACTGCTGCACCGGCACAAGGCCCTGCTGATCGCCGATGAGGTGCAGACCGGCCTGGGCCGCACCGGTGACTTCTTCGCCTATCAGCACGAGGACGGTGTCGAGCCGGATCTGGTGTGTGTGGCCAAGGCGCTGTCCGGCGGATATGTGCCGGTCGGGGCGACGCTCGGCAAGGACTGGATCTTCAAGAAGGTCTACTCGTCCATGGACCGGGTGCTGGTGCACTCCGCCAGCTTCGGCGCCAACGCCCAGGCGATGGCCGCCGGTCTGGCGGTGCTCTCGGTGCTGGAGGACGAGCAGCTGGTGGCCGGCGCCCGGCGCACCGGCGAACTGCTGCGCTCCCGGCTGGCGGAGCTGATCCCCCGCTACGAGCTGCTGCACGACGTACGGGGCCGCGGCCTGATGATCGGCATCGAGTTCGGCCGTCCCAAGTCCCTCGGTCTGCGCAGCCGCTGGACGATGCTCCAGACGGCCCGCAAGGGGCTGTTCGCGCAGATGGTCGTGGTGCCGCTGCTCCAGCGGCACCGCATTCTGACCCAGGTCTCCGGGGACCATCTGGAGGTCATTAAGCTGATTCCGCCGCTGATCATCGGCGAGCGGGAAGTGGACCGTTTCGTCGAGGCCTTCACGGCCGTCATGGACGACGCCCATGGGGGCGGCGGCCTGATGTGGGACTTCGGGCGGACGCTGGTCAAACAGGCGGTCGCCAACCGCTGACCACGCCGAGGGGGAGGGCACATGGCGGCCGAGGCGACGGCGCGGGCCGTCAACGACATGACGGCGCGCTGAGCAGGCGCGGCAGTGGGGGAGCGGGACGCCGTGCTGACCGCGGCCGGCGTCCGGCCGCTGCTGGCACTGCTCGCCGGACCGGCCACCGGCCCCGCCCGCAAGGAGCTGGCCGAAGCGCTCGGCACCGATGCGGAGCACGCCGTACGCGAAGGCCGGGAGCTGCTCGCCGCACCGGCGGCGGCGGACGGCCGTCGATGCCGCGGTGGGCCTGTGGGCCCGCCGCACGCTGACTCTCGGCGCTGGGCGTCGGCTTCGGCTTCCTCGCGGTGCACCGGGCCTCGGGTCTGGTGCTGGCCGCGGGGCGGGTGGCCACGCCGTGAGCGGGCGCCGTCCCGTCAGTCCGTCAGGAGCTGGGCACGCAGCCGCTCGCGGACCGCGGGCGTCAGCTTCAGACCGTCGGTGAGGTACTTCTCCGTCGAGCCCCAGGTCTGGTGGATCGCGTCGTAGGCGGCCGTGAGGTAGTCGGTGTGCGCACCGAACAGCGGCGAGAGCAGCTCCATGACCTCCTGCGACATCCCGACCGCGGAGTTGTCGGAGCGGCGGATCTTGTAGCGGCGGTGGGGATCGTTGGACTTGAGGTAGTCCGCCTCGATCGCGTCCCGCTCGACTCCGACCGCGAGCAGGGTCACGGCGACGGACAGCCCCGCCCGGTCCTTGCCGGCCGCACAGTGCATCAGCGCCGGAACGCTGTCCTCGGCGAGCGCATGCAGCACCTTGCTGTGGTCTTCGGTGCGGGTGGTGATGATGTGGCGGTACGTCGCGGCCATACGGGCCGCGGCCTTGCCGTCGCCGAGTGCGGAGCGCAGCTGCTCCAGTTCACCGTCGCGCACCATCGCCCAGAATTCCGCGCCGTCGGCCGGGTCGGTGAGCGGAATGTTCACATTGCGCACGCCGGGCAGCGCGACATCGGGGCCTTCCATCTTGATGTCCGAGGAATTGCGGAAATCGAAGATGGTGTGCAGCCCGAGCCCGGCCAGAAAAGCGGCGTCGGTATCGGTCGCATGGGCGAGGTGGCCACTGCGGAACAGCCTGCCCTCCCGTACGCGACGCCCGTCCACGGTCGGCAGGCCGCCCACATCGCGGAAGTTGCGGACCTCCGTGAGCTCGGGCTGGGCCTGTGGGACCTGCGGCGTCTGCTGCGTCACGGGCGCGCTCCTCGGGTTCGGCTGTCGACGCTGCTCGTCGACGAGGCGGGGCACCTCCGACGATACGACATTGATGCAATAGGCAATCAGGTCATTGCGGTGATGTTCCGACGCGTCATGGAGCGCCCGGGGAGCAAGAGTCGATCGATCATTATTCCGACTTGAGCAGAATTTGACCTGGTGGCATTAATCACCCCTCGTCAACCCCTGGTTACGGTGGCGTAAGTCACTTCTTGAGGTGAAGTATGTCCTGACGTGGCAGACGATTCGAAGTACTTCAGCAACGGCGCCCTCGGCGCCATCGGGTCGTACGCAGCCGTCGGGGACAGCTTTACAGAGGGGGTCGGGGATCCCGGCCCTGACGGGGCGTACATCGGTTGGGCGGACCGGCTCGCGGTCCTGCTCTCGGACCAACAGGCGGAGGGGGACTTCCGCTATGCGAATCTCGCGGTCAGGGGCCGGCTCCTGGACCAGATCGTGGAGGAGCAGGTGCCCCGGGCGAAAGCCCTCGCCCCCGCACTGGTGACGTTCTGCGCCGGCGGCAATGACATCCTGCGGCCGGGCTCGGACCCGGACGCGGTCGCCGAGCGCTATGAGGCGGCGGTCGCCGATCTGCGGGAGGAGGTCGGGGCGGTCCTGCTCTGCACCGGTTTCGACACCCGCGGAATCCCCGTCCTCAAGCATCTGCGCGGCAAGATCGCGACGTATACGGCGCATGTCCGGGCCATCGCGGACCGGCACGACTGCCCGGTCCTGGATCTGTGGTCGCTCAAGTCGGTGCAGGACCGGCGGGCGTGGAGCGATGACCGGCTGCATCTGTCCGCCGACGGGCACACCCGGGTGGCGCTGCGCGCGGCGCAGGTGCTCGGGCTGCGGGTGCCGGCCGATCCGGACCAGCCCTGGCCCCCGGAGGCGGAGCGCTCGGCCGCCGACGCGCGGCGGGACAACATCCACTGGGCGCGGGAGCATCTCGTGCCGTGGATCGGACGCCGGCTGCGCGGGGAGTCCTCCGGCGATCATGTCGAGCCCAAGCGGCCCGATCTGCTGCCGCTGTAGGGCGGCCGCGGGCCGGGAAGGGCCCCTGGCATGACTGAGGCCCCGATGCCGCGGATGCGGAGCGGGGCCTCAGTGGGCGAGGGAGGAGTACGGCAGGTCGGCCCAGACGACCCGGCCCTGACCGCTGTCGGTGGGCCGCGAGCCCCAGCTCTCGGACAGTGCGCCGACGAGGAACAGCCCTCGTCCGCACTCCTGGTCCACGCTGCCGGGCTGGATGTGCGGCGCCGAGTCCTGCGGGCCGCCCTGGTCCGTGATCTCTATGCGTATGTGCGCGCCGAAGAGTGCGAGCTCGCAGCCGACCTTCTCGCTGTCGGTGTGCCGTACCGCATTGGTGAACAGTTCGGAGACCACCAACTCCACGTCGTCGCGGACTTGTTGATCCGCGCCCCACTCGCGCAGCAGCGCACTGACGCGTCTGCGCGCCTCGGGAACGGAGGTGCGTCGCGCCGGCAAGTGGAACGCGTCCTGCGGGTACTGGGCGACAAAGCCGCCACAGCGCCCTAACGAAGGAGCGTTGTTGGAGGAAGCCACGTCGTAACTATGTGCGATGTCGGTCACCAATGGCAAGGATCAGTCTGTAATTTGCAGAATCGGAAGTGCAGTCTGTTCGTTGTTGCTGACGGCATGACACACTGCTGACCGTTGAAGTCAGTTGGAGGCGATCGAACGTGGCGGACCCACGGTCGGCAGGGGCACCCACCGTCCTGCGGGTGGTGCTCGGCAAGCGGCTACAGGACCTGCGTGAGAAAGCGGGCCTCTCCTTCGAGCAGGCCGCCGCGGCCCTCGATGTGACCCACGCCACGATACGGCGGATGGAAAAGGCCGAGGTCGGACTCAAACTCCCCTACGTCGAGAAGCTGCTGGCGACCTACGGCGTCACCGACGAGAAGGAGATCGAGGGCTTCGTCTCCCTCGCCCGCGAGGCCAACAAGCCCGGCTGGTGGCACCGGTTCCGCGATGTCCTGCCCGAGTGGTTCAGCGCGTTCGTCAGCCTGGAGAGCGAAGCCAACCTCATCCGGGCCTACCAACCGCACTACATCCCCGGGCTGTTGCAGACCGAGGACTATGCCGCCGCCGTCCTGAAGGCCGGGATGCCGCATGCCTCCGCGATGGATATCGACCGTATCGTCGCGCTGCGCATGGAGCGCCAGTCCCTGCTGACCCGTGACAACGCCCCGATGCTCTGGGTGGTCATGGACGAGACCGTGCTGCGGCGCCCGATCGGCGGACCGAAGGTGATGCGCGACCAGGTCACCCGGCTCATGGAAGCCACCGCGCTGCCGAACGTCCGGCTCCAGATCATGCCCTTCGCCGCGGGCCCGCACCCCGCCATGTACGGCCCCTTCCACATCTTCCGCTTCCCGATCCCGGAACTCCCGGACATCGCGTACGCGGAAAGCCTCGTCGGAGCCGTGTACTTCGACCAGCGCAACGACGTCTCGCAGTTCCTGGAGGCCCTGGACCGGATGTGTGCACAGGCCGCGCCGGCACACACCACCGAGGCCATTCTGGGTGGCTTTCGCAAGGAGATCTGAACCATGGATCGCATACGCATCTACAACGGCATGCCCGCCAAAGAGCTGGGCTCTGAGGGCTGGCACAAGCCGTGGAGCGGCGGCAACGGGGGCGAGTGCGTCGAGGCCATGCGGCTGGGGGACGGCCGGATAGCGCTGCGGCAGTCGACCGACCCGGACGGCCCTGCCCTGATCTACACCCACCACGAAATGGTGAGCTTCATCGAGGGGGCGAAGGCCGGCCACGCCGACTTCCTGCTCACGGCGGCGCCGGGCCGGTGCACCGAACGGAGGACGGCATGACCGAGCAGGGCATATCCCAGGGGGCGCCGGACGGTGAGCTCCCGGAGATGGGACCGTACGTCCAGGGGCCGGAGCACTCGGGCTTCTCGGCCGCGGAGATCGACACCAGCCGGCCGCACCCCGCCCGGATGTACGACTACTACCTCGGCGGCTGGGACAACTACGAGGTCGACCGGGTGGCCGCGGAGCGGGTCATCGAGGTCCACCCCCAGGTACGGCTCAGCGCCCGCGCCAACCGCGCGTTCCTGCGGCGGGCGGTGCGCGAGCTGGTCGCCGGCGGCATCCGCCAGATCATCGACATCGGCACCGGCATCCCCACCTCGCCCAACACCCATGAGGTCGCCCGGGAGACCGCCCCCGACACCCGGGTCGTGTACGTCGACAACGACCCCATCGTCGCCACCCACGCCGGCGCCCGGCTGACCAACACCGAGCGCACCGGATTCGTGCTCGGCGATGTCCGCGACCCCAAGGCGCTGCTGGACCACCCCACCGTCCGGGAACTGATCGACTTCGACCGGCCGGTGGCACTGCTGCTGGTGGCCGTACTGCACTTCATCCGGGACGACGAGGAACCCGCCGCGCTCATCGCCACCCTGGCCGAGGCACTCCCCGCGGGCAGCCATCTCGTCCTGACCCATGCGACCGGTGAGCCCTATGAGGACTACGCCGCGGGCCGCACGGACGAGCGGGCGCGCGACGGCGTGGTGAACGTCTACAAGAGCGCCACCGCCACCCTCAATCTGCGGTCGAAGGCCGAGGTGGAGCCGCTCTTCGGGCCGTTCGCCCTGCTGGACCCGGGTGTCGTACGGGTGCCGCTGTGGCGGCCGGACGGCCCGGTGCCCGGCCCGAAGGAGCTCAACGACACCGTTTTCTACGGTGGAGTGGGCCGCAAGAGCTGACCGGCCGGGGCGCCCGGCCGGTCGGCGCTCCGTCGCCCCGGCTACGCCCCCGTGGGCGACACCTGGGCATCCGGCGGGCCCGGGATCCGGTGCCCGTCACCGCCCGGCGGCGCCGTGAGCGGGGCCGTCGCCTTGGCGCGGAGGGCCGCGTGCAGCTCCTCGGGCCCGACGAGGGCGGTGTGGGTGCCGCGCGAGGTACAGGCATACGCCCCCGCGACGGCGCCCAGGCGCGCACACTCCTCCAGGTCCCGGCCCGCCAGCCTGCCGTAGAGGAAGCCGCTGGTGAAGGCGTCGCCCGCGCCATTGCTGTCCACGACGGGGCCGGGCGGGACCACGGCCGGCACCAGGCGTGGGGTGCGGTCGTCGGCGCTGAGGAGGTAGGCGCCGCCCGCCCCGGCCGTGGCGATCACCGCCTCGGCGCGCCCCTCGTGCAGGATCTCCCGCATCACGACCGCGATCCGTTCACTCGCCCCGGCCGTACTGAGGAACACCAGGTCGGAGCGGAGTGCGAACTCCCGATGATGGTCCGTCAGCCCGTCCCAGTCCTGGAGATCCGTGGAGACGGGGAGGCCCAGCGCCTCGATGTCGTCGTACAGGAAACGGGCGAAGTTCATGATCGACAGGTGGACGTGCCGGGCGCGGCGCAGCGGGGGCAGATAGTGCTCCGGCGGCATCCGCAGCTCGGCCGGGTCCCGGGCGTCGTAGAACGACATCCGGCGGCCGTCCGGGGCGACGAGGTTGACCGCACGCCGGGTGCCGTGCGGAGAGATCAGCGGCCGGAAGTCGACGCCGCTGCCGGCCATCCGCTCGCGGACCAGAGTGCCCGGATGGTCGTCGCCGATGAAGTCCACGAACCCGGTGGTGAGCCCGAGCGCCGCGCAGCCCAGCGCGACACCGGTACCGGTGTGCCCCGCCCCTTCGTACAGCGGCGGGACCGCGTACGAATCGGCGAGCGGCACCGGCAGCGCGCCGACCGACACGACGGTGTCCACGCCCGACCCGCCGACGACGAGGACGTCATAGGCGTCATACGGCTCAGAAACCTGCTGGAATGTCACAAGCGTCCCTGAATCCCTTGCTGGTGAGACGAATCCCCTGCTGGTGAGACCGTTTGCGGACGAGGTGCATCCGCTGCCGGGAGTCTAGACGCAGGCTCGTCCCATGACGGGATGTCAGAGAATCCGGTGACACGAGGGAGGAAGGGACGCACAAGAAGCCGAGTCGGTGATCTGTGGCCAAGGGTGAACGGGCGACGGCGGAGGACCGCGGGAGCGGCCGGAACACCGCGAATCGGTGGGCGGAACGGGCCGTTGACACCGCCGCCGAGCGCACTGAAGTGTGGGCCCGACAGTGATCTTTTCCGCGGACGGTGCGCAGCTGCCGGCCAGGTGTAAGGGGCCGGGGACAGGAACGAGCGGGCCGTACGGCTCCCGGACCACGCCGTCGGGGGAGCGAGGCAACGGTGACAGAGCACTCCAATGGCGGGCGCACCGCGATCGTGATCGGCGGCGGGCCCGCCGGGATGCCGGCCGTCACCGCACTGCTCGACCGGGTCGAGCCGCTGTCGCCCGGCGCCCGTCCCGCCGACCCCCGACGCCCCGGCTCGCCTCCCGCCACCCCCGCGTCCAGGCCCGGCCCCGCCCGCCCCCGTCACCGCAATGGACGCCTCCCGGTGGCCGCGGCGAAAGAGACCACCGGCAGGCCCGGGAAAGGTCACACCGTTCGCCAGGAATGCGACGGCCGGTCGCGCGGTTTGTGTCTGCGGGTGATGGTGTTGAGTCCGGGCGTCGTGGTGCGGAAACCGTACGACGGTGCCGAGTGGCGCGGTGTGCCGGAACCCACCGCCCATGCGGCCCGTTCACTTCGCGACTGCCCTGACCATGGAGGTGCCGTGACCGGTTCCCGACCCCGCCGCACTCGACTTTCCGCGCTGCGGCCCGCGAGCTTCGGAATCGCACCCACCGGGGAGCGGCTGGCCAGGATGCGCAGGTCGCCCCAGTTCGTGGACGGCCAGTTCCGCAACCCCGTGCCGACCAGGCAGCTGCTGCACGGCTCCGCGCTGCCGATGGCGCGTACCCAGCTGAGCCGGGAGGGCCGGCTGCGCCGGGCGCCGGTCGGGCCGATTCCGGTGTACCGTCCGACCGCCGCCGACTGGGGCCAGCCGCCCGCTTCCGGGCTGCGGCTCACCTGGATGGGCCATTCGAGCGTGCTGGCCGAGATAGACGGGCAGCGGGTGCTCTTCGACCCGGTCTGGGGCGAGCGCTGTTCGCCGTTCACCTGGGCCGGTCCCCAGCGGCTGCACCCGGTGCCCCTCGCACTGGACGAGCTGGACCCGGTCGATGCCGTGGTGATCTCACACGACCACTACGACCATCTCGACATGTCGACGGTCCAGGTCCTGGCCGGTACCGGCGCGGCCTTCGTCGTACCGCTCGGCATCGGCGCCGACCTGGAGTTCTGGGGAGTGCCCGCGGAGCGGATCACCGAGCTCGACTGGCACGAGTCCACCCGCGTCGGCGGCCTGACCCTCACGGCCACCCCTGCCCAGCATTTCTGCGGCCGCGGGCTGCGCGGACCGCAGCACACCCTGTGGGCCTCCTGGGTGGTCGCGGGCCCCGAGCACCGGATCTTCCACAGCGGCGATACCGGCTACTTCTCCGGCTTCGCGGAGATCAGCGCGGCGCACGGCCCGTTCGACGCCACGATGATCCAGATCGGCGCGTACAGCGACTTCTGGCCGGACATCCACATGACCCCCGAAGAGGGCGTCCGGGCCCACCTCGACCTCCAGGGCGGCGAGCCGCGCGGGGTGCTGCTGCCGATCCATTGGGGCACGTTCAACCTCGCCCCGCACCCCTGGGCGGAGCCTGCCGAACGCACACTGGCCGCCGGCCGTAGGTCCGGGGTCGACACGGCCCACCCCAGACCCGGCGAGCCCTTCGAGCCCGCCGAGCCGGCGGCCGTCTATCCGTGGTGGCGGGCGATCGCGGTGCCGCCCGTCCATGGCTGGCCCGCCTGGCCGTCGGCGGTGTCCCCCACCGACGTGGGCCTCGCCGCGGACCGCTGAGCCCGCACCGGAGACCACCCGCTCGCCCTGCCCCGCCCCGGAGATAGCGCTCGCCCTGCCCGGCCTCCCCAGACAACCCCCTTGCCGTGCCCGCCACACGGCGATGAGGATGACGCCATGCCTGCCTTCGCCGCTCCGGACGGGACCCAACTCGCCTATCACGTCGTGGGCGAGGGCGAGCCGCTGCTCTGCCTGCCCGGTGGGCCCATGCGGGCCTCCGGCTACCTCGGCGATCTCGGTGGACTGTCCGAGCGCCGCCGGCTGATCAAGCTCGATCTGCGCGGCACCGGCGACTCCGCCCGCCCCGCCGACCCGGCGACCTACCGCTGCGACCGGCAGGTCGCCGATGTCGAAGCCCTCCGGGTGCACCTCGGGCTGGACCGGGTCGACCTCCTCGCGCACTCGGCGGCCGGCGACCTGGCGCTCCTCTACGCGGCCCGGCATCCGCAGCGCATCCGTACCCTCGCCCTGATCACCGCGCGCGCCCGCGCTCTCGGTGTCGACTTCACCGAGGCGCACCGCCGGGAGGCGGCCGCCCTGCGCACCGCCGAGCCCTGGTTCGGGGCCGCGTACGGCGCCTATGAACGGGTCTGGGCCGGCTCCGTGGCCGACGCCGACTGGGACGCCATCGCCCCCTTCTTCTACGGCCGTTGGGACGCGGCCGCGCAGGCGCATGCCGCGTCCGAGGTGGCGCAGACCCACGAGGAGGCCGCGGAGATCTATGCGTCCGGTGGCGCCTTCGCCCCTGAGGAAGCCCGCGCCGCCGTCGCGGGCATGGGCGCGCGGGTCCTGCTGCTCGCCGGTGAAGTGGACAGCGGCCCGCTTCCCCGTATCGCGGCGGACATCGCGCAGCTGATCCCCCGGGCCGAACTGGTCATTCAGCCGGGCGCCGGCCACTACCCCTGGCTCGACGATCCCGGCCGCTTCACCCGGACCGTCGCGGCGTTCCTCGGTCAGGAGCCTGCCGGGCTCGCCGTCTGACGCTTATTCGGCGCCCTGTTCCGAGGTGCGGGCGGCGCGCCGGGCGGGTGGCTGCCAGCCGCGTTCCAGCAGGTCGAAGGCGGCGTCGAGGGCCGCGCGGGGGTCTTCCTGGCCACGGGCGAGGGCGAGCGCTTCGAGGGCGAAGTGCGCGAGTGCGGCGCTGGCCGGGTCGTCCTCGGGGGCGCCGGCGTCGGCGGCGATGGCCTGCGCGAGGGTGGTTTCGTGCCGCATCCACATGCGGTGGCCGTAGTCACGGAGTGCCGGGGTGCTCGTGACGAGCTGTCGGAACCGGGCGAACGCGGGGTCGGTGGCGGTGCCGAGATGGCAGCGCAGGAGGTGGTCCCGCAGAGCGGCGGGAACGGACCGGCTGGCGGGGCGCTCGCGGACGGCCGCGACCAGGGCGGCCTCGTGGTCGCTGTCCGCGTCGAAGACCAGGGCTTCCTTGCCGGGGAAGTGCTTGAAGAGCGTCGTGGTGGAGACATCGGCGGCTTCGGCGATGTCCTTGATGCTGACCTGGTCATAGCCGCGTTCGAGAAACAGCCGCAGTGCCGCGTCGGCCAGCGCCTGGCGGGTGGCGGCCTTCTTGCGCTCGCGGCGGCCGAGGGGCTGTGTCGTCTCACTCACGGCTCCACCCTACCCTCTGGTTGCCCGAGTTAAAAAGTTGACTCGTTGCACTTTTTTAATCGGTGTGCTCTTCTGGGTGAGCCGGGAGCACAGGCCGGGTCCCGACCGGGCCCCGGAGTCACCGCCCCGGTGAACCGAGCGCTGCCACCGGCCCGTTGACGCCCGAGACCGGTCCGACGGTCCGGCGTGCAGCCGCTCATCCCACCCGACCGCACCCAGCGGAGGAATCACCCATGCCCACCACCCGCACCCACGCCCCGCAGATCGCCATCGTCGGCGCCGGCCCCGGCGGTCTGACCTGTGCCCGCGTCCTCCAGCGCCACGGCATCGACGTCACCGTCTACGACCGGGACGCCTCCGCCGACGCCCGCAACCAGGGCGGCACCCTGGACCTGCACGCGGACTCCGGACAGATCGCCCTGCGGGAAGCCGGACTTCTCGACGACTTCCACGCCCTGGCCCGTCCCGAGGGCCAGGCCCAGCGGATGCTCACCCGCCATGGCGAGGTGCTCGTCGACTACCGCCCCACCAGCGACGAGGACGCCGCCCCCGAGATCGACCGCGGGCAACTCCGCACCCTGCTGGCGGACTCCCTCGCACCCGGCACCCTCCGGTGGGGCCACACCCTCACCTCCGCCACCCCGGGCCCGGCCGGTACCCACCGCCTCACCTTCGACCACGGCGTCACCAGGGACGTCGACCTCGTCATCGGTGCGGACGGCGCCTGGTCCCGGGTGCGACCGCTGGTCAGCGACGCCACGCCCGTCTACACCGGCGTGACCTTCCTGGAGGCCCGCTACGACGAGGTCGACACCGCGCACCCCGCCGTCGCCGAACTCGTCGGTGACGGCAACGTCTTCGCCACCGGCGACCACAAGGGCCTGATCGGCCAGCGCAACAGCAACCAGCACGTCCGCGCGTACATCGCCCTCAAGGACGACGCGGACTGGTACCGCGCCGCCGGCATCGACCTCGATGACACCGACGCCGTACGCGCCGCGCTGCTCCGGGCCTTCACCGGCTGGGACGAGCGGCTCCTCGTCCTGATCACCGACAACGACGGCCCGTACGTCAACCGGCCGCTGTTCGTCCTCCCGGCCCCGCACACCTGGCCCCACACCCCGGGCGTCACCCTGCTCGGGGACGCCGCCCATCTGATGGCTCCCCTGGGTGGTTACGGTGCCAACTTCGCCATGCTCGACGGCTGCGAACTCGCGTTGGCCCTCGCCCGCCATGACACCCACGACGAGGCCGTCACCGTCTATGAACGGACCATGATGTCCCGCGCCGCCGCGGTCGGTGACGGCGCCGAGGCCCTGGCGGGCGTCTTCGGGCCGGGGGACCGCGACCGCTCCGATGTCCCCGACTTCGCCGAGGCCAAGGAGCGGTACCGGCAGGGGGCCGCCGCATATCGCAGCCGGTGACCCGTCGTGGGTCAGCCGACACTGTCCTGAGGCGCCGGGTGGGCGTGCATGCCCAGGCGGCCGATCCGGCGCAGGGCGAGGAGCCCGCCGATGCCCGGAAGGACGGCGATCGCCCTGGCAGCCGTGTCGATACGGTCCAGCCGCCACACCGCGATCACGACGAACAGGTAGGCGCAGCCGTGGAGGGGGCCCATCAGGGAGCTGAGCGGCTTGAGGTGGGCGGTGGCGAGGTTGACCAGCAGCACGATCAGCGAAACGAGTTCCCCGTGCGCGGCCACCCGTAGATACCTTCGGCGCATGGTCAGGCTCCCGTGGTGGAGCCGGGCCTGATGATCATCAGGATGGTGACGGCCGCCCACAGCAGGTTGAAGAGGCCGGTCAGCATCGTCAGCCGGCGGGCGGTCCGTTCATCGGCCACCGGGGCCCGGGAACCGTCCGCCGCGGCCTCGACCACGCCGACCGCGGCCTCCTGGCCGGGCAGCAACAGCAGCGCCAGAATCGCGGCGGCGCCCGCGGTGAGGGCGATCGACGTGATCAGCCAGCCGCTCCCCAGCACACCGAGACTGCCGGCGGTGGCGAACCCCAGGACGGGTACGGCGAGGCCGACGGCGGCGTAGACGCGGCAGATGCGGTGCAGGGTGCGCAGAGACGCGCGGGCGGCGGGGTCCGGCGGATCGGCCTGGGCGCGGCGCAGCGCCCTGGGGAACATCCCGGCGGCGACGGTGACCGGTCCCACGGCCAGGATGGCGGCCAGGACATGCAGGGCGAGAAAGAGCTTGGTCACGGAGGTGGGGCCTCAAGGTTGAATGCGGTGGCGGGTGCGGGGGAGTGGTTCACGGAGCCGACGGTGCCGGTCCCCGGTCGCGCCAGACGACGCCCCGCCGCTCGTAGGCGAACAACTCCTCGACGGCATGGGCGATCTTCGGCCCCACCTCCCGCTCCAGCAGATAGAGCCCCAGGTCCAGGCCGGAGGTGACACCGCCCCCGGTGACCAGGTCGCCGTCGTCGACCACCCGGGCCGGCACCACCTGCGCACCGGTCTCCGCCAGCGTCTCCAGCGCCAGGTGGTGGGTCGTGGCACGGCGTCCCTTCAGAAGGCCGGCGAGGCCGAGGAGGAGCGAGCCGCCGCACACCGTGGCGACCGTCAGCCCGGGGCGGTCCATGGCCGCCTTCAGCAGGGACGGCAGACCGGTCTGCACGGCGCGGCCCAGCAATACGGAGAGGAACTCGTCCGGCGTCCGGGCACCGGCGTCCTCATCGGGCGTCTCACCGGGTGTGCCGACGCGGCCGGCCGCACCGGGCACCACGACGAGGCCGGCCCGTTCCGGGTCGAGGGCGGCCGTGGCCCACAGCGTCACGCCGCCGGTGCCGCCGACCACTTCGCGCCGCCCCTCGGCGGACACCAGCTCCACGTCCACCGCCCCGTCCGAGGCGGCACCTCCGGCGTACAGCACCTCGTAAGGCGCGATGACATCGAGCAGATCGAAGCCGTCGAACAGGACGATCTGAGCATGCATGGGCAGTCCTTCGGGGGGTTCGGCCCGGCCCCGTGCCGGGTTCACCAGCGAAGCTAGCCCGCCGTGCCCTCCTGCCCCAGTGGCACTATCGACAACTCCCAACGGAATATTGCCAAATACTTCCCGGGCGGCTGACCAGGGGAAATCAGCTGGAGTCCGTCTGGGATGGCCACCTCTTGCCCTCTGGCGGGATTCCGAGGGCCGGGTAATTTACGGCCATGCACACCGTCGCCGTCCTCGCTCTCGACAAGGTGATCCCGTTCGATCTGTCCACGCCGATCGAGGCCTTCACCCGCACCCGCCTTCCGGACGGCCGCGCCGGCTACCAGGTCCGCGTCTGCGCCGAGCGGCCAGAGGTCGACGCCGGCTCGTTCCTGCTGCGGGCGCCATGGGGACTGGACGGGCTGGCGGACGCGGACACCGTCATCGTCCCCGGGACCGCCGACCCGGCCGCGCCCCTCCCGCCCGCCGTCCACGAGGCACTGACCGCGGCCGCCGCCAACGGCACCCGCATCGCCTCCATCTGCACGGGTACTTTCGCGCTGGCCGCCGCCGGCCTGCTCGACGGGCTGCGCGCCACCACCCACTGGATCGCGGCCGGTGAGCTGGCCGCCGCCCACCCGGCCATCGATGTCGACCCGGACGTCCTCTACGTCGACAACGGCCAGCTCCTCACCTCCGCCGGAGCCGCCGCCGGGCTGGACCTGTGTCTGCACCTGATCCGCCGCGACTACGGCTCCGCGGTCGCCGCCGACGCCGCCCGGCTGTCCGTCATGCCGCTCGAACGGGAGGGCGGCCAGGCGCAGTTCATCGTCCAGCCCTACCCGTCCACCCCCCGTGGCTCCGCCCTTGAACCGCTGCTCGCCTGGCTTCAGGACAACGTGGGCCGCGATCTCGCGCTGGCCGATATCGCCGCCCGGGCCGGTATGAGCACCCGCACCCTGATACGGCGCTTCCGCGAACAGACCGGTACCACTCCGCTCCAGTGGCTGCACCGCGCCCGGGTGCGCCAGGCCCAGCATCTGCTGGAAACCACCACGCACTCCGTCGAACGCATCGGCGCGCAAGTCGGTTTCGGTTCACCGACGGCCTTCCGCGACCGCTTCAAACGCACCACCGGCGTCAGCCCCCAGACCTACCGGCGCACCTTCCGCTGAGCGCCCGGCAGCGACCGGCGCCGGGCGGCCGCCGGTGCCTGACGCAGCGTGTCCGGACCGATGCTCCCCGGCGCGCGTCGGGTTCGCGAGCGCCGTTGACGAGCCACCGGAAGGAACCCCCTCGGATGGCTCAACTCTCCCTGAGGGAACGGAGGTTCGGATCGGGTCGCACTGATGTCCGGGCGGCGCCCACTCAGGGAGGTGGCGAGGGGTAGCGAAACCCCGAAGTGGCTCCGGACCCCACCCCGGCAACAACTAGCGTGCGTGCTCCGCGAACTGCCACGGCCGATCCGGAGGGCGCCGATGCCTACCGCATTCCCCCAGGGGACCCAGCTGTCCCAGGAGGCTCAAAGATCCCCCGGGTCCCAGGGTTCCCCGGGGGCCGCCCCCGTACCCGCCGCCCGGCGGCGGGAGCGTGAGGGCGGACGACACGGCCGTGCCGCCTTCCCCGAGTCGGCCGCCGACTCGGCGATACGGTCCCGTCTGGTCAGGCTCGCAGCCGTCCCCTGTCTGCTGGTCGCCGTCCTCTGCACGGCCGTCGCCGCCTTCGTGGTGCAGGCCGGGGGTGCCCGGATCACCGGCCGCGAGTGGGTGGTGCTGTGCGGCGGACTCGCCCTGGTCTGCGTCATCGTGCTGACCGCGGGCTCCGCCGCCAGCTCCGAGGCCCGGGCCACCGTCGCCCGCTACGCCCGGCTGCGCCAGGTCTGCGCCCGCAGCCAGTCCGATCTGTACGACCTCCTGGACCGCGTACGGCAGGGTGAGTGGATCCAGCGCCGCGAGCCCGAACCGGGGCCGGTGCCCACCGGCGACACCCTCGACCTGCTCGCCCATGAGGTGGCCGGCGCGGGCCGGGCCGCCGAGTCCGCCGTCATCGACGCGGTCGCCATCGCCCGCAGCAACGCCAGCGGCAGCGAACAGAAGGTCGAGGTCTTCGTGAACCTCGCCCGCCGGCTGCAATCCCTGGTGCACCGCGAGATCGAGCTGCTGGACGAGCTGGAGAACCAGGTCGAGGACCCCGACCTGCTCAAGGGCCTGTTCCACGTCGACCACCTGGCCACCCGCATCCGCCGGCACGCCGAGAACCTCGCCGTCCTCGGCGGCGCCATCTCGCGCCGCCAGTGGAGCCGTCCGGTGTCCCTGACCGAGGTGCTGCGCTCCTCGATCGCCGAGGTCGAGCAGTACCCGAGGATCAAGCTGGTGCCGCCGATCGAGGGCACCCTGCGCGGCCATGCCGTCGCCGACGTGATCCACCTGCTCGCCGAACTCGTCGAGAACGCCACGATCTACTCCGCCCCGCAGACCCCGGTCCTGCTGCGCGCCCAACTCGTCACCGCCGGACTCGCGGTCGAGGTCGAGGACCGCGGCCTGGGGATGTCCGCGGAAGAGCAGTCGCGGATGAACGGGCTGCTGGCCGACCCCGAACACATCGATGTCGCCGAGCTGTTGAGCGATGGCCGGATCGGGCTCTTCGTGGTCTCCTCGCTCGCCCGGCGGCACGGCATCGTGGTCCGGCTCCAGAGCAATATCTACGGCGGTGTGCAGGCCGTGCTGATCGTGCCCCAGGGGCTGCTCGGCGCGGACTCGGTCAAGGGCGACGCGAACGCGGCGGCGGCACCGACCCCCACCGGATCGCCGGACACCGGCCCGGCCCCCGCGCACGACGTACTTGACGAGGGGACGTACGAGAGCGGATTCCCCCTCGACGACCACAGCGGATTCCCCGGGGACCACAGCGGATACCCCGGCGACCACGCCGTCGCCGCCGACGCCGGGCAGGAGCGGCACGACCGCCATGACCCCGGTCCCGCGGCCTCACGCACGCTCGCCATTCCCGCCCCCGCGCCCGCTCCCGACCACGCGCTCGACATGGCACCGCGCGGCTACGACGGCCGCCCGGACCCGGACCCGGCCCCCGCGGACGCCGATCCCGACTTCGGTGCCACCCGGCGCCGGCTGGTCCGCGCGTCCGGCGCCCACACTCCCGAAGTCCGCCTGCCTGACGCGCACCTGCCCGACGCGCACCCCCACGAGACCCCCGATCCCGCGCCCGCCGACCGTTCCGGCCCAGTCGTGCTGCCGCCCGCCCCGCCCGCCGTGGACAACGCCGCCCGCCCGCGGCTGCCCCGGCGGCACAAGCAGACGCATCTCGTTCCCGAGCTGCGCGGCGATCCGATCCTGCCGTCCACGACACCCCGTACGGGCCCGGAACCCGAGCACGACCCCGGCCTGATGGCCGCCTTCCGACGCGGTTTCAGCCTCGGCGACGACAGCTACGCCGAGGACACCGCAGGCGGCCACGGCATCCTCCCGGCCCAGGGCGGCGACCCCAGCAGCCCGGCCGGCAACGACCTGCTCTACGACCGTGACCACGACGCCCCGATGGCCCGCCCCCGAGGAGACGACCGTAACCATGGTGAGTGATGTGCGTGCGCAGGCGCATTTGCAGCCGCAGGGAGGCCAGCACACCGACCTGTCCTGGCTGCTGACCGGGCTCGTACAGCGGGTGCCGCACGCCCGGAGCGCGCTACTGTTGTCGTCGGACGGCCTGGTCAAGGCCGCCCATGGGTTCGACCCGGACAGCGCCGACCACATGGCCGCCCTGTCCTCCGGCCTCTACTCCCTCGCCCGCAGCGCCGGTGTGCGCTTCGGGGAGGGCGACGACGTCCTCCAGGTCGTCGTCGAGCTGGAGTCCACCTTCCTGTTCGTCTCCACCGCCGGATCGGGCGCCTGTCTGGCCGTGCTCGCCGGCCGGGAGGCCGATGTGGCGGTGCTGGGCTACGAAATGTCGATGCTGGTCAAGAGCGTCCGGCCGTATCTGTCCACCCCCGCACGCCAGCAGGCGCCCGCGGGCGGTCGTTGACCATGACCGTGCGTCGCCTACGGCGGCAGGGCGGGGAGCCGTGGTACGACGACGCGGCCGGCCGGCTGGTCCGTCCGTACACCATCAGTAACGGCCGGACCCGTCCGACGGCGCACTTGGACCTGCTGACCATGGTGATGGCCACCGGCCGGCCGCCCGTCTCCTGCCAGGGCCCCGACTACGCCCAGGTGCTGGGGCTGTGCGGCGGGCCGGTCTCGGTCGCCGAGATCGCCGCCCACATACGGCTGCCCGCCGTGGTCACCAAAGTGCTCCTCGCCGACCTCGTCGACTGCGGGGCGATCACCGCGCGGGCCCCCGCAGCCGTTTCGGCAGGGCCCGCGTCCCGTACCGACCGAGCCCTGCTGGAGGCGGTGCTGAATGGACTTCGCAAACGACTGTGAGCCCCGAACCCAGGGGGATTCCGCGGCCGACCTCTTCCCCACCGCGCTCAAGATCCTGGTCGCGGGTGGCTTCGGGGTCGGCAAGACCACCTTCGTCAGGGCGGTGAGCGAGATCGAGCCGCTCAGCACGGAGGAACTCCTCACCCAGATCAGCGTGGGGACGGACGATCTGGCCGGCGTCGAGGAGAAGAGCACCACCACCGTCGCCATGGACTTCGGCCGGATCACCCTCGATGCGGCGCACGTCCTCTACCTCTTCGGGACGCCGGGGCAGCAGCGCTTCTGGTTCATGTGGGACGAGTTGTCCAACGGCGCGCTCGGCGCGGTCATCCTCGCCGACACCCGGCGCCTGGACCAGTGCTTCGCCGCCGTCGACTTCTTCGAGCGGCGCGGCATCCAGTTCATCGTCGCCGTCAACGAGTTCGAGGGCTCCTACCGCTACGACCCGGACGAGGTCCGCAGCGCCATAGATGTCTCCCCGGACATTCCCATCGTGCTCTGCGACGCCCGCCGGGGCGGCTCGGCCACCCAAGTCCTGGTTTCGCTCGTCCAGCATCTGCTCACCCCCGCCCTCGCCGCGACCCCGGAGCTGCCATGAACCACCCCGCCTCCCGCGTCCCGTACATCTCCTACGACCCGACGCGCCATCTGCTGCTCACCCCGCAGGACGACGAGGCGCCGGCGCGCGTCGCCCGGCTGCGGGCCCTGGGGATCGGCGAGTCCCCGCTGCCCGCGTTCGACGAGTTCGCGCGCAAGCTCGCCCGGACCACCCGGGCGCCCTACTCGATGGTCAACTTCATCGACGAGCGGCGGCAGTACTTCGCCGGTCTCTACACGCCCTCCCAGGACCAGGCCGTCGAGCTGGGACCGGCGCCCGCCAGTGCCCAGCCGGGCCGGGTGATGGACCGGGACCACGGCTACTGCCCGCATGTCATCGTCCGCCGCAAGGCCCTGGTGCTGGAGGACGTCTGCGACTATCCGCGGTTCGCCGGCAACCCCGTCGTCGATGAGATCGGCATCCGCTCCTACCTCGGTGCGCCGCTGATCGACCGTACGGGGACGGCGCTGGGCACCGTCTGTGTCGTGGACCTCGAACCGCGGCCCTGGGGGCGGGAGGGGCTGGAGACCATCAAGTCGATGGCCGCCGAACTCGTCGAGCAGATCCACCGGATGGAGAAGCAACAGAGCGGCGCGCTCTGACGCGGCCCCGACTCCCGGCCCCGGTGTCCGGCGGACGGCCTTTGTGCCGGACGGCGGGCCCGGGGCCGCGGCATGGGCCCTGACCCGGCCGCCGCGGGTCGGGTCAGGGCCGGCCGCTCACCTCGGCCGGGCGAACCAGGCGGGCCGGCACGTCGGTCCGGTGCGCTGGCCCGGCACCGTGGGCGTGGGGTCCTCGGGCCGTACCGTGACGGGCGGGTCCGCGGGGGCCTCGTCGGCGGCCTCGTCCTCGTCGGGCCATTCCGAAGGCTCCAGCCGCAGCAGATCCGCGAGCCGGCTGGACCAGTCGCCCTGCGCCCGGCCCAGGGCGAGTTCGCCCAGGCGCAGCAGCTGGATGTCAGAGGTGCCGGCCGGCGCGAAGATGTGGTGGGCGTCGCGCAAGAAACGTTCCACCGGCCGGTCGGTGAACAGCCCGCACGCGGCGTGGATGTCCATCGCGTCACGCGCCGACTCCAGCGCCGATTCCACATTGACCAGCTTGGCGTTCATCAGCTCCGCGTCGCACGGCAGGCCCTGGTCCAGCAGATGCACCGCGTGGTACGCGGACAGCCGGCCCAGCAGCAGCCGTGACTGGATGCGCCCGAGCTTCAGCTTGATGTTGCCCAGGTCGGCCAGCGGTTTGCCGTAGCGCTGCCGCTCGGTGCAGAACTTCGTCGTCTCGTCCAGCACCGCCTGGTGGATGCCCAGTGACACGGCGGTCAGATTGGGGCGTCCGTAGAGCACGCTGGAGGAGTAGGCGACCGCCAGTCCGTCGCCCTCCCGGCCCAGCAGATTCGCCGCCGGGACCCGGCAGTTGTCGAAGAACAGCTCACCGAAGCTGAAGCCGTGCAGGCCCATCGCGGGCTGCTGCGGCCCGACCCGGAAGCCGGGGGTGTCGGACTCCACGAGGAACGCCGAGAGGCCCTTGGAGCCCTCACCCGTGCGGACCACGACGCCGTGCAGATCGCCGACATGGCTGTTGCCGACGTAGATCTTCCGGCCGTTGAGGACATAGTCGTCGCCGTCGCGGACCGCGGTGGAGGACATACCCAGCACATGGCCGCCGGACTGCGGTTCGGTGACCGCGATGGTCGGCAGGCAGTCGCCGGAGGCTATGGCCGGCAGCCAGGTCTTCTTCTGCTCCTCGCTGCCGAAGTGGACGATCTTCGCGACGCCCAGCTGGGACGCCTGCACCATGGCGCCCATCGCGGCACTCACCCGCGAGAGCTCCTCGATGATCAGAGTCTTGGCGACATGCCCGGCGCCCATCCCTCCGTAGGCGCGGTGCACGGTTGCGCCTATCCACCCCTGACGGGCGATCAGACGAGACAGCTCATGGCAGACGGAACGGCTCGCCTCCATCTCGGCAATCCGGGGGCGGACCTCGCTCTCGGCGAAGTCCCGCACCCGGTGCCGGAGCGCCTCATGTCTCTGGTCCGTGAAATAGCGATGCAAGACGAGTCCCTCCTTCGCGATCTTCCCCGCGCTGGTCGCACCCCGCCTTGGGACGGCACCGGCGGTGCCGTCTCCAGCGAACGTTCCGGAAAGTGATCTTTCGCTTACCCCGTGCAATACCCGTTGGCATACCTACTGCGGGGCGCATGAAACATCAACTGGGTGTGTTCGGACGCGGAGTTGAAGCGCGAAGTACACGCGCACCACCCCCCGCGCCGCAACGACCGTGGCGCCGTCCCGAGGCCCCCGGCACCGCGCCACCCCACGCCTCCCGGGCGCTGCGGCGGGGGCGACTGGGAAGGAAGCGCCGGCGGACCTGCCGGGCCGACAGGGTCGACCGACTGCGGCCAACCGGGCAGCCGGTGGAACTCATCGACCCGCCCGAGCCCGGCGCTGCGCACGCGGCAGGAATCGCGGCGCGGGAGGCCCGCCTTCAGCCGGAGGGCGTACCCCTGACCGTTAGTACGCGCGAACGCGGAAGGCTCGCCGAAGCTGCCTTGTTCTCCGCCACGCGCGCCCCATGGCGCACTGCCGCCCGGCGCGGAAGAGTGGGCGGCGACGACTCGTCAGCCACCGCCCCGGCAGTCAGGAGACGACGCCATGCAGGCCATGCAGCAGGACTTCCACCAGGCTCCGGACGGCGCCCGGATCGCCACCTACACCTGGCTCCCGGAGTCCGGCCACCCGCGTGCCCTCGTCCAGATCGCCCACGGCGCCGCGGAACACGGCCGGCGCTATGACCGCTTCGCGCGCTTTCTGGCCGGCCACGGCTATGCCGTCATCGCCTCCGACCACCGCGGCCACGGCGCCACCGCCGCCACCACCGGCGGCCGCGGGGTGGTCGGCGAGGACGCCTGGCGGGCGATCGTCAGCGACCTCAAGGGCATCGGCGATCACGCGGCCGCCGGCCACCCCGGCCTCCCGCTGGTGCTGCTCGGCCACAGCATGGGCGCGATGCTGGCCCGCGACTACGCCCAGGAGTACGGCGCCGACCTCGCCGGGCTGATCCTCACCGGTACCTTCCGCACCCTGCCCGGCTTGGACATCGACGGTGCCCTCGCCGGGCTGGAGGAGGAGATCGCCGAGCGCGGCCGCAGCGCGCTCTCCGCCTTCATCCCGCGCACCTTCAGCTCCTTCAATGACGCCTTCACCCACCGCACCGGCTACGAATGGCTCTCCCGCGACGCGGCCGAGGTGGATGCCTATGTCGCCGACGAGGACTGCGGCTTCGCTTTCTCCGCCGGCCTCGCCGCCGACTGGGTGGGCGCCATCCGCAAGATCAACGACCCGGACAACCTCGCCCGTGTGCCGCGCGGCCTGCCGGTCCATGTCGCCGTGGGTGAGCTGGACCCCTGCCACCAGGGGATGACCCTGGTCCATGAACTCCTGGAGGACTTCCGCTATGTGGGCACCCGCGATCTGACGTGGAAGGCCTATCCGGACGCCCGCCACGAGATCCTCAACGAGACCAACCGCGAGGAGGTCCAGGACGACCTGCTGGCCTGGCTCGACAAGCACATCTGAGCCGCCGGGCCCCCGCCGGACCCCCCGCCCCGGTACCCCTCGGGCCGGTCAGGCCCGTCCCGTCAGGAACCCGGTGATCCGCTCGCGCAGGCCGCGCGGATCGAGGCCGTGTGCCGCCAGGTGCTCGTCGAGCTGGCCGTAGCGGCGCAGCTCCTGGCGGCCGACGCCGAGCCCCAGCAGCCGGTGCGGCCGGTCCTCCAGCGCCTCGGCCGCCGGCCGCGTCGAGGTCCCCGCGAGATACGGCTCCACGATCACCACATCCGAGGTACCGGCGGCGTCGGCCGCGGCACGCAGTGTGGCGGCGTCGAAGGGCCGCACGGTCGTCGCGTAGAGCACGGTCAGCGGCAGCCCCTCGGTCGCGGCGAGCACGCTGTCCAGCATCGGGCCGACGGCGATCACCACCCCGCCGCGTCCCTCCCGTACGGTCCGGAAGCGGGCCCCGTCCACCGACCGGGGCGCGGCGTTGCTCTGCATGGACAGCCGGACATAGACCTTGTCGTCACCGGCCGCCGCGGCGTGCCGCAGCAGCGTCTCGGCCTCGTCGGGGTGCCCGGGAACGTGCACGGTCCAGCCGTCGAGTGTGTCCAGCAGCGCCACGTCGCCGGGCGCCATATGGGTGAAGCCGCCGCTCGGCCAGTCGTAGGAGGCCCCGGCGCTCACCAGCACACCGCCCACGCCCTGGTGGCCGAGGTCCAGCTTCAGCTGCTCGAAGGGGCGCTCCACCAGGAAGCTGGCGAAGGTGTGCATGATCGGGCGGAGCCCGGTGAGCGCCATCCCGCCGCCCACACCGATCAGCAACTGCTCCCGGATGCCGACGTTCACCACCCGGTCCGGATGTCGTTGTTCCGCTTCGGCGAAGCCGGCCGCCCCGATGTCGGCGAGGACGAGTGCCAGCCGCGGGTCCTCCGCCAGCATCCGCGAGGTGACCGAGGTGAAGCGCTCACGCATGGTGTCCATCACTGAAACCCTCTCGAAGTCTTGGTCGTATACGGGAAGACGGGGCGGCCGCTCAGGCGCCCTTGGGCTCGACACGGGCGATCACCGCATGCGGACGGCCCGGATGCGGCGTACTGAAGGCCGCGTACAGCGCCTCGTGGTCGCGGCCGTCCACGGTGGCCGCGGACCACCCCGCGGCCTCGAAGCGGGAGGCGATCCCGCCGCGCCACCCATGAGTGGCGGAGGCGTTGTCGATGACCAGGGTGTGCAGCCGGTCCAGGCCCGCGGCGGCCGCGTAGGCCAGGGCCTCGTGATTACTGCCCTCGTCCAGTTCGGCGTCGCCGATCAGCACCCATACGGCCGGTCCGGGCCGGCCCTGCGCCCGCAGACCGAGGGCGGTGCCGACGGCCAGCGGCAGCCCGTGGCCCAGCGAGCCGCTGCCGATCTCGGCGCCGGGCACCAGCATCCGGTCGGGGTGGTGGCCGAGCGGTGAGTCGTACGAGCCGAAGCCCGGCAGCCACTCGGTGGGGAAGAAGCCCTTGGCGGCCAGCACCGCGTAGTAGGCCATCGGGCCATGGCCCTTGGAGAGCAGAAAACGGTCCCGGTCCGGGGCCGTGACGGTGCCGGGGGAGACCCGCAGCACCCGGTCGTAGAGGACCCAGAGGGCGTCGAGCGTGGAGGTGGCGGCCGGACCGTGCTTCTCATCGCCCGTCATCAGGCTCATCAGGTCCGGCAGTTCGGCGAAACCGATGCGGTCGCCGTGCGGAGCGGACCCCGCCGGGGTGCCCGCCGTAGGGGCTGTCGTCAGATGCGTCATACGACAGAGCCTGCAACCTCAAGCGCGCTTGAGGTCAAGCGTGGGGCTGCGGGCCGGAAGATCCACGGCCCGCGGCCGCCGGGTCAGACCTGCCCCGGCTTGAAGACGTCCTGCTCGATGAGGAGCTTGTCGATCCGGGCCTTGTCCACCCGGTTCGTCACCTCCTCGACCTCCTGGCGGTCGCGCACGCACTTCGCCAGCGTGAACGCCGAGGACACCACGAAAATCAGCCCGAGGGCGAGAAAACCGCGCTCCCACGGCCCCACCGGCAGCTTGATGATCCCGATCACCAGCGCCACCAGCGACAGCCCGAAGGAGATCGCGGCCTGTACGAAGAAGGCCGTGGTCGTCGGCCGCTGAATCGATGGAGTAGTCATGCGCGTAGCGTGGCGGCACCGTGACACCGGCGCATGAGTACAGCTACTCATCTCGCACCCGCCGCCCCGCCGCGAGACGGGAAAGTGGCAGCCCCCACCCTCTGACATGCGGTATTGTTCTCGTGCGCGGTCAGCCGGGACATCCCGGCCGGATCGGGCACCGGGACGTGGCGCAGCTTGGTAGCGCACTTGACTGGGGGTCAAGGGGTCGCAGGTTCAAATCCTGTCGTCCCGACGGTGCGAAAAGGCCCGTCGGCCGGGAGAAATCCCGAGCCGGCGGGTCTTTTGCTGTGCCGTGGTGTGTCCCGTCGCTGGATGCGCCGCCTGCTGTCGGGCAGCCGCGCTCCGTGGAGCCCCCGCATGACAGGTCTCCCGTGACGCTCCGTACGGCCTGTGCCTTCATCGCTCAACTCCCGGTTAAGTCCAGCGATCCCTACTGTCCGTAAGTGGACTGGTGCACCGCGTTCCTGGCGTGTCAGGATGAGCGGGTGGTGACGGAGCCTTAACTGTTCGTTGGGCTCAATCGACGGGGGACGGTAGACATGAACGTGGGGGGAGAAAGCCGGTCCAAGGGGGCGGGCAGTGTGCTCGCGGAGCGGCTGAACCATCTCTTCGCCAACATGCATCCGCCGGGGGCCCCGTACACCAACGCCTTTGTGGCCGAGGAGATCAGCGGGGGAGCGGAGGAGTACGGCGGGGTCAAGGTCACCGAGCAGTATCTGTCGATGCTGCGCAACGGTAGGCGTACGAACCCGAGCCCGGAGCTGCTGCGCGCGCTGGCCAAGTTCTTTGCCGTGCCGGTCGGTTATCTGCTGGGGGACCTCTCGCAGCCGCAGGCCGCGCGGGTGGAGGAAGAGGTCCGTTTCCTGGCCGCGATGCGGGACCAGCGGGTGCGCGCGATCGCGCTGCGCTCCGTCGGGCTGCCGCCGGAGGTGCAGGACAGTCTGACGACGATCATCTCCCAGTTCCGGCAGCAGATGAACCTGCCGGCCGATCCGCCGGAGCAGGGCGGTGACCGACGCGGTGAGTGAACCGATGCGGACCGCTGAGCGCGGCCAGATCTTCTCTTCCTGGCAGCGGGTCGGAGACGAGGACGGGACGAGCATGCGAGTGGGGCAGATGCGCAGGCGGTGCAAGCGGCTCATCAAGGAGCTGGCGCTGCCGGCCACAACCGATCTGCGCGGGATGTGCGACATCGTCGCCGCGCGGGTGGCGCGGCCCGTCCATCTGGTGCCGATGAGCCTGGGCGGGGTGGTCTCGGGGATGACGGCCGTCACCGACGACGACTACTGGGTCTTCTACGAGCTCAAGACCTCACCGTGGCACCAGGCGCACATCGTGCTGCACGAGCTGAGCCACCTCCTGCTGGGACACGGCCAGGATCCGGCGGTCACCGAGGACGCGCTGAAGCTGTGGACGCCGTCCGTCGATGTCGCCACCGCCATGCGGCGGATGGGCCTGACCATGGGCTTCGCCCGGCATCACGGCTATGACAACCTCGCCGAGCGGGAGACCGAAGTGCTCGGCACGCTCCTGATGGAGCGAGTGGCGCCGTCCGCGGCCGAACGTGCCCTGCCCCTGGAGGGCCAGGCGGCCGAGCTGGCCGCGGCGCTCGGGCCCGCGCTCCAGCACATCCGGCGGCAGGAGACCCCGGCCGGGGACGAGCGGCCCGACGGCGCGGGAGCGGGCGCGGCGCAGGACGGGGGCCCGCGTGTTTGACGTCATCTATCTGTCGTTCGGCGTCGCCGCCTGGGCGATCGTCGGGTACAAATCCGTCGCGTGGTTCCGGGACCGCAGCAACGCGGACCTGGGACTGGCCTGTGTGATGACCGGCGGGGTGGCGACGGTCTTCCTCTTCTCCGCGCCCAGCGTCTACCGCGCCTTCGACCGGCTGACGGGCGTGGCCAACCTCGCCATGGTCTTCCTCTACTCCTCCGTCGTGGTGTTCGCCGCCGGTGCGCTGGTGCTGCTGCTGCGCTGGACGGGGGGCGAGGGCGCGGACGCGCGGGCCCGTGTCCGGCGCCGGGCGCGCATCGCCGTCGCGAGTGTGGCCGCGCTGTGGGCGGTGGCGATCTGCGGCTTCGCGGTCGGCCGGCCGGACGCCGTCGAGCACCCCCGCGACTTCAGCACCGCCTACACCGACTCCCCGGGCGTCATGCTCTTCCTGGTGCTGTATCTGGCCATTTTCGGACTGAGCTCGGCGGCCCTGGGGACCCTCTGCCCCCGCTACGCCGCACAACTCGGCGGCACCCACCTGGCGCGCGGTCTGCGGGTACTGGCCGCGGGCTGCTGGCTCGGCCTGGTCTACTGCGCCTGCAAGGTCATCGGCTTCGTCCTGTCCTGGACGGGCCACCCGGCACTGTGGCTCTCCAACGGCGTGGCCCCGTTGAGCGCCTCGGTCGCGGCGCTGATGGTCCTCGCCGGGTTCGCGCTGCCCGCGGCCGGCCCCCGGGTCGCCGCCTGGCGCCGACTGCGCCGGCTCTCCCCGCTCTGGCGGACCGTCACCGCACAGACCCCCGAGGTCACGATGGGCTCCCCGGCGTGGTCCGTACGCTGGCCGTTCGCCGACCTGGAGTGGCGGGCCAACCGGCAGATGGCCGAGATCCGGGACGTACAGCGCGGTATCCGCCGCCATGTGGAGTCCGACGCCGTCGACATCGCCCGCGAGCGGGCCCGCGCGGTCGCCCTCGACGACCGGCAGCTGGCCGCCGTCGCGGAGGCCGCCGCGCTCCGCCGTGGCCTGGAGAACCGGGCGGTGGGCCATGTCCCCGACCACGGCGCCGACAGCGTGGTGGTCGCCAATGGCACCGACCCGGCCGAACTCGCCGCCGAATACGAGCACTTGGCACTGGTCGCGGATGTCTACCACTCACCGCTGATCGACACCGTGCTCACCGAACTGCGCCAGCGGAGCTCGGTGGCGCACGGCTGAAGAAGCGCCACAGACGGGGTGGCCCGGCACGGGGGTCCGGGCCGCCCGAACCACCCGGGCGGCACCGGCCCATGAGACCGGTGCCGCCCTCGGGGCCGCCTTCGGATGGCGTGCGCCGGACGGGAGGTGGGGGAGACGCCCTAGGGTCGGGCCCATGCAGAACACCGCCGAGACCGGCCCCGACGCCCCCATCGATATGACGCCCCTGCTCGACGATCCGTACGCCGCCTACGCCGCGCTGCGGGACGCCGGACCGGTGCACCGGATCACCGGAGCCGACGGGCACCCCGCCTGGCTGGTGACCCGCTACGACGACGTCCGCCGCGCCCTCGCCGACCCCCGGCTCTCCCTGGACAAGCGGCATGCCACGCCCAACGGTTACCGCGGTTTCGCGCTGCCGCCCGCGCTGGACGCGAATCTGCTGAACATGGACCCGCCGGACCACACCAGGGTGCGCCGGCTGGTGGTCAAGGCCTTCACCACGGGCCGGGTCGAGGCGTTGCGCGCGCCCGCACGGCGGATCGCCGACGAACTGCTGGACGCGATGGCGGAGCGCGGCCGTGCGGAGCTGATCGCCGACTACGCCGGGCCGCTGTCGATCGCCGTGATCTGCGACTTGCTGGGCATCCCGCACCGTGACCGCCCCGATTTCCTGGCCTGGTCGGACGCCCTCATCACCCCGGACCCGAGCCGGCCGGAGCTGATGAAGGAGGCGATCGGGGCGATGCTGAAGTTCTACACCGGTCTGATCGCCGCCAAGCGCGCGGAGCCGGGCGACGATCTGCTCTCGGATCTGATCGCGGTGCGCGACGAGGCGGCCCCCGGCGAGGAGGACGACCGGCTCACCGAGGACGAACTGACCTCGCTCGCCTTCCTCATCCTCTTCGCCGGATACGAGAGCACGGCCCATCTCATCGGCAATGCGGTGCTCGCCCTGCTCGACCACCCGGACCAGCTCGGGGAGTTGCAGCGCAATCCGGCCGAACTGCCGACGGCCGTGGAGGAGTTCCTCCGCTTCGACAACCCGTATCCGGTGGCGATCCGCCGCTTCCCCATGGAGGACATGGAGATCGGTGGCGTACGGATCCCGGCCGGGGAGAGTGTGCTGCTGTCGATCGCGTCCGCGAACCGCGACCCCGCACGCTTCCCCGAACCGGACGCGCTGGACCGCGGCCGGGACCTCTCCGGGCACCTCGGGATGGGGCACGGCATCCATCACTGCCTCGGCGCCGCCCTGGCCCGGCTGGAGGTCGTCACCGCGCTCGAAGCGCTTCTCGGCCGCTTCCCGGAGCTGCGACTGGCCGTCCCGCGTGGTGATTTGCGGCATCGTCGGGCGCTGCGGGCGCGTGGCCTGATTTCGCTGCCCGTCGCCTGGTAATCGGCAAACGAACAAGTTTTTGAGGCGTAACCGTTCGCTCATGCGGTAGAAAGGTTCCTGAGACCCGCCCGGTGTGCATCCCCCGTCGCACCGGGCGGGTCCTTCTTTGCACCTGTTGCAATTGCGACACGCCCGGTGGTTCGGCGCGGCCCTGAGCCGTCTGGCTCAACCGCGCTGCGGTCCGCGGCACCCCTTCTTAGCGTGGCGGCATGGCAATTGACGCGCGTGTGTCCAGGAAGGCCGGTGCGGTGGCGCTGATCGCTGCCGCCGGTGTGTCGCTGACGTCCATACCGGCCGCAGCCAACGGGGCGACGGCCCGTCAGCCCGCCGCCGGAGTGCAGGCGCCCACCGACCCCGGCACGGCGAGGCTGCCCAGCGGCCTGAGCGCGCTGTCCTGGATGGTGGCCGACGCAGACACCGGCAACGTGCTGGCCGCGAAGAGCCCGCACCGCAAGCTCGCCCCGGCCAGCACCCTCAAGACGCTGTTCGCGGTCACCGTCCTGCCGAAGTTCTCGGCCGGCACGGTGCGCCGGGTCAGCTCCGCCGACCTCGCGGGGGTCGGGGCCGGCAGCAGTGTCGTCGGCGTCCGGCAGGGCCGCCGCTACACCGTCGGCGACCTGTGGCGCGGGGTCTTCCTGCGCTCCGGCAACGACGCGGTGCATGTACTGGCCGCGATGAACGGCGGCTGGCGGACCACGGCGGAGGAGATGCAGGAGACCGCCCGGAAGCTCGGCGCACGCGACACCACCGTCAAGTCCCCGGACGGTTATGACGCGCCCGGTCAGGTGTCCTCCGCCCACGACCTGACCGTCTTCGCCCGCGCCGGGCTCGCCAACGAGGACTTCGCCCGCTACTGCGCCACCACCCGCGCCACGTTCCCCGGCGCGGGCGGCGCCACGCAGATCGAGAACACCAACCGTCTGCTGGCGGGCTCGCACGGGATGCCCCGCTACCCCGGCATCATCGGCGTCAAGAACGGCTACACCAGCAAGGCCGGCAACACCCTGATCGCCGCCGCGCGCCGCAACGGCCGTACCCTCCTGGTCACCGTCCTGAACCCCCAGTCGCAGGCGTACAACGGCGTCTACAAGGAAGCCGCTGCCCTGCTGGACTGGGGCTTCCGCACCGCCGGCACGGCCCAGCCGGTGGGCACCCTGCACGCCGTACGCGCCACCGACGACGGCGCCGGCCCGATGCGCCCGGTGGCTGCCGAGGTCACCGAAGCGGCAGCCCGCGTCGGCTCCCCCTGGCGCACCACCCTCGTCCTCGGGGCGGGCGGCGCCGGCGTCGCGGCACTCGGCCTGGGCCCCCTGCTCGCCAGGTGGCGGCAGGCCCGCGGCCGCGGTGGACGGAGGGGAGGGGCGGCGTAGGCCCATCGGGGCCAGGCCCCGGCCCTGATCATCCCCGGTGGGGCGGTTTTCGGTCAGGTCTCCCGTCGCCGCAGCCGGGGTGCGGTCTCCGCCGCCGGGACGGCCCCGGAGCCGGTCAGACGCCCGGTCAGTTCCTGGGCCCAGGCCATGAGTCCCGTGATGTCGATCCCGTAGGGGGCGGTCTCCGCGTACGGCGCGATGGCCGTCGCGCCCCGGTCGAGCAGCGTCGCGCCGCCCGCCGTGTTGCCGCGTGCCGCATGGGTGAGTCCCACCGCGAGCTGGGCGAGTCCCCGCCACAGCTCGCGCTCCGCCTCCGGCGCCGCCTTCCAGGCGTCCTCCAGGACCTCATGGGCATGGAACGGCATCCCGTCGTCGAGCAGCCGCTGCGCCTCGGTCAGCGACTCCGCGGGCGTCCGGGGTACGCCCTCGGGCTGCCGGGCCACACCGGGGGAGCCGTACGGCAGCGGCCGGCCGAGCCCGTCACGCGGGCGGGCGTTACGGGCCCGCCCTTCCTCGTCACGGTCCCGGCGGCGCGGGGCGGAGGGGGCGGGGCCGCTGGGATTCCCGGTCGGGGTCGGGGGCGGGGTTGGCGTCGGGGCCCCACAGTGCTCGCAGACCGCACTGCCGGGCCGTTCTCTGATCCGGCCGCAGGCGTCACACACCTGGTCCAGCCAGCAGGCCGGATCGCCGCCTTCGTCGACCGCCCGGTGCGGGGCGGACGGGCGGGGCGTGAGGGGCCGGTCGTCGGGGCTGTCCGCGTCGTTCACGCTTCGATTGTGCGCCGTGCGGGCGGGTGCGCGTCGCCGGGGGGCGGGCGCGCTGCCGTACCGGCGGCGCCCAGCAATTGTTAGGCTTCCTTCCTATTTCCCGCCGGGGCTGCCGCCGGTCAGACCAACTCGGCCGCGTAGAAGCAGAAATGGTCCTTGATCCGGGCGACCTCGGGATGCGGCTCGGGGTAGGCCCAGACGATGTCCTCCGGACCGCCGGTGAGCGACCAGTAGGAGGCGGTGCCCTTGAAGGGGCAGACGGTATGCGTCCCGGACGGGGTGAGCAGCTCGGTGCGTACGTCCTCGGGAGGGAGGTAGTAGCGCACCGGGTAGCCGGTCTCGGAGAGCAGCAGCGGGCGGCGGCTCTCGGCGATCAGCTGTCCGCCGATCTCGACGCGTACGTGGTCGGTGCCTGCTTCGACGTCGATGCGGTGGCCTCGGGTGGTGCTCATGGTCACTTCCCTTCGGTGGGCGGGGGAGGTGGCTCCCTCCCGGTCCAGCATCGCACCGGGAGGGAGCGGGGGCGGGCGCGACGACGCGACGCCCGCCCCGCCCGTCGCCGTCTCACACCTCGCGAATACCCCGCCCCGCCCACGCCGGCGCCGGAGCGATGAGGCCGGTGAGGCGCACGCGGGCCGTTGTGGGCAGCGGCGCCGAGCGGCCGGTGGCCCGGTCGATGTGCAGGGCGAACAGTTCCTCGGTGGCCGCCGGTTCGCCGGAGGGGTCCCCGGCGAACATCTCGTGGAGGAAGCGGAGCTTCTTGCCGTCCACGCCCAACACGGTCGTACGGACGGACAGTTGGCTGTCGCGGGCGACCTCGCGGAGATAGCGGACATGGGCCTCGACCGTGTACAGGGAGCAGCCGGTGCGCTCCCGGTAGGCGGCGTCGAGGCCGGCCGCGTCCATCAGGGCGTCGGTCGCGAAGCCGAAGATCAGGACGTAGTAGGCCTCGCTGAGATGGCCGTTGTAGTCGATCCACTCGTCCCGGACCGTTTGGCGGAAGAGGGGCGGACCGCCCGTGGTGTGGTCGGTCATCGGCGAGTGCTCCCCAGCCGGCCCGTGGCGCGGAGAACGTCGATGACGCCCTGGTCGCGCGCCGCGACCAGATCCGCGTACGTACGGTCGCCCGCGGCCTCCCGGCAGCCGTCGACCATGGCGTCGCGCAGTGCACGGTCCAGCTCGGGCGCCTCCAGACGGGTCCACGGCGACTTCAGGGACGGGCCGAAGTGGTCGAGCATATGGGCCATCCCGCCCTCGCCGCCGGCCAGCGCGAAGGTCAGGCAGGGGCCCATGAACGCCCAGCGCAGGCCGGGTCCTTCGGTGATCGAGGCGTCGATGTCCTCGACTGTGGCCTCGCCGTTGGCGACCATGTGGAGCGCCTCGCGCCAGAGTGCCTCCTGGAGGCGGTTGGCGATGAAGCCGGGCAGCTCGCGGTCCATGGTGATCACGGACTTGCCGGCCACGCCGTAGAAACGGGACGCCCAGGCGACGGCCCCGGGGTCCGTCTGCTCGCCACCGACGACCTCCACCAGCGGGATGAGGTACGGCGGGTTGAAGGGGTGGCCGACGACGAGGCGGCCGGCGTTCTCCGCTTCCGTCTGCATATCGGTCATCGGGTAGCCCGAGGTGGAGGAGGCGATGACCACGCCCGGCCGGGTGGCGGCGGCCAGCTCGGCGAGCAGGGAGCGCTTCAACTCCAGCTGCTCGGGGGCGCTTTCCTGGACGAAGTCGGCGTCGGCGACCGCCTCGGCGAGGGTGGGGGCGAGCGTGAGCCGGTCCTGCGAGGCGCCGTCGGCCAGGCCTATCTGTTCCAGCGCGGGCCAGGCGGCGGCCACCAGGCGGCGCAGCCGGTCCCCGGCGTCCGCGGCCGGGTCCCAGGCGGTGACGTCGTAGCCGCGGGCGAGGAAGTGGGCGACCCAGCCGCCGCCGATCACTCCGGCGCCGATACAGGCGACGCGGCGTACGTCCTCGGGTGCGCAGGGGGCAGGGGTGTTTTCCGGCATGGGGCAGCGGCTCCAGAGGGTGGGCGGAGAGGGCGGGGAAACGGGGGCGTGCGCCCGCGGGTCAGGTGCGGGGCTTCAGGCCCAGGAGGGCACGGGCCCGGTCGGGGGTGGCGACCGTGGCGCCGAGCAACTCGGTGATCTGGACGGCGCGTTCGACGAGCTGCCCATTCGTGGCCCGGACGCCCTTGCTGAGGTACAGGTTGTCCTCCAGGCCCACCCGTACATGCCCGCCGAGCAGGATCGACTGGGCGACCCACGGCATCTGCATCCGGCCGAGCGCGAAGCTCGCCCACCGGGCGCCCTCGGGCAGCATGTGCACCATCGACTGAAGTACCCCCGGGTCGGCCGGTGCGCCCCACGGGATGCCCATGCACAGCTGGAAGACGGTCGGGTCGTCCAGCAGCCCCTCGGCGAGCAGCTGCTTGGCGAACCACAGCTGACCGGTGTCGAAGATCTCCAACTCGGGCCGTACGCCGAGCTCCTGGATGCGCTTCGCGCCCGCCCGCAGCATGTCGGGGGTGGAGACATAGAGGTTGGAGCCGTCGCCGAAGTTGAGCGAGCCGCAGTCCAGGGTGCAGATGTCGGGCAGCAGTTCCTCCACGTGCGGCAGCCGCTCCAGGCCGCTCACCAGGTCCGTACCGGGCAGCTGCCGGAGCGGCCGGTCGGGGTCGATCACCAGGTCGCCGCCCATACCGGCGGTGAGGTTGATGACGACGTCGGTGCCGGTCTCCTTGATCCGCCCGACCACCTCGGCGTACAGCCGCGGGTCGCGCGACGGCTCGCCGGTCTCCGGGTCACGGACATGGATGTGCACCACCGCGGCGCCCGCGGCCGCCGCCTCGACGGCCGACGCGGCGATCTGCTCGGGCGTCACGGGGACGTGCGGGGAGCGGCGGACGGTGTCGCCGGCGCCGGTGAGCGCGCAGGTGATGATGACCTCGTGGTTCACGGGGGTCCCTTCTACGGGGTGGGTGCCTCGGGCTCGGCGGAAAACGGCGTTCAGACCGTGGGGGCGGGGGTGAGTTCGCTCTCCACGAAGGCCAGCAGCGCGGAGTGCATGGTGTCGGGGCCGGTGCTGTCCGGAGCGGTGGCGAGTACCTGGGTGGCCAGGCCGTCGATCAGCGCGGTCAGCCGGAGCGCGGTGAACTCCGGATCGACGGTGCGGAAGACGCCCTGGTCGACGCCGCGGCGTACGACCTCGGCGACGGTGGTGCGCCACTGCCGGTAGTAGTGCTCGTGCAGCCGCCCCACGGCGGTGGAGCGGGCGGCCTGAGCCCACAGATCGAGCCAGACCAGCCACTGGCGGCGCTGCTGCCCGGTGCGCGGGATCTGTAGCGCGATCAGCTGAAGCAGCTCGGCACGGGCGTCGGGAGCCGCGGCCGACTCGGCGGCGCGGCGCGCGGTGTCCTCGTCCATGCACCAGCGCACCGCCGCTTCCAGCAGCTCGTCGCGGCCGGGGAAGTGGTAGTGGACGGCGGCCGGGCTGGTGCCGCAGGCGGCGGCGATATCGGCGACCCGTACGCCGTGGAAGCCGTGCTCGGCGATCAGCCGGACGGTCTCCCGCACGAGCTGGAGCGGCCGGCCGCCCTCGGGCACGGCGACCGGCTCGCGGCCGGCCGGGGCCGCGGGCCGCTCCGGGGCGCCGAGCAGCCAGCCGGTGTCGACCGCCCCGATATCGGCGATCCGCACGATCTCGGCCAGCGTGAAGCGCCGGGTGCCCCCCAGTGACCTGGACAGTTTCGAGGGGTCCATCACGATCCGGCGGGCGAACTCGCGCTGGCTGCATCCGAGCCGGCCGATCACCTGCCGGACACGGTCGGTGACTTCTCCGCCTTCGTCGGTGACCCGGTCTCCGGGGGTGTCCTCCATGGCCCGGGACCGTAACAGCGTGTTGAGAACATCGCAACGGTCGGGGGAGTGGATGCAGATGTATGAGCCTGGTACGACTGGGGTCAGGGTGCGATGGTGCGGGCAATCTGAGAGGAGAGTCAGTGGGATGGCGCCCCCTGCTGCGGCGGCCGGGGATAAATGGACCGGAGCGCCGCAATCCGGGTGAATGTGGCAAAGTGACGACATGGCTGACCGGGGAGCGAAGCGGCCCGCCGTGTCGGTGCCGGACGACTGGCCCGCCCACCCGGACCTGACCCTGGCCCTCAACGGCATGGGCGGCTTCGACTGGGACCTCGACAGCGGGCTGATGCACATGGACCCGCCCGCCCTCGAGGTCTTCGACATGCTTCCGGCGGAGTACGACGACCGCCCGGCCACCCTCAACACGCGCGTCCCGGCCCATGAGGCGGCCCGTCTGGACGCGCTGGTCGCCCGGGCGCTCAAGGACGGCAGCGACTCCTACGGCGCCTACTTCCGGGTCCGGCTGCGCGACGGCGAGCTGCGCTGGACGCACAGCCAGGGCAGCATCCGCCGGGACAGCACCGGCCGGCCGCGCCGGATCATCGGGGTGGTCCGCGACGCCAGCCACGAATACACCCACGCGGCGGAGCGGCTCGCCGGAGATGAGGAGCGCCGGCGGCACACCAGCGTCGTCGAGCGCACCACCGCCGCCCTGGCCCACGCCAGGACGGTCGGTGAAGTCATCGCGGTGCTCGCCGATGAGCAGGGGCTGAGCCGGCTGGGCGCGGAGAACGTGATTCTGGGCCTGGTCGAGGCGGGACGCATCCGGCTGATCTCCGAGGGCAAGGCGGGCAGCTTCGTACCCGACCTCGAATACACGCGGGTGGGCGATGAATTCCCGATGAGTGAAGTCGTCCGCACCCTCACCCCGCGCTATGTGGGCAGCCGCGCGGAATTCCGGCACAAGTACCCCCGGCTGTGGCCGGCCATCGAGCCGCTGAACGTCAACTCCGCCGCCTATCTGCCGCTGATCGCACAGGGCCGCCCCATCGGGGTGATCGGCCTGTTCTTCGAGCGGGAGAGCGACTTCCGCGACCAGGAGCGCAACGTCCTGGTGGCGCTCGGCAGCAGCATCGCGCAGAGTCTGGCCCGCGCCATGCTCTACGACCAGGAGCACGATCTCGCCGCCGGCCTCCAGCAGGCCATGCTGCCGCGCCGGATCCCCGGCATCCCCGGCGCCCAGATCGCCGTCCGCTATCGCTCCGCCCGGATGGGCCGGGACATCGGCGGCGACTGGTACGACGTGATCCCGCTCCCCGACGGCCGGGTCGCCGCCGTCATCGGCGACGTCCAGGGCCATGACACCCAGGCCGCGGCGCTGATGGGCCAGCTGCGGATCGTGCTGCGCGCCTACGCCGCCGAGGGGCACGCCCCGGCCACCGTCATGGGCCGCGCCTCCGCCTTCCTCAACGAACTGGACGCCGACCGCTTCGCCACCTGCACCTACGTCGACGCCGACCTGAGCACCGGCTCGGCCCGGATCGTCCGGGCCGGCCATATCGACCCGCTGCTGCGGCACGCCGAGGGCATCTGCCGCCGGCTGCCGGTGGCCGGCGGGCTGCCGCTCGGGATCTCCTCCGAATTCCGGCGGCTCGACTACCCGGTCACCACCGTCCAGCTCGCCCCCGGCGACACCCTGCTGCTGTGCACCGACGGCATCGTCGAACAGCCCGGCACCGACCTCGACATCGGGATGCGGGAGCTGGCCCGCCAGGTCCGCGACGGCCCCCAGGACGTCCAGCAACTCGCCGACCGGCTCTGCGAATCGGCGGGCGACCGGACCGGTGAGGACGACATGGCGCTGCTGTTGCTGCGCCGACTGGGCGCCCCGGAGCACGACATCGTCGGACGGTTCCGCCAGCACATCGCGCCCGCCGACCCCGAGGGCCTCTCCGCCGCCCGGCACATGATCCGGGCCGCGGTACGCGCCTGGGGCGCGGCGGACCGTGCCGAGGAGATCGAGCTGGTCGCCGACGAGCTGATCACCAACGCGCTGCTGCACACCGACGGCGAGGCCGTCGTCAACATCCGTATGCCGCACAGCGTCGGGCGGCTGCTGCGGCTGGAGGTCGAGGACCACTCCAGCAGCCTGCCGCGACGCCGCGAACCGGGCGAGGCCGGCGTCTCCGGCCGCGGCCTGCTCCTCGTGGACCGCCTGGCGGACGTCTGGGGTGTGGAACCGCGCGGCAGCGGAAAGTGCGTATGGTGCGAGTTCAACTGCTCCTGACCGGTCGGCGTCGAGGCGCACCGGAAAGGGCGATCAGCGGGCACGGGTGCCGAGGCCTCGGCACGGTCGAGTGAGGACGGCTCTATGGGAACGCGGGCTGCGGAACAGCACGAGGAAGCCCGCCAGTCGGCGGCGCGGCTGGAGGCGGAAGGCGTCCGGAACGTGGCGCTGACCTGGGTGGACAACGCAGGCGTCACCCGCGTCAAGACCATTCCGGCGCAACGGCTCGCGGCGGCCGCGGAGCGCGGCGTCGGGATGTCGCCCGTCTTCGACGTCTTCACCTCCGACGACGCCATCACCGAATCCGAGCACCTCGGCGGGCCCGACGGTGACCTGCGGCTCATCCCCGACCTGGACCGCGTCACCGTACTCGCCGCGCAGCCCGGCTGGGCCTGGGCCCCGGCGGACCGCTACGACCAGCTCGGCCGGCCGCACCCCGCCTGCCAGCGGCAGTTCGCCCGGCGGATGGTGGAACGGGCCGCCGCGGCCGGGCTGGAGCTGCGGATGGGCTTCGAAACGGAATGGGTGGTCACCCGCGCCCCGGACGGAACCCACCCGGCCGCCACCGGCCCCGACGAGACCTTCGACTACCCCTGCGCGGGCCCCGCGTACGGCATGACCCGGGTCGTGGAACTCTCCGACTACCTCCGGGATGTCACCGAGGCGCTGGCCGTCCAGGGCCTCGACGTCCTCCAGCTCCACCCCGAGTACGCGCCCGGCCAGTTCGAGGTCACCACCGCCGCGGCCGACCCCGTCCGCGCCGCCGACGATGTGGTGCTGGTCCGCGAGACCGTCCGCGCCGTCTCCGTCCGGCACGGCCTGCGCGCCTCCTTCGCCCCGTCGTTCGTCGCCGGACAGGTCGGCAACGGCTGCCACCTCCACCTCGGTCTGTACCGCGACGGCAGCAGCCTGCACCGCACGCCGGACGCCTCCTGGGGCCTGGCACCGGACGCCGTGGCCTTCCTCGGCGGCGTCCTGAACGCGCTGCCCGCCCTGCTCGCCATCGGCTGCCCCTCGCCCGCCAGCTATCTGCGGCTTCAGCCCTCCCACTGGGCCGGCGTCTACCAGTGCTGGGGCGTGGAGAACCGGGAGGCGGCGCTGCGCCTGATCACCGGCGCACCCGACGACCCGGACGGCGGCCATGCCGAGGTCAAGACGTTCGACGCCGCCGCCAATCCGTATCTCGCGGTCGGCGCGGTGCTCGCCGCGGGACTGCACGGCATCGAGACCGCGGCCCAGCTGCCGGCCCCGCACGCCGGCGACCCCGGCACCCTCGGCGTCCGCGAACGCGCCCGGCGCGGCATCGTACGGCTCCCCGCCACCCTCACCGAGGCGGCCGACCGGCTGGAGAAGTCCGCCCCGCTGTACGAGGCGATGGGCGAGGTCCTGCACGGCGCGGTCCTCGCGGTCCGGCGCGCCGAGGAGGCCCACTTCGCCGACTGCGAGCCGGAGGAGATCGCCGCGGCCACTCGCTGGCGGTGGTGAGGGGAGTTCTTGCGGGTGGGGGACGGACCGTCCCCGCCCTCTCGTCGGACGGGGGCCGGTCCCTCGCCTCACGGGGGCTGCTGCCCCTTCCCCTCCCCGCTCCGGCGTAAGGGGCAAGCCGCCGGAGCGCCGCTTCCCGCCCCGGAGCCCACCAGGCCCCCGTCACATGCTTTACTGCCGCGTGCCCCCTACAACGACCTCCGAAAAGGGCGAAATACCGCTGCGCTCCCGGATATTCGCCGATCTGACCCCGCTGCGCACCTCCCCCGACTACCGCCGTCTCTGGTGTGGCAACACGATCTCCTGGATGGGCCAGCAGATGACCGCGCTCGCGGTCTCCCTCCAGGTCTATGCCATCACCCACTCCACCTTCTCGGTCGGCCTGGTGGGTCTGTGCTCCCTGGTGCCGCTGGTGATCTTCGGGCTGTACGGCGGCGCCATCGCCGACACCGTCGACCGCCGCAAGCTGGGCCTCTACAGCGCCCTGG
The DNA here is from genome assembly GCF_008704855.1 of Streptomyces platensis. NCBI lineage: Bacteria > Bacillati > Actinomycetota > Actinomycetes > Kitasatosporales > Streptomycetaceae > Streptomyces > Streptomyces platensis. The sequence continues at coordinate 7,385,156 of NZ_CP023691.1, forward strand.
GCGCGACGGTGATGTCCCTGGCCCTGGCCGCCGCCGCGCTGGCCGGATACCACCGGGTCTGGCTGCTCTACACCGTCGTCGCCTGCCAGGCCGTCTGCTTCGCGATGAACTCACCGGCCCGCAGCTCGATGATCCCGCGGCTGCTGCCCACCGAGCAGCTCCCGGCCGCCAACGCCCTCAACTCCCTGACCGGCAACCTCGGTCTGATGGGCGGGCCGATGCTGGGCGGGGTCATCGTGGGGCTGTGGGGCTATCAGACCGCCTATCTGATCGACGTGGTGGCCTTCAGCGGCTCGCTCTACGCGATGTGGCGGCTGCCGTCCATGCGACCCGACCAGGGGGAGGGGCCGCGGCGCCGGGCCTCCGTACTGGACGGCCTGAGGTTCCTCGCCACCCGTCCGAATCTGCGGATGACGTTCTTCTCCGACCTGGCGGCGATGGTGCTCGCCCAGCCGCGCGCACTGTTCCCGGCGGTCGCGGCGCTCTGGTTCGGCGGGGACGCCAAGACCGTCGGCCTGCTGGTCGCCGCGCCGGCGGCGGGCGCCGTATTGGGCGGGCTGTTCTCCGGCTGGCTCGGCGGGATCCGCCGGCACGGGCTGGCCATCCTGATCGCGGTGGCGTCCTGGGGCGCGGCCATCGCCTGCTTCGGGCTCTCCCGGCAGTTGTGGCTGGGGCTGTTCTTCCTGGCCGTGGCCGGCTGCGCGGACACCGTCTCGATGGTCTTCCGCAGCACCATGCTTCAGGCGGCCACGCCGGACGCGATGCGCGGCCGGCTCCAGGGCGTCTTCATCGTCGTGGTCGCCGGCGGCCCCCGCCTCGGCGACTTCCTCGCCGGCTCGGCGGCCGACCTGACCTCCCCGGCCACCGCGATCATCGGCGGCGGCCTGGCCTGCATCCTGACCGTCACGGCCCTCGGCCTCGGCCGCCGCGCCTTCGCCCGCTACGACGCCCGCGACCCCCAGCCGTGAGGGGGCTGGGCAGGGCCCGGAGGCGTGAGGGTCCGGGCTTTGCGCCCACGGTGCGGGCAGAACGGGCCGGACTCGATGGCCCTACCGCCGATGCCGATACGGAGCCGGGAGCTGGCCGGGGTGGACAGGGGGCTCACTCCGGTCAGTAGCGCGTCAGCGCCGTCGCCCCGGACGCCGTGCCGATGGCCATATGCGGATGCGCGGACGGCCGTACCCAGGACAGGATTCGCGCCATCGCCCCGGCCGGTACGGAGACACAGCCGGCCGTGGCGCCCTTCCCGTTGACGTGGAGGAAGATCCCGGCACCGCGGCCACGCACCGGGCGGTGGTAGTTGAAGCCGATGACCAGGGCCCGGCTGTACTGGGTCGGGTAGCCGGCCAGCCGCTCGGACTCAGCGGCCGCGCAGTCCGGGGGCAGCGGGTCCACCCAGCGGTTGTAGGAGGCGGAGGCGTTGTCCTCGCACCACCAGGAGTGAGCGCCGACCCTGCGGTACGGGACCGTGGTGCCGGGCGGTGCCGGGGCGGTCCCGAAGCCGAACGGCAGGTCGTACAGGCCGGTCGGGGTGGTCGAGGTGCCCTGCACGCGGCTGCCGCCCTCGGCAAGCCCGCCGGCTCCGAAGCGGGCCGGCGCCGAACCCCTCAGCTGCCAGCGGCCGTTGTGCCGCTGCCACCACTGCACGGTCCCCGTGGTGGAGCTCAGAGTGCGCGCACGGGCCGTGATGAGCTGGGTGCCGCCGCCGGTGTCGGCCATGGCGGCGGGGAGGGGGATACCCGGGGCGGGGGAGACGGCGGCCGCCACACCGGGGGCGGCAGGCGCACCCAGCGCCACACCGACCGCCGACAGCAGCGCCACGACCCCGAGGCCGAGCCTGCGCCGGGCGCTCTCCGGCAGCGCCCCACTCCCGCCCCCGCTCCGGCCCCTCGCCCGCAGCGCCACGACCCCGCTCCCGACCCCCGCCAGGCGCATCCTCGCCCTCGCCCGCGTCCACATCCTCTTCAGCGTCCCGGTCCACGTCATGGGCATGACGGCACCGTAGAGCGTGACCGGTGTGCCCGGCGACGCCCGATCGGGTCATATACGCCGTGCCCCGCCCGTGCGCAACCCGTCCGCGGCAATCCGCCGTGCGCCGGGGCCATGGACGGGCGAAACTCGGGTACGGGGGCTGATGTGCCACTAGCCGTCTCATTCTGGAGGCCCGCAGTGCAGCGGCAACCGTTTACGTGCAGTGAGCGCACGCTCGACCGAGATCCGCAGCCCACGCCGGATCCGGGGGGACCACCGCCGAACCCCGTCCCGGACCCGCTTCCCGGCCCGCCGGTCCCGCCCGCGCCGCCCGAACCCATCCCGCCGGAACCGTCGCCGATACCCCGTCCGCCCGGACCCGATCCCGACCCGGTCCCGGAGCCGTCCCCGGCTCCTTCGCCGCTCTCCTAGGAGCCGCCGGACTTTCGCCCCGTATACCGCGGGTACCACGTCCCCGCACCACCAAGGAGGTGCTGATCATGGCCATCGCCACGGTCAACCCGGCCACCGGCGAGACCCTGAAGACCTTCGACGCGCTCAACGCGGGCGAGATCGAAGATCATCTGGTCCGGGCGGAGCAGGCCTTCCAGGAGCACCGGACCACGACCTTCGCCCGCCGCAGGGAACTGCTCCTCGCGGCCGCCGATCTGCTCGACGCCGACCAGGACGGCATCGCCCGCACCATGACCACGGAGATGGGCAAACCGCTGGCCCAGGCGCGCGCGGAGGCCGCGAAGTGTGCCAAGACCATGCGCTGGTACGCCACCCACGCCGAGGCGCTGCTCGCCGACGAGCACCCCGACCCCGCGGACGTCAGCGACTCCGGCGCGCGGCGCGCCGTGGTGCGCTACCGCCCCCTCGGCACCGTACTCGCGGTGATGCCCTGGAACTTCCCGCTCTGGCAGGTCGTGCGGTTCGCCGCGCCCGCCCTGATGGCGGGCAACACCGGGCTGCTCAAGCACGCCTCGAACGTCCCGCAGACCGCCCTCTATATCGAGGAACTCTTCCGCCGCGCCGGCTACCCCGAGGGCTGTTTCCAGACCCTGCTGATCGGGTCCGGCGCCGTCGAGGACATCCTGCGCGACCCGCGGATCGCCGCCGCGACCCTGACCGGCAGCGAACCGGCCGGCCGCGCGGTGGCCGCGGTCTCCGGCGACGAGGTCAAGAAGACCGTCCTCGAACTCGGCGGCAGCGACCCGTTCCTCGTGCTCCCCTCCGCCGACCTCGACAAGGCGGCCCGGGTCGGCGTCACCGCGCGCGTCCAGAACAACGGGCAGTCGTGTATCGCGGCCAAGCGGTTCATCGTGCACGAGGACGTCTACGACGCGTTCGCCGAGCGGTTCACCGGCCGTATGACCGCGCTGACCGTCGGCGACCCGATGGACGAGAACACCGATATCGGGCCGCTCTCCAGTGAACAGGGCCGCTCCGACCTGGAGGAGCTCGTCGATGACGCGGTCCACAAGGGCGCCACCGCCCTGTGTGGCGGCCGGCGGCCCCCGCAGCACCGCGCGGGCTGGTTCTATGAGCCGACGGTGCTGTCCGGCATCACCTCCGAGATGCGCATCGACCAGGAGGAGGCGTTCGGGCCGGTCGCCACGCTCTACCGCGTCGCCGACCTGGACGAGGCGGTGCGGGTCGCCAACGACACACCGTTCGGGCTCAGTTCCAATGCCTGGACCCGGGACCCCGACGAACAGGAACGGCTGGCCCGCGATCTTCAGGCCGGCGGGGTCTTCTTCAACGGGATGACCGCCTCCCACCCGGGTCTCCCGTTCGGCGGCGCCAAGCGCTCCGGCTACGGACGGGAGCTCTCCGGGCACGGCATGCGGGAGTTCTGCAATATGACGACGCTGTGGTACGGGCCGGAGGACTGAGAAACCCGGCCGCCGCACCGGAGTTGGCCCCTACGGGGGCGCCTGCCGGAGCGGTTTTCGCCGGGGACGTGAGCGGGTACGTTCCGGTTAGGCCGAGTCGGCCAACGGCCAGGTTGGTCGGCTCGGCCCCTTGCGGTCCGGGGCGGGCCGCAGCGGCCGCGGCGCCGGCGCCATCACTCGACGACGGTCCGGCCGGCCGGCGGTCCGAGGGCCGGTGGACGGCCTTCGGCGGAGCTGCGGGAGAGCGCGCGGCCGACCCCCAATCACCTTTCCCGACACGGCAGTTCAGTGCGCCAGATCCGCCGTGTCCGGCACCGCGAACTCGCACCACAGGGCCTTGCCCGCGCCCCGTGGCTCCGCGCCCCATTCGTCGGCGAGTGCCTCGACCAGCATCAGGCCCCGGCCGGAGGTGGCGGTCTCGCCGGGGCTGCGCCGCCGTGGCCACCGGCTGGAGCGATCCTCGACCTCCAGCCGGATCCGGCGCGGGGTGCCGGGCAGCAGCTCCACGGAGACCAGGGCGCCGCTCTCGGTGTGCGTCAGCGCGTTGGCGATCAGCTCGGAGGCGGCGACCTCGATGTTGTGCATCACGGCGCCCGCCCGCCACTGGTCCAGTGTGCGGCGCAGCGCCGAGCGGACCTCCGCGGTGCCCGACGGATCGGCCTGATGGACATGCAGCCGCAGCCGCGGGGTGGTGGCGCCCCCGGGGCCGGGCAGCCGGTGCAGCAGCAGGAGGGCCATATCGTCCTCCGAGCCGGGATCGGCCCACAGATGGTCCGAGAGCCGGTCGGCGAGCGCCTCCAGGTCCGTGGGCCCGGCGCGGACCGCCGCGGACAGCGCGTCGATACCCGCGGAGATGTCCCGGCCGGGCTGTTCCACCAGGCCGTCGGTGCACAGCAGCAGCGTCGACCCCGGCTCCAGGAACAGCTGGGTCTCCGGGAAGTGGTCGTGCCCGAAGTGCGTGGCCAGGCCCAGCGGCAGCCCGCCGCGGACCTCGGGCCAGTCGATGTGCCGGGAGCTGTTGCTGATCAGCGGGCCGAGATGGCCGGCCCGCGCGAGGTGCAGCGCCCCGGATTCCAGATCGGCCTGGATGTACGTACACGTCGCGAAGCGCTCGGTGTCCAGCTCGGCCAGAAAGCGGGAGGCCCGCACCAGCACGGTCTCCGGGGAGTGCCCCTCGCTGGCGTAGGCGCGCAGCGCGATGCGCAGCTGGCCCATCACGGCGGCCGCGTGGGTGTCGTGGCCCTGCACATCGCCCACCACCAGCCCGGTCCGTCCCTGGGGCAGCGTGATCACGTCGTACCAGTCGCCGCCGATGTCCCGCCCGACGCTCGCCGGGTGGTAGCGCACGGTGACCGCACCGCCCGTGAGGGGCGGCAGCCGCCGCGGCAGCATCGTCGCCTGAAGGCCCGTCGCGAACTCCCGCTCCTGATCGAAGAGGGTCGCCCGCTGCACCGACTGCGCGACGACACCGGCCAGCGCCAGCGCCAGGTTTCTGGCCTCCGGCGACTGCACCGCCGGGTCGGCGTTGAACAGCCCCAGCGCACCGATGACGGTGTCCTGCGCGACCAGCGGCAGGAACGCCGCGCTGCCCGCCGGCAGCACCTCGGTGTACGGCCGCAGCCGCGGATACCGGGCGATCAGCTCGCCACGGCTGCTGAGGAAGATGGACCGCCGGGAGCGTGCCGCGTCGGCCAGCGGCAGGGTGTCGTCCAGCCGTGAGGTCATCATGTCGTCGGGCACCTCGCCGTCCAGCCCGGCGGTGGCGATGACCTCGAACTCCTCGTTCTCGACCAGCCCCAGGACCAGCCCGTCCGCGCCGAACCGACGGGCGCCGCCGGCCCCGGTGAGCACCCGGGTCACATCCCTGACGGACAGCGCACGGGCCAGCGCGGCGGTGGTCTGCTGCACCATCAGGGTCTGCCGCTGCCGTTCCTGCTGGAGCGAACGCAGCAGTGCGGAGTCGGCCAGCTCGCTGGTCGCCTCCCGGACGATGCCGATGATCCGGTACGGCTTCCCGTCCGCGTCGTGCAGAATCCGCCCCTGCGAATGCGTCCAGCGCTGGGTCCCGTCGCGGCACTGGAGCCGGAAGTAGGAGCCGTACGACGAGTGGCCGTCCTGGAGGGCCTGGGAGAGCGCCTCGTCGAGCCGCAGCCCCTCCTCCGGCGGTACGCGCGTGACCAGGGACATCGGTGCGCCGTCGTATTCGTCCGGGCGGAGGTCGAAGACTTCCATGGCACCGGCGTCCAGGTCCATGAAACCGCGGTCCAGATCCCAGTCGAAGGTGCCCATCCGGTTGAGGGAGAGCCGCTCGCGCAGTCCGATGGGTTCCCGGTGCGACACCCCGGGGGCGTCCTCCGCGACATGCCGCCACGCCCGGTCGGCCCGGGGGTCATAGTCCTTGTCGGAGGGTTCCTGGGGCGGGCCGGTCATGGTGTGCCGTGCCTCGTGACCCCGCCGCGCGGGACGTGGGAGCCCGCTTCTCGCGGGCGGCGGCGCATCGGGACGGCAGCCCGCGACACCGCGCCGAGCACCCCTCGTGCCCTCGGTCGCGGGCCGTTGACCGGGGCCGATATCCACCGGAACGCGGCCATGCGAACACCCTAGGCGCGGGCCGCAGGCCCCGCATTTCCGGGACGCCGGGGAGACCAGGCCGGTGGGGAGCGCCGGCCGGCACCGGTCCTCCCGCCCCGTTCTTGCCTTGACCAGCAAGGATGCCAAGAACGTACAAGAAGGTGGGACGGGGCGGGCGGCAGTCTCGGAGGCATGTCGAACGAGAACACCGCCGTACGTTTCGAGAACAAGATCGCCGTGCTGCTGCGCGAGGATCTGGAGTCCTGGCAGCGGCTGAATGTGACCGCGTTCCTGGTCAGCGGCCTCGGCTCCGAGCTCCCCGAAGTCATCGGGGAACCGTACGCCGACTCCGACGGCACCCCGTATCTGCCCATGTTCCGCCAGCCCGTTCTGGTCTTCGAGGGCACGAAGGAGACCCTGACCGCCGCACACGGCCGCGCCCTGTCCCGTGCGCTGCCCCGGTCGGTGTTCACCTCCGACCTCTTCGCCACCGGCAACGACCGGGACAACCGCGCGGCGGTGCGGGCGGTGCCGAAGGACGGGTTGGACCTGGTGGGTCTCGCCGTGTACGGACCGCGCAACGCGGTCGACAAGGTGCTCAAGGGCGCCCGTATGCACCCCTGAGCGCCACCCGGCACCCGCGCCCGCCGGCCGCGCCCATCAGCACGTGGCCGGCGGGCTCAGGTCCAGGAAAAGGTGCCGTGGACCGGGGAGACGGACTGGACGGCGCATCCCATGCGGGCGAGGGCGGTGCGCACCGCGTCGCGGGCCCGGGCGCTGTCCGCGGGCGGGAAGGCGACGCGGAGCTGGTGCCCGCAGGCCGTCTCATAGGTCAGTTGCCAGCCGGTCTCCGTGACGACGAAGTGGTCCTGTCGGCTGCCCTGGTGCTCGTACGAGCCGCGGTCCGTGGTGGGGCCGAGCGTCTCGCGCAGGATCCGCAGCCGTTCGGAGTAGGGGAGGGGCCCTTCGTCGAGCTGGAGGTAGATGTGGTCGCGGTCGACGGCCGCGTCGAACCAGGGGGCGAGGTCCGGGTCGGCGGGCAGGAGTTCCGAGGTGAGGCGGCCGCTGAGCCACTCGTCGAGGAAGGCGGCGACCCCGCGGTCGAAGCGTTCGTAGTCGTCGTCGCGGGACCAGATGACCACCGGCCAGGACGCGGGCGGCCCGACGGTCAGCCAGCACAGGTGCGTTCCGGTGTCGGTGACCGCCCAGGCGAGGAGCCCGCCCGGCTCCGGGAAGAGCGGGTAGGGGTACTGCTCGGGCCAGTGGTCCCGCAACGGACCGAAGTCCTCCAGGAGATCCGCCGTGAGCGGCACGGGATTGTCGTCACCGAACGGCGTGCACAGGCAGAGCGCGCCCCAGAAGTCGCCGCGCCCGTACGCCTCCACCACCCGCTTGAAGTCTTCCGGCAGCGGGGTCCCCAGCATCCGCTCGGCGGCGCCCCAGTCGCCGGAGCCGTTCACCGCTTCGACCGGCGGCGGTACCCGTTCCATGATGCGGGTGAGCGGATCAGGTGAGTCGATCATGGGCACACCCTAGAAGCGGCGGGCGAGCCGGCCGCAACTGCCCCTGGTCGCCGTACGAGTCAGCCGTCCCGGGGTGCGCCCCGGGACGGCCGCGGTCGTCAGGCGTGCGCCCCGGCGGGGGCCGCCACCGGCCGGGTCTGGCGGGTGCGGTGGGCCAGGGTGGCCTTCCGGGTCGCCACATCGACGGTGTACGCGTCGATGGTCAGCCGGGCGCCGGACACCTTCAGCACCATGAACCCGTGGTCGGAGAAGTTCTGCCAGGCCGCCGGGTGCCCGAAGTGTGCCGTGCCGTCCTCCGTCTTGGCCGACGCGCCGCACACCACCTGCCGGGTGCCGCCCGTACGGGCCGTCGGCTCCAGGATCTGAAGGGTGTGGTCATGACCGGACAGGATCAGATCGGCCCGTCCGCAGACCACGTTCTCGTACATGTCCTTGAGGTGGACACCGCTGGTGTAGTTGCCGATCTTGAAACCGTCGTAGGAACCGGCGCTGCCGTGCTTGCCGTTGTTGAGGTACGGGTGGTGGCCGATCACCACCTTCCACTGGGCCCGCGAGGCGCGCAGCGCACCGTCCAGCCAGCTCCGCTGCTCGCGCATGTACGGCCCGTCCCAGCGGTAGTGCGGGTCGAGCTGGGCCACATACGACGACCAGGGAATGGTGTCGATGGCGAAGAACTCCACCAGCGGATCGGCGGCGGGCAGCGGCACGCTGTAGTAGCGGCTCGGCATGTACCAGCGCCGTGAGGTGGCGGCATAGGCGACCTCGCGGTCACCGCGGGACGGGTCGCCGCCGCTGCCGGGGATCAGCCCCGAGCAGTCGTGGTTGCCCAGCACCATCAGCCAGGGCACATCGATACCGCTGTTCGGCTTCTCGAACTTGTCCTGGAACTCCGAGTCGTCGTCGGACTCCGGCCCGTTCTCGTAAATGTTGTCGCCGAGGCCGACCGCGAGGCCGATCCCCTCGGAACGGCAGAGGTCCCGGGCGGCGGCCGCCACCGCGTACTGGGCCTCGTCCCCCGTGCCCGCGTCACCGGTCACCAGGATGGCGAACTCGCCCTTGCCATTGGGGTGTTCGGGAAACGGAAAGGCTCCCGGGCCCCCGAGGCGGGGTGCGGCGGACGCGGGCGACTGGGCCGGCGACGGCAGCATCGTGAGCGCCGCACCGGCCATCGCGCCGCCCAGCAGGGTCCGCCGGTTCACCCACTGCGGAACGCGCCCCGTCGTCCGCATCGGCGGCCCCCCGGCCGTCGCCTCCGACCCGGCCCGCAGCCACTCCCGCTCGGTCAAATCCGCCTGCGGCGGGATCAGTTCGTCATCACACATGTCTGGATTTCTTTCATGGTCGCCAGAGGTGATGGTGACGAAAAGATGAAGCAGAGGTGGACGTATGGCGATCGGCAGCCGCAATGCTACGCGTCGGTAACTACCCGTATTCCGGGGGCTATCAGGGCGTGAGCGAGGGCCGCGGCGAGCGCGCCGCTCCCGGAGCCGGCCCGGCCGGACGGGTACCACGGTGGGCGGCGCGACGGGCGGCGGTGGCCGGTTCCCGTCACGCGGAATTCACGAACGGTTCGCGAGGCGGCGGAGGGTCCGGCCGAGATGGCGGACGTACTGGCGCTGGAAGACCGGGACCAGTGGGCCCCCGAGGCGGGTGATCGTCCGGGCGGGGCGGCTGAAGGCGGTCACCGTGAACCAGACCGAGCCGTCCGCGCGCAGCTCGGCGACGAACGCCTCCTCGCCGCACTCCGGATGCCCCCGCCGGGCCCCGTATCCGAACCCGATGCGGTTCTCCTCGGCCACCGTCCACACCACGGTGCACGGCGCCCGCAGCCGCAGCGGGCCGAACCCCAGCGACACCTCGACGTGCACGCCCGGCGCGGCCCGTGGGGCGTCCGCGCGGATTCCGGTGCCCGCCGCGCGATGCATCCGGAAGGTGGTGATCGCCTCGCCCGCCGCGGTCAGCACCGCGCGGCCGTGGCCCAGCGGCAGCTCCTCGCGGAGGTGGTGGTAGCCGGGCGGCAGCGGGGTGCGACGGGTGCCGCCCTCCTCGGGGTAGTTCAGATCGCGCATGGCGGGCTCCTGGAAGGCGGGCGGCGACGGCGGGGCAGAGCGACGGTACGCGGACAGCCGCGGGCGTTCAACGACACCGGCCGTCCGCGGGGTGGCGGGCCCCGCGGCTGCCATCAGCTGCTGCGACCTGGGCCGGAGCGGGAGGAGTCGGGCGCGGTCCCGGGGCGGACCCGCTCCGTGGGCGCGAGGGCGCCCGGATCCCGGCTGCCGTCCGGCGCACCGTGCCGCCCCGCCCCCGCGGCGAACCGCGCCGCGCCCTGTGCCGCCTCGGGCAGCACCGACTGTCCGTAACGGAGTTCCTCGGCCATCGCCGACTCCTCGTCCCGGCCCTCCTGGTCCAGCAGGGAGGCCCGGTCGCTGCGCAGACATGGCTGCGGGAAGCGGGCGAGCTCCGCCGCCAGCAACTCCGCCTCCGCCCGCGCCGAACCGGCCGGCACCACCCGGTGGACCAGCCCGATGTCCAGCGCCTCCGCCGCCGGGACCGGTCGCCCCGTCAGCACCAGGTCCATCGCCCGGCTCGCGCCGATCAGCCGCGGCAGCCGCACCGTACCGCCGTCGATCAGCGGTACGCCCCAGCGCCGGCAGAACACCCCGAACACCGCGTCCTCCTCCGCCACCCGGAGATCGCACCAGAGCGCCAACTCCAGCCCGCCGGCCACCGCATGCCCCGCGACCGCCGCGATCACCGGCTTGCCGAGCCGCATCCGGGTCGGCCCCATCGGCCCGTCCCCGTCCGGGGCCACGCGGTTGCCGCGCTCGGTGCCGATCGCCTTCAGATCGGCACCGGAGCAGAACGTCCCGCCCTCGCCCCACAGCACCGCGACCCGGGCACCGTCATCGGCGTCGAACTCGCGGAAGGAGTCGGCGAGTTGCCGGGCGGTCACGCCGTCCACGGCATTGCGGGCGGCGGGCCGGGACAGCACCACCGTCGTCACCGGCCCGGCGCGCTCCACCCGTACGGCCATCAGGACGCGTTCCCGGCCGCGTCCGGCGCACCCGGCCGGGCCCGCTCCAGGATCGAGGTCAGATCCACGCCGGCCGGCAGGGTGCCGAAGGCATGGCCCCACTCCCCGTCGAGCCGCGAGGCGCAGAACGCGTCGGCGACCGCCGGGTGGCTGTGCCGCACCAGCAGCGAACCCTGGAGCACCAGCGCCATCCGCTCCGCCAGCGACCGCGCCATCAGCTGTGCCCGCTCCGGATCGGCGAGCCCGCCGAGCATCTTGCGGACCCCGGCCACCGCCGCGTCCAGCCGCCGGTCGGCGCCCGCCGCGGTGTCCACCTCGGCGAGGAACGCATCCAGCGCGGCCGGCTCCTTGCCCAGCGCGCGCAGCACATCGAGCGCGGCGACATTCCCCGAGCCCTCCCAGATGGACAGCAGCGGCGCCTCCCGGTAGAGCCGCGGCATGCCGGAATCCTCGACGTAGCCGTTGCCGCCCAGGCACTCCAGCGCCTCCGCCGCGTGGGTGCTGCCCCGCTTGCACACCCAGTACTTGCCGGCCGCCAGCGCCAGCCGGCGCAGCGCGCTCTCCCCGGCGTCCCCGGCCTGCGAGCGGTCCACCGCCGTGGCCAGCCGCATCCCCAGCAGGGTCGCCGCCTCCGACTCGACCGCCAGATCGGCCAGTACCGAACGCATCAGCGGCTGGCGGTCCAGCTCCCGCCCGAACGCCCGGCGGTGCGCGGTGTGGTGCAGTGCCTGCCGCAGCCCGGCCCGCATCCCGGCCGCCGACCCCAGCACACAGTCCAGCCGCGTCATGTTCACCATCTCGACGATGGTCCGCACCCCACGGCCCGGCTCGCCCACCGGCCAGGCCACCGCCTCGTCGTACTCGATCTCGGACGACGCGTTGGAGCGGTTGCCCAGCTTGTCCTTGAGCCGCATCAGCCGCATCCCGTTGAGCGTGCCGTCCGGCAGCACCCGGGGCACCAGGAAGCAGCTCAGCCCCTCCTCGGTCTGCGCCAGTGCCAGGAAGACATCGCTCATCGGTGCCGAGGTGAACCACTTGTGGCCGGTGAGGCGGTAGGTGCCGTCGCCGGCCGGCACCGCGCGCGTGGTGTTGGCCCGTACGTCGGAGCCGCCCTGCTTCTCCGTCATCGACATCCCGGCGATCAGGCCCGACTTGGTCAGCGGCGCCCGCAGCCCGAAGTCGTAGCTGCGCGCGGCGAGCAGCGGCTCGTACTGCGCGGCGAGCTCCGGAGCGGACCGCAGCGCGGGGACGGCGGCGTACGTCATCGAGATCGGGCACCCGTGCCCCGCCTCGGCCTGTGACCAGACATAGAACTTCGCGGCGCGCACCAGATGCGCCCCGGAGCGGCCGCCGGCCCAGGGCGCGGCGTGCAGCCCGTGCTCCACCGCGACGGTCATCAGCTGATGCCAGGCCGGGTGGAAGGCGACCTCGTCGATCCGGTGCCCGAAGCGGTCGTGGGTGTGCAGCCGCGGCGGCTGCTCCTCCGCCCAGCGGGCCTGCTCCTGCACCGCCGCGGAACCGGCGAGCGTGCCGAGCTCGGTCACCTCCCGCACGCCCCACTCGGCGCCGTCCCGGCGCAGCGCCTCCAGCAGGGCCGGCTCGTCCGCCGTGCTGAACCCGGTCAGCGGCGGGGCCTGATTCACGACTTCATGGGTGGCGGTCATACCGTTGACGTTACAGAAGCCGAACAGCCGTGGGAAGACTGTAATGCCGGCCGGAGCCGCCCTCGCTAGAATTTCCGGCACATATGAACGACGACCGCATCCGCACGATCGACGACACCGGGGCCGCCGCGCTCGCGCTGCGCCCGCTCACCGCCCGCTCCATCGTGCTGAGCACCCTCCTCGGGCACCACCCGCCGCGGCTGCCCGCACGCGCCCTGGTGCGGGTCGGCGAACTCTTCGGCATCGCCGAGGGCACCGTCCGGGTCGCGCTCTCCCGGATGGTGGCCGCCGGTGATCTGCGGCAGACCGATGGCTCGTACGCCCTCACCACCCGGCTGCTGGCCCGCCAGACCCGGCAGGACGAGAGCCGCACCCCGCGGACCGTCCCCTGGCGCGGCGGCTGGGAGATCGCCGTCGTCGCCACCCCGGAACGCCGCCCGGCGGCCGAGCGCACCGCGCTGCGCCAGGCCATGGCCGCGCTGCGGCTGGCCGAGCTCCGCGAGGGCAGCTGGCTGCGCCCCGCCAACCTCGACCGGCCGCGTCCCGCCGTCGTCACCGACCAGTGCACCTGGTTCACCGGCACCCCGGACGACGACCCGGCCGCCCTCGCCGGCCGGCTGTGGGACCTGACCGGCTGGGCCGGGCGGGCCCGCGCCCTGTCGGCCGCGCTGGACCGCGCCGGCACCCACGCCGACCGCTTCACGGTCGCGGCGGCCGCGCTCCGGCATCTCCTCGCCGACCCGCTGCTGCCCGCCGAACTCCTGCCGGAGAACTGGCCGGGTGAACAACTCCGCCGCAACTACGCCGAGTTCGAGACCGAGCTGGGTGATCTGCTACGGCAGTACCTGGCCGGTTAGAGCCGTTGTGCGGAGCCCCGTACGGGCTGCGCCCGGACACCGACGGGGCCCGGGGCGCAGCCCGCAGCGGCGCTCAGCTGCCGGACAGTTTCTCGTCCAGCCAGTCGAAGACGACCTCACAGTGCTGCTGCGGAGCCATCGGGGAGCAGTGCAGCTGTGCGCCGGTGGCCGCGGTGAGCTTCACATAGTCCTTGGGAGCCGTCAGCTTCTCGAACATCTGGCGCGGCTGCCCCGGATAGAACTGCTCGAACTCGTAGTCGAGCACCAGTGTGGGCATCTTGATGCGGCGCACGACGTCCGTGATGTCCAGCGACGTGATGAGGGTGGCCGGGGTGTAGAAGTCGGTGAACATCTTGCCCGCACGGGCCGCGAGCATCGCGGGCGCCGAGAAGGGTTCGAAGCGCTTCTTCAGCGTCGCGGCCTCGGCCGGTGACAGCCCCGGGACGACCTCCTTGTTCCAGATGGCGTTGGTCTTCTCCTTGTTGCCCGGAATGAGGATCTCCCGGATCTCCGGCGGGAAGCCCAGCCAGGGGGAGAGGACACCGGGCATCGCCGCCAGAGCGGCGATCCGGTGCTCGAAGGCCGCCGCCCGGGGAGCCAGATCCCCGGCCATGCTCAGCCCGGTCAGGGCGATCTTGCCGGTGTCCACGTCCGGGCGGGCGGACAGCCAGTCGACGAGCGGGGTGACGACGTTCTCCCAGCGCGGGGTGAAGACCACCTGGTCGACGAAGAGCAACTGGCCCTGGCCGGGCCCGTCGTAGACCAGGGCGTTCCAGCCGCGCTGAAGAGCGGCCGCCACGCCGTAGGTCCACATGTCGACGTTCTGCCCGTCGCTGCCGTTCGTGAGGATCACGGTCGGGCGCCGCTCGCCGGAACTGTCCGGCCGGAAGAACCACACGGGCAACGGGGTCTTCCCATACGGGACGCGCGCCGTCACCGGAACCGGGTCGCACCGCTCGCAGAAGGCGTCCCAGGCGCCGCGTCCCGCTTTGTAGAGCGCCTCCTCGCTGCCGGGAGTATCGGAGCCGAGGACGAAGAACAGCGCCTGTGCGTAGTACTGCGCGGCCCGCAGAGCACGGAAGCGGGTGGTCTGGGTGTCGGGCTTTCCGCTGCTGGGCGGCTTCCGCAGCTGATCGCCGAGCGTCTTGAAGGTCTCGGTGTACGACTGCGCGGACAGCCCGGCCTTGTTGATCGTGTTCACGGCGGTGAGGACCTCGCCCACCTCGGCGGAGCCGTAACCGGATCCGCCGAGCGCGAGGAGCCCGTTGAAGTTGAACGCGGGGTCCTTGAAGAGCGTCATCACGCCGGGCGTCGGATCGCTCGCCGAGGCGTAGGCCCGGGCCGTCCGACGGGTCGTGGGCGCCGTCGCGGGCGACGCGCTGCACCCGGCGGCCAGGAGGGCCCCGGCCCCGCCGACGAGCCCGGTCAGCGTGGTGCGGCGGGTGGGGCCGGAAGCGCGATCAGCCGATGCGTTCGTCATGCCGCCCGAACGTACGAGCCGCGCCCCCCGGCCCCCCTCTGCGACACCCGGCCTTCCCCCGAACGCCACGCCCCGCGGCCCTGGTTGCCACCGCCGGGCCGGGAGCGTGCCGGACCCCGCCCGGCCCAGGAGCCCCGACGAGGGCGTGCCCGTGCCGCGGCGGCCGCTGGGCCGTGTGGTGCTCATTCCACCGGCGTGGGCGGTGCGGGTCGCCACCGGGGTGATCACCTCCGGCTGACCCGCCTGGTGGGCCCGGTGGTCACGCCAGGGTGTCGAGCGCGTCCTCGGCCAGGCCGGCCAGATACCGGGGACAGCCCCAGGCCTCGGCGCCCCGGGCCTCCTCCGGGGCGGCGAACTCGGACGGTGCGTAGAGGTGGTTGAGGTGCGCCTGGAAGTCCGGGTAGGCGGGCGGATGGGCCTCGTCGTGCGCACATGCCGCGTCGGGCGCGGCGGTCCGGACGCCGACGAGCACCTCCCGGATCTCCTCGCCGACGTCCGGGGCCAGGTCGACGGCCTCCGCGCACCACAGGACCAGGAGCAGCAGCACCAGACGCTCCCGCGGGCTGTCGTCCCCGGTGGCCGCGTACCGCCGCGCGGCCCAGCGCACGGCGTTCTCGGCCTCCCAGGACTTGTCGTACTCCGCCGCGTCGAAGCAGTCCGTGAGCGCGCCGATGTCGAGCCGTCCGTCGGCGCGGGTGTACGTGCCGTCCAGGAGACGGTCGTCCCGGGTGCCGGCGAGCGAGTCCCGCGCGTAGCGCAGATTGCTCAGTGCCTCCTCGGCGAGGCCGCGCAGGAAGCCGTGGCACAGCCACCCCTTCAGGAGCTCGTCGGCGCTCCCTGCCCGGAGCTGGGCCCGGCCGCCGGGACTGCGCAGGAAGTAGCCGGTCATGGCGTCGCCGCTCGGGTCGCCGGACGGCTTCGGGTGCTCGGCGGCGGTGTGCGGGCAGGAGGTGTCGCGCAGGAGCGGCAGCGCCGCCTCCAGGCCCGTGATCATGTCGTCCAGCACGGGCTTTTCGGTGATCAGGCCGGAGGCCGCGTACCACTGGCTCGCGTGCAGGGTGACGACATACCCGGCGAGCACCCCCTTCGTCGGCCGGCGGGGGAGGGCGCCGGCCTGGAAGGACAGCTCCTCGCCGGGGACGCCGTAGGGGTAGCCGTTGAGGAGCGACGACAGACTGCTCAGGCGGCTCGTGTGGGCGGCAGGGATCCGCTCGGGGAGGCCGCCCACCGTGAACGGGTCGAGGACGTCGGCGGTGAGCCGGGCGAAGCCGGCCACGTTGGCCGGGCAGCGCCAGGTGTCGCCCTCGGGCGCCGGGCCTACCAGGCTCTTCAGCTCGGGCCCGGCCAGCCACACCTCGTCCGCCAGGAGCTCCTTCAAGGCGTCCTCATACGGGTGGGAGGTATGGGGGCACGGCACTTCCTTCAGGGCCCGGTCGACGGCGAGGAGCGCGTCCAGCGCACTTCGGGCAGCCTCCGGTCCCGGCCGCCAGGCGAGGTAGCCGGCCATCCGCACCAGCCCGAACGTCCACAGCTGCGCCTGCTCGCCGCCAGGGTCGGCAAGCAGGCGGCGGGCGCAGTCCCGTACGAGCGGATCCGCTGCGGCGCCGTCCGAGGCCGCCGAGACGTGCCCCCACGCCTCGATGAGCCGCCGGTTCCGGGTGTCAGGAGTGTCGATCATGCTCGGTACGACGATGCGGTGCCCGTGCGGGGTTCCTCGCCGTCCGGCGGCGGGCCGGTGCCTCGTGGCCGGGAGCGGCGACCATCTGCGCACACCTCGGAAAGCGCTCATCGAAGCCCATAACGGGTGTAAAGCCGCGAACGGGTACAGCGAAGAGGCCCGGAACCCCGTCATGCCGGGCCCTAGCAAGATCCGCCTGGGGCTGGCCGGGGCGTTCGAACGGCGGTTTGTATCCTCGGCAGGCAGTACCGAAGCCCCGGGCACCGTCCCCGCGGCGCCACCGGCCTGAGAGGAAACACCATGACCACCGAGCTGAGCGCCGACGCCCTGAGCGGGCTCCTTGAGCAGGCCCGCAAGGACTATCAGGATCTCGCGGGGCGTGGGCTCTCGCTGAACCTCACCCGGGGCAAGCCGGCGCCCGAGCAGCTCGACCTCTCCGCGGACCTGCTGAGCCTGCCGGCCGGGCGGCACACCGCCGCCGACGGCACGGACGTGCGCAACTACGGTGGTCTTCAGGGACTGCTGGAGATCCGGGAGATCTTCGCCGATGTGCTCCAGGTCCCGGTCGGGCAGCTTCTCGCGGCGGGCAACTCCAGCCTTGAGCTGATGCACGACTGCCTGGTGCACGCCCTGCTGAGCGTGCTGCCGGGCGCCGAGTCGCGCTGGGTGGACCAGGAGCGGATCGCGTTCCTGTGCCCCGTCCCGGGCTACGACCGGCACTTCGCGCTCTGTGAGCGGTTCGGGATCGAGATGATCCCGGTGCCGATGACGGCCGAGGGGCCGGACATGGCGGTCGTGGAGCGGCTGGTCGCCGAGGACCCGGCCGTCAAGGGCATCTGGTGCGTCCCGAAGTACAGCAACCCGGACGGGGTCTGCTACAGCGACGCGACGGTGGCCCGGCTGGCCGCGATGAGCGCCGCCGCGCCCGATTTCCGGATCTTCTGGGACAACGCGTACGCCGCCCACCACCTCACCGACGAGCCGGCCGAGATAGCCGACCTGCTCGCCGCCTGCGCGGAGGCCGGGAACCCGGACCGTGCGTTCGTCTTCGGCTCCACCTCGAAGATCACCGCGGCGGGCGCCGGTGTCGCCTTCTTCGGCTCGTCGCCCGCGAATGTGCAGTGGCTGCTGGGCAACAACGCCAAGCGGTCGATCGGCCCGGACAAGGTCAACCAGCTGCGGCACGCGATGTTCCTGCGGGACGCCGACGGGGTGCGGGCCCACATGGAGCGCCAGCGCGCCCTGCTCCAGCCGAAGTTCGAGATGGTGGCCCGGATCCTGGAGACGGAGCTCGGCGGCACCGGCCTCGCCCGGTGGACCGACCCCAAGGGCGGCTACTTCGTCACCCTCGAAGTGCCGGACGGCTGCGCCAAGGAGGTCGTACGCCGGGCCGCCCAGGCGGGCATCGTGCTGACCCCGGCCGGCGCCACCCACCCGTACGGCGACGACCCGCGTGACGCCACCATACGGATCGCGCCCAGCTACCCGGGCCTCGCGGAGCTGGAGCAGGCCATCGAGGGCCTCGCCGTCTGCGTCCGGCTCGTGGGTTACGAGCAGCAGGCCGCCTAGGAATCTCCGCCGGCCGACGCGGCTCGGACCGCGTCGGCCGGCCGGCCCCTTCCGCCGCCGCAGCTCGTAAGCGGCCGGCAGCACGGCCACCGTCGACCCGTGCGCCGGGCTCACCGAGGCAGTACGCACACCGGAACCGGAGCCGTGAACGGCGCACCCGCGCGCCGAAGCTCCCCGGTCCCGGCGTTTACCGAGAACACCGTCACCGAACCCGACTTCTGGTTCGCCGCGAACAGCCAGCGCTGATCCGGCGAGAAGGCGATCTGCCGGGGGAAGTCCCCGCCCACGGGCACGGTGTCCAGCAGCCGCAGCCGGGCCCCGGCCGCCTCCACGGCATAGCGGGTCAGGCTGTTGTGCCCCCGATTGGCGAGATAGGCGAAGTCGCCGCGCCGGGTGACCAGGAGCTGTGCGGGATAGCTGGTGCCCGGACCGGTGCCGGTGGACTGCGGCGCACCGGGGGTGAGCCGTCCGCTGCGGCGGTCGTAGCGGCAGACCACGACCGTGTTGTCGACCTCGTTCGCGAGGTACGCGTAGTCGCCGGAGGGATGGAAGGTCAGATGCCGGGGGCCGGCCCCGGGGCGCAGCGACGCGGACGACACCTCGGTCAGCTTTCCGGCCGAGGTGTCGAGCCGGTAGGTGTAGACGGTGTCATTGCCGAGGTCCACCGCGAGCACATGGCGGCCGTCCGGGGCGGTGAGGACCTGGTGGGCGTGCGGCCCGTCCTGGCCGGGGCCGGGCGGTGGGCTGGAGTGGGTGACCAGATCGGTGCGCTCGCCCAGGGCGCCGGTGGCCCGGTCGACCGGATGCACGGCGACGCTGCCGGAGAGGTAGTTGGCGCTGAGCAGCCAGCGTCCGCCGGGGTGGACCGACAGATGACAGGGGCCCGCGCCGCCGGTGGACCGGGTGCCCAGCACCGCGGGCGGGCCGCCCGGCCCCAGCGCCATGGCGGTCACCCCGCCCTGCTCCTGCTCGTCGACCGCGTAGAGCGTCCGGCCGGACGGCGCCAGGGCGAGGTACGAGGGGTCGGCGACCCCCGCCACCACCCCGCCGGCCGTGATCTGCCCGGTCACCGTGTCATACGTCCCGAACCCGACGCCGGTACCGCCGCCCGGGACCGAGGTGTAGGTCCCCAGGAAGAGCGGACGGATGCGCGGCGGGCGGGGTTCCGGGCGGTGGGTGGCCCGGGCCGGTCCGGGGTCCCGGATCGACAGCAGCCCCGTCCCGGCCGTCGCGGTGAGCCCCGCGACGGTGCCGAGGAACCGCCGGCGTCCGGTCCCGGTCCCGGCCGGTGTTCCGGTGTCTTCTGCTTCCATGCCACACCTCGTGCTCGCGGTCGGTGGTCCGTGCTCGGGTGGTTGTCAGCAGGGTGTCCCGTCCCGGCCCGCTCGGGCAAGCAGCGCACCCCGCGGGGCGCGGCGCGCCGGGCTCGCGGGTCTCCCTTAGGTGGGATGACCCTGACGGACCCGTACATCCTCAAGATGACCATGGTCCTCATCCGTAGCACTCGAGTCGTACGGCACAACCCATACGCGGGCGGATTCGCCGGACCCCCCACCGCCCATAGGTTGTTGATCAAGGCACGGAGATGAGTCGAGAGGGCCACGGATCTATGTACGGCAAGGCATTCGCCCCTGAATATCAGGGCGAGTTGGGCGCGGCCCTGGGTGTGAACTCCTCCTACGAGGAGGTGCTGGCGACGGCGAGCCGGGCACACGCCGACGCGGGCACACCGCTGGAGCGGTCCCGGGCCGCACTCGCGGTCGCCGAGGCCAACCGCCGGCTCGGCCGGGTGACGGAGGCGGGGGACGCCTGGCGGGAGAGCTACCGCAGCGCCCGCACCGCCGGCGACCCGGGCGCCATGGCCTGGGCCCTGTGGAGCGGCGGCACCCTGGCCCGCCAGTGCGGCACCCTGCCGCTCGCCCGCCGGCTGCTCACCCACGCCGTCGCGCTGGCCGAGGGCAGCGGCGACCGCCTCGCCCACGGCTACTCGCTCGCCGGCCTCGCCGAGACCGGTCGCATACAGGGCGACTACGCCGCGGTCGCCGAGCTCCATGAGCAACTGCTCGAACAGGGCCGGGCGCACGGCGAGGCCCGCCACATGGTCTGGGCGATGTCCGGCATAGCCCAGATGCACCGCAACACCGGCGGCTACGACAAGGCCCTGGAGCTGTTCGAGGAGTCCGCCCGGATCGCCGCCGAGGCCGATGACGCCCGCGGCCGCGCCTGGTCGCTGCGCGGTGTCGCCGATGTCCTTTCCGTACAGGGCGAGACGGACCGAGCGCTGGCGCTGCTGTCGGAGGCGGAGACCATCTGCCGCACGATGGACCTGGCGAGCGCGCTCGCGTACAACCACAAGATGCGCGCCAACGTCTTCTACCGGGCGGGCCGTTACGAGTCGGCGCGGGAGACCTACACCCTCTCGCTGGCGGAGTTCCGCGAGATGCAGGAGCCGCGCGGCGTGGCGCTCTCCCGGCTCGGCCTCGCCAAGTCCCGTGCCCGCCTCGGCCGCGACGAGCAGGAGACCCTGGCCGAACTCGCCGCGCTGGAAAAGGACTTCACGCGCATCGGACTGCGCCATGCCCGCGATATGGTCATCGCCTTCCGCGCAGAGCTGACCGCGCCAGAGGCGGCAGAAACTCCCGCTCCTCGGTGCGATGCCACCACGCCCCGGTATCCCGCAGTTCCCGCCAGGACGTGAAGCGGTAGCGGAAGACCCGGGCCCGGATCCGGGCCGGCGGCAGATCGGGGAACGGATTGCCGCGCAGCAGCCGCAGCGTATCCCGGTCGTTCTCCAGCAGCCGGGCCACGAACGGCACGAACCACGCCTGTGCGTAGGCCGGGGACAGCGCGGCGAACCACATCAGCCAGTCCAGCCGCAGGTGATACGGCGCGAACTGGCGCGGCAGCCGGCGCACCGCACCCGGCTTGCCGTGGAACTCGTACGCGAGCCAGGTGGTGTCCGGCCCGGTCACCGCGTCCGCCGTCCCCTCCACCACGATCTCCCGGCGGACCCGGGTGATACTGCCGAACGCCCCGTACGAGTTGACCAGATGCAGCGACTCGTAGGACGTGTTCATCAGCTGCTGCCGGGCCAGCAGATTGCGGGCCGGGCGGTAGCTGAGCGCGAGGACCCCGGCGGTGGCGAGGAGGACCAGGACCTCGAACCAGACGGGCGGCGCCGGCAGCGGCGCGGCGGGCTGCGCCCACAGCGGGGCGGCCGCCGACAGGGCGAGCGCGATGGTCACCCAGTTCAGCCAGGCGAAGTTGCCGGACAGCACCAGCCACAGCTGGGTGACCACCATCACGAGCGCCGCCCACCCCGCGATCGGCTGCGGGGTGAACAGCAGGACCGGCACGGCGAGTTGGGCGGCATGGTTGGCGGCCACCTCGACCCGGTGCAGGGGCTTGGGCAGATGGTGGAAGAACCAGCTCAGCGGCCCCGGCATCGGCTGGGTCTCATGGTGGTAGTAGAGGCAGGTCAGATCCCGCCAGCAGGTGTCGCCGCGCATCTTGATCAGCCCGGCCCCGAACTCCACCCGGAACAGCAGCCATCGCAGCAGCCACATGACCGTCACCGGGGGAGCGGTCTCGGCATTGCCGAGGAACACCGCCAGCGAGCCCGCCTCCAGCAGCAGCGACTCCCAGCCGAAGCCGTACCAGGTCTGCCCGACGTTCACGATGGACAGATACATCGCCCACAGCGCGGCCCACAGCACCATCGACGCCCACAGCGGCACGGCGTCCGCGGCCCCCGCCGCCACCGCCGCGGCGAGCAGGACCCCGCTCCACGACCACAGGGCGAAGAAACGGTCCGAGTAGTGCCAGTGGAAGACCGAGGGCGCCGCGCGGAACGGCACCATGTCCACGTAAGCGGGCACCGGCAGCATGCCGCGCGCACCGATCAGTGCCCGGAACTGCCGCACCGCCGCGAGGAACGCGACCACATAGAGAACGGCCAGCGTGCGCTGGAAGACCAGCCGCCCGAGCCAGTAACCGGAATCGGAGAACCATGCCACCCGCCCATGGGTAGCACCGCGGCCGCGCGCTCCGCGGCATGGCGCGCGGCTTCGGTGGCTGGATCCTTCGCTCCTTCCCAGCGTTGAGGAGCGAGGCGAATGCAGCAACCGCAGGGCCGTTGGAGTGAGTGATGTGCATCACAAAACTCACCCTTTTGCCCCGTCATTGAGGGGGGCGTTATTCGCGCTTTCCGAGGACTTGACTTCCGCAACGGAAAACGTCGAGCGCGCCGCGTGCGGCGTCGTTACTCTGAGGGGCGACGGACGACCTTTCTGGGAGACGCCAACACCATTGGCCCGTCGCGGGAACGCCACAAACCTTGGCTGACCTCCCGGTTTGTGAAAGAGGCGCCACCGCGTCGGAACCAATACCTCGATGAAGGAGTGCGTGGTGGCTGTGCATAAGGCTCAACACAAGCAGCCCCGTTTGAAGCGGGGCGAGCGGCCAGGCCGGATCAAGGAAGTCCGCAATCTGGAAGTCTGGGACCGCTGTGCCCCGGTGCGCCTGGCCGGCTGTGACGACGATCCCGCCGAGCCGAATATCTTCCGCGGCATCGACTGATCGGCTGATCTCAGGTGTGGCGCCGGCCTTGACCCGTGGGCCTCCCTCCCGGGTCAGGGCCGGCGCCCGAGCAGGCACAGCAGCCGGGTGAGCGCGTCGGCGTCCGCCGGCGGCTCGACCGCGGGGGCGAACAGCCCGGAAGCGGAGAGCCCGGGGGCATACGGCTCCACCTCACGCAGCGCCGCCGCGGCCAAGTGGTCGGGCAGCCGCTCCTCGGCGCCGATCGCCCGGGACAGATCCCAGGTGTGCACCACCGCGTCGGCCATCATCTGGGTGCAGTACGCGCCGGCCCGCTGGGTGCCGTAGGACAGCTGGACCGGGCGGTTCAGCGCACCGCGCTCGGCGAACGCCGCCACGGCGGCCACCGCCGCGCGGTCCCAGGCTCCGGCCGGGTCGTCCCCGAGCACATCGCCGTCATACTCCGCGCCGACGTCCGTGATCGAGGCGCCGTCGCGCACCAGGCGGGGCACCCACAGCTGCTCGGCGGTGAGGTGGTTCACCAGCGCGCGCACCGACCAGTCCGTGCACGGCGTGGGGCCGTCCCACTGGTCGTCGCGGACGGCATGCACCCGGGTCCCGAAGAGCGCGAGAGCCTCGCCATGGCTTCGCAGGATCTCGTCGTTGTCCATGCTCCCCGAGCATAGGAGCGGGCACCGACAACGGCGCCCCGACGCAGGGCCGGTCACCTCAGGGCCCGCGGTGACCCGAACGGCCCAACGGGGGCGGTCGATTTCCCGTCCCCGGCCGAGGTCAGTCGGCGTAGAGCTGACCCCGTGGCACGATCTGCCGGTCCTGGCTCGGGCTGGACCACAGCAGCTTCATATGGGCCTCGCCGGTCTGCTCCGTGTAGTCGATCCGGATACGGTGCCGGTGACCGGCTTTCAGGGTGACCGTCCCCTTGTCGACCTTCGGGCCGTGTGGGGTGGCGCTGTCGATCACCGGCTTGCCGTCGATCCACAGCCGCACGGTGTCGTCCGAGACCGTGGTGAAGGTGTACGTCTCGTCGTAGCGCGGCTGGATGCTGCCGGTCCAGCGGGTGCTGAAGTGATCGGCGGGGATCTCCGGGGCCGGTGAGCCGTCGAAGCGGTAGGACTTGTTCACCGTCGGGTCGACGGCGGTCGCCGCGGGCGGGCCGGAGAAGGAGTCATTGGCCCAGCTCTGTGCCGTCAGCCCGGTGCCGTTGCCGGCGGGCGCCGCGGCCGGCGGCCGGATGGTGAGCCGGATGACGCTCGCCCGCGCATCGGTGGCCGCGCCGGACGGAGTGAGGTCGAAGCCGTCCCCGGAGCGGGCGATCTTCACCTGCTGGGAACTTCCCAGCACCCGGGCGGCGGTGATGTCGAACGGCGCCCTGGCCGTGAGGTGGAGGGGAGCGCCGGCAGCCGGCCAGGAGGTGACCGAGGCATACAGCTCGTTGCCCCGGCGGGAGACCGCGCCCCAGGGCGGGTCCGCCACCAGCCCGGTGTGCCCGGCCCCGTACACCGCGTCGCCCTGACCGTGCGCGGCCAGCCAGCGGCCGGTCTCGCGCAGCCGGTCGACGGACGGCTGCGGGATGCGCCCGAGCCGGTCCGGCCCTACGTTGAGCAGATAGTTGCCGCCGCGGCCGGCCACGTCCAGCAGATTGCGCAGCACGGTCTCCGACGACTTCCAGTGGGTGTCGTACTTGGCGAAGCCCCAGTGGTCGTTGAGCGTCATACAGCTCTCCCACAGCTGCCCGTCCACCGGCTCCGCCGGGATCTCCTGCTCCGGCGTGCCGAAATCGCCGTCGACCACCTCGCGCTTGCCGACGCGGTTGTTGACGATCAGACGCGGGTTCAGGGTGTGCAGATACGCCTGGAGGTCCGCACCGTCCCGGCGGGACCAGGGGTTGGTGGGGTTGTCCGTGTCCCACTCGCCGTCGAACCACAGCAGCGCCGGGTCATAGGTGTCGATCAGCTCCTTGAGCTGGGCGTACATCCGCTTCTGGTAGCGCGGGAAGGTGCCCGGGCCGGCGAAGTCCGGGTCGTGCCAGTCCCAGATCGAGTAGTAGAAGCCGAGCTTGATCCCGGCGGCGTCGGCGGCCTTCTTCAGCTCGGCGAGGAGGTCGCGCCGCGGGTCGAAGGCGGAGTGATCGCGCAGATTCCAGGTGTTCTGCCGCGTCGGCCACATCGCATAGCCGTCATGGTGTTTGGCGGTGATGACTATGTAGCGCTGACCGGCGTCCTGCGCCGCCCGGACGATCGCGCGGGCGTCGAAGGCGGACGGATTGAAGGTGGCTGCCTGCCGCTCGTACTCCTCGTCCGGGATCCGGCACTCGCGCTTGATCCACTCCGCGTTGCGGCAGACCGTGCCGTCGGGCCGGGTGTACTCGCCCTCCAGATTCGAGTACGCGCCGATGTGGATGAACATCCCGAAGCGGCTCTGCCGCCACCACGAGGTGCGCGCCGAGGTGAAGGGGTCGTCGGTGGCGTGGTTGGTGCCGGGGCCGGCGGTGGGCCGGGGCGGGGGCTGCGCGGCGGCCCCGGGGCCGCCGGCGGTCAGCAGCAGGGCGCCCAGCGCCCCCGTCAGTCCCAGCAGCCCGAACCGTCTTGTGCGGCTGTGCATCGCTCGCTCCTCGGGTCAGTTGGTCACGTACGTGCCTCCTGTGCCATCCCGCATGGTGCAGCCCCCGCACCCGGACCGGAAGACCCCGGGCGCCACAAACATCGGAGCACCTTGGGGAAAGAGGCGCAGAGTTGGGGGAGTTGACCGCTGGTGAGCCGGGAGACCTCGGATCTAAGAGGGGTGCGGGGGAGTGGCCGAGAAGGGGGCGTTCGATGGCCGGAACCGGTGCTGACGCATGGTCAGTGCCCTGGCGGGTAGCGCCCCTTGCCGGTTCAATGAGCGAGCCGGTCGCACTCACTGGAGGCACCATGGAAGCCGTCGTCCGATCCGCCGCCGGGGCCCCGGCCATCCGCTGTGCGGGCCATGAACGCGACTATCCGGCCTTCCTCGACCGTGCGGCGCGGATAGCGAACGGCCTGGTGGAGTGGGGAGTCGAGCCGGGCGACCGGATCGCCGTGGTGCTGCGCAACGAGCCCGCCCATCTGGAGATCACCGCCGGCGCCGCGCTCCTCGGTGCCTCGGCGGTACCCGTCAACTGGCACTTCCGCCACCACGAGCTGCGGCATGTGCTCACCGACAGCGGCAGCAAGGTCGTCTTCGTACACACCGATCTGCTGGCCGCGGTGTCCGCCGTGCTGCCCGACGGCGTACGGATCGTCGAGGTGGCCGTCCCGGCCGGTGTCGCGGCCGCCTGCGGGATCGCCCTGCCGCCGCCCACCGGCGCACACCCGCTGCTTGACGACTGGCTGGAGGGCCGCGCACCGCTGCCCGAGGCCGCCGCGGAACGCCCGCCCACCATCATCTACAGCTCCGGAACCACCGGCCGCCCCAAGGGAGTGCTGCGCGAACCCGTCGCCGCTGACCGGCTGGAGGAGGCGGTGCTGCGGTTCCTGGAGTACTTCGCCGTCGCCCCCGGCGGCCGTACGCTCATCCCCGCCCCGCTCTACCACGCATCGCCCAGCCAGCACGCCGTCCTCGCGCTCGCGGCCGGGCTGGACATCACGCTGATGCCGCGCTTCGACGCCGAGGAGTTCCTCCGGCTGATCGCACACCACCGCATCGAGCAGGTGCAGGTGGTGCCCACGATGTTCGTACGGCTGCTGCGACTGCCCAAGGACGTCCGTGAGCGCTACGACCTGTCCTCGCTCACCTCGGTCGTGCATGCCGCGGCGCCATGCCCGCCGCATATCAAACACGCCATGATCGACTGGCTGGGACCGGTGCTCCGGGAGTACTACGGCGGCAGTGAGACCGGCGCCGTGACCTGGTGCGACAGCGCGGAGTGGCTGGCCCACCCCGGCACCGTCGGACGGGCCACCGGCACCTGCGGGGTCGAGGTGCTCGGCCCCGACGGGGAGCCGCTGCCGACCGGCGCCACCGGCGACATCTACCTCAAACCCGCCGAGGACTGGCCCCGGTTCACCTACCTCGGCGACCCGGACAAGCGCGCCGCCATGGAAGCGGCGGGCCTGCCCGGGTACGTCACCATCGGCGACATCGGCCATCTCGACGCCGACGGCTATCTCTACCTCAGCGACCGCCGCAACGACATGGTCATCTCCGGCGGGGTCAACATCTACCCCGCGGAGATCGAGGGCTGTCTGCTGGCCCTCGACGGGGTCCAGGACGTGGCGGTCTTCGGCATCCCCGACGAGGAGTTCGGCGAGGTCCTCGCCGTGCATCTGGAGACCGAACCCGGCGTGCTGCTGAGCGCCGAGACGGTACGTGCCCATGTCGCGGCGCGGCTCGCCGGGTACAAGGTCCCCCGGGCCGTGGTTTTCGAGGAGCGGCTGCCGCGCGATGAGTCGGGAAAACTCTTCAAGCGGCTGCTACGGGATCCGTACTGGGCGGGACACGACGGCGTCATCTGACCGTCGTGCCCGCCCGGCGGATCCCGCGGTTCAGCACATTCCGCCGTCGAGGACCGGAATCAACTGCTCTTCCTCATAGGTGAGATGGTCTTCCACCTCCTTTGTGAGGCGCTCGACTTCGGCGAGCACTTGCTGGGGATCCGCGTCCTGGGTGGAGATGGCTTTCTGGAGGGCGGCGAGGAGGACCGCGAGTTTCTGGTGTTCCTCCTGAAGTCGCTCAAGGGCCGGTGCGAGTTCGGGGTGGTTCCGGCCGAGCATCGGAAACATTCCGGCGTCCTCACCGGTGTGGTGATTGTTCAACCCCTGGC
Source organism: Streptomyces platensis (assembly GCF_008704855.1). NCBI lineage: Bacteria > Bacillati > Actinomycetota > Actinomycetes > Kitasatosporales > Streptomycetaceae > Streptomyces > Streptomyces platensis. The sequence goes on from NZ_CP023691.1 coordinate 7,412,738, forward strand.
AGAGGGTCAGACAGTTCACCCGGAGCTGGGCGCCGAGCCCCGGGCCCGATGCGGCGATTTCCTTGCGGATCAGGGCGAGTTCCTGGCGGAATCCGTCGTGTACGGCCTTGAGTGCCGCGCCCGCCGAGGACGCGTTGATCTGCGGCGGCCCGGCCGGGATTTCCTCCAGGGCCACCACCGGAAGGATGCGCTCCGTCCTCTCCTGGTAGTCGGACCAACCGGGATCGGTCGCGGCCGCGCGGGCGAAGGCCTGGTCGCGTTCGGCGCCTTCCAGGACAACGGCCTGCGCCTCATAGGTGAAGACGCTGGCCTCGACGGTGACACGGGGATGGGCCACCAGGTTGTGGTACCAGGCCGGATGCTTCGGGGCGCCGGCGGCCGAGGCGATGACCAGGACCCGTCCACCGCCGTCGGGAAGGTAACCGAGCGGAGTGGTGTGCGGGGCGCCGGACCGCGCACCCGTAGTGGTCAGCAGAAGCAGTCGGCCGCCCTCGAAGGGGCCGCCGACACGCCCGCCGTTGGCGCGGAACTCCTCGATGATCTGTCGGTTGAAATCGATCGGCATATTCGGTGTTTTCTCCAGGATGGGAAAGTACGGGTGAGCCCGCCGAGGTATGCGGGCAGCGCGAAGAAACCCTGCGGGGGAGACGGGGAGCCGCTCATCGGGCAGGGCGAATTGACCTCGGGCGAAAAGCATTCGTCCGGGGCGCGGGCGCCGTAAAGGCGGATACGGAAAGGGCGCGCGGTTGCGCGAAAGATGCGTGCGGAAGCGGGGCGCGGGCAGGGTGGAACCCGTACGCGAGCCGAACCCGCAGGAAAAGGAGAGCGCGCAGCGCGCGAAAGCTGAAAGAGCGGAGGGGGCGGGCCTCTTGGCGCCCGCCTGGCGGTCACGTGGTGACCGGGAACCTCACTCGCTCATGGCACATGGCCGACCCGGTAGTCACGCGACAAAGGTAATGCCATAAAGGAAAGAAGGCAACGCGCAGGCGAAATCAGTGCCAGGGGCCCGTACTTTCGGTGCCGGAGCGGGCGGCGCCCCTACAGGGGAGTCGAACTCGCCGCCACGGACAGCCGGTTGTATCCCCGCCACGGACGGCCGGTTGCATCCCCGCCACGGATGACCGATCGCGTTCCCGTCACCGGCTCACTGCCGTACGGCCTCCAGCAGCACCAGCCGCTCCGGGAAGAGCGTCGGCGCCTGCACGCCCACCTCGGCCAGTACCCGTCCCGGCAGGGTCACGCCCCGCTCCCACCAGGGCAGCGGGGAAGTGACCGGACCCTCCGGGCGGTCCCCCGGCGCCAGCGGCGACAGCAGGTAGTCCGCGTCCGGCTCCAGCCCCGGCAGCCGCACCCGCCCGGCCGGGGACTGCACACTCGTGGCCATCTGCACCAGCGCGAACACCGCCCGCCCGGCGTCCCCGGCCACCACACCGTGCACCCACAGCGCCGGGTCGGGATGGTCGCCGCGCACCACCGTCCCGCTGTGCAGCAACGGCCGCAGCGCCCGGTACAGCGCCACCCACTCGGCCAGCCGCGCCCGTTCCGCCGCGCTCGCCGCCGTCAGGTCCCACTCGATCCCGAAGTGACAGAACAGCGCGGTCCCCGCCCGGAAATCGAGGGTGTGCCGCCGTCCCGTCGTATGCGCGACCGGCGCCCCCACATGCGCGCCGAGCAGCTCCGGCGGCAGCAACAGCCCGGTCCAGCGCTGGATGTGCTGCCGCTCCAGTGCATCGATGCAGTCGCTGGTCCACACCCGGTCGGTACGCTCCAGTACGCCCAGATCCACCCGTGCGCCACCGGACGCACAGGACTCGATCTCCAACTGCGGGTGCAGCATCCGCAGTTCGTCCATCAGCCGGTAGGTGGCCGTCGTCTGGTGGTGTGCGGCGGCGTCCACGAGGTCCCGGTTGTGGTCCCACTTCAGATAGTCGATGGGGTGCGCGCGCAACAGGGTGTCCAGCCGTTCGCGGACATAGGCGTACGCCTCGGGGCGCGCCAGATCGAGGACCTGCTGATGGCGGGAGGCCGGTGGCAGCCGTGACGGGGAGTCGGCCAGGATCCAGTCCGGGTGTGCACGGGCCAGATCGGAGTCCGGGTTGATCATCTCCGGCTCGGCCCACAGCCCGAACTGCATCCTCAGCCCCCGCACGGTGTCGATCAGCGGCCGCAGCCCGTCCGGCCAGACCGACGGGTCCACATACCAGTCACCGAGCCCGGCATGGTCGTCCCGCCGTCCCCGGAACCAGCCGTCGTCCAGCACGAACCGCTCGGCGCCGACCTCGGCCGCGGCCCGTGCCAGCCGCTCCAGCGTGGCCAGGTCCTGGTCGAAGTAGACCGCCTCCCAGGTGTTGAGGGTGACCGGCCGGGGCGAGGCCGGGTGTCCGTCGCGGGCCCGCAACTCGCGGTGGAAGCGACCGGCCAGCTCGTCCAGACCGTGGCGTCCGTAGGAGCCGTGGAGCCAGGGGGAGTGGTAGGTCGCTCCCGGGGCCAGTCGGAGCTCGCCCGGCAGCAGCAGTTCGCCGCCGGCCAGCACCGCCTGCCCGGCCGGGGTGCGTTCGGCGAGCGTGCGATGGTTGCCGCTCCAGGCCACATGCAGCCCCCACACCTCACCGGACCGGAAGCCGAAACCCGCCTCCCCGGCGGTCAGCAGCAGCGTCGCATCGCTGCCGGTGCGCCCGCGCCGGCCCTCCCGCAGATGCGTGCCCAGCGTGAACGCATGTCGTTGCGGGGCACGTTCGCGCAGATGCCGTCCGGTGAGATCGAGAAGCTCGGTGGCCTGCGCGGGGAGCGGCAGCGCGGGCGTCAGCCCATTGAGGTGGTAGGGCCCGTCGCCGGTGTTGGTGACCGCCGCGCGCATCCGCACCAGCCCGGCATCCGTCAGCCCGACCTTCAGCGTGAGCGCCAGACCGCCGTCCGGGTCCACCGCCTCGACGGTCAGCCGCCGGCTCTCGTCCTCCACGGACCCGCCACGCACTGTGAAGGCGGGCGCGGCGGTACGGCCCGCACGATGCCCGCTCAGCCCCGGGGTGCCGGGCCAGCCCGCGGACTGCTGGGGCAGCACGCTCACCGGAACCGGCTCGTCCAGCGCGTTGGGGACGGTCTGGGGGACGTCGGCGGCGCGCAGCCCGCTGAGCCGGGCGGGCGCGACCGCACCGAGGTCGGCGCCCCAGTGCACGACGCGCGGCAGACCGGTACCGGACACGTCCAGCACCAGGCTGGTGCCGGCGGCCCGGAAGTGCAGGAGGTCGTCCATGGCGGGATCCCTTCGTGACGGCCGGGAGGGCGGGGTGTACCGGGTGCGGGCGGTAGAGCGCGGGCGGTGGGACGGACGGAACGGCGCGGGCGGTGGGACGAAACGGCGCGTCCCCGCTGCGAGAGGTACCGGACGTACCACCCGGCGCACCAGAGGGCCTCGGGCCGCCACGATGCACCCGCAGGTAATCGACCCGTACCCCGAGGGCTGGAACGTGCGGGGCACCGCACCACCGACGCACCGGAAGGACGTCCCACGACCGCATACGGCCTCGCCGAAGCTGCGGGCGGCGGTCGGATGAAGCCCGGCCGGGGGCCCGGGGCGGCGGCCGGGCGACGCCCGTAGCGGCGCCGACACACGCCCGGCGAAGGCACCCGCGAAGGCACCCGCGAAGGCACCCGCGAAGGCACCCGCGAAGCCCCCGCGAAGGCTCCCGCAAAGGGGGCCGATTCTTCCTACCCGACCGTGACCGGCCGCTCCCTCCCCCGCTAAAGTCTCACCAACAGCGCAGGTGAAACCGCTTCCACAGGGTCCGGGGGCAGCCGCCCCGGGGGGAGGACACAGAGCGACATGAGCCGCCGTTCCCACGGGTTAATGGCCATCTGGGCCGAGGCGCAGCGGCAGCAGCAGCGCCAGCAGGAAGCCCAGCGCCGCGCGCGAGCACAGCAGCAGCGCGACCAGGAACGGCAGGCCAGGGACGCGGAACGGGCCATGGCGCGGATGCACCGCGAGCGGCAGACGGCCTACCGGCAGCAGCGCGAGGCCGACGCCCGCCGCCGCACCGAGGAGCTGGACAGCCGGGTCGCCGCACTGACCGGCCTGCTCGCCGAGGGCTGCCGCGCCCCCGCGTTCTCCCCGGACGCGCTGCTGCGCCGCGAGCGCATCGAGGAGTTCGCGCCCGGCGCTCTCGCCACCCCGGTACCGATGCCCGACCCGGCGCGCTATCAGGCCCCGCCGGGCGGCTGGCAGGTCGGCGTCCGCCGGGACCGCGCCCAGGGGGAGGCCCGCGCCCGCTACGAGCAGGACTGGTATGCCGCACAGGCCGCCGAGAGCCGGCGGCAGGCCCAACTCGCGGCCTACCGGCAGCAGTACGACCAGTGGGCCACGGGCACCCTCGCCGGGATCCGGCAGCACAACGCCGGGATGGCGGAGCTGCTGTCCGGCCTGCGCGACGGTGACCCGGACGCCGCCGTCGAATACTTCTCCGCCGCGCTGTACTCCTCCACCGCCTGGCCTGAGGGCTTTCCCCGGCAGGTCGCCGCCGCGTACGACCCGGCGGCCCGCCAGCTCGTCCTGGACTGGGAGCTCCCCGGCTACGACATCGTGCCGGAGACCAAATCCGTCCGGTACATGCCCACCGCCGACCAGGAGAAGGAGACCGCCCGGCCGGCCGCGCAGCGCCGGGCGCTCTACCGCGATGTCCTGGCCCAGAGCGTGCTGCTGGTGTTGCGTGACCTCTTCGCCGCGGACACCTACGGCACGCTGGACTCGGTGGCGCTCAACGGGTTCGTGGACGATGTGGACCCGGTGACCGGCCGCCCCGCCCAGGTGTATCTGGCGACCGTCATGGCGGCCCGCGGCGCCTTCGACGCGTTCCACCTCGCGCAGGTCAGCGCGGTCGAGTGCCTGACCGAGGGGCTGCGCGGGCAGCTCGCCGCGCGCCCCGACCAGCGGACCGCGGTCCGCCCCGGACGCCTGCCGGGCGACGTCGGGGGCGAGGTCGTCGCCCACGGCACCGACAGCGAACCGGATCTGTATGAGATGGACCCTCTGGCCTTCGAGAACCTGATCGCCGAGCTGTTCCGCGCCATGGGCATGCAGGCCGTGACCACCCAGCGCTCCGGCGACGGCGGGGTCGATGTGGACGCGCTGGACCCCGACCCGATCCGCGGCGGCAAGATCGTGGTGCAGGTCAAGCGCTACCGCCACACCGTCCCGCCGACCGCCGTGCGGGATCTCTACGGCACGGTCCAGGCCGAAGGCGCCAACAAGGGCGTGCTGGTGACGACCTCCCGCTTCGGCCCCGGCTCCCACACCTTCGCCAACGGCAAACCCCTCAGCCTGATCGCCGGCTCCGAACTCGTCGATCTGCTCGGCCGGTACGGGCTGCGCGGACGGCTCGGCACGGACGCTCCGGCCGGTTCCGCGGTCGCCGAGGAGGCGCCGGACCACAACATCCTCGGCATGAACTGGTCCGGCGAGGTAGCCCTCGACGTCTGCGCCCTGGTGTGCAAGGGGACCAGCGTCCTGAGCGACGACCACTTCGTCTTCTACAACAACCCGCGCAACCCGGACGGCTCGGTGCGGATACTGCCCGGCTTCGCACCCGACCGGGCCGCGATACAGGTGCGCTTCGAGGCGCTGCCGCCGGACGCCGACCGGCTGGTCCTGGTCGCGGCGATCGACCCCCAGGTCAACCCCGACGCCGACCTCTCCGGCTTCACCGACGCCCGGATCCGGCTGCTGGACGCGTCGGGGGAGGAGCTGGGACAGCTGGAGGTCTCCGAGGGACGCCGCGGCGAGACCGCCCTCGTCCTCGGCTCGTTCCGCCAACGGGCGGGCGGCGACTGGGACTTCGTAGGCGGCGGCAAGGGCTTCCCCGGCGGCCTGGAGGCACTGGTGCAGGAGTACGGCATCGACGTCGCCTGACGGCCGCGGCCGCGGTCCGGCTCCCGGCACGCCCCGGCCCCCTCGCGGTCGGCCCGGGTCAGCTCTCCCACAGCCGGGCGAGAACGGCGTTCACCTCGTCCGGCCGGTCCTGATGCGGCGCGTGGCCGGCGCCGGACACCCGCACATGACGGGCGCCGATCGCCCCGGCGAGGTATTGGCCGCAGGCCATCAGCGTGAGGCGCGCCCTTCGACCGACGCCGGGGAGTGTCCCCGGATGGCCGATTGTGGTGGGTGGGCCGGACGTGACGCGCCGGGCCCGCGCGCGGAACTACCCGCATGGCGGTCGCTGCGGGCCGTGGGGGTGATCAAGGCTGGCCGGAGGGACGACGGTGGTGGGAACGGTGACGTGATGGTGCGGAAAGAAGGGCGCCGGTGGGGCGCGAGGGTGGCGAGGCTGCGGTGGGGCGGGCAGCTGCGGGCGGCCAGGAGGGACGTCGCCACGCACCGTGCTCAGGCGGAGGCCGATGCGGACCCTCGTTACCGACTCGCGCTCGCGCGGTCCCAGTGCGCCCTCGGTGAGCTGCTGGCGAAGGTGGACCGGCCGGATGAGGCGCTGCCGCATGTCGAGGAGGCCGTCGACCTCTGTCGTCCACTGGCCGACACCGAACTCGCGCGTCATCGCGCCGTCCTCGCCATGTGTCTGGGCGTTCTCGGCGAACTGCTGACGGCGCTGGTCCGGCCGGCCGCGGCGCAGGCCGCGAAGGACGAAGCCGCCGCCCTGGAGAGGGAGCCCGCGGACATCGTCGCCTTCTACCGCGAGCTGGCCGAGGCCGACCCCGACCGCGGCCGCCCCGCGCTCGCCGCCGCCCTGCACTACCAGGCCTCCTGGCTGAAGCAGCACGACCGGCCGGATGCGGCGCTGCCGCTCGTCGAGGAAGCCATTGCGCTCCGCCGCGGTCTGGCGGAGGCCGACGCGGACCCGCTCCGCCGTATCGCGCTCGCCCGGTCCCTGTGCTTCCTCGGCGAGCTGCTGGGGCAGTTGGACCGGCCGGCCGAGGGGCTGCCGCTGGTGGCGGAAGCCGTCGAGCTCCGTCGTGACCTGGCAGCGGCCGACGCGGACCCGCGCCGCGGTATCGCGCTCGCCCTGTTCCTGCGCGCCCACTGCCGGCTGCTGCTGCAACTGGACCGGCCTGCGGAGGCGCTGCCGTTCGCCCGGGAAGCCGTCCGTCTCTGGCGGCGGGTGGCGGAGTCCGAGGCCGGTGACCGCCGCTACCGGGCCGGTCTCGCCGTCTCGCTGCACACCCTCGGCGAGCTGCTGGCGAAGCTGGACCGGCCGGCCGAGGCGCTGCCGTACGCCGAGGAAGCCGTCGACCTCCACCGTGCGGGTATCGGCCTCCTCGGCCGCCACCGTCTCGCGGGCGCCCTGCGCACCCTCGGTGACGTGCTGGCGGCGCTGGACCGCCCGGCCGAGGCACAGGCGGCGCAGGACGAGGCGACGGCCCTCGATGGGGAGACGGAAGCGGACACGCCGTGAGCCGTCCGGCCGCCCGATGGCGGCAGTGGTGAATCCGTACGGGGGAGAGCCGCGGACACCGGCGTCTCGCGGCATTTCCGGTCATGTCCCTGCTGATATCTGTCGGGGATGAGCGCGCACACCCGGTATGCAGCCGTCGTCCTGCTCGCCGCGCTGGCCGTGGGCTGCACCCGCCCGCACCCCGTCCCACGGCCCGCCCTGCGGCCCTCCCCGGAACCCACCCCGCGGGCCCATGCCGGCGCCCCCGTCACCCGGGCCGCCGACAGGCAGCCCTTCACCCTGGTCGCCGCCGGGGACGTCCACCCCTCCGACCGGGAGGTGCTCGCCACGGCCCGGCGGGACGCAGCGCACGACGGGTACGACTACCGGCCGATGCTCAAGGGCGTGCGGCCGGTCATCTCCGCCGCCGATCTGGCGCTGTGTCATCTGGACGCGCCACTCGGACCGCTGACCGGGCCCTTCACCGGCTACCCCGTCCTACAGGCGCCCCCGCAGATCGCCACCGCACTGAAGGCGACCGGCTACGACTCCTGTGCCACCGCCTCCCACCATGCCCTCGACCGCGGTGTGCCGGGTGTGCGGCGCACCCTGGAGGCGCTGGACACGGTCGGGCTGCGCCATGCCGGCTCGGCCCGGGACGCCGCCGAGGCGGCCCGTCCGGCGCTGCTGCGGGCTCCGGGCGGCGCACGGGTGGCCCAGCTCGCGTACACCTACGGCACCGGGAGCGGGCGGCGTCCGGCGTACGCGCCATGGGCGGTGAATCTGCTCGACGCCAAGCGGATCGTCAAGGATGCCCGGGCGGCCCGCCGGGCCGGGGCCGATGTCGTGGTCGTCAGTCCGTACTGGGGGACGGAGTACCGAACGGCCCCCGACGCGCGGCAGATCCGGCTGGCCCGGCTGCTCACCGCCTCCGAGACCGGCGGCCGGCCCGATATCGATCTGATCGTCGGCACCCGTGCGCACACCCCGCAGCCGTACGAGAAGGTCAACGGCACCTGGGTCGTCTACGGCCTCGGTGACCAGCTCTCCGGCGTCATGAAGCAGCCGAGCGGCAACTGGGGCAGCATCGCCCGCTTCCGGTTCGCCCCGCCGCACCGCGCCGGTGAGCGCTGGCGGGTCACCGCGGCCGAGTACGTCCCGCAGTTCGCCCAGCAGGGGGCACGGGTCCGGGTACGCGATCTCACCAGGACCGGCGGGCACGACCGGATCCGCAAAGAGATCGGCAAGGCGGTGCTGAGCCGGGGCGCCGGGGCCGACGGGCTGACGATGGGACGGTGACCACGCGGCTCCGGGCCGGTGCCGGGGCGGTTCCCGGCGATCGGCGCCGCCACGGCCGCCGGCTGAGACACCCCGAGGCGGTGACCGATCACCGCCGGCGGTGCCCGATCATGGAGGGATGGCCGACTCGTATGTACGGGTGCGCGGCGCCCGTGAGCACAACCTCCGCACCATCGATGTGGACATCCCGAGGGACGCGCTGGTCGCGTTCACCGGGGTGTCCGGATCGGGCAAGTCCTCCCTCGCCTTCGGCACCCTCTACGCCGAGGCGCAGCGCCGCTACTTCGAGTCGGTGGCCCCCTACGCCCGGCGGCTGATCCACCAGGTCGGCGCGCCCAAGGTCGAGGACATCACCGGACTGCCGCCCGCCGTCGCCCTGGAACAGCGGCGCTCCGCGCCCACCTCCCGCTCCTCGGTCGGCACCGTCACCACCCTCTCCAACACCCTGCGGATGCTCTTCTCCCGCGCCGGCGACTACCCGGAGGGCACGGCGGAACGGCTCGACTCCGACGCCTTCTCGCCCAACACGGCGGCCGGGGCCTGCCCGGAGTGCCACGGCCTGGGCACCGTCCACCGCGTCACGGAGCAGTCCCTCGTGCCCGACCCGGCGCTCTCCATCGGGGAGGGCGCCATCGCCGCCTGGCCCGGCGCCTGGCAGGGCAAGAACCTCCGCGACATCCTCGCGGCCCTCGGCCATGACATCGACCGGCCGTGGCGCGAGCTGCCGCAGGCCGACCGGGACTGGATCCTGTTCACCGACGAACAGCCCGTCGTCACCGTCCACCCCGTACGCGACGTGGGCCGCATCCAACGCCCCTACAAGGGCCAGTACATGAGCGCCCGGCGCTATGTGCTGCACACCTTCGCCGACTCCAAGAGCGAGACGCTGCGCAAGCGCGTCCAGGGGTTCATGGTCGCCGAGCCCTGCCCGGTGTGCGCCGGGCGGCGGCTGCGCCCCGAGGCGCTGGCCGTGACGTTCGAGGGCCAGGACATCGCCACCCTCGCCGGGATGCCGCTCGGCGCCCTCGCCGAGCTGCTGCGCCCCACCGCCGCACGGGCCGACGACGAGGTGGCCCCCACACTGGCCCGCGACCTGGTGGCCCGCATCGAGGTGCTCACCGAACTCGGGCTGGGCTACCTCAGCATGGACCGGCCCTCGCCCACCCTGTCCGCCGGTGAACTCCAGCGGCTGCGGCTGGCCACCCAGCTGCGCTCCGGCCTCTTCGGCGTCGTCTACGTCCTGGACGAGCCGTCCGCCGGCCTGCACCCGGCCGATACGGAGGCCCTGCTCACGGTGCTCGGCCGGCTCAAGGAAGCGGGCAACTCGCTGTTCGTCGTCGAGCACGACATGGACGTGGTGCGGCGCGCCGACTGGATCGTGGACATCGGCCCGCGCGCCGGGGAACACGGCGGTCAGGTGCTGCACAGCGGGCCGGTCGCCGGGCTCGCGGACGCCACCGCCTCGGCCACCCGCCGCTTCCTCTTCGACACCGCACCGCCCGCCGCGCGCACGGTACGCCGCCCCGCGGGCACCCTCACGCTGCGCGGCGTCAGCCTGCACAATCTGCGCGGTCTGGACGCCGTCTTCCCGCTCGGCGTCTTCACCGCCGTCACCGGCGTCTCGGGGTCGGGCAAATCGACGCTGGTCACCCGGGTGCTCGCGGAGGCCGTGCGGGAGCACGTCGGCGAGGGGGCGCCCGAGGCGGGCGAGGAGGCGGCCGAGGCCGGGCCGATGGCCCGCGCACAACTCGCCGGCGCCGAGGGCCTGGCGGCGATCGACCGGCTGGTGCGCGTCGACCAGAAGCCGATCGGCCGGACCCCGCGCTCCAACCTCGCCACCTACACCGGCCTCTTCGACGCCGTACGCAAGGTCTTCGCCGCCACCGACGCGGCCCGCGCCCGCGGATACACCGCCGGACGGTTCTCCTTCAACGTCACCGGCGGCCGCTGCGAGACGTGCCAGGGCGAGGGCTTCGTCGCCGTCGAACTGCTCTTCCTGCCCGGTACGTACGCGCCCTGCACCGCCTGCCACGGCGCCCGCTACAACCCCGAAACCCTGGAGATCACCTACCGTGACCGCACCGTCGCCGAGGTCCTCGCGATGACCGTGGACACGGCCGCGGACTTCCTCGCCGACATCCCGGCCGCCGCCCGCAGTCTGCGCACCCTCCAGGAAGTGGGCCTGGGCTATCTGCGGCTCGGCCAGCCCGCCACCGAGCTGTCCGGCGGCGAGGCCCAGCGCATCAAGCTCGCCACCGAACTCCAGCGGACCCGCCGCGGCCACACCCTCTACCTCCTCGACGAGCCCACCACCGGCCTCCACCCCGCCGACACCGAGGTGCTGCTGCGCCAGCTGCACGGTCTGGTCGACGCCGGCCACACCGTGGTGGTCGTCGAGCACGACATGGGGGTGGTGGCCGGCGCCGACCATGTCATCGACCTCGGTCCCGGCGGTGGCGCGGACGGCGGCCGGATCGTGGCGACGGGCACCCCGGCCGAGGTCGCGGACGCGCCCGGGAGCCGGACCGCCCCCTACCTGGCCCGGCGGAGGGCGCGGCCGGACGCTTGTTGACGGTCCGCTAATGTACGCAGGTCAGATCACCAGGTATCACCACCGCGCAGCACTGCGCAGCACCACGAAGGGGGCACCTCACATGGCAGACATGGAGAAGGCCAGGGCGGCGTTCGACCGGTTCGACGCGGACGGCGACGGCCAGGTCACGCCGGAGGAGTTCAAGCACGCGATGGCCGAGATGGGCGACCCGTTCGTCACCGGCCCGGTCGCCGAGGCGGTCATCAAGGCCAAGGACACCGACAGCGACGGCCGGATGTCCTTCGACGAGTTCTGGCAGGCCCTTCAGGCCTGACCCGCCCGCTCACACCCCCTTCGCTTCCCGTTCGCCCGCGGCCGCGCGCAGCGCCGCCAGCCCGCGGGCGACCGGGGGCCGGCGCTCACTGCCGCGCCGCACGGCCGCCAGGAACCGCCGTACCGGGAGCGGCTCGCCGCGCAGCGGCACCCGTACGACCGGGCAGCGCTCCGGCACCGGCGCCAGCCTCGGTATCAGACAGATCCCGAAGCCGTGCGCGACCAGGGCGGCGACCGCGTACCAGTCCACCGCGTCATGGCGCACCCGCGGGGTGAAGCCCGCCGAGGCACACGCGGTCAACAGCAGCTGATGCTGATCGGCCGGATCCCCGGCACGAATCCAGCTCTCCCCGGCCGCCTCCGCCAGCGTCACGCCGTGCGCCACCCGCCCCGCGAACCGGTGCCCGGCCGGCACCAACAGGTCCTGCGGCTCCTCCAGCACCGGCCGCTGGGTGAAGCGCGCATCGTCCGACGGCGGCAGCTCCCGGTCCGCACGCCGAGAGCCCGGGGGAGGGCCGCCCGGCGCCGGAATCACCACGGCGATATCCGCCCGGCCGGTCAGCAGCAGCTCGAAGCGGTTCTCGCCCGGGTCCTCGCCGATCTCCACCGCCAGCCGCGGCAGCTCCTCGCGCAGCCGCGCCACCGCCGGTGCGATCACCCCGGCGATCGCCGTCGCCACCCCCGTGATCCGCAGCCGCCCGGCCACCCCGTCCCCGTATCCCGCGAGATCCGCACGGGCCTCCTCCCAGCGCGCGAACAGCGCATCGGCGTGCTCGACCAGCGCCAACGCCGCCGGAGTCAGGCGTACGTTGCGGCCGGCCGGCTCCAGGAGCTCCAGCCCCAGCCGGGCCGACAGCTGCCGCAGCTGCTGGGAGACCGTCGACGGGGTCAGATGCAGCGCCTCGGCGGTCGCGGTGACGGTGCCCCGCTGATGCAGGACGCGCAGGGTCTGTAACCGGGGATCGATCATGCGGGGAAAGCGTAGACGCCCGACCCCCGCTCCCACCGTGCGGAGATGCCACACGGTTCGCTGTGGAAACTTTCGATGGACCCACCACATGCGCCCGCCCGAAGGTGGACGGCATGACCGAGATCCTGACCGATGCCTTTCTGCCGGGCCTGTGGGCGGGCTATGCGCTGGCCGTTCCCGTCGGCGCGCTGGCCGTACTGCTGGTGAGCGTGACCGCCCGGACCTCGTTCCGGGTCGGTGCCTCGGCCGCGCTCGGGGTGGCGACCGCCGACGGCCTCTACGCGCTGGCCGCGGTGGCCGGCGGCGCCGCCCTCTCCCGTGCGCTCGCCCCCGTCGCGGTCCCGCTGCGCGAGCTCGCCGCCGTCGTCCTGCTCGCCATGGCGCTCCGGACCGCCGTACGGGCCCTGCGCCACCGCGGCGAGGAAGAAGGCCCGGAACGGGACGTCCTGGGACGCCCCGGCCGGGCCTATCTCGCCTTCCTGGGGCTGACGTTGATCAACCCCTGGGCGATTCTCTACTTCTCCGCGCTGGTGCTGGCCGGTGGCGCGGACGCCCTGGGTGACGGCGCCGCCGGCCCCGCCGCCTTCGTGGCGGCCGTGCTCACCGCCTCCGTGAGCTGGCAACTGCTCCTGGCCGCGGGCGGAACCGTGCTGGGCAGGACGCTGACCGGCCCACGGGGGCGCGTCGTCACCGCGCTGCTCTCCGCCGTGGTCATCTCAGCCCTAGCGGCCGGACTGCTGCTGCGCGGCTGAGGCGGTGCCCACCGGCGGCGGCGCGGCCTGGTCACCGGTACCCCAGCCGGACGGCTTGGGTCCCACGGTGAAGGCCAGTTCACCACCCGAGCGCAGATCCTCGGTGGTGAGGTAGGTCCGGTCGTGGCCGGCGCCGTCCAGCCGGACCGACTGCACATAGCGGTCGGTGGCGGAGGTGCCGGGCGCCGTGACCGTGAAGTGCCCTGACGGGTAGTAGCGCCGGTCCAGCGTCAGATCCACCCGGTCGAAGACCGGGGTGCTCAGCCCCCAGCTGTCGGTGCCCGGCTGCACCGGGAACACCCCGATCGAGGAGAGCACCATCCACGCCGACATCGTCCCCAGATCGTCGTTCCCGGTCATCCCGGACGGCGCATCGGTGAACAGGGTCAGCGCCGCATGCACCACATCCGTCGTCTTCCAAGGGCGGCCGGTGGAGAGATAGGTGTACGGCGCGATCAGATCCGGCTCGTTCTGCGGGTTGTACTTGTCGGCGTTGTAGTAGTCGTAGGGCCCGTTGACCCACACCTCGCGGGCCGTTTTCTCCGGGTCCTTCAGCAGCTTCTGGTAGGCGAAGAACGCATCCAGGCGCTCATCGGCCTGGTCCCTGCCGCCGATCAGCCGCAGCATCCCCGGCAGATCCTGCGGCACCAGCCACTGGTACTGCCAGGACGTGCCCTCGTGGAAACCCTCGCTCTTGGCCGGGTCGGCCGGGCCGGTGAAGGCACCCTGCGCGTCGCGGGCCCGGAAGAAGCCGGTCGAACCGTCGAAGATCTTGCGGTAGTTCTGGGCGCGGGCCGCATACCGGTCGGCGTCCTTGCCGTGCCCCAGGTCGCGCGCCATCTGGGCCAGCATCGCATCCGACAGGGCGTATTCGAGGGTCGCCGACGCACCGTGGTCGAAGTCGGAGTCGCCGGGCTTGGTGTGCGGACGGCCCTTGACGTACGGGGCGAAGCCGGCCTTCAGGTAGGGCGCGTTGGCCTCCCGGCCCACGGCCGGCGAATCGGCCGGTGGCACTCCGTCGGCGTTCTTCTTCAGCGCCGCGTACGCCTCCTCCTCATGGCCCCGCAACAGCCCCTGCTGATAGGCGTTGGTCAGGAACGGGGTGACCGGATCGCCGGTCATGATGTTCGTCTCGACCGTTCCGTAACCCCACTTGGGCAGCCAGCCGCTCTCCTTGGCGATCCGCAGCACCGACACCGCCATATCGCGCGACTCACCCGGCGCCAGCAGCGCCAGCAGCTGCGCCTGGGTGCGATAGGTGTCCCACAACGACCAGTTCTGGTAGTACGTGAAGCCCTCGGCACGGTGGGTCCGCTGGTCCCAGCCCGTATAGCGGCCGTCCACGTCGCTGCCGATGTTCGGCGCGAGGAAGGACCGGTAGAGCGAGGAGTAGAAGGTCCGGCGCAGTGTCCGGTCGCCGCCCCGGGCCTTCACCAGCCCCAGTCGCCGTTCCCAGGCGCTGTCGGCCGCGGCCTTCGTACGGTCGAAGGAACTGCCGCCCTCGGCCCGCAGATTGCGGGCGGCGCCCGCCGCGTCCACATAGCTGAGGGCCGTGGTCGCCTCGACGGTACGGTCCGTGCGGGTGTCGAAGCGGGCGTAGGCCCCGTGCCGACCGGTGGCGGTGGACTCCTTGGACCCGGCCGTCACCTTGTCGCCGTCCCAGGTCCCGTACGACGTGAACGGCCGGTCGAAGCGGGTGATCGTGTAGACGGTGTACGGCTTGGTGTCCTGGCAGAAGCCACGGCCGGTGATAGCGGTGCGGATGGTGCGGGAGTCCAGTACCTCGACCCGGGTCGAGACCGTCTTGTGCAGCGACTGGCCCGTATTGAGCAGCACATTGGCCTTGTCGGTGGCCGGGAAGGTGTAGCGCTGCTTCCCGGTGCGGGCGGTCGCGGTGAGCTCGGCGGTGATCCCGCCGTAGGACGTCAGGCCGACGCGGTAATAGCCGGGCCGGGCCGATTCGTCGTCGTGGCGGTAGCCGGCCGCGTACTTCGCATAGTCGGTCTCGGTGATGTCGCCCGTGGTGGGCAGTACCGGCAGATCACCGCCGAGCCCGCAGCCCACACCCGAGATGTGCACCGAACTGAAGCCGCGGATGTGGTCGTCGTCGTAGCCGTAGCCGGTGGTGTGCCCGGTGTCCGGGGAGAGCTGCACCATGCCGAACGGTACGGCGGCGCCCGGGTAGGTGTTGCCGTCCTTCTGGCTGCCGATGAACGGGTTGACCAGGTCGGTGAGCGGGCCGCCGGGCGGCTCGGCCTGCGCGGCGGGGACCGCGAGCACGCTCCCGATGAGCGCGGCCGCCAGCACCGCGCCCGCGGTACGCAGCCGGGTACGACTGAGCCATGGCATGGATCCGGACCTCCGGGGGTTGGGTCGCCGGACTGCCGGCCGGCCCGTGCGGACGAGCACACACGGCCTGCACGGCCGACAACGTTGTCAGAGCGCGCTCATTCTTGGCGGCGGCCCACTGCGCGTCAAGAGGTGCCGCGGGAGTAACTCCGGTGCGCCCGGCTCCTGTCGAGGAGCCGGGCGCACCCTCCCGGGAGCGAACGGTGAAGGCCAGTTCACGACCCGAGCGCGGATCCTCGGTTGGTGAGGTAGGTCAGGTCGTGGCCGGCGCAGTCCAGATGGACCGACTGCACAAAGCGGTCGGGGGCGGAGGTGGGGGCGCAGGTGGTCGTCCTGATGCGGATGATGCGGCGCTAGGAGCCACGCCGGGCGTCCCTCGGCCAGATGACGTCCACCGGCACGCCAGCGCTGCGCGCTTGCTCGACTGTGTCCGCCGTGCCCCCGCCCTTCCCCGATGGCGGCGCGCCATCCCAGACGGCAACGAGCCGATCGGCGCGCTTCAGCAGCTCACCATTCGCTGCCTCATACGCCGCACGGTTTGCCGTGTCGTAGGGCATCGTGACCACCTCGGCCGCAGCCGCGAGGCGGTCGAATGCAGGAGCGTGATCGGGCTTGACCTTGGCCTGCCGGTAGTCCCGCGAGGGCAGGATGACGACCAGTCGGCCGCCGGCCTCAACCACAGCTTCGGCAAACAGTGTGTCCGAACCACGCGCGAGGCAGGTGACGCCGACCAAATCGCCCTGGTGGTCGCGTAGCAGGTCTCTGAGTTCTTCCTGCACGAGCGGCACGGTGCTTTCCGCGAGGTCCATGTGGCCAGTCACGGCGATGGTGGTCATTCCCTTGCGTCTCCCTACCTTGCCAGCAGATCGCGGATCTTGTCCCGGGCCTCACGCACTGGCCCGGGTACGCCCTTGCCGACCGTATAGGGGTAGAGCTGCGCGAGCTGCTGCCGGACCCTCCCCGACTGGGTGCGCGCAGCAGCGCTCACCGCATGGTGCGTGGTCTCCGCGGCGCCGGTGACGTCACCCAGCAGAAAGCTGCACTCGGCCAACCCGATCCAGTCGAGGGCGTGACTCCTGCCGGCGTCCGGTCCGCGTTGGGCGAGCGCCGCCAGGATCTCCTGCGATGCGGCCGCGGCGTGCTCGTGAGGATCGGTGCGGGCAAGGTCCAGCCGTCCGCCGGTCACGCCGGCCAATTCGGCGGTGTCGAAGTAGTGGATCCAGTAGGGCTCTTCGACTCCGGCTGCTGACGACAGGGCGTCTTCGGCGTGCCTGGTCGCTCGATGGAAGGCGGCATGTCGCCCCATCGCCGCGTAGGCCCACGCCTCGCGGGTGTGGAGCATCGCGCGCAGCCGCGGTCCTGCCGAGGTGCGGACGCCTTCCTGGGCGAGCCGGACCAGTTCGAGGGCGTCTTGTGGATGGTTGACGTACAGCATCTGCCGCGCCATGCCGGCCAACACGTTGGCCCCGAAGTGGGTGTCGCCGGCTGCGTGCGCGGCTCGGAGCGCCACGCGGTAGTAGTCCTGCGCCCGGCGCTGTTGTCCGGCATCCCATGCCATGGTGGCGGCGCTGCCGGCGAGTTGTGCCATAACCGCACCTATACCCCCGTCCCGGCCGAAACTCCTTGGCCGGACTGCTCGGCCGGGACAGGGTTCGGCCTCCACAGCGAGGCATCGCACCTCATCCAAGGAGAACCATGGACAAGTCTGCCCGATCGTTACTGACCCAGGTGGAGTTCGACGCCGTCAGCTCCACCGTCCAGACCGACAACCCCGACGTCTCGGAGGACGACGCTGCGGTAATCGTCTCCGAGGCACTGGCGTTCGTCGCCACCTGCGCCCTGTTTCCCACCGCGCGCCTGGCCCCGTCCCGCGTGGTCGACGCGGGGTGGCATGCGCTCATCCTGCACACCCAGACCTACGCCGAACTGTGCGCGAGGCTCGGTGCCTTCGTTCACCACCGGCCCGAGGAACCCGACCCCGCCCGCTATGACCAGGACGTCATCGACCGCACCACGGCCTTGGTCGAGGAAGCCGGGTACAGCGTCAATGTTGATCTGTGGGGACCGCCGGACGGTGATCTGGTGTCGGTGGCCGCCAAGTGCCAGCACTCGGACGACAGCGGGCCGATCGTGACCATCCCTAAGCCCAAGGGCTAGCCTGCCATTCCGCGACGAGAGGGAAAGCCATGGAGTGGATCAACCCTGAGTACGCCGATCTCGTAAGGTCCATGCGGATCGCGGAAGCGGCTATCGGCAGTGATGATCGTCCCCCGCTCCGCGGCTTCCTCATCCCGGGCAGCGCAGGCGACGGGGACCAGCAGGGCCCCAGCTTCCACCACCCCTCCGAGTGATAGGCGCAACCTGGAGCGAACCGTGTGCGTCCCGCCCGCTCTCCTGTGAGAGCGGGCGGGACGTTGTTGCTTCTGCTCATCCGCCGGGCGCTCGGCTACGGATCCGTTACGAGCGCACAACTGGGCGAAAGGCTTCAGCGGGCGGCGACGGCGGGTGTGGCGGCGGCTTCCGAAGTGGCCGGCGCGGCCGCGGCCCGCCGGTAGTAGTCGAGTTGCGTCACCCCGTTGTAGCCGTAGCTCTCCGGGTGCAGTTCGTGGAGCGCGACACCGGACCGGGGGAGTGGGCCGAGGAGGTCCGTCAGCAGTTCATCGGCCGCGGCGATGAAGGCGGCCTTCTCCGCGGCGCTGTTGGTGCCCGCGGTGAGGCTCGCCTCCACATGCGCGTCACGGCCGTCGGTCAGGGGCGTGCTGTCGATGTAATAGCGGCCGGGCGGCACCAGGTTGAGGTGGACGATGGTGCGCGCGGCGGACTTGCGCAGCACCGTGACCGCCAGCCGCGTCAGCCCCTCGGCCAGGGCGCGCTGGACGTCGGTGGGGAGGTCGGGGTCGGGGACGGTGACCCGGAAGTACGGCATGGCTCTCCTCGGCATCTGCTCGGGGTGTCGCCGCCGGAACCGGCGGCACGGAGCCAGCGTCACCGAACCGGGCATCATTGATCCAACGCATAGCCGTCATAGGGATATGAGGCCCCCGCATGACCCTGAATCTGCCCCAGTTGAGGGCCTTCCTCGCCGTCGTCGACGCGGGCGGGTTCAGTGCGGCCGCCGCCGACCTGGGCATGAGCCAGTCGGCGGTGTCGCACGCCGTCGCCTCCCTGGAACGCGAGTTGGCCGCCCCGCTGCTGATCCGTGCCCACCCCGTGCGGACGACCGCGCTCGGTGAACGGGTCCTGCCGCACGCCCGTATGGCGCTGTCGGCGGTCCGGGCCGTGGAGGAGATCGCGGCCGATGTCACCGGGACGATGACCGGCACCGTGCGGCTGGCCGCCACACCGACGGTCTGCCAGGGGCTGGTCCCCGGCCTGCTCCGGCACTGGCGCGAGGATCAGCCCCGGATCACCGTGCGGGTCTTCGAGGGCGACAGCGGCGAGGTCGCGGCCTGGCTGGAGGACGGGACGGCCGATGCCGCCATCCTGATCGACCCTGCCCCGGCCGCCGCCGGGAGGCGGCCCCAGGCCGACCCCGGCATCCAGCTCGCCACGGACGAGTACCGGGCCCTGCTGCCCCGGGACCACCCGCTCGCGGACGAACCCGGTGTCGACCTCCGCGACCTGGAGGACGACCCGTTCCTGACCTCACCCAACGGCTGCGAGGCCCGGGTCCGTACGCTCCACCGCCGGGCCGGGCTGCGTTTCTCCCCCACGCACCGGGTGCGGGACCTGGCGACGCTGATCCGCATGGTGCAGGCCGGGATCGGCGTGACCGTCCTGTCCGAGGTCTCCCGCTCGCTGATCCCCGCCGACCTGGTCCTGCTCCCGCTGACGCCGCAGACCTCACGCCGCCTCGTACTGACCGGACCGCAGGCCCGCCCCTGGCACCCGGCGCTGCGCACCCTGGCGGAGTCGGCCGCCGGTCATCTGGCCCACACTGCCGCCCGGGCGGCGGAAGGCCACCCCCTGCCCAGCGGCAGCCGCTGAGCACTCGGGGCGCCGCGCCCGGCCGCGCCCCACGGCCCGTTGAGGTTCATGCCCGGGCGTCGCGGCGGAACAGCGCCGCCCAGAGGAAGGCCTCGCCGAAGTACGGGGACTCCGGCGGCTCGTCATGCATACGCCGCAGCTCTACCTCCGTCAGGTCCGAGAAGATCCGGCGCAGCGACTCGGGGCTGTAAGCGAGGCCGCCGTGCAGGCGGGACTGGCGGTAGAACTCGACGTCGGGGAGTTCGGAGCCCATCCCGCCGGCCGCGAAGCAGGTGAGCACGAGATGGCCGCCGGGTGCGAGCAGCCGGTCGAGGAGGGCGAGGTAGCTGATGCGGCGGTGCGGCGGCAGATGATGGAAGCAGCCGGAGTCGTGAATCAGGTCGTACGGACCGCTGAGTGCGTCACCGGCCGGCCCGAAGGCGTCGCCGCAGTGGAAGGCGACCTGCGCGCCCGCCTCCCGGGCACGGTCCTCGGCCCAGGCCACGGCCGCCGGCGCGAGGTCGACGGCATCCACCTCGAACCCCAGCGAGGCGAGGTGCAGCGCATTGCGGCCCGGCCCGCAGCCCAGGTCGAGGGCCCGGCCCGGGGCGATCAGCCCGCGTTCGAGGTACGAGACCAGGTGCTCGTCCGGCTTCGCCACGAAGAACGGCACCGCCCTGTCCCGGTCCGCGTAGAAGCCGTCCCACCATGCGGCCCCCTCGCTCGTCCAGCGGTCGGCTTCCGGCGCGAACAGGCCGTCCAGAAGCCGGAGTACGTCGTCCATGGTGCGGATGTCCCGGTCCATCCGGTCCCCCTTTCCTCCGCGGCGATCGTAGGGTCGATGAGGACAAAAGCCCAGATCGGAGGGGATGTCGGGATGCTGTCACCGGCGGTGTGCGCGGCTGGGGTGAGGGGGTGAAGGGTGTCACCTATGGCCTGGGGTGCGGTGGCTCTCACGCCCCTGTCGAGGTCCGGGGAGGGGGTAATTCCCGGTGCGCCGGGGCGAGTTTTCCGGCCGGTTTCCGGTCGGCCCGGGTGCTGTCTTCGTCCTGCGCCGTCTGACGTTCCGGCACCACCGGGCGCAGCCCGGGTGCCAGGGCGAGTGTGACCGCGACCGACGCGGCCGCCATCGCCGCCATCGCGGTCGCGGGCGAGGTGCGCTCGGCGATGGCACCGGCCAGGGCGGCGCCCACACCCTGGAGGGTCAGCATGCCGGAGGAGTGCAACCCCAGGGCGTGGCCGCTCAGTTCGTCCGGGGTCAGGGACAGCAGACGCTCCTGGAGCGGGAGGTTCGCCGCATAGCCGACGGTGGCGAGCAGTACCGCGGCCACCGCGAGGGGGAGCGCCGGGCGGACGGCGAACAGCAGATAGGGCGCGGCGAGCAGCAGACACAGCGGGACGCAGAGCCGTGGTCGCCACCGCCGGGGGACGCATCTGCCGATCAGGACGTCCCCGGTCAGCATGCCGAGGGCGCCGCAGGCGAAGAGGAGGCCCGCGTGCCGGGGCGCGTAGGGCACATAGAGGGACTCGCAGCCGACGATCAGCCCGTTGGGCACCCACAGGGCGAGATAGACGGTGCGGCGGGGGCCGGCGGACCACAGGCGGGCGTTGTTCCGCCAGGTGTCGGCCACGGACGCCCGGCCCGCGGCGCGCGGGGGCCGCGGGCCGAGACCGCACCGGGCGACGACCGCGGCGGCGGCGTACAGCGCGGCGCCGGCGAGCAGGGTGCCGCGTGCCGACAGGACGGTCACCAGCACCCCGCCGACCGCGAACCCGCAGATCTGTAGCAGCCCGTCGGACATATTGAGCACCGAGCGGCCCAGCGGATAGCCCTCGCGCGCGAGGATCTCGTGGAGCAGCCCGTAGCGCACTCCGCCGCCCAGCGACGAGACCGGGCCCAGCGCCAGGAGGACGGCGAAGGCCGCCCACACGGGCAGCCCCGGGAGGGCCTGGACGGCGGTGCCGAGGCCGAGGAGCAGCGCCAGGCCGGTCAGCGCGGCACGCGGCGGCATCCGGTCGGCCGCCGACAGCAGGGTCGCCGCACCGATCACCTGGGCGAGGGCCGGCCCGAACATGGCGAGGGCGGAGAGCAGCGGCGAGCCGGTCGCGGCGTAGACCCGGTGGCCCAGGGCCAGTCCGCTCATGGTCTGGGCCGCCACCTGAAGGGCGGTGGTGAGGAAGAACGGGGTGAACTCCGGTGTACGGAAGAGCTGTCGGTAGGTACGCACGGTTCGGGAGTCTCGGGGGCCGCGCGGCCGGGGCGTTACTGTTTCGCGGGTCGGCGAAACCACGGCGAGCCGCGCGGGGCGGGGGAGAGGGCGGAGGAGATGGGCTGGTGGGAGGTCAGCGCGGACACCCTCGCCGGAAGCCGCTTCGTACTCTCCCCGCTGGCCGAGACCATCGCCGCGCTGAAGACCCTGCACCGCGGCTCGGCCGCGCATCCGGGGGAGAGTGCTTGGCTCGCGCGCCATGGGCCCGCCTATCGCGGACGGCTGGCCGATGACCCGGTCACCGCCGTCCTGGTCCGAGCCGCTCTCGGGCACCGCTGGAACGCGACCTTCCTGACCCCCACCCCGGCCGCGGAAGGCGCCGGGGAAGCGCCGTCCTTCACCGACGAGTTGGCGGCCGTCCGCGCGACCTCGCCCGATATCGCCCGCGCCGATCTGGCCGTGTCCCTGGGCGGCCGGCCGCTCCCCGGCCCGCTGCGCCGCGCCGACGATCTGCCCGAGCGCACCGCCGGTCTGCTGGAGTGGGTGTGGCAGGAAGCGGTGCTGCCGTACTGGCCACGGCGCCGGCGGGTCCTGGAGGCCGATGTCCTCGCCCGCGGCGCGCAGTTGAGCCGGGGCGGCTGGACCGCGGCGCTGGACGGGATGCGCCCCGGGATGCGCTGGCTCGGCGCGAACCGGCTGCAGATCACGGCGGCCGACGACCACCCGCCGCGGGAACTCGCCGGGGCGCAGCTGTTGTTCGTCCCGGTCACCCCGCGTCAGAGCTGGGTCTCGTGGGACGTGCGCCCGGCCGCGGGCGGACACCGTTCCGCCGTGGTGTATCCCTGCTCGGGCGCGCTGGCCGGGACCGGCCGGGTGGCGGCGCCCGAGCAGCTGGGTGCCTTGCTGGGCCCCGCGCGGGCGGGCGTTCTCGTCCTCCTCGGCACGCCCAAGAGCACCACTCAGCTGGTGGCGCTGACCGGTCAGGGGCTGGGGTCGGTCGGCCGGCACCTCAAGGTGCTGTCGGAGGCCCGGCTGGTCGGCCGCCGCCGGGCCGGACGGTCCGTGCTCTACTTCCGGACGGCGGTCGGCGAGGCCCTGGTGGCAGCGCAGTGTGACGCATGAGAAGGGTGTTCCTGCCGCGTCGTCCCATGGGCCCGGCACCCCGAAAATCATGGGGTTCTGCCTTGCTCTCTTCAGGGGCGCGTGCCTCAATGGGCAGCGATTCAGGTCGCTGACCGTCCGTCAGATCTGGACGGTGTGTCGGCACGGGGTCCGACCGCGGCCCCCGGGTGGCTGCCTGTCGTTCCTCCCGCACCCCTCGACGGCCGGTGCCATGGACCTGCACCCCCCTCATGAAGGCGGTAACCCCCCTATGAAGCACCTCAGACCCGGCAGATTCGGCTTCCGTACGGCACTTGTCGTCGCCGTCGCCACCGCGGGCACCCTCGCGATGGCACCGGCCGCCCCCGCGGTGACCCCCGGCACCGCCACCCTCTCCTTCAACTGCGGCTTCTACGGTTCCGGTACGGGGACGCTCACCGCGACCCAGAACGGCACGGCCGCGACCATCAGCCTCTCCACCTCGGCGATCACCTCACCCATACCCATCGGTGCGAACTCGGTGGCGTCCACCCTCACCCTCACCAAGAACGGCTCCGGGACCACACAGTTCACCGGCAAGGCCAACCCGGCGATCCCGGCCGGCAGTCCGGTCTCCACCGGACCGCTGAAAGGTACGGTCGCCGCGGGCGACCGCCTGGAGGCCACGTCCCTGAAGGTCGTGGTGCTGGGCATCACGGCCACCTGCAACGCCACGTCCAAGCAGTCGCCCGGACCGTTCGTCTTCTGAGAGACGGGCGGGGGCCGGCGGACCCACGCCCGCCGGCCCCCGCCGTACGACCGCCGCCCGGTCAGCGGGCGTGGCTCACAGCATCCCCGGGCCGTCCCCCGCGCCGGAGGCCTCCCGTTCCGCCCGCGCCAGGTTCGAGCGGCGGTAGGAGTAGGTGAAGTAGATGACCATGCCGATCACGAACCACACCGCGAACCGGACCCAGGTCTGCCACGCCAGGAACGTGATCAGCCAGATCGAGAAGCACACCCCGATCGCCGGCACCACCGGCATACCCGGCGTACGGAACGTCCGCGGCAGGTCGGGGCGCTTGTAGCGGAGCACGATCACCGCGATGCAGACCACCACGAACGCGAGCAGGATGCCGATGTTCGTCAGCTCGGCGGCCTCACCGATCGGCAGGAAGCCCGCGATGGCCGCGGAGGCGAAGCCGACGATCCAGGTCACCCTGGTCGGCACATGGTGCTTGGGGCTCGTCTTGGCGAACCATTTCGGCAGCAGACCGTCGCGGCTCATCGAGAACCACACCCGGGTCACCCCGAGCATGAAGGTGAACATGACGGTCAGAATGCCGATGATCGCGCCGACCGCGATGACATCCGCGAGGCTGCTCAGCCCCACCGACTTGAACGCCGACGAGAATCCGCTCTCCGGGTCGATGTCCTTGTAGTTCTGCATACCCGTCAGCACCAGGCAGGCGAGGACATACAGCACCATCGAGATCGCCAGCGAATACATGATCGCCTTCGGCATATGGCGCTGGGCGTCCTTGGACTCCTCGGCCGCGGTGCTCATCGCGTCATAGCCGAAGACGGCGAAGAAGACGGTGGCCGCGCCGGTGAAGGCACCGGTCACCCCGAACGGGAAGAACGGGTGGTAGTTCGAGGTGTTGATGTGGAAGAAGCCGACCGCGATCACCACGATGACCACCAGGACCTTCAGGCCCACCACGATCGTCTCGAAGCGTGCGGCGTTCTTGATGCCCAGCGTCAGCAGATAGGCGATCAGCAGACAGAGCACCGCGGCGAAAAGGTCCACCCGGTGCCCCGGCCCCGTTCCCGGCGCGCCCAGCATCCAGGCGGGCAGATCGACGCCCATTTCGCCGAGCAGAAAGCCGAAATAGCCGGAGATGCCGATCGCGACCACCGCCACGATCGCGGTGTACTCCAGCAGCAGATCCCAGCCGATGAACCAGCCCGCCACCTCACCGAGGACCGCATAGCCATAGGTGTAGGCCGAGCCCGCCTTCGGGATCAGCCCGGCGAATTCGGCGTAGGAAAACGCCGCCGCGGCGCTCGCGATGCCCGCGATGAGAAAGGAGATCAGCACCGCCGGTCCGGCCTTCTCATTCGCGACGGTGCCGGCCAGTGTGAAGATTCCCGCGCCGATGATCCCGCCGACGCCGATGGCGGTCAGCTGCCACAGGCCGAGCGCCCGGGTGAGCTGCTCGCTCGCGGTGCCTTCCGCCTCTTCAATGTGTTCGATCGGTTTACGGCGCAATACGCCCTGTCCCGCGCGCAGGCCCATCGTCATCCCTCCGTACGCTCCGTCGTGGTCCGACGGCGGATCATCATGGACCCTCGGGGGCGACTAAGGAAGGCGACTCCCTAGTACTGTCGGGACTCGCCGGGAGACGTACACGGGAGAGGTGTTCAATCGGCGTCCTCCAGCCGGAAACCGACCTTCAGGCCGACCTGGTAATGGTCGATCTCGCCGTTGACGATATGCCCGCGGACCTGGGTGATCTCGAACCAGTCGAGATTGCGCAGGGTCTCCGAGGCGCGCTTGATGCCATTTTTGACCGCGGCGTCCATGCTCTGCTGGGACGTACCGACGATCTCGGTCACACGATAGGTGCGGTCGGTCACGGTGGTCTCCCTCGCCGGGGCGGCGCTCCGCCCGTCCACTTTCCACCGTGCATCAGGGCGCGGCAGCCCACCAGCGGAGCGGCGGGCGGGCCCGGGGATCTACGGCACGACGGTGACCGGCCAGCGGCCGGCCTTGACCAGCCGCACCGCGACCGAGCCCATGATGCGGTGCCCGGCGGACTCCGAGGCGCCGACCACCACCGCATCGGCCTTCAGGTCGTCGGCCATCTGCACCATGCCGTTGTACGGGTCGCCCCGCAGGGTGTGGAACTCCCAGCGCACCTGGTATATCCCCTGGAGCCGCTCGGTCGCGCTGCGGATCTCGGCCATCAGCTCCTCGGCCACCTCGTTCGTGGCATCCACCACCGGAGCCCCCATCGACGCACCGGCCGGCAGCACCGGCTGGACGTAGACCAGGGCGAGCTTCGAGGCCTGGCGCCTGGCCAGTCCCGCCGCATAGGCGGCGGCGCGCCACGACGAGTCGGAGCCGTCGATACCGACGACGATGACCTTCGGGCCGTCCGTTCCGCGCTCGAACTGCGCGGCTGTGTTCTCGTCCACACCACGGAGGTTATCCGCACACGCGTGCTGTCGGGCCCCCGGGCCGCGCCGCCACCCGCCGGTGCCCGCCCGGGCCGGTCAGGCGGGCGCCGGCGGCCAGCTGTCCGCCGCCAGCACACCCAGCACATACGCCCTGGCCACCAGCGCCGTACGGCCCTGCACCCGCCAGCGGCGGGCCAGCCGGGTCAGGTGGTAGTTCACCCCGTCGACCGTCAGGCCGAGCGCCGTACCGATCGACGCCGTGGTCGCGCCGCCCGCGGCCAGCGCCAGGATGCGGGCCTCCACCGGGCTCGCCGGGGCGCGCGGCGCCGGCGCCGGAGCGGGGTCGGCGACCCGCAGCAGCGCCAGCAGGGCGGGCGGGTGCACCGACGGATCGCCCACCGGATCGACCGTCAGCTCCCCTTCCCGCTCCCTGCCGTCGGACCCGTCCCGCCAGCGCACCTCCACCGGATAGCGCGACCGGCGCCCCATGCGCAGCGCCTCGATCAGCCGGTCGAGCTGTGCCTTGGCCCGGGGCTCGAAGAGGTCCAGCAGATTGCGGCCGCGCAGCTGCCCCGGTGCCGCGCCCCACTGGGCGGCCATCGCCGGGTTCGCGATCAGCACCTCGCCATGGGCCCGGCACACCGCGATCGGCGTGGGGATACGGTCCAGCAGGATCAGGAAGTAGTTGCGCCAGGGGCCGTCCGCGTACGGCCCGGCCGGGTCGATTTCCGCGCTGTCACAGGACGGCTTGCCCGCGCAGTCGGCGTCGGTGCCCGGTGTACCGCCGGCAGTCCCGTTGTCCATTGCCTCTTCTCCGGTCCGCGCGCAAGAGCGAGCAGCGAAAAACCACTGCACAATCATGCAGTTGTCCGGGCGTGACCTGCGCGTGGGGGCCCGCACGCTGGAGACATGACCGACACCATCGCGCTCCACAGCGACGAACGCGCCGCCGACGACGGCATTCCGGTGGCCGACCTGACGGACGCCGGGCTCACCCACACGCCCATCCAGCAGTCCATGGACCTCGCCCGGATTCACGGCCCGGTCTTCAAGCGCAAGTTCGGCGAGCGGGAGACGCTGTTCCTCTCCTCGCTCGATCTGGTCACCGAGGTCGCCGACGAATCCCGCTTCAGCAAGGGTGTGTCGGTCGTCCTGGAGAACGTCAGAGAGTTCGCCGGTGACGGTCTGTTCACCGCCTACAACGACGAGCCGAACTGGGCCAAGGCGCACGCGGTCCTGATGCCGGCCTTCGCGCTCGGCTCGATGCGCACCTACCACCCGGCGATGCTCAAGGTCGCCCGCCGGGTCATGGCCGCCTGGGACCGGCGGGTCGCCGACGGCACGCCCGTCCAGGTCGCCGAGGACATGACCCGGATGACGCTGGACACCATCGGACTGGCCGGCTTCGGCTTCGACTTCGAGTCGTTCTCCCGCGGCGACAGCTCGCACCCGTTCGTCGAGGCCATGGTGCGCTGTCTCGAATGGAGCATGACCAAATTCTCCCGCGACCCCGACGCCGACCACTCGGCGGCGGACGCGGCCTTCCAGGTCGACGCCGACTATCTCGCGTCCGTCGTCGACGAGGTCATCGCCGCCCGCACGGCGAGCGGCGAGAGCGGCGACGACGATCTGCTCGGCCTGATGCTCGGCGCCCGTGGGCAGGACGACGGCGCCGCGGCCGACGGCCCCACCCTGGACCTCGCCAACATCCGCAACCAGGTCATCACCTTCCTGATCGCCGGCCACGAAACCACCTCGGGCGCGCTCTCCTTCGCCCTCTACCACCTGCTCAAGGACCCGCTCGCGCTGCGCATGGTCCAGCGCGAGGCCGATGAGCTGTGGGGCGACCAGGCCGACCCCGACCCCTCGTTCGAGGACATCGGACGGCTGCCGTTCACCCGGCAGGTCCTCAACGAGGCGCTGCGGCTGTGGCCCACCGCCGCCGCCTTCACCCGGCAGGCCCATGAGGACACCCTGCTCGGCGGCCGCTACCCGGTGAAGGCCGGGGAACTGGTCACCGTGCTCACCCCGATGCTGCACCGCGACCCCGCCTGGGGCGACAACCCAGAGCTGTTCGACCCCTCCCGCTTCAGCCCGGAGACCGAGGCGGCCCGCTCACCGCATGCGTACAAGCCCTTCGGGACCGGTGAACGCGCCTGCATCGGGCGGCAGTTCGCGCTCCACGAGGCGACCATGCTGCTCGCCCTCCTCGCCCACCGCTACCGCCTGATCGACCACGGCGACTACCGGCTGCGCATCAAGGAGACGCTGACCCTCAAGCCCGACGGGTTCACCCTCACCCTGGCCGCCCGGACGCCCGCCGACCGGGCCGCGGTCCGTGCCGCGCTGGCCGTGCTGCCCGGCGGCGCCGAGGGCACCGGGAACGACGCGGCCACCGACGAGGGGCTGCCGGCCCGCGTCCCCCAGGGCACCGGACTGCTGCTGTTGCACGGCAGCAACTACGGCACCTGCCGTGAGTTCGCCGAGCGGCTCGCCGACGGGGCCACCGGACTCGGCTTCGCCGCCGATGTGGCGCCGCTGGACGCCTACGCCGGTGCGCTGCCCGCCGACCGCCCGGTCGTCATCGTCGCCGCCTCCTACAACGGCCGGCCCACCGACGACGCGGCCGCCTTCGTCCAGTGGCTGAACACCGCGCAGGACGGCGCCGCCGCGGACCTGCCGTTCGCCGTGCTCGGCGTCGGCGACCGCAACTGGGCCGCCACCTACCAGCACATACCCACCCTGATCGATGACCGGCTCACCGCCCTCGGCGCCCACCGGCTGCTGCCGCGCGCCGAGGCCGATGCCTCCGGCGACCTCGGCGGCACCGTCAAGGAGTTCACCGCGGCGCTGCGCACCGAGCTGCTGACGCGGTACGGCGACCCGGCGACCGTCGGCGCCGGCGAGGCCGCCCCGGAGGACACCGGCTACACCGTCACCGAGATCACCGGCGGCCCGCTGGACGCCCTCGCCGCCCGCCATGACCTCGTCCCGATGACCGTCACCGAGGCCTACGACCTCACCGCCGACGGCTGGCCGCGGCCCAAGCGCTTCCTGCGGATCGCCCTGCCGGACGGCGTCACCTACCGCACGGCCGACCACCTCGCCGTGCTGCCCGCCAACGGCCCCGCCGCCGTCGAGCGGGCCGCCCGGGCCCTCGGCGCCGACCTGGACACCGTCCTCGCGCTGCACTCCGGCCGCCGCGCCGGACGCGACACCCTGCCGGTCGACCGGCCCCTGACGGTGCGGCAGCTGCTCACCCACCACCTGGAACTGGGCCTGCGGCCGACACCCGACCAGGTCGCCGTGCTCGCCGCCCACAACCCCTGCCCGCCCGAGCGGCACGCCCTGGAGACCCTCGCCGAGGACGATCCGCGCACCCTGATCGACCTGATCGAGGCCCACCCGGCGCTGCGCGGCGCGCTGCCGTGGCCGACGGTCCTGGAGCTGCTGCCGCCCCTGCGCCCCCGGCACTACTCGCTGTCGTCCTCGCCCGCCACCGACGCCCGGCACGCCGATCTGATGGTCTCGCTGCTGCGCGGCGGCACCGGCTCGACCTATCTGCACGGTGTGCGGCCCGGCGACACCGTACTGGCCCGCGTCCAGCCCTGCCGCGAGGCCTTCCGCCTCGACGCGGCCGATGACACCCCCGTCATCCTGGTCGCGGCGGGCACCGGCCTCGCACCCTTCCGCGGCGCCGTCGCCGACCGCGTCGCCGCGGGCCAGCAGTCCCCTGCCCGGCTCTACTTCGGCTGTGACGACCCCACCGCCGACTTCCTGCACGCCGCGGAGTTCAGCAAGGCCGAAGCCGCCGGCGCCATCTCCGTACGCCCCGTCTTCAGTGAGCGCCCCGAAAACGGCCACCGCTTCGTCCAGCACCGGATCGCCGCCGAGGCCGCCGAGGTGTGGGAGCTGCTGAAGGCCGGCGCGCGGGTGTACGTCTGCGGGGACGGCAGCCGGATGGCCCCCGGTGTACGGGCCGCCTTCCGCGAGCTGCACGGAGCCCACACCGGCGCCTCCCCGCAGGAATCCGAGGCCTGGCTACGTGAACTGACCGCCTCCGGCCGCTACATCGAGGACGTGTACGCGGCGGGCTGAGGACCGCTCAGGCCCCCGCAAGGCTCGCCCCCGCCCCCTCCCCCTCCTCCCCCTTCGGGGGAGGGGGCGGGGGTGGGTTCGGGGGTGGGGGGAGGTGAGGCCGGCTCTTCGGCCCGTCAGGTGCCGCACACCGGGGCAGCGTGCCGCGGGATCGCCGTACGGCGCGGGAAGCGGCTGGTCGGCGCCGAGACCGTGGGCGGCGCAGGGGGCCGGCGGGCCGTCGCGCCCTTCGCCGATGGCAGAGGCCCTAGGAGGCTTCCCCGCCCTCCGCGCCAACCGCGCCCTCCGCGCTACCCCGCCCGGTCGCCCCCGGGAGGTGGACGACCAGCAGGGCGATTCCGGCGAGGGTGACATTGCGCGTGGCCGCCTCCAGGCCGTTCCAGGTCTTGGACTGCCACATGGAGAACCACTCGCCGCCGATGGCGAGGAAGCCCGCACCGAAGAGGAGAAGGAGCATCAGCAGGCCGACGGTGCTGACCAGCCGCGCCCGGGCGAGACGGTCCCGGCGGCGCAGGCCCTGGGCCCACAGGGCGGTGGCCGCGATCAGGACCAGGGCGGCGAGCGTCTCCCAGGCGATGATGCCCAGATACGCGGCGTCCTGCCAGGTCTGTGAGGTGATGGCCCGGCCCATCAGGTCCGGATCCTTGAAGGTGGTGTCCATGGCCAGGACATGCCGGACGAACTCCTGATTGGTGCCGAAGTCCGTGATATTTCCGAAGGCCACGAGGGCGATATAGAGCGCCACGATGCCCGTGAGGGTGGCGGCCGCGAGCGGCAGTCCGGTGTGCGGTATCCGGTTGGTGGAGCTTTTGTCGGACATGGGTCCTCCCCGAGTCGATGGTGTCGTCTGATCTTTGCTTATCCGCCCACCACCCCGTGCGCCCCATGGCCCTCAACTCCCGTACGCTGCTCCCCGATCGACCGGGTGACCGACCGGTCGATCAGCCGTTGGGCGAGTGCCCGGACGGCCGAATACCTAGGGGAAGCGGGGCACATGAACGGGAAGCGGTGTGTGGGAACGGTCGCCGTCGCGGCGGCGGCGGTGCTCGCGGCGACCGTGCCGGCGGGCGCCGAGCCGGCCGGCACGACATACGGCACCAGCACGTCCGTGGGCGTCCACAACGCCTATGAGAAGGAGAAGTACCCGTACTTCGCGGATGCCCTGGACTCCGGCGCCGCGCTGCTCGAACTCGACCTCTGGACCAACGGGCTGGGCCGGTCCTTCCGGGTCTCGCACAGCAACCCACTGGGCAACAACAGCAACTGCGAGGGCGCCGCGAACCCCTCGGAGCTGCGCACCAAGGACCGCAACCAGGACTTCGCCGGGTGCCTCGCCGATGTGCGGGCCTGGCACGACGCGCACCCCGGCCACCGTCCGATCCTGTTCAAGATAGAGATGAAGGACGGCTTCAACGCCAAGGGCGGCCGCGGGCCCGCCGAGTTCGACGCGCTGGTGCGCGAGAAGCTGGGCGATGCCGTCTACGGCCCCGGCGATCTCACCGCCGGGCACGCCACACCCGACGAGGCGGTGCGGGCCGGCGGCTGGCCCTCCCGCGCCGACCTGGCCGGCAAGTTCCTGATCGAGCTGATACCCGGCACCGTCGAGGAGAAGAACCCGTTCGACAAGCTGTGGACGGACGTGGAGTACGCCGGCCACCTCAAGAACCTCGCGGCACAAGGGAAACTGGACCGGTCGACGGCCTTCCCCGCGGTGCACGGCGCCGCCCCCGGCGACCCCCGCGAGCGCTATGCGGACCCCGCGCTGCGCCCGTGGTTCGTGGTCTTCGACGGTGACGCCGCGACCTATCTGAACGGCAGCATCGACACCGCCTGGTACGACACCCGGCACTACCTGCTGATCATGACTGACGCGCAGAACGTGCCGCCGGCCATCGACGGCACCCGCCCCACCGAGGCCCAGGCGCTGGCCCGGGTCAGGCAACTCGCCGCCGCCCACGCGAGCTTCGCCACCGCGGACTGGTATCCGCTGCCGTCGGTCCTCAAGACCGTGGTGCCGCGCGGGGCCTGACGCCCGACGCCACGGCCCGGGTGCCGGCCTGCGGGGGCCGCGGTCCCGGCTGCGCGGTCGCCCGCCGGTAGAGCGCGGCCACGTCCGGGCCGAACCGGCTGCTGTACGAGACGAGGTCGTCACCGCCCTCGTCGAGACCGCCGATCACACCGATCAGCGCACCGGTCCCGGTGGCCGGATCGAGGTCGGTGAGCATCGGCCCGCCGCTGGTCCCGTTCGGGAACCCCGGGCAGCTGAAACGGAGTTGGGCCGGCCCCTGGGCGTCCGCCGTGTGCCGGCAGCTGACCGGTATGTCCCGGTCCTCGGGATAGCCGGTCAGCTGCGCCGGGCGCCCGGCCGGTGTGTCGAAGCGGATGCGTTCGGCGCCGGTGACGTCCGCTATCCGGTCGCCGGTCCGGCCCGCCCGGCGCACCCGCAGGAACGCCACATCGTGGTCCGGGTCCCGGTCCCGGATCCAGCGCGGGTCGACATGGATCCGGGTGGGCACCCACAGGCCGTACGGCGCTATGCCGTCGTGCAGACCGGGCGCGAACACCAGCCGGGTCCGGAAGCCGTCGTCGTGCACACAGTGCGCCGCGGTGGCGATCAGGTCGCCCGCCGGGGACTGCACCACGCTGGCCGTGCAGTGGTGGACCGGCTTGCCCTCGTCGTCGGGGGAGAAGAGCGCGCCGATCGCCGGCGAGGGGGCCGCCGGGGCGGCCAGCAGCGGCCGGGACCGGGACAGCGAGGACGCCATGACGCTGTCGTGCCGTGCGGCGGCCACCTGCGGGCCGGGCCGCTCCTGGTAAGGGCCGGCGAGCACCGCGGCGGCGGCCTGGTCGCCGTCGGCCCGGTTCGCCGAGTAGGAGCCGGTGGCGGTGTCCCCGGGGGCCAGGAACGGATCGCGGGACGGGGAGCTCAGTGCCAGGACCGTGCTGCCCACGACCACGGTCAGCACCCCGAGCACCAGGGTCACCCGCAGCGGAACGCCGTCCCGGCCGCGACCGGTGCAGGCCGGCCCGCCGGGACCCGGGCAGACCCCGGCCGCCGGCACCCCGGCGACCTCGGCCGCCCCGCCGGCGCTGTCCGCCGGCACGGTCCCGCGCTCGCTCGTCTCCACCAGCCGCCGCCTCCCCGCATCAGCCGGAGGCACCCCCTTGGACGCAGGGGCGACACCGGATCCAGACATTTCACCCAGTCTGATGCAGGGGTGGCCGCTGTGGTTGGGTCACCCGGCCGCCTCATTCCGTACGAGCGGCGAAGAGCACCGGAGAAACCCGCACCGGGGCACCCGGCGGACCCGGAATCGCGGGTCCGGCGGACCGCTCGCACCGAGTGTGGTGAGGCCGCCGTTCCCTGGGCCGGTCGGGTGAACCGAGGGGCGCCGCCGAGCCCGCCGGCCGCCGTCAGGCCGCGCGCCGCAGCCGCCGCCCCGCGAGGTTGTGCGCGATCAGCGTCCCGGCCAGGCCGGCCTCGTTCGGGAAGTCCATCGGCACGATGCCCAGCCCGGTCCAGCCGCTCCCCTCCGGGCCCGTCAGCAGCTTCTTGACCTGCGGGTTGAGGCGGTCGGCGTTGGAGCGGGGCGGGAGCCAGGCGGAGGTGCTGACGTAGTTGACGAAGAGCTTGCCCGGCTGGGTGACGGCCTTGCGGAACTGGGCCTCGATCTTCGGGTACTTCCCGAACGGCTCCGCCATGTAGTCGTCCTGGATGTCGAACAGCTGCGGATCGGCGTAGCGGACGCCGCCCAGGCCGTCGGAGTCCGCCAGCAGCACCACCTTGCCGCGCGCCTCACCCAGCGTCGGCAGACCGGCATCGAGCCGGAACAGCGACCGGTAGCCCTTGTCGTCCAGATAGCTGCCGAAGATCCGGCGGAACTCCTCGGCGGAGACCTCCGAGTACTCCTGCTTGACCCGCATCAGCACCGTCTCGGAGGGGTGCGCCCGGAGGAACGCCCGGCAGGCGTTGAGCACATCGCCGAACATCAGCTCCTGGTAGAAGGCGCCGTGATGGATGGCGAAGACGTTGTCGATGGCCCGGCAGCGGACGTCCAGGAAGCGGATGCCGGAGGCGAGTTGGGCATCGACGGAGGTGTTCTGGCAGGCCACCCAGGGGCCGCCCAGCCGGGCACCGGAGTCATGGGTGCCGGGGATCGTCAGCCGCTGGACCGGGGTGCCGTCGCCGAGCGCCGCCATCCAGTCCGCCACGGACACCGCGGACGCCCGGCGTTCCGCGGCCCCGGCCGTGAACTGCCCGCTGCCGACGCCGGCCAGCACCCCGGCGGCCGACAGTCCGGCCGCGCCCCTGAGGAATCCCCGTCGATCCAGCACCGGTCCCATGCCGCTTCCCCTGCCCGTCGAGTCGGCGTGCGTGCGCACCGGCCGTCCGGTGCGCACACGCGGTCGGGGCATCGAACCACATCGCGCGCGAACACGGCACCCGGCCGGCGGCCCCGAAGGACACGCCGGCCGGGAAGCGGCAACTGTCAGACCCGGAAGGACAGGGACAGCGCGAAACGGTCCGCACTGTCCGTCCACCAGTTCTTCAACTCCAGCCCCGCGGCGGCCAGTTCGGTGCGCACGCCCTCCTGGCGGAACTTGGCCGAGACCTCGGTGCGCACCTCCTCGCCCGCCGCGAAGGTCACCGCCAGGTCCACTCCCGGGATCTTGACGGTCAGGTCCTTACGGGCCCGCAGCCGCATCTCGACCCACTCCTGCCCGGCGTTCCACAGAGCGACATGGTCGAAGTCCGCCGGGTCGAAGTCGCCGCCCAGCTCGCGGTTGATGACCTCCAGGACGTTCTTGTTGAACGCGGCCGTGACCCCCTGCGGATCGTCGTAGGCGGTGACGAGGGTGGCCTCGTCCTTGACCAGGTCGGTGCCGAGCAGCAGGGCATCGCCCGGGGACAGCATGGCGTGCACGGAGTGCAGGAACGCCGACCGCTCCTCGGGGAGCAGATTGCCGATGGTGCCGCCGAGGAAGGCGAGCAGCCGCGGGCCGGGCGTCCGGGGGAGTTCCATGCCCTGCTGGAAGTCGGCGACCAGCGCGTGCACGGTCAGCCCGGGGTGTTCGGTGAGCAGCGCCTCGCCCGCCGCGGCCAGCGCGGATTCACTGACGTCGATGGGCAGATAGGTGTGCAGTCCGGTCAGCGCGCCGAGGAGATGGCGGGTCTTGTCGGAGGAGCCGGACCCCAGCTCGATCAGCGTGCGGGCCTGGGTGGCCGTGGCGATGTGATCGGCGCGGGTGAGCAGGATCTCCCGCTCGGCCCGGGTCGGGTAGTAGTCGGGCAGCTTGGTGATGTCCTCGAACAGCTCGCTGCCGCGGGCGTCGTAGAACCACTTCGGCGGCAGCTGCTTGGGGGTTCGGGACAGCCCCTGGGCGACATCGGCGCGCAGTGCGGCCGCGGTGGCGTCGGCAGGGAGGGTGCGGGTGATGCTGAGCGGGCTCACGTCGCGGGCTCCTTGAGCGGGGTGAGGTGGACTTCGGTCCCGGTGGCGCGCAGCAGCGTGCGGTCGGGGACCTCGGTCCAGTGGGGGGAATCGTCGTACGGCTCGGAGGCGACGACCGTGCCGCCTTCGGGAAGGGCCAGATGGCACAGCGTGTCGCCCCAGGTGGTGGCGGCGATGGTGGTGCCATCGGTGAGCAGCAGATTGAGCCGGGACCCGGGTGCGGCCCCGGCGACCGCCGCGACGGTACCGGCCAGCGCGTCGCCGAGCTCGTCGCCGCGCGCCAGCCGGTGCAGGACCAGCGCCCACAGGAACGCCGCGTCGCAGCGGGCCGGCAGCCGCAGCAGTTCCTCCGGCGGCAGCTCGGCGGCCAGCGGGGCGAGCGCGTCCGGCCAGCCGGCCACCGCGCCGTTGTGGCTGAACAGATAGCGGCCGGTGGCATACGGCGCGGCCGCGGCCTCGGCGTCCGCCCCGGCCACGGTGGCGTCCCGCACGGCGGCCAGCAGCGCGCCGGTGCGCACCACCCGCGCCAGGTCGGGCAGCAGATCATCGCCCCAGATCGGCCCGGCCCGCCGGTAGCGCGCGGGCACCGGGTCGCCGGGCGCGTACCAGCCGACGCCGAACCCGTCGGCGTTGACCGTGCCGTGGCGCTGGCGGCGGGGCGCCCATGACTGCCGGTAGAGGCCGTGCGGCGGGGCGAGCAGGAGCTGACCGAAGGGCCGCTCCGGTCCCAGGTAGGCAAGGTGACGGCACATCAGGCACCGGCCTCCCCACGGGTCGGGGCCGCGGCCCTCATGCGTCCACCGCCGCCGGGTCGGCGTCCCGGGCGGTCCGGAACCCG
Organism: Streptomyces platensis; assembly: GCF_008704855.1. Taxonomy (NCBI): domain Bacteria; kingdom Bacillati; phylum Actinomycetota; class Actinomycetes; order Kitasatosporales; family Streptomycetaceae; genus Streptomyces; species Streptomyces platensis. The sequence continues at coordinate 7,449,175 of NZ_CP023691.1, forward strand.
GCGAAGATCTGCCGGCGGACCGGCAGGTCCCAGTTGCGGAAGGTGCCCCGGCAGGCGACCGGGTCGACCCCGAACGAACCGCCGCGCAGCACCTTGTGGCCGTCGCCGAAGAACACCTCGGAGTACTCCCGGTAGGGGAAGGCGGCGAAGCCCGGATACGGCAGGAAGTCGCTCGCCGTCCACTCCCACACATCGCCGATCAACTGCCGGATGCCGAGCGGTGACTGGCCGTCCGGATAGCTGCCGACGGGGGCGGGCCGCAGATGCCGCTGGCCGAGGTTGGCATGCGCCGGGGTGGGGTCCTCGTCGCCCCAGGGGTAGCGCCGGGACCGCCCGGTCGCCGGGTCATGGCGGGCGGCCTTCTCCCACTCGGCCTCGGTCGGCAGCCGCCGGCCGGCCCAGCGTGCGTAGGCGTCCGCCTCGTACCAGCTCACATGCAGCACCGGCTCGTCCGGCGGCACCGGCTCGGTCACCCCGAACCTCCGCCGCAGCCACTGGCCGCCGTCGCGCTTCCAGAAGAGCGGGGCGCGCAGCTTGTGCTCCTGCACCATCGCCCAGCCGGCCTCGGCCCACCAGCGTCGCTCCTCGTAGCCGCCGGCCTCGATGAACCGCTGGTAGGCGCCGTTGCTGACCGGTGTGGTGTCGATCAGGAAGGCGGGCACCAGCCGGCGGTGGGCGGGCCGTTCGTTGTCCAGCGCCCAGGGCTCGGTGGAGGTGCCCATGGCGAACGGGCCGCCGGGGACCAGCACTTCGGCCGGGAGGAGGTCGTCGGGGGCGGGCGGCGGCTCGGGCGCGGTGAGCACGGCCGGGCCGGTGCGCAATTGGTGCGTGATGAGCATGGTCTCGTCGTGCTGCTGCTCATGCTGCGCGATCATGCCGAAGGCGAAACCGGAGTCGAGCAGCGGACCGCCGTGCAGCGGGGCGCTCTCCAGGATGTCCAGCACCCGGCCGCGGACCTCGGCGACATAGCCGTGTGCCTCGTCGGGTGCCAGCAGCGGCAGCGAGGGGCGTTCGGACCGGGGGTGCTCGAAGGCGTCGTAGACGGAGTCGATGTCGGGGCGCAGCGCGTCACGGCCGCCGACGGTGCGCAGCAGCCACTGCTCCTCCTGGTTGCCTATGTGTGCCAGGTCCCAGACGAGCGGGGACATCAGCGGGGAGTGCTGGGCGACGAGGTCGGGATGCTCGACGCAGGTGGTCAGCAGGCGGGTGCGGTCGCGGGCGGCCAGCAGCGCCGAGGCAGCCCGCTCACGAAGGAGCTCGGGGTCGAGGGTCACTGGCTGTCCTTCCCAACGATGAGGTCGCCCTCCGCGGCGTACAGGGCGTCGAGATGGTCGTCCGCGGGGCAGCGGCCGCGTGCCACATAGCGTTCGGTGAACTCCGCGACCGCCGCGCGCACCTCGGGGGAGGCCCCGAGGCGCGGCAGGGCCTCCTGCGCGGCGGCGAAACAGGCCACCGCGGCGGTGTGCAGCTCCGGGTCGGTCAGCGCGGCGCGGGCGGCATGCCGCCACAGCGGGTTGCGCGGCGCGGGGCGGGAACCGGCCGTCTCCGCCAGGGGTTTGACGATGCGGTACGCCCGCTCGGTGGCCTCCGGGTCGTCGAACAGCGCGGCCGTGACGGCCAGCGGCACGATCCACCCGGCATCACCCGACTGCGCGTCGATCATGCGCAGTTCCAGATGGCCGCGCGGCCGTACCGGCGGGAAGAGCGTCGTGACGTGGTAGTCCAGATCCTCCTGGGTGGGCGGTCTGGGGACGCCGGTACGGATCCACTCGCGGAAGGTGAGCCCCTCCGGAGCGTCCCAGTGGCCGTCCTCGGAGCGGATGCACATGACCGGTGCGTCGAGGACGTAGCGCGCCCAGGCGGTGCGCGGATCCGGCCCCGGGGGCGGGGCGAGCGTACGGGCCGGGTCGAGCTGCGACCAGATGACCTGGCGGGTGGTGCGGTAGCCCGTAGGGCAGGACTCGCTGATCGGTGAGTTGGCGAACGCCGCGGCCAATACGGCGCCCAGCAGATGGGCCAGCAGCCAGCGCCGGCTGTATCCGAGCGGTCCCGGCTCCTCGTGGCCGGCGTCCACACACACCTGCACGGACGCGGTGGCGCACATCATGGACCGCCCGGCGGAGCCCCAGCGGTCGAAGTACGCCTCCATGGCGTTGTAGCGGGGATCGGTCAGTACCCGCCGCGGAGAGTGCCACGGATTGTGGCCGTGGCCGGCCAGGCCCAGGCCCATGGCCAGCATGGCGGGCCGGACCTGCGCGAGATCGGCGGTGACGGCCTCGATGCAGTCGGTGAGGGAGGTGGCGGGCAGCGAGCTGAGCTCCAGCTGGCCGCCGGGTTCGAAGGTCAGCAGAGAGGTGAGGGGGAGTGCGCGCAGGGCGGTGGCCGCGCTCTTCAACCGGTCCGGTTCGACCGGACATCGGGGGTTGCGCGCATCATGGACCAGCCATTCGATCTCCACGCCGATTCGGCGCGGCGGGCCCGTCTTGAAGCATATTCCGTGCAGGTGAGCTTCCAGTTCCGCTTCCGATACCGCAGGTCGTACGGGCATCGAATCCCTCTCCCTTGTGGGGTGACGGCAGGATTGCCGCCCTCCACCTAATCTCCTGCGGGCGATGCGCTCAAGAGCGCGTTCGGCCGGTGGACGGCGGAACGGGCGCCCACCGGGCGAGAGGGAGGGCCGGGGCCCGGAGACCACCGGAGGTGCCGCGGGGCCTCCTCGGCGCCAGGGCGGCCTTCCTGCCCGCCGCCCGGCCCCGGGACCGTATGGGCGGGCGGCGGACGGGGCCAGGGAAGGGGTACGGCCGTTCGAGTGAGTGCGGGGCGGGGTGCGGTTTGCCGCCTTGGCCGGCCGGCGGCCCGGTGTGGCCGGGCGCCCGGCATTACTGGCGGTAGCCCGCCAGGAAGCGTCCGATCCGGCTGATCGCCGCGTCCAGGTCATCGGCGTGCGGGAGGGTGAGGATGCGGAAGTGGTCCGGACGCGGCCAGTTGAAGCCGGTGCCCTGGACGACCTGGATCTTCTCCCGGAGCAGCAGATCGAGGACGAACTTCTCGTCGTCGTGGATCTTGTGCACGGCCGGATCGAGGCGGGGGAAGGCGTAGAGCGCGCCCTTGGGCTTGACGCAGGAGACGCCCGGGATCTCGTTCAGCCGCTCCCAGGCCCGGTCGCGCTGCTCGTGCAGCCGGCCGCCCGGCAGCACCAGGTCCTGGATGCTCTGCCGGCCGCCGAGCGCGGCCTGGATGGCGTACTGGGCGGGGGCGTTCGGGCACAGCCGCATGGAGGCGAGGGTGCCCAGGCCCTCCAGATAGTCGGCCGCGTGCTGCTTGGGGCCGGAGACCACCAGCCAGCCGGAGCGGAATCCGGCCACCAGGGAGGACTTGGACAGTCCGCTGAACGTCAGACAGACCAGGTCGGGAGCGAGGACCGCGGCATGGTGGTGGACCGCGCCGTCGTACAGGATCCGGTCGTAGATCTCGTCGGCGAAGACCATCAGCCCGTGGCGCCGGGCGAGATCGAGCATGCCGTCGAGCAGCTCACGCGGATAGACCGCGCCGGTCGGGTTGTTGGGGTTGATGATGACCATCGCCCGGGTCCGGTCGGTGATCTTCGAGGCGAGGTCGTCGAGGTCCGGCAGCCAGTCAGCGGACTCGTCGCAGAGATAGTGCACGGGCTTGCCGCCCGCGAGGGAGGTCACCGCCGTCCAGAGCGGGAAATCGGGGGCCGGGATGAGGACCTCGTCACCGTCGTCGAGGAGGGCCTGCACCGCCATCGAGACGAGTTCGGAGACGCCGTTGCCGAGGTAGATGTCATCGACGCCGACGTCGGGCAGTCCGCTCTGCTGGTAGTGCTGGGCGACCGCGCGGCGGGCCGAGAGGATGCCGCGGGACTCCGTGTAGCCGTGTGCGCGGGACAGATTGCGCATCACGTCCTGAAGGATCTCTTCGGGGCACTCGAAGCCGAACAGCGCCGGATTGCCGGTGTTCAGCCGCAGCACGCTGTGGCCCGCCTCCTCCAGCGCGTCCGCGTGCTCGATCACCGGCCCGCGGATCTCGTAGCAGACGTCGGCCATCTTGCTGGACTGCTTGAACTGCATGCGGTGGCCTCCCGGTCGCTCGCTCACCGCGCGGCGCGGCAGCATTCGTCACAACGTACTTGGTTTTACCAAGCCGGCACTTGGAAAGTCCAACCTCTGTCTATGCTGGTGTCATGCCGCGCCGAAGCTATGACCAGTACTGCGCCGTCGCCCGGGCCCTGGACGCCGTCGGCGACCGCTGGACGCTCCTGATCGTCCGGGAACTGCTGGGCGGCCCCCGGCGCTACACCGATCTGCACGCCGACCTGCCGGGTGTCAGCACCGACATGCTCGCCTCCCGGCTCAAGGACATGGAACGGGACGGTCTGACCACCCGCCGCCGGCTCGCCCCGCCCGGCGCCGCCTTCGTCTACGAGCTCACCACCCGCGGGCACGCACTGCTGCCCGCGCTCACCGCCCTCGCCGACTGGGGCGCCCCCGCCCTCGACGAGCGACGCCCCACCGACGCGCTACGGGCCCACTGGTTCGCGGTCCCCCTCATGGCGCGGCTGGCCCGGCACTTCACGGACGGCACCGACGTCATCGACATCGCCCTCGACGAGGGCGAGTTCCATGTCGTCCTCGGCGGCGACGGGCCGGAATCCGGCCACCCTGAGGGCGGGCCCGGCTACGCGGACGGCCCGGCCGAGCACCCCGACATCCGGCTGCGGATGGACACCGCGACCTGTGCCGATATCGCGTACGATCGCCTCTCCCTCGCACGGGGAATCGAATCCGGCCGGATCGCGGTCACCTTGCCCGAGGGATCCGGTGCACGGCAGCGACGGAAGAGGACGACAACGGCATGACGACGCGCCCCCTGGCGGTCTTCGACCTGGACGGCACGCTCGCGGACACCGGCCACCGCCAGCATCTGCTGCGGCAGACTCCGCGTGACTGGCGGGCCTTCTTCGCGGCGGCCACCGAGGACCCTCCCCTCGTCGAGGGGGTGGCCCTGGCACTGCGCAGCACCGAGGACTGCGAGGTCGTCTATCTGACCGGCCGTCCGGAGCGCTGCCGCCGGGACACCGTGGCCTGGCTCGCCCAACACGGCCTGCCCGAGGGCAGGTTGTGGATGCGCCCGAACCATGACCGGCGCCCGGCGCGGCACACCAAGCTGGAGATCCTGCGCCGGATCGCCCGCGACCGGGAGATCCGCCATGTCGTCGACGACGACGAACTCGTCTGCGACGCCTGCGAGGAGGCCGGTTTCCGGGTGATCCGGGCCCGCTGGGCCACCCCGTCCGAGACCCTGCGGGACGCCCAGCAGCGAGCCGGGCGCACTTAAGGGCTCCGCCCCCCGGGCGCGTCCGTTCGGCCGAACTGACGGTACGTCAGTAATTGCATCGGGTAGCGCTCGCGAAATGGATCAAGCATCAGGAACCCGGTCGCGCACCGGGCTTGCGCTACTGCTGACCGCGGCGTTGCTCACCGGGCTCTGGACCCCGGCGGCCGCGGCGGCCCACGACCCGAGGAGCGGCGGGCGGACCGGCTCGGCCTGGCTGCCCTACTGGGGCGATATCGACGCCGCCTACCGCGACGCGCTGCGGCACGCCGCCCAGCTGCACACCGTCAGCCCCTTCTGGTACGAAACCTCCTCCGACACCGCCGTCAAGGGGCACACGGGCGCGGGCCGGCGCGACATCATCGACGGGCTGCACGACGCCGGGATCGATGTCGTGCCCACCGTGACCGAGACCCTCGGCGCCGCGAAGATGGCCGCGCTGATGCACGACCCGGAGCGGCGGCGGGACCATATCGACACGCTCCTGGACCTGGTCGAGAGCCGCTCCTACGACGGGCTCGACCTGGACTACGAGGCGATGGCCCTCAGCGGTGACCGGGAGGACCGCGACCGAGTGCGGACCGGCTACAACGCGCTCGTCAAGGAGCTGTGCGCACGGCTGCACGAGAGGGACAAGCAGTGTGTGGTCACGGTGCTGGCCCGGGTCCGCGGCAGTGGCCAGGCCTTCGACTACGAGCGGCTCGGCCGGTACGCCGACCGGTTCCGCATCATGGGCTACGACCTGCACTGGTCCGGCGGCGACGCGGGCCCGCTCTCGGCCAGGGACTGGTACGACGAGTTCCTGCGCTACGCCACCGACACCGTCCCCCGGCACAAGATCGAGGTGGCCTTCCCGGGCTACGGCTGGGACTGGATCCGCGGGGTCACCGGCCATGCGGCCCATGTGACCTGGAAAGAGGCCGAGGCGCTGCGCGAGCGGGAGGACGCGGACTACCACTTCGACGAGGTGTCCGGCACCCCGCACTTCACCTACCGCAAGGACGGTGCGGAGCACGAGGTCTGGTACCAGGACGGCCGCGGGGTCCGCGCGCAGCTGCCGCTGCTGAGGAAGTACGGGGTGCGCGGCACCGGCCTGTGGGCACTCGGGTTCGAGGACCCGGACTTCTGGTCCGCGCTCCGCGACGGGTAGCCGCGGCGCGGCCGCGGACGGCGGGCCCCGCGCCACGGTGCGCCGGGGCCCCGCGAGGGATGCGATGGAGTGGCGAAGACTGTTCCCTACGGGATACCGACCGCTTAGTATGTCGCTGGCGAGGGGGCCGGTGTGCCCTCCGCCCCACCGCGTATCCAAGGTCTGTGGAGGCACCAGGTGAAGGCATGGCGCGTACACGCGAACGGCGAGCCGCGTGCGGTGATGCGGCTGGAGGAGGTGCCGGACCCGCAGCCGGGGCCGGGGCAGCTGCTGCTGCGGGTGCGGGCCGCCAACGTCAACTTCCCGGACGCCCTGCTGTGCCGCGGCCAGTACCAGGTGCGGCCGCCGCTGCCGTTCACCCCGGGCGTGGAGATCTGCGGCGAGGTGCTCGCCGTGGGGGAGGACGCGACCGGTGAGACCGGTGCGCGGGTGCTGGCCCAGCCGCCGCTGCCGGACGGCGGCTTCGCCGAACTCGCCGTCGTCGACGCGGCGACGGTACGCCCGGCCCCCGAGGCCCTGGACGATGCCGAGGCCGCCGCGCTGCACATCGGCTACCAGACCGGCTGGTTCGGACTGCACCGCCGGGCCCGGCTCCAGGCGGGCGAGACCCTGCTCGTGCACGCCGCGGCGGGCGGTGTCGGCAGCGCCGCCGTCCAGCTCGGCAAGGCCGCGGGCGCGACCGTCATCGGCGTGGTGGGCGGCGCCGACAAGGCCCGGACCGCCCGTGAACTGGGCTGTGATGTCGTACTCGACCGGCGTTCCGACGACCTCGTCGCCGCCGTGAAGGAGGCCACCGGCGGCCGCGGCGCGGACGTCGTCTACGACCCGGTGGGCGGCGAGGCGTACGCCAAGTCCGTCAAGTGCATCGCGTTCGAGGGCCGGATCGTCGTCGTCGGCTTCGCGGGCGGCGCCATCCCCACCCCGGCGCTCAACCACGCGCTGGTGAAGAACTACGCGATCCTGGGCCTCCACTGGGGCCTGTACAACACCAAGGACCCGGCCGCCATCGACGCCTGCCACGAGGAGCTCACCAAGCTCGCCGCGCAGGGCGTCATCAAGCCGCTGATCGGCGGACGCGTTCCACTGGAAGGGGCCGCCGACGCCGTCCAGCGGGTCGCCGACGGCACCTCCGTCGGCCGGCTCGTGGTGGTTCCCGGAGCGGAGGAGGCCCGATGACGGACGCCGATGACCTGCGCCGGCGCACCGCCGAGCTGCTCGCCGCACACCCTCCCGCCATCACCGGGCGGCTGGAGTTCCTGCGCGCCCGCTTCGACGCCGGGCTCGCCTGGGTGCACTTCCCCCGGGGCCTCGGCGGACTGGACGCGCCGCGCTCCCTGCAAGCCGTCGTCGACGCGGAACTGGAGGCCGCCGGGGCCCCCGGCAACGACCCCGGCCGCATCGGTATCGGCCTCGGCATGGCCGCGCCCACGATCCTGCGCTTCGGCGCCGACGAGCAGAAGCAGCGGTTCCTGCGCCCTCTGTGGACCGGCGAGGAGGTGTGGTGCCAGCTGTTCAGCGAGCCCGGGGCCGGCTCCGACCTGGCGGCGCTGGCGACCCGCGCGGTCCGGGAGGACGGGGGAGAAGCCGGAAGCGGGGGTGACTGGATCGTCGACGGCCAGAAGGTCTGGACGTCCAGCGCGCATCTGGCCCGCTGGGCGATCCTGATCGCCCGCACCGACCCCGGCGTCCCCAAGCACCGCGGCATCAGCTACTTCGTGTGCGATATGACCGACCCCGGCGTCGAGGTGCGTCCGCTGCGGCAGATCACCGGCGAGGCCGAGTTCAACGAGGTCTTCCTCACCGGTGTCCGGATCCCCGACGCCCACCGCCTCGGTGCGGTCGGCGAGGGCTGGAAGGTCGCCCAGACCACGCTGATGAACGAGCGGGTCGCCATCGGCGGCGCCCGCATGCCCCGCGAGGGCGGCATGATCGGCGTCGCCGCCGCCGACTGGCGCGCCCGCCCCGAACTGCGCACCCACGACCTGCACCAGCGGCTGCTGAAGCTGTGGGTGGAGGCCGAGGTCGCCCGGCTGACCGGTGAGCGGCTGCGCCAGCAAATGACCAAGGGGCAACCCGGCCCCGAGGGCAGCGGGATGAAGCTGGCCTTCGCCCGGCTCGCCCAGGAAATCAGCGGCTGGGAGGTGGAGTTCCTCGCCGAGGACGGGCTGACCTACGACGACTGGACGATGCGCCGGCCCGACGGCGTCGACTTCACCGGCCGCGAGGCCGGCTACCGCTATCTGCGCGCCAAGGGGAACTCCATCGAAGGGGGCACCTCGGAAGTGCTGCTCAACATCGTCGCCGAACGTGTGCTGGGGCTGCCGCCCGAGCCGCGCACCGACAAGGACGTCGCGTGGAAGGACCTCCCCCGATGAACGACGGGACCACCCTGCCCGCCGCCATGGCGCCCGACCCCGACCTCCTCTACTCCGAGGACGAGGACGCGCTGCGCGCCGCCGTACGGTCGCTGCTCGCCGCCCGCAGCGATCCGGCCACCGTGCTCGCCGGCCTGCAGTCGGACGTCGCCTACGACACCGGCCTGTGGCACTCCCTCGCCACGGAGATCGGCACCGCGGGCCTGCTGGTGCCCGAAAAGCTCGGCGGCGCGGGCGCCACCGCCCGCGAGGCCGCCGTGGTGCTGGAGGAGATCGGCCGTGCCGTCGCCCCCGTCCCCTATCTGACCAGCGCGGTCCTCGCGGTGACCGCCCTGCTCGGCTGCGAGCACGACCGTGCGGATGTCGCCGCGTCGCTCGCCGCGCTCGCCGAGGGCCGCACCGTCGGTGTGCTCGCCGTCCCGCTGCCCACCGCCCCCGGCGGGCTGTCCGGTCCGGCGTCCGTACGGGCCGATGCCGGCGGCGCCCTGACCGGCCGGGTGACCTCGGTCGCCGATGCCGCGGCCGCCGAGCTCCTGCTCGTCCCGGCCCAGGGGCCCGACGGACCGGCGCTCTACGCGGTGGACCCGTCGGCGGGCGGGGTGCGCACCGACACCGTCACCCCGCTCGACCTCACCCGCCCCCTGGGCCACCTCACCTTCGACGGCGCCCCCGGCCGCCTCCTGGCCACCGGGGACCGCGCCGGCGCCACCGTCGACCGCGCCCTGCTCACCGGTGCCGGACTGCTCGCCTCGGAGCAGCTGGGCGTCGCCGAATGGTGTCTGGCCGAAACCGTGCGGCACACCGCCGAGCGCACCCAGTTCGGCCGCCCCGTCGGCTCGTTCCAGGCGCTCAAGCACCGGATGGCCGCCCTCTGGCTGGACGTGGCCTCGGCCCGCGCCGCCGCCCGGAACGCTGCCGACGCCCTCGCCACCGAGAGCCCCGACGCCCCGGTGGCGGTGGCCGTCGCCCAGTCGTACTGCGCGCCGGTGGCGGTGCGTGTCGCCGAGGAGTGCGTCCAGCTGCACGGCGGCATCGGCATGACCTGGGAGCACCCGGCGCATCTGTATCTCAAGCGGGCCAAGAGCGATGAGCTCGCCCTCGGGTCGCCGGGGCGGCACCGGGAGGCCCTGGCGGGACTGGTCGGGATCGCCGCGCCGTAAAGGCTGTGGGCCGGGTGGCCGCCGGTCAGTTGGTGATGGCGAAGGTCCGGCTGAAGGCGCGGACCGCGCCGTCACCGGCGGTCGCCACCTCCAGGAAGTAGCGCTTGCCCGGCGGCACCCGGGGCAGCGTCACCAGCGCCTCGCCGGCCCGCCCGGCACCGGCCTTGGTCGCGACCAGCGCCACCCGCTCCGACTCGCCCCCGCCGGTCGCCGTCCGCAGCCAGACGTCCACCTCCTCGCCCGTGCTGTTGTTCCAGGTCACCACGAAACTGCCGTTCGCCTTGTAGTCGACGCCGGGCTCCGGGGCGGTCACCTCGATCCGCCCCGTCGGGGGCGAGGCGAACTCCTCGGGGTCGGCACTGGCGGCGGGGGCACCGAGGGCCGAGGTGGCGGCCCGCGCCGCCGAGCCCGCATGGCCGGCCGTGGCGGCCACCGGCCGGCCGGCCGCGGGACCACTCTTCCCGGTGTCCGGCTGCGACGGCGCCAGCGAGATCACCAGCATGCAGCCGACGGCGGTGGTGGCGACGGCGACGGCCAGATTGGTGGCCATCGAGGTGGCCCTAGACATCGTCTCCTCGTTTCCTCGGGGGAGGTGCGAGCCGAACATCCCCGGCACCTCGGGCATCAAAAACGACGCGCTGAGCGATCACCTGGATGGACAGTCCCGGCGCGACAGCCCCTTGGACGGGAGGGAGAATCCACCGCTCGGGACGGAATTGATCCACGCTCCGGTGATGTCCTGAAAGTGCGGTTCGGGTAGCGTCGAACACATGAAGACCGCAACGCGTCGTGCGCTGATCGGACCAGTCCTCCTGCTGGTGGCCGCGCTGCTGGCGGTGGCCGCCGCGATGGCACCGGGTGCCCGCGCCGCCGGGGGGCTGGACGAGGCCGCGGCGGCCCTCGAAAAGGGCCCGGTCTACGTCGATCCCCGTGCCGCGGACCAGTTCTCCCGTGCCCAGGCGGACGCGCTGGCCAAGAAAATCAAGGACGCGGACAAGCCGATCTTTGTCGCCGTGCTGCCGCGGGCCGCCGAGTACCAGCCCGGCACCCTGCTCCAGAACCTGCGCACCAAGGTCGGCATCAGCGGCGTCTACGCCGTCGAGCTCGGCAACGGCTTCAACGCCGGCGCCGACCCACGCGTGATGACGCGCAACTCGGTGCAGAACCTCGTCGGATCGGTCAAGAGCTCCGACTACCCCACGGTCAACGAGCGCCTGAACAGCTTCGTCGACACGGCCGCACGGTCCGCCCACGGCCAGGCCCCCGCCTCCTGGGGCGGCTCCGGCGGCAGCGGCTTCGACACCGGCACGGCGATCGGGCTCGGGGTGCTGGTGGCCGTCGGAGGCGGCGGCGCCTACGCGATCGCCCGCCGCAACCGCAGAAGGCGGATCGAGGAGGAGCGGGCCGCGCTGGAGGATCTGCGGGTCGTCGTCGACGAGGACATCACCGCCTTCGGCGAGGAGCTGGACCGGCTCGACTTCAACCCCGGCGAGCCCGGCGCCGACGACGCGATGCGCACGGACTACACCCATGCGCTGGACTCCTACGAGAACGCCAAGTCCGCGATGGCGTCGGCCCAGCACCCCGGCGACGTCCAGGCGGTGACCCAGGCGCTGGAGGACGGCCGGTTCTCGCTGGCCGCCCTCGCCGCACGACGCGAAGGACGGCCGCTGCCCGAGCGCCGGCTGCCGTGCTTCTTCGATCCACGGCACGGTCCGTCCGTCGTGGATGTCCGGTGGGCCCCGGCGGGCGGTGCCGAGCGCACCGTGCCGGTCTGCGCCGCGGACAAGAGCCGGATGGACGACGGGCGGGAGCCGCTGGCCCGTACGGTCAGGACCGCGAACGGCGACCGCCCCTACTGGGACGCGGGCCCGGCCTACGGCCCCTGGGCCGGCGGCTACTTCGGCGGCGGCCTGCTGCCCGGCCTCCTGGTGGGCACCCTGCTGGGCAACATGATGATGTCGTCCGCCGCCTACGGCGCCGACTTCGGCGGTGCGGGCGCCGACGGCGGGGACTACTCCGGATCCGACTTCAACAGCGACGACTTCGGCGGCGGTTTCGGTGACGGCGGTGGCTTCGGAGACGGTGGCGGCTTCGGTGGAGGCGGCTTCGACGGCGGCGGCGGTTTCTGAGCGCTGAGGGCTCCTGGACCGCCCGGAGCGGCCGGCGCCCCTCGGCCCGTCCGGCGTGCTCAGCGCCCCCTCGGCGGCCCCGGAGCGCTCAGCCCTCCTCGGCCCGCCCCGCCCGCTTGACACCGAGGAAGCGCCCGTAGCGCGGCCGCGCCGCGAAGTCCGCATAGCGCCATACGGCGGGCCGCCCGGCCTCCCGGCACAGATGCAGGACCTGGTCGGGGCCCAGGTGGACGCCCACGTGCGCGCCGTAGCCAGGTGGCCGGCCGTCCGCCGGACCGCTGTCGAACAGCACCAGATCCAGCGGCCGCGGACGCTCCACCCGGTGGGTCGCCCGTTCGTCGGCCCAGAGTTCCGCCGAGCGCAACGGCGGTATCAGCAGGCCGAAGTGGCGCAGCACGGCGTAGGCGTAGCGCTGGCAGTTCGCGCCCCCGGCCAGGTCGTCGAAGGGGCCCGGTACGGGGCCCTGACCGGGGACACCGGCCGCCCCGCCCGCCACGTATGACGGGCATTCAGGTGTCGTCGCTCCCGGATGGCGGGCACCCGAGTAGGTCACATTGCGCAGCGCCTCGGGAAGCTGCCGGAACGCCACCGTGCCGTGGACGGTGGGGACTTGACGGCCGGGTTCGCGGAACACCCGGACATGATGCCGGGGACCGCCCTCATGCCGCACGCCGCGGTGTCGAGCACGCTCACCACATCGGATCCGATGTGCACTCGACACCGCGAGGAGATCCCCGATGGAACGCCGCTTTCGCAAGGCAGCCCTCTGGGGCGCGGCCGCCGCCACCGTCGTGGCGGCGGTCGGCCCGTTCAGCCCGGCGCACGGCGTGCCCCGGCCCGATCCCTCGCCCAAGCCCTCGCCGCGCGGCATGCTCGACGCGATGCGCCGGGACCTCGGGCTGAACGCGGTGCAGGTGCGGACCCGGCTCGCGCAGGAGACCGATGCGCACCGTGCCGCGGCGGCCGTGCGCCGGACGCTGAGCAGCCCGCCCGCCGGGATGTGGTTCGACCGGACCACCGGCAAACTCGTCGTCGCGGTCACCGGCGCCGCCGACGCCCAGCGGGTGCGGGCCGCCGGCGCGGTCCCCAAGACGGTGCCGCACGGCCGCGCCGCGCTCACCGCCCTTATGCGGCAGATCACCGAGCGGGCCGGCGACGGGGTGCCCGGCGTCACCGGCTGGGGTGTCGACGAGCGGGCCAACGGTGTGGTGGTCCGCATGGACCGCACCCGGCGCACCGCCCGGACCGCCGTCTTCGAGCAGTCCGTCCGCGCGCTGGGGGCCCGGTCGAAGATCCCCGTCACGGTCGAGCGCAGCGACCAGACACCGCGTCAGCAGGGCGGCACGGTGGTGGGCGGTGAGCGGTGGATGCCCGGCAGCGAGGGCATCTGTTCCATCGGCTTCTCGGTGACCGGGCCGGGCAGCTTCCAGGGCTTTCTGACGGCCGGTCACTGCACGCTCACCCCCGATCAGGCCGCGTTCGGCAAGGACGGCAGCCGCATGGGCACCTCCAACCAGGGCGGCGAACACAGCGTCAATGACCGCGAGGGGGACTTCGGGCTGGTCGAGGTCGACCGGCCGGACTGGACGGTCAGCGCGGACGTGGCCGGGCAGGGCGGTACGCCGGTCACCGTCACCGGTGCGCAGGAGGGCCTGGTCGGGATGTCGATGTGCCACTCCGGGCAGAGCAGCGGCTGGCACTGCGGGGAGATCACCCGGGTCGATCAGACCGTGGACTACGGCAACACCGTCATCGAGGGCCTGTCGTTCACCAACGCCTGCTCGGCGCCCGGCGATTCGGGCGGCTCGTATGTCACCCAGCCCAGCGCCCCGAAGGCCCTGGGCGTGCACTCGGGCGGCGGCGCCGCCGGGTGCGGCAACTTCGGCGGTGCCACCCTCACCATCTTCCAGCCGGTGGGCGAGATCCTGGACAGGTGGAACCTGCGGCTGAAGACGGGCAGCCCCTGACGCGGCCCCCTGCCGCCACCGCCGGCCCGGCCGCCGCACACGGGCCGGGGAGCGGTCCCGGGAAAGGCCCCCGGCCCCTTGATCTCCGTGCCTACGATGTGAAGCAAGTGGCCAATGAGGCGCCGGGGGTCGACGTGGCGGACCGGCGCCTATGGGGGAGTGGGAGAGCGCGCATGGCAGAAGCAGCGGAACGGGCAGCCGGTACGGACGCGGCGGAGCCGTTCGCCGTCGGGATCACGGTGCGCGGCTACGAGACGGACACCCAGGGCCATCTCAACCAGAGCGTCTATCTCCAGTACGCCGAGCACGCCCGCTGGTCGCTGCTCCAGGCGAGCGGCATCCGCCAGAGCACCATGGTGGACCGCCGCGTCGGCCCGGTGACCGTCGAGACCACCATCCGCTATCGGCGGGAGCTGCGGGCCGGTGACGAGGTCGAGGTCAGCTGCGCGTTCGTGTGGGGCGAGGGCAAGACCTTCCGGATCGAGCAGACCGTCCGCACGACGGACGGGACGGTGGCCGCCGAGGTGAGCGCCGTCTGCGGGCTCCTCGACCTCACCGAGCGCAAGCTGCTCCAGGACCCGCGGGCGGCCTTCCGCGACCTGGCCGACCAGCCCGCGCTGCTGGGTCTCGCCGACGCCTGAGGAGCGTGGTCGGCGGCGCCGCGCCCGCGCCGTACGACGGCAGCGGGCGGGGCCGCCGACACGAAAGGGTGAACCCGTTCATCCATTGCGATGCCTGGAGGTCACGGCGGGCACCGGGCTGATCCACGTTTGAGCCGTCGGGGGGCACCACAACCCGCCCAGCGAAAGGCTCCTCGATGGACACGCAGATAGTCCAGGTCAAAATCCATCCCGCCATCGGCATAGCCCGGGTCGGCAACAGCGACAAACCGCCCTTCATCGGCCCGGAATCCCCGGACCAGCCGCCGCTGCCGGCCGGCTCGTACAAGGACAGCGCCGGGAAGGTCATCCGGCAGGCCGCCCGGTTCCGGGTCTACGGCTACAACCAGGCCGGGGAAGCCGTCCGGGAACTCAAACTGGGCGAGGCGGGGGTCACCGAGATCAAGTGGTCGGTGCACCTGGCCAACAAGAAAGCCGCCTGGTACCAGTTCCATCTCGCGCTCGACATCGATGAGGCCGGCGGCCTTCAGGAGACCCAGCTGCGCCGCCGGAACTTCGACGTCCGGGGAGCCGACCGGAAGAAGCTCGTCATCGACGCCGGCCGCAAGGAGATCCGCGCCTCCCTGCACGAGAACGCCGCCCTCGCCGGGAAGATCATGAACCGGGCGGTCCCCCTGGGATCGATCACCACCCAGACCGACGGCCGGCTGCTGGTCGTCGGCGGCGTCGGCAAGTCGGCCTCCTACGCCACTCCGGAGAAGCCGATCTCCGGTGTCGCCAACAACGACACCTGGTACGACGACGTGTCCGACGGCCCGGTCACGGCGGAGGTCACCATCGGGGGCGTCACCAAGAGCGCCGGCCCGGCCTGGGCCGTGGTCGCCCCGCCGCACTTCGCGCCCGGTGTGAAGACCGTCCGCACCCTTTACGACGTGTTGTACGACGTGTTCGTCACCGAGCACACCCTGCCCGCCGTGCAGCAGATCTCCTACCCGGACCACATCGAACCGATACTGGACCGGTTCTGCCAGCTCCAGTGGGTCAACCACGGCTTCGCCACCCAGTTCGGCCGGTCCGGCCCGTACGACTTCCGCGACCCGGCGCTGCGCAAGCGGCTCGCCGACCCGGGCGAGGCCAGCCGGGAACTCCGCCGGCAGATCTATGTCCAGATGCGTGACTACTGCCGGGACGGGACCTCCCCCCTGCCCTGGCCCTGGCTCTACGGCGACGCCATGTCCAGCGGCAAGCCCACCTCCGTCCGGCAGCACATCAAGATCTCCGGTGAGCAGGACCGGATGCTGGCCCAATGGGCCGACGGCCACTTCACCACCGGCCCGCCCCGTACGGGCCACCCGGACGTCGATACGGCGCCGGTCGCCGCGCAGCCGGGTCTGCTGGACCGGGGCGCGCTGGAGAACTGCGCCGCCGACGCCTTCCACCCGGGCTGCGAGGTCACCTGGCCGATGCGGCACAAGACCATGTACTCCGAGCCGTTCCGCATCCTGCACCGCACACCGGAGAACCCGGAACCCGACTACGGAGACGCGCTCACCGTCCAGGAAGCCCTGAGCAAGACCGGTCCGCTGCACGCACAGGGGCCGGGTGACCTCACCCGCTGGATGGCCGCCCCCTGGCAGTGCGACGCCGCGAGCTGCCGCTCCGGCTACCAGGTTCGGTCCGGGCTCGGCCCCCGCTACAGCCCCTACCTGCCGACCTTCTGGCCCGCCCAGGTGCCCAACCATGTGCTCAAGCAGTCCGACTTCGCGACCGTCAACACCCCGCCGAGCGGCTCCGACGACAGCGTCAGGGAGAAGGCCTTCGAGAACCGGGCGGTCTGGCTGCGCGGCCTGAAGGACACCGACTTCAACAAGCAGCGCCGGCAGATGATCGACGACTGGTACAAGTTCGGCATCGTCGAGACGCGCGAATACACCGTGGGCGACGGCAAGTTCCCGCAGCACATCCAGGTGGAGTCCGAGCCGGGCTATCCGCCGGCCCCCGACCACGCCAACCTCGTCAACATCCAGGTGCCCGAGGCGGGCGCGCCCCAACTGGCGGGTGTGGCCGATGCCTGGACCGGCGAGGTCCCGGCCGAGACCGTCGAGGCGATGCTCGTCCAACAGGCCATCCAGGAAGTCATGGAAGCGACCGGCCGGGACGAGACGGAGATCGCCGCCGGATACCTGGAGAAGCTCGACCCCTTCCACGGCGCCCAGTGAGCCCCGCCCCCGCCTACGACGTCGTGGTCGCGGGCGGTGGCCCGGCCGGCTGTGCCGCCGCGCTCACCCTCGTCCACGCCGGCCGGACGGTCCTGCTGGCCGACGCCGGTACCGGTCCGCCCAAGGCCGGTGAGGCGCTGGTGTCCATGGGCCGGCTGCTGCTCGCCGACCTCGGCGTCGCCGAACCGGTCCTGGGCAGCGGCCACTTGCCCTGCCACGGCAACCTGTCCGCCTGGGGCTCGCCGGAACTGCACGCCGTGGACTTCCTCCAGGACCCCTACGGGCACGGCTGGCACCTGGACCGTCCGCTCTTCGACCGCCGGCTGCGCGCCGCCGCCCGCGCGGCGGGCGCCGAGGTCGCCGAGCACACCGCCGTACGGAGCCCCTCCCGGCAGTCGGACGGCACCTGGCGGCTCGCCCTGCGCGACCGGGCCGGCGGGGCCGGGGACCGTACGGTGCGCTGCCGCTGGGTGGTGGACGCCACCGGGCGGGGCGCCGCGATCGCGGTCCGCGCCGGCGCCCGGCGGCGCACCGGAGACCAGCTGACCGCCCTCCACCTCACCCTCGACCCGGCCCCGCAGACCCCCCTCGACGGCCGTTCGCTGGTCGAGTCCGACCAGGATGGCTGGTGGTACACCGCGCTGCTGCCCTCCCGGCAGCGTCTGGTCGCCTACTTCACCGACCCCGATCTGCCCGTCGCCGCCGCGCGCGGAGCCGAGCGGTTCCGCCAACGGCTGCTGGCCACCCGGCACATCTCCCGCCGGGCCCGCCCGCACGGGCTCACCACCCTGCGACCGCCCCGCCGGGCCGCCGCCCGCAGCGCACATCTGGACCGGGTGCACGGCGACGGCTGGACGGCCGCCGGGGACGCGGCGGCCGCCTTCGACCCGCTCAGCTCCCAGGGCATCCTCACCGCCCTCTACACCGGGCTGAGCGCGGGCCAGGCCGTCGACGCCCGGCTGCACGGCGACCGGGCGGCCCTGGCCGACTACGCGGCCAGGGTCAGCACGGCCCGTACCGCCTACCAGCACGGCCACCGCGCCGTGCACGCGCAGGAAACCCGCTGGCCCGACCGGCCCTTCTGGACCCGGCGGCAGCGGCGCTTCCACCACAACCCCCCACCCATGAAAGGCGAGACCACACCATGACCCCCACCCCCGCATCCGGCTCCACGGACGCACACGAGCACATCCACCGCTTCCTGCTGCTGGGCAAGAAGAAGCTGTTCTTCTACCACCTGGCGCTGTACAACCCCCAGTCCGGCCACAACTACCAGGCGGTCTTCAGCTTCTCCATCAAGGACAACGGCGAACTGCGGAACATGTACCTGAAGGACCTGGCGCAGCACGAGAACGAGCGGGTCTTCTACTCCCTGCGCTGCCCGCACCACTTCGAACTCCCCGAGCTCCAGCAGGGCAAGGAGTTCGGCGTCCACCTGGAGCGGGTCGTCGTGAAGCCGGACGGCAGCCGCGACTTCCAGCAGATGACCACCGCCGAGACCATGGTGGACTGCAAGCGGGAGGACGTGCTCTCCTTCCGCAAGCTCGGCAATCTGCCCTACCCCGAATACCTCACCTACCTGGTATTCGGCGAGGGCGACGAGATCCACCTCGCCCACCAGCTCGCGGAGCGCCCCAACTGGGACGAGGCCCTCACCATCGCCCCCGCGCAGCCCATCGACCCGGCGCTGCTGAAGAAGGTCCCGACCCTCGTCATCGACTCGATCAGGGATGCTCACGACAAGCTGATCGAGAGCCCGCTGAAGAAGGGGCAGCAGTACCAGGGCAAGATCGACGGGTCCGGCCCGGTGGTCGACTTCACCGTCGGCCGCCAGGCCTGGTTCAACCACACCAGCCTCAACAGCTGATCCACCGAAGCCCGTTGCCTTCCCGCCCGGCCCGGTCCGCGACATCGCCGCGGACCGGGCCGGGTCGGGCGGCGCCTCACGCCTGCCGCGTCGGCAGCACGATCGCCTGGCGCAGGTTCACATGGCGGGCGCGGCTCGTCGTGTAGGCGATCAGGTCCGCGATGTCGTCCGCCGCCAATCCGGTCAGTGCGTCGAACATGCCGCCCAGCTGGCCGGCCAGTTCCGCGTTGTCGATGTGGTCGGCCAGTTCGGTGTCCGTGAGACCCGGCTCGATATTGGTGACGCGGACATCACGCGGGCCCAGTTCCGTGCGCAGCGACTGCGAGAGGTAGGTCAGCGCGGCCTTCGTCGCGCCGTACACCGCGTAGTGGGGGAACGCGATATGCGCGCCGATCGAGGAGATGTTCACCAGGTCCGCCGTCCGGCCCGCCTCCGCCACCGCGATCAGGTCCGGAGTGAACGCCCGGATGACCCGCAGCGCGCCGGCCACATTGGTGTCCAGCATGCGCTGCCACTCGTCGGCGCGGCCGTCGGTGACCGGATTCGGCAGCATCACGCCCGCCGCGTTGACCACCAGATCGACCTGACCGTACGCGGTGTGCACCCGCTCGGCCGCCGCATCCACGGAGGCGGCGTCGGTGACATCGGCGGCGACCGCCAGGGCCTGCCCGCCGGCCTTCTCGATCGTGGCGGCCAGCTCCGCCAGCCGCTCGGCCCGGCGGGCGAGCAGCGCCACCCGCACACCGTGCGAGGCGAGCAGCCGGGCAGTGGCCTCGCCCATACCGCTGGCGGCTCCGGTGACGACAGCGGTGCGGCCGGCGAGGGTGTCGTACGACATGGAGAACTCCTGGGCTGGTGGTGAGAGCCGCCGGGCGTCTCCCGGGGCAATCACCACACTGCGCCGTGCCACCGCACTTACCCAGGGCTGCCGTTTTCCTGGGTCCGCCAGTACCAGGATGGGAGCGTCCCGGGCGCCTAGGATCAGCGCATGGATATATCCCTGACGGGGGAACTCGGCGACTTCCTGCGTTCCCGGCGCGCCCGCATCCGGCCCGAGGAAGTCGGGCTGCCGGGGCACGGACGGCGGCGGGTTCCGGGCCTGCGCCGCGAGGAGGTCGCCCAGCTCGCGGGCGTCAGCGTCGACTACTACATCCGCCTCGAACAGGGCCGCGGCCCCTCCGTCTCGGACGCCGTACTCGACGCCATCGGGCGCGTCCTGCGCCTCGACGACACCGAGCAGCAGTATCTGCGCACGGTGGCCAGGCCCGCCGCCCGCCGCACGGCCGCCGCCGGGCCCGCGCCCCAGCGAGTCCGCCCCGGACTGCGCCTCCTCCTGGACACCATGGAGAAGGCGCCCGCGTTCGTACTCGGCCGCCGGATGGATGTGCTCGCGTGGAACGCCCTGGGCGACGCCGTCGCCGGCTTCTCACAGATGCCGGCCGAGGAGCGCAATATGCCGCGCCAGGTGTTCCTCAACCCGCAGGCACATGAGCTCTATCCGGACTGGCCCGCGGTGGCCGCCGAGACGGTCGCCTATCTGCGCCTGGACGCGGGGAACCACCCACGGGACAAACGACTGGCGACGCTGGTGGGCGAACTCTCGCTGGGCAGCGAGGACTTCCGCCGGCTGTGGGCGGACCACCAGGTCAAGGAGAAGACGTACGGGGCGAAGCGGATGCGGCACCCCGTGGTGGGTGAACTCACCATGCCGTACGAGACGTTGACGGTGACCGGGGAGCCGGATCAGATGCTGGTGGTCTACACGCCGGAACCGGGTTCCCGTACGGCGGACCGCCTGACCCTCCTGGCCAGCTGGGCGGCGAGCCCGGCGGTCTGAGGGGGCGGGGCCATACGGGAACACCGGCCGGGGGTTCAGCGGAGGGCACCGTCGGGTGACAGCTCCCGGGTGACCCGGGGGTCGGGTTTCGGTCGCCGCCGCGGCGGCGGAGCGGCCCGGCGGGGCCGGTACGCGGGCGGCGCGGGGCAGCAAAGCGCAGGTCGGCGCGGGGGCGGCGGGGGCACGGGGTGGTCCGGGGGCCGCCGTCGTGACCTTGGCGCATTCAACCACTGCCTGTTGCAGTTGCGTTGACAGTGCACGGGGGTGGCCTCACGATGCAACGCGGCATCAGCGGCTACCGCTGGTTACCGCAGGTGGCAGTGGTCAGCGTGTTCGCCCCCGGCAGAAGGAGCGCCCGTGGTCCCCCGGCCCCCGTTCCCCGGCACCCCCCTTTCCAGATCTACCGGCCCGGACGCTCCGCCCGCCGGCCCAGGGTCCGACGCGCCTTACGGCCCCGGGCCCGCCGCTGCCGCCCGGACCGCCGGGTCGGCACACCCCGGGCCCGCCCCCGCCGGGCGCGAGGCCGCCACCCGCGATCTCGTCGTGGCGCTCTCGCCGTTCGAGGAACCGGGCGAGCGGATCGTCCTCGCGGCCGCCCGCGCGGGCGCGCTGGGTCTGTTGGACCTCGGCCGGGACCCCGGCCCGGCGCGCGCCGCGCTCGCCCGGCTCGGGACGCTGTCCTACGGCGTGCGGATACCGGTGGGGTGCCCGCTGACACCCGCCGATCTGCCCGTGGCGGTCGACACCGTGCTGCTCGCCGACCCGCGGGCCTGGGCGAACCCCGAGCCGGAGCCCGCCCCCCGGGCCTGGGCGAACCCCGAGCCGGACGTCGCCCCTGGGCCGGACGTCGCCCCCGCCCACGGCCCGGCCACCGGTCGGCCGGCGGACTGGGCCGACGCCGGGCGGCGCCGTGTCTGGGCCGAGGTCACCAGCCCCGAGGAGGCCGCGGCGGCGTGTGCCGCCGGGGTCACCGCGCTCGTCGCCCGCGGCCATGAGTCGGGCGGCCGGGTGGGTGAACTCACCACCTGTGTCCTGCTCCAGCGCCTGCTGGCCGACCCGTCCGTGACCGTCCCCGTCCTCGCCGCCGGGGGCATCGGCCCGCACACGGCCGCCGCGGCCGTGGCCGGCGGGGCGGCCGGCGTGCTGCTCGACTCCCAGCTCGCGCTCACCACCGAGGGCGAGGAGCGGCTGCCCCGGGCGGTCGCCGCCGCGATCCGCGCCATGGACGGCAGCGAGACCACCCTCGTCGCGGGCCACCGGGTCCTCACCCGCCCGGACCTGCGCCTGCCGGCGGTGGGCGACGAAGCCGGGGAGGCGCAGGACGGGGGAGTGGGTGGCGGGGGAGCGGAGGACGGGACCGCCGGCCACGACCCCGGCCGTGACCCCGACCCCGACCGGATCGCCGCCCGCCTAGGAGCCCGGGATCTGCGGACCCAGCTGCTGCCGATCGGCCAGGACGGTGCGTTCGCCGCCCGGCTCGCCGCGCGCCACCGCACCACCGGCGGCATCGTGCAGGCCGTACGGGCCGCCCTCACCGGCCATCTCGACGCCGCGGCACGCCTGCGTCCGCTCGCCCGCCGCCCCGGCGCCCGCCATCTTCCCGTGGCTCAGGGGCCGATGACCCGGGTCAGCGATGAGGCCGCATTCGCCGCCGCCGTGGCCGACGACGGCGGGCTGCCCTTTCTCGCGCTCGCCGTCATGGACGGCGCACAGGTACGCCGGCTGCTGGCCGAGACCGCCGAGCGGCTGGGCGAACGACCCTGGGGCGTCGGCCTGCTCGGCTTCGCCCCACCCGAACTCCGCCGCGAACAGCTGGCCGCGGTGGCCGAGTTCGCCCCCGAGTACGCCCTGATCGCCGGCGGACGGCCCGCCCAGGCCGCGCCCCTCGAAGCCGCCGGGACCCGGACCTATCTCCATGTCCCGGCGCCCGGCCTGCTGGAGCGCTACCTCGCCGAAGGCGCCCGGCGGTTCGTCTTCGAAGGGCAGGAGTGCGGGGGGCACATCGGCCCCCGGGCCAGCTTCCCGCTGTGGGACGAGCAGATCGAGCGGCTGATCGTGCATGCCCGTTCACACGGCGGGACGGCCGAGGAGCTGGACGTGCTCTTCGCGGGCGGTATCCACGACGCCCGCTCGGCCGCCATGGCCGCGGCCGCCGCCGCGCCGCTCGCCGAACTCGGCGCCCGCATCGGCGTCCTGATGGGCACCGCCTACCTCTTCACGGACGAGGCCGTGGCCACCGGCGCCGTCCTCCCCGGCTTCCAGGACACCGCCCTGGCCTGCGACCGGACCGTACTGCTGCGGACCGCCCCGGGCCATGCCACGCGCTGCGCCGACACCGCCTACACCGAGGACTTCGCCGCGGCCGACCGGCGCCTCGCCGCCCATGGCACCGACCCCCGGGACCGCTGGGAGGAGCTGGAGCGGCGCAACCTCGGACGGCTGCGGATCGCGAGCAAGGGCCTGCGGCACACCGACGCCGGGCCGCCCGCCCCCGTGGGGGAGCGCGACCAGCGCCGGGAGGGCCTGTACATGCTGGGCCAGGCCGCCACCGTCCGCCACGCCACCACCACCGTCGCCGCGCTGCACACGGCCG
The DNA here is from genome assembly GCF_008704855.1 of Streptomyces platensis. NCBI lineage: Bacteria > Bacillati > Actinomycetota > Actinomycetes > Kitasatosporales > Streptomycetaceae > Streptomyces > Streptomyces platensis. The sequence continues at coordinate 7,472,450 of NZ_CP023691.1, forward strand.
TGACCGACGGAGCCACCGCCCAACTGACCTTGCGTGCGGCGGAGTTCCGGCCCCCGGCCGCGCAGCCGGACCACCGGGACACGGCGCCGCTGGACATCGCCATCGTCGGCATGGCCTGCTGCTATCCCGGCGCGCCCGACGCGGCCCGTTACTGGTCCAATGTCGTCACCGGCGTCGACTCCGTCACCGAGGTGCCCGCCGACCGCTGGGACGCCGCCACCTACCACGACCCGGACCCCGCGCGGGCGGGCGAGCGCACCCCCTCGCGCTGGGGCGGCTTCCTGCCCGCCCTCCCCTTCGACGCCCTCGCCCACGGCATCCCCCCGGCCTCCCTCACCGGCATCGAACCGGTGCAGCTGCTCGCCCTCGACGCCGCCGCCAAAGCCCTCGCGGACGCCGGATACGCCGGCCGCGACTTCGACCGCGCCCGTACCAGCGTCGTGTTCGGCGCCGAGGCGGGCACCGAACTGGCCGGTGCCTACGGGCTGCGCGCCCTGCACCCGGCCTACCTCGGCGACCTGCCCCCCGCTCTCGACGCCGAACTGCCCCGGCTGACCGAGGACTCCTTCCCCGGCGTGCTCGCCAATGTCATCGCCGGACGCATCGCGAGCCGCCTCGACCTGGGCGGCGCCAACTGCACCGTGGACGCCGCCTGCGCCTCCTCGCTCGCCGCACTCGACCTGGCCTGCCGCCAACTGCGCGACCACGACGCCGATATGGCGCTGTGCGGCGGCGCCGATGTGCACAACGGCATCAACGACTACCTGATGTTCGCCTCCGTACAGGCCCTGTCCCCGACCGGCCGCTGCCGCCCGTTCGACGCGGCGGCCGACGGGATCGCGCTCGGCGAGGGCGTCGGCTGTCTGGTCCTCAAGCGCCTCACGGACGCCGAACGGGACGGCGACCGGATCTACGCCGTCGTCAAAGCGGTCGGCACCTCCAGCGACGGGCGGTCCCTCGGACTGACCGCACCACGGCCCGAGGGCCAGCGGCGGGCCCTGGAACGCGCCTACCACCGCGCCGGGATCAGCCCCGCCCAGGTCGGCCTCCTCGAAGCCCACGGCACCGGAACCGTCGTCGGTGACACCACCGAACTCGCCGTCCTCACCGAGCTGTTCGAAGCCGCGGGCGCGAACCCGGGCAGCTGCACGCTCGGCTCGGTCAAATCGCAGATCGGGCACACCAAATGCGCCGCCGGCCTGGCCGGACTGATCAAGGCCGCCCGTGCCGTGCACGCGGGGGTGCGGCCGCCGACCCTGCATCTGACCCGGCCGGCCGAGGCGGACACCGGCCCGTTCCGCTTCGACACCGGCCATGCCCGGCCCTGGCCGGTCCCCGTGGCACGCCGTATCGCGGGAGTGAGCGCCTTCGGCTTCGGCGGCACCAACTACCACGCGGTGCTCGCCGGTTACGACGGTGCCCCCGAACCCGCCCACGCCCTGACGGACTGGCCTGCCGAGCTCTTCTGCTTCCGCGGCGCCGACCGGTCCGCCGCGGTACGCGCCATGGACCGTCTCACCGCCCGGCTGGCGGAGAACGACCAGGCCGGACGCCCCTGGCAGCTGCGTGACCTGGCCGCCGAGACCGCCGCGGCGGACGGGCCGCTCCAGGTCTGCCTGGTCGCCGCGGACCTCGACGATCTCGCCGCCAAGCTGCTCCCCGCCCGCCAGTTCACCGCCGCCGACGGCGTCTACCCGCGCGCTCACGACACCGACCCCGGGCGGCTCGCCTTCCTCTTCCCCGGCCAGGGCAGCCAGCGCACCGGCATGCTCGGCGAGTTGTTCCTCGCCTTCCCGGCCCTGCGCGGCCTCCTGGACGACGCCGATCCCGACTGCGTCGCGGCCATGTTCCCGCCCGCCGCCTTCACCCCCGAACACCGGGCCGCCCAGCAGGCCGCCCTCACCGACACCCGGGTCGCCCAGCCGGCGCTCGGCCTCGCCTCCGCCGCCGCCCACCGGCTGCTCACCGCCCTCGGAGTACGCCCCGACTGCACGGCTGGGCACTCGTACGGCGAGCTGACCGCCCTGTGGGCGGCGGGCGCCTACGACACCGAGGCGCTGCTCCGGCTCAGTGCGCGACGCGGCGAGGCGATCCTCTCCGCCGCCGGCGACGACCCCGGCGCGATGGCCGCCGTCGTGGCCGCGCCCGGCCGGGTCCGGGAGCTGACCCGTGACACCGGTGTCGTCGTCGCCAATCACAACGCACCCGAACAGAGCGTGATTTCCGGCCCCACGGACGCCGTGGAAGCGGCCGTGGCCGCGCTGCGCACGGCCGGCGCCGAGGCGCGCCGCCTGCCGGTCGCCTGCGCGTTCCACAGCCCGCAACTCGCCGCCGCCCGCGACGCACTCGCCGCGGAACTGGCCGCGACCGAGGTGACCGCGCCCGCCCTCCCGGTCTGGTCCGGCGCCACCGCGCGCCCCTACGCCCGCGGGGCATCCGCGGTGCGGGACACCCTGGCGGACCAGGTCGCCGCGCCGGTGCGCTTCGTGGACCAGATCGAGGACATGTACGCCGCCGGGGTGCGCACCTTCGTGGAGGCCGGGCCCGGCCGGGCCCTCACCGGCCTCGTCGGGCAGATCCTCGGCGAACGTCCGCACACCGCCCTCGCGCTGGACGTACCGGGCGAGTCCGGACTGGCCCGGCTGCCGCACGTCCTCGCGCGGCTCGCCGCGGCCGGGGTCCCGGTCGACCCGGAGGCACTGTTCCGCGGCCGTGCGCAACCCCTGCCCGACACGCCGCCACGCCGCCCGGGGTGGCTGGTGAACGGTCACACGGTGCGCACCGCCGACGGCGCCTGCCTGCCCGGCGGACTGCGCCCTGCCCGGCGGGTGGACAGCCGGGGGAGCGGGGAGGACGTGGTGCGGAGGGAGGGCGGCCAGCGTGCGGCGGCGCTCGACGGGGGCCGCGTGACTCCCGGCGGTGGCGCGGCTCACGGCGTTGGCGTGGCTCCCGGCGCCGCCGCCCGGCATGACGTCGTGCTGGAGTATCTGCGCACCACGCGGGAGCTGGTGGCGTCCCAACGGGATGTGGTGTTGCGGTACTTGGGGGAATCGGCCGTGCCGCCCGCCCAGGTGGTCGACTCCGCTTCGGTCCAGGAGTGGGCTGTCTCGCCGTATACCGAAGTTGCCGGGACCGGGGCCGGGACCGGGGCCGGGGTCGGAGCCGGGGCCGGAGCCGCCGTCGGGCCCGCGACCGCTGCCGACGCCACCATCACGCAGCCGCCCGCCACCGGCCCACATCCCCTGAGTCCCGCCGAACTCCTCGAAGCCGTAAGGGAGATCATCCACCAGCGGACCGGATACCCCCACGAGATGCTCGATGCCGGGCTCGACCTGGAGGCGGACCTTTCGGTGGACTCCATCAAGCGCGTGGAGATCGTCGGCGCGCTTGCCGACCGGATCGGACTGCCGCAGGATCCGGACGGGGCCATGGAGTCGGCCGTGGAACAGCTCGCCCGCGTCAAGACCATCAGCGGCATCGTCGACTGGATCGCCGCCGCCCGCCCGGAGCCCCCGTCGGCGCCCGCTGAATCCGTGCCTGTGCCGACCGCGCCGGGCGCCACGGTCGCTGCCCCGACCGCGTCGGTGCCGCCCGCAGCACCCGCTACGGCGCCCCTCACCGGAGACCCGCTCGCCCCGGAGGAGGAATCCGACCGCGGCCCGGTGCCGCTGCGTCCCACCCGCTCCCTGGTCCGGGTCACCCCGCTCGGTCCGCCCGTGGCCCGGCCGCCCGCCGAAGTGGTGGCGGGCAGTGACTTCGTCGTGGTGGAGGACGGCCAGGGCGTGGCGCTGGCTCTCACCGCCCTGCTGGAGAGCCATGGCGCACGGGTACGTACCGTCCCCGCCGAGCGGTTGGTCCGGTGCGCCGCCGACGGGACCGGCGGAGTGGTGGACCTCAGCGCCCTGCGGGCGGGCCGCGGTGCCGTACTGCCCGGACAGTTCGAGGCCTGGCGCACCGCCCTGACCGGCGGGGCCCGCCGTCTGCTGCTGGCCACCGCGGCCGGCGGCACCTTCGGCCAGGACGCCACCGCGGACGCTCCCGACCCACTGCCCGGTGCCGGACTGCGCGGCTTCGCCCGTACGGCCGCCCTCGAATACCCCGACGTCCTGATCCGCGCGGTGGACCTCAACCCCAAGGACCGCCCCGAACGCCTCGCGGCCCACCTCCTCGCCGAACTCTGCGCCCCCGGCGAACCGGTCGTCGTCGGCCGCACCAACGGCACCCGCACCACCCTGAGCACCGTCCCCGTACCCCTGCCGGACGACCGGACCGATCTCGGCCGGCCGTCGCTCGGTGCCGGTTCCGTGGTGCTGCTGACCGGCGGGGCGCGCGGCATCACCGCCCGTACGGCTCTCGCCCTGGCCCGCGCGTACGGGTGCCATATCGAACTCCTCGGCCGGACGCCCCTGAGGGAGACCCCCGAGGACCCGGCCCTCGCCCACGCCCATGACCGCATCGCGCTGCGCGCCGCGCTGCTCGCCCAAGGGCTGCGCCGGCCCGCCGAGATCGAGGCGGCCGCCGGTGCGGTCCTGGCCCGCCGCGAGATCACCGCCACCCTCGCCGCCCTGGCCCCGTTCGCCGCCTCGGTGCGCTACCACGCGGCCGATGTCACCGACGAGGCCGCCGTACACGCCGTGGTGCGGGACATCCGGGCCCGGCACGGCCGCCTCGACGGGATCGTGCACGGCGCCGGCGCCCTGGCGGACAAGCTGCTGCGCGACAAGGACCCGGCCTCGTTCGCCCGGGTCTTCTCCACCAAGGTCGACGGCGCCCGCCATCTGCTGTCCGCCGCCGATGACGACACCGGATTCCTCGTCCTGTTCGGCAGCGTCTCCGGGGTCTTCGGCAACCGCGGCCAGGCCGACTACGCCGCCGCCAACGACGCCCTGGACTCCCTTGCCACGGCCTGGTCGGCCCGCACGTCCCGGCGTGTCCTGGCGGTGGACTGGGGCCCGTGGGCGGCCGAGGGCGGCGGCATGGTCACCCCCGAACTGGCGCGCGCCTACGCCCGCCGGGGCATCCCGCTCCTGGACCCCGACGCCGCGGCCGCCGCCCTCCTGGACGAACTGGCCCACGGCACGGCGGCCCAGGTCGTGCTGGCGGCGGAGGCCGGCGGGGAGGGGGCGGGCGATGAGTGAAAGACCCGCCCGGCAGGCCGGCCCCCGGCCCACGGACGCCGCGATCGTCGGCATGGGGGCGCTGTTCCCCGGAGCCGAGGACCTCGCCGCGTACTGGCGCAACCTGGTGGCCGGTACGGACTGCATCACCGACGTGCCGCCCGGCCGCTGGGACCCGGAGATCTACTATGACCCGCACGCCGCCCAGGGCCCCGCCCGCAGCGACCGCTTCTACTGCCGCCGGGGCGGCTTCCTGGCCGAACCGGCCGCCTTCGACCCCACCCGCTTCGGCATCATGCCCGCCGCCGTCCGGGGCGCCGAGCCCGATCAGCTGCTCGCCCTGCGCACCATCACCGACGCCATCGCCGACGCGGGCGGTGAAGAGCGGCTGCCCGCCGACCGCTCCCGTATCGGCGTCATCCTCGGCCGCGGCGGCTTCATGGGCGTCGCCACCGCCCGGCTCGACCAGCGGGTCCGTACGGCCCATCAGCTCGCCGTCACCCTGCGCGAACTCGCCCCGGAATTAGGTGAGTCGAGAATCGTCGCCGTACGGGAGGCCTTCCAGGCGAGCCTCGGCCCCGAACAGCCCGAGGCCTCCATCGGCCTGGTCCCCAGCTTCACCGCCGCCCGCACCGCCAACCGGCTGGACCTCCGCGGCCCCGCCTACACCCTCGACGCGGCCTGCGCCTCCTCCCTGCTGGCCGTGGCACAGGCCGCCGATCTGCTGGCCGCCGGCCGCTGCGACCTCATGGTCGCCGGAGCCGTGCACCACTGCCATATCGCCACGCTGTGGAGCGTCTTCACCCAGCTGCGGGCGCTCAGCCCCACCCAGCACATCCGTCCCTTCGACCGCCGGGCCGACGGCACCCTGCTGTCCGAAGGCACCGGTGTCGTCCTCCTCAAACGCCTGGCCGACGCCGAGCGCGACGGCGACCGGGTGTACGCGGTCATCCGCGGGACGGGAGTGGCGGGGGACGGGCGCGCCGCCGGTCTGATGAGCCCGCGGCCGGAAGGCCAGATCAGCGCGCTGGAGCAGGCCTGGGCCGGTGCCGGGCTGGACCCCGCACACCCCGCCGCGCTCGGCCTGCTGGAGGCCCACGGCACCGGGACCCCGGTCGGCGACGGTGTCGAACTCGACACCCTGGCCCGGGTGTTCGGCCCGCCCGGCGCCGGCATCCCGCCGGTCGGCCTGGGCTCCGTGAAGTCGATGCTCGGCCACACCATGCAGGCCGCCGGGATCGCCGGACTGATCAAGGCGGCACTCGCCATCCACCACCGCACGCTGCCGCCGACCCTGCATCTGGACGAACCGCACGAGGGCCTGGCGCGGACCCGGATGCGTCCGGTCACCGAGGCCGAGCCCTGGGACGCCGGACGGGCACCGCTGCGCGCGGGCGTCAACGCCTTCGGCTTCGGCGGCATCAACGCCCACGCCGTTCTGGAGGAGGCCCCGGGCCGACGGACCCCGGCAGCGCCGCCCCCGCACCGGCCGCCCCCGCTGCGGGCGGCCGAGCGGATGGTGCAGCGAACGGCCCTGCGGTCGGCTCAGCTCCGCACGGTCGAGGGGACGGACCAGCAGGCGGACCGGCAGGCGGCGCAGCAGACGGCCCAGCAGGCGGCCCGGCAGACGGCTCGGCTCCGCGTGGCCGAGCCGGAGCGCGTCGTCCTGCTCGCCGCGGACACTCCCGTCCAACTGGCCTATTCCTTAAGGGATATGGAGGAGAGCGATGGTGAGTCGGCGGGCCTCGACGCCCCCGTGCCCGACGACGGCCCCTGCCGGCTCGCCCTCCTCGACCCCACCCCGCAGCGCCGTGCGCTCGCCGCCAAGATCCTTGCCCGTGGCCTGCCCTGGCGGGGCCGGGGCGAGGTGTGGTTCACCCCGACCCCGTTCTTCGGCCCGTACGCCCGGCAGGAAGGGGCGCGGCTCGCCTTCCTCTTCCCGGGGCTGGAGGCGGAGCCGCCGCCCCGTGTGGACGACACCGCCGACCTGCTGGCCCTGCCCCGGCCCGCGGTCTCCGGCGGCACCGGTCTGGTCGAACGCGCCGTGGACACCCTCGCCGTCGGTCGCCTGCTCGCCCGCGCGCTGGACGAACTGGGCCTCGCCCCCGACCTGTTGACCGGTCACAGCCTCGGCGAATGGACCGCCATGGTGGTCGCCGGCATGTATCCGCCCCAGGCCGTGGACGCCTTCCTCGACTCACTGCGGCCCGGCTCGCTCGCCGTACCCGACCTGGTCTACGCGGCCCTGGGCTGCGGCGCCCCGCAGGCGGCCGCCGCGCTCGCGGGCCTGGAAGGGATCGCGGTCAGCCACGACAACTGCCCGCACCAGTCGGTGATCTGCGGAGCCCCGGAGCCACTGGCCGAGGCTGTACGCAGACTCGCCGGCCAGGGCGTACGGGCCCAGGAGATGCCCTTCCGCTCCGGCTTCCACACCCCGATGTGGGCGCCCTACCTCCATCAGACCGGCACCGCCTTCGACGCCCTGCCGCTTCGGGACCACCGGCTCCCCGTATGGTCGGCGACGACCACCGCCCCCTTCCCGGACGGCCCCTCGGCGATCCGCCGGCTCGTACTGCGGCACCTCCTGGAACCCGTCCGCTTCCAGGAGCTGACCAGACGGCTCTACGAGACGGGCGTCCGCGCCTTCGTCCAGGTAGGCGCCGGCAGCCTCACCGGCTTCGTCTCCGACACCCTCCACGGCCAGGACCATCTCGCCGTCACGGCAGCCGACCCCCGCCGCGGCGGCCCCGCCCAACTCCGCAGACTGGCGGCGGCGTCGTGGACCGAGGGACTGAAGCCACGGTGGGACCGGCTGACGGTCCCACCGCGCGGCTCCGGCGTGGTGACGGTCGGTGCTGTGGACCGGGCTCCGGAGGACCGGGCCCCGGATCGCGCTACGGGCCGCACGGTGGCCCGGGCCAAGGACCGTGCGATGGGCCGCGTCGCGGTCCCGGAGGGAGCCGGCGCGACGATACGGCTCGACCTCGACTCGCCGCTGGTCCGCCTCGGTGGGGGGACGCGCGGTGTGCCGGTTCTCGCGCCTGCCGATCCACCCCCACCCCCCACCCCCACCCCCGCCCCCTCCCCCGAAGGGGGAGGAGGGGGAGGGGGCGGGGGAGCGCTGCCCTGCCCCCGGCCGTCCGTTGTGGAGCCCGTCCGGCAGGCCCTCGACGCGATCCTCGCCGAAACCCGGGCCGCCACCCGCACCGTCGCCGCCGCGCTCGCCGCCGCAGACGCCCGCAGCACCGCCACTGCCGCACCCCGCGACGTCTCCGCACCCCGCACCCTCGCTACCGTCCCCAGCGCCGCCGCTGCTGCACCCCCCACCCCCCACCACACCCTCCACCACCTCTCCCTGAAAACCCTCCCCTACGTCCGCGACCACTGCGTCTACCTCCAGCCCGACGGCTGGCCCGAGCCAGCCGACCGCTTCCCCGTCGTTCCCATGACCACGTTGCTGGAGCTTGCCGCCGAGGCGGCTCGGGAGGTGTGCCCCGGGGGCGTCGTCACCGGCTACTCCGGCGTACGGGCCCTGCGCTGGCTGGCCGTTGCGCCGCCCGTGGACCTGGCCGTCAGCGCCACGCCCGGCGGGGACGGCCGGGTGCGGGTGAGTCTGGGGGACTACGCCGCCGTCACCGTCCACCTGGGGGCGCAGTACCCGGCGCCGCCGCCCCCCGACCCCGCGGGCCTGACGGCGGGGCAGCCGGCGCCGGTCAGTGCGGAGGCGCTCTACCGGGACCGGTGGATGTTCCACGGGCCCGCGTTCGCCGGGGTCCATGAGGTCCGCACGCTCGCCGCCGACGGCATCCGCGGCACGCTGCGGGCCCTGCCCGCGCCGGGTGCCCTGCTGGATGCCGCGGGGCAGCTCCTCGGCCACTGGATGCAGCTGAAACTGAGCGGTGACCGGCTGGTCTTCCCCGCGTCGCTGGACCGCGTACGGCTCTACGGCCCGCCGCCCCGTGCGGGCGCACTGCTGGCGGCCACCGCCCGGATCCGCGAGGTCAGGGCCGGTTCGGTGCGCGGCGAGGTGGAGCTGTGCGGTGCCGACGGCCGGGTGTGGGCGCGGCTGGAGGGCTGGACGTACAGGCGCTTCGGTGCCGATGAGCGGGTGTGGCCGATGAAGTTCACTCCGGAGGTGTGCGGTATCGGGGAACCCCGGCCGGGCGGCTGGTGCCTGGCCCGGCGCCGCTGGTCGGACCCGGCCTCGCAGGAGCTGGTCATGCGCCGCTATCTGGGCGCGGCCGAGCGGGACCGCTACGAAGGGTGCGCGCCCCGCGCCCGCGCGCCGTGGCTGCTGGGCCGGATCGCGGCCAAGGACGCGGTGCGGGAACTGTTGTGGGAGTCGGGAGCCGGGCCCGTCTTCCCGGCCGAGATCCGGATCGGCACCGACGGGCACGGCCGCCCCCGCGCCGAGGGCCCGCTCGCCCACGGCCTCCATCTCACGCTCGCGCACAAGGACCGGCTCGCCGTCGCCCTCGCCCACCGGTCGGGCCCGGTCGGCATCGACATCGAGCGGGTCACCGACGATCCGCAGGCCCTCGAACGGATCGCCCTCTCCCCGGCCGAACGCCGCCTGGCGGACGACCTCCACGCACGTGCGCCCGGGCACACCGGCCGCGCCTACTGGCTCACCGCACTGTGGTGCGCCAAGCAGGCCGCCGCGAAGGCGGCCGGCAGCGGCCCGGGCCGGCGGCCCCTGGAGTGGGTCGTGACGCCCGCACCGGGCGGCGCGCTCCGGGTGGTCTCCCCGGACGGCCGGCCCCACCTCGTCCACCTCGACTCCGTCGACGACCTGTCCGGGCGCCATGTCGTCGCCTGGACCGGGCCGCGGCCCGAGGACCGTACGGGCACCGACACCCTCACTCCCACGGAGGCCACCCATGGCAGCTGACCCGCTCCCCGAGCGCACCCGGACGATCCTGGCCGAGATCACCGACATGCTGGTGAGCGTCGTCGGCGACGAACTCCTCGTCGTGGGCGAGATCACCGGCGCCACCACCTTCAACGACGATCTGGCCCTGGAGAGCATCGAGTTCGTCGCGCTGGCCGAACTTCTTCAGCAGCGCTACGGCCCCTCGGTGGACTTCCTCGGCCTGCTCGCGGAGAAGGACATCGACCAGATCCTGGCCATGACGGTCGGCGAACTCGCCGCCCATATCGACCGGGTCACCGTCGCCGACCAGGCCTGCGCGAGCTGACCGCGCCATGGCCCTCACACCCGCGGGCGGGCTGCGCCTGCACACCCAGCGGCTGCCGGGCCACGGCGGCCCCCGGCCCGACGGCTCCACCGTCGTCTTCCTCCACGGGTTGGTGATGGACAACCTGTCGAGCTTCTACTGCACGCTCGCGGGCCCCGTCTCCCGCGCCGGACATGACGTGCTCCTGTACGACCAGCGGGGGCACGGCCGCAGTGACCGCCCGCCCACCGGCTACGACCGGGCCACCTCGGTGGCCGACCTCATCGCCCTGCTCGGCTCCCTGGACCTCGACCACAGCCCGGTCCATCTCGTCGGCAACAGCTACGGCGGCGCGCTGGCGCTGCACACCGCCCTCGTCCGGCCCGATCTCGTCGCCTCCGTCGTCCTGATCGACGCCCATCTGACCGGCGACTGGATCGAGGACATGACCGACACTCTCTCCGTCGCGGCTCTCGGTCTCGAACACCGGGCGCTGGCAGGGCAGTTGGCGGCCCTCGGGCGACGCAAGGAGGCCCGGCTGACCGCCGCCGCCGATGCCCTGCTCAACCACACCACCGTCATCGAGGACATCGCGGCCGATGTGCCTTTCACCTCCCGCGACTTCGCCCGGCTGCGGTGCCCGGTCCTCGCCGTCTACGGACAGCATTCCGAACTCCTGCCCGGTGCACGGGAGTTGGCGCTGAGCGCACCGGACTGCGAACTCTGTGTGCTGCCCGGGGTGGGGCACACCGTGCTCAACGAGGCCACCGAGGGGCTGTGTGACGCGCTGCTGGGCCGGCTCGGCGCACCGGCCGGGGCGGTGGCCCGATGAGAGTGCTGTTCGTCGTTCCGCCGCTGGCCGGGCATGTCAACCCCACCGTCGCCGTCGCCGCCGAACTCACCGCCCGCGGCCACCAGGTCGCCTGGACCGGCCCCGCCGCGGCACTGACCCCGCTGCTCCCCACAGGCTCGCTGCTGTACCCGGCGGGGGACCGGGGCGCGGCCGGCGGTCAGGAGCTGGGCGGTGCGCGATGGCGCGATCTGCGGGGCATCGCCGCCCTGCGCTTCCTCTGGGCGGAGGCCCTCATCCCGCTCGCCCGCGCGATGCTGCCCGGCGTGCACGCCGCCGTCGAAGCCTTCCGGCCCGACATCCTGGTGACCGACCAACAGGCCCTCGCCGGGCCCGTGGTGGCGCGCCGGCACGGCCTGCCCTGGGCGACCTCGGCGACCACCTCGGCGGAGATCGTCCGGCCGTTCGACGACTTCCCGAAAGTGGGGGAGTGGGTGAACCGGCGCATCGCGGCACTGCTCGCCGAGTGCGGCGCCCCCGGTGGCTGGGACCCGCGCTTCTCCCCGCACCTCGTTCTGGTCTTCTCCACCCCCGCACTCATCGGTGACGACGGCCCGGAGCGATCCGCGGCGCACACCTTGAACGGCGGACCCGGCGGCGTCGCCGGGCGGTACCCGCCGCACTACGTCTTCGTCGGCCCGGCCTTCGGCGCCCGTCCGCCCGGCGGCGACTTCCCGTGGCGCCGGCTCGACCCCGGCCGCGCCCGGGTACTCGTCTCGCTGGGCACCCTCAACCGCGCGGCGGGTGCCCGCTTCTACCCCGCGGTCCTGCGCGCCGCGGACGCCCTCGCGGACCGTGCGCAGCTGATCCTGGCCGCCCCGGGCGACCTCGCCGGCGACATTCCGCCGCACATGCTGCACCAGGAGTACGTCCCCCAGCTCCAGCTGCTGCCGCACCTCGACGCGGTGCTGTGCCACGGCGGCCACAACACCGTGTGCGAGGCGCTCGCGTACGGGCTGCCGCTGGTGGTGGCACCCGTACGCGACGACCAGCCGATCGTCGCCCGCCAGGTGGCCGAGGCCGGGGCGGGGGTGCGGGTGCGCTTCGGCCGCGCGCGGGCGGACGAACTGCACCAGGCCCTGTCCGCCGTGCTGGACGACCCGGCCCACCGCCGTGCGGCCCGCCGTATCCAGGCGTCCTTCGCCGCGGCGGGCGGCGCCGCCACCGCGGCCGACCGCCTGGAGAAACTGCGGCCCGGACCGCGCCCCGGCCCGTCCGCACCCGCCACCGCCCCGACCGACAACGAGAAGGGACCGTGAGCCACATGACGCGAGCGCACCGTTCGGGACACCGCACGCGATGGGCGGCGGCCGTCGCCGTGACGGCCCTGGGGGCGGGTACCGTACGCGCCCGCCGCAGGCTCGCCGCGCTGCCCGTGCTCGACCCCGCCGGGCCGCACGACACCGCGCGGCCCCCGCTGACCGGCTGGCAGCTGATCACCGCGCCCGGTGTCGTGGCCGACGAGGCGACCCTGCGCGCCGCGGTCGCGCACGCCACCCGCGAAGGACTGCGCGTCGTGGACCTGATCCCGGCCCACCTCGACGCCGAGAGTGTCCTCGGTCTGCTCCGGCTGCTCGACCCGGCCGCCCACCGCACGGACCGGTGCGCGCCGGGCCACGGCGCGGGCCACGCCCTGCTGGTGGCCGACGACATCCACCGGCGGGCCGGGCTCGACACCGAGCCGCCGCCGCACTCGGTGGCCGGCCTGATCCGCCTCCTGCGCACCCTCAAGGAGTACGCCCCGGACGCCACCGGCTGGGCCATCGCCCCCGGCCTGCGGTCGCCGCACCCGGACCCGGCCCGGCGCGCCGAGGAGCTGCGCGCCCGGGGTCTGCCGCCGGCCCTGCTGTCCGCCGCCCAGCTGGCAGGTCTGGCGCTGCTGGTGAAGTGCGCGCTCGCGGAGCCGCGTTGGGGTGCGGCGGCGGCCGCCCTGTACTGGCTTCAGCCCGCCGCCGTGCTGAGCCCGGCCCGCGGCCTGCGCCCGGCCGGCCTGGCCCGCGCCACCGCGTCCCGTCCGCTGCGCTCCCTGTCCGCCGCGCTGCGCACCCTGGCCACCCCGCCCGCCGAACAGCCCCGGCCCGCCGCCCCCGCGCGCCACGCCGCGTACACCGCCGACCTCGCCGCCGGCACCGACCGGTTCTTCGAACCCCGCCGCGCCGACTGCCCCTGGTGCTCGGCTCCCGACCCGGTCGTACGGGTCCGGATGCCCGACCTGCTCCAGGGCAAGCCCGGCCGCTTCACCCTGGAGGAGTGCCGCCACTGCGGCCATGTCTTCCAGAACCCCCGGCTCACCCCGGACGGACTCGACTTCTACTACCGCGACTTCTACGAAGGCCTCGGCGGCGAGGGCGCCGCCCTGGTCCTCGGCCGGATGACCGCCACCTACCGCGACCGCGCCGAACTGCTGCGGCCCTTCACCACCCCCAGGGCCTGGCTCGACGTCGGCACCGCCGGCGGGCACTTCTGCAACGTCGCCCGCGGCGTCTGGCCCGACACCCGCTTCGACGGGCTGGACATGGGCGAAGGGGTCCACGAGGCCGAACGGCGGGGCTGGATCGACACCGGCTACCAGGGCCAGTTCCCCGAGCTCGCCGACCGGCTCGCCGGCCGCTACGACACCGTGAGCATGCACCACTACCTCGAACACACCCGGGACCCGTTCGCCGAACTCGACGCGGCCGTCAAGGTCCTGGCCCCCGGCGGCCATCTGCTGATCGAACTCCCCGACCCCGAGTCCCGGATCGCCCGCCTGCTCGGCCGCTACTGGCTGCCCTGGTTCCAGCCCCAGCACCAGCACCTGATGCCGGCCGGCAACCTCAAACAGGCCCTGGGGGCCCGGGGCTTCACCGTCCTCGCCGAGCAGCACGGCCCCGCCCACCAGAACAACGCGGACTTCCTCGGCGCCGTCGCCCTCGCCGCCAACGGGGTCGTCCCCGACCCGCTCGCCCCCTGGGCCACCGTCCGCCCCACCCGGGCCCGCCGCGCCGCCCGAAGTGCCATACAGGCCATGGCCGTTCCCTGCTACGCCGCCGCCCTCGCCGTCGACAACCTGCGCACCGCGGTCGCACGGGCCACCGACGGCGGCAACGCCTACCGGCTGCTCGCCCGCAAAGAGCTGGGATGAACACGGTGGACCTGGCCCGCCGCGCGACCGCGGACCCCCTGGTGCGGCTGCTCGCCCACGGATTCGCGACGGAGTACCACCGCCCGCCCGAAGCGGTGTGGCGGGCGCCGTACGCCTTCCGGCTCACCCCGCCCGCCGCTCCGCCCGGCACCGGTACGGCGCCCCGCACCGGCTGGGTCGCGGCGGCCAACTGGCATGTCGCCGCGGCCGTCGCCCCGCGCGATGACGGCATGCTGCGCTGCGGCTCGCTCCACCACCCGGCCGAGACCGCCGAACTCCCGCTCACCGGACCGGCCGGCCACGCCCCCGGCTGGGCGGCCCGCCCGTACGCCGCGCTGCGCACCCTCGCCGCCGCCGGCCTCGGCCGCGGCGGCGCCGACCTCTACCTGAACGCCACCCTGCCGGACGCCGTGGGGCTGTCCGGCGCCGAGCCGCTGGAGTGCGCGGCCGCCCTGGCGGTCGCGTCCGTGCACGCCGACCGGGGCGGCTGCCCGCCGGCCCGCGCACAGCTGGCGCGGCTGCTGGCCGCCGGAGTGCCCGGCGACGACGCGCTGCGCCGGGCCGTGCTCTTCGCCCGGCCCGGCCGGCTGCTCGCGCCCGACGGCAGCTGCCGGCCGCTGCGCGCCCCGGACGGCGGCCCGCAGCCGAGCCTGCTGCTGGTGACGGCCCGCCGCTCCACCGGCGGCGCCACGGCCACCGCCACCGCGCTCGCCACCGCGGTCCACGACGCCCTGCGCGCCGGCGCCTGGTCCGCCTCGTGGCCCGGACAGCGGCCGGGCCGCAGTGTGCTGCTGCTGATGCCGCCCGACCGGCGTGCGGCGGTCCGGGCCGCGGTGGCCGAGGTTTGCCGCCGCGGCGGTCTGCCCGTACCGCGCTTTCTGCGGATCGCCGTCGCGGACGCGGCCCGGCGCGAGGACTGACCACCCCCCACCCGTCCCTCACCCCCCGGACAAGGAGCTGAGAACCTGATGAGACGCACAGCGATCCGCCTGCGCAGGGCGGTCGTGGCGACACTCGGCACGCTCGGCCTGCTCGCCGTCGCCTCCGCGGCGGACGCCCGGACCGCCCGGTCCGCGCTGCCGTCCTACGACCATGTCGTGATCGTGGTCTTCGAGAACAAGCAGTACGGCGAGATCATCGGCAACGCCCAGGCGCCCTACCTCAACCAACTCGCCCAGGACGGCGCCGAGCTGACCGGCATGAAGGCGCTGACCCACCCCAGCCAGCCGAACTACTTCAACCTCTTCTCCGGCGCCACCCAGGGCGTCACCGGCGACGGCTGCTACACCGCGCAGTCGATGTCCGCCCCCAACCTCGGCCAGGAGCTGATCGCGGCCGGCAAGACCTTCGCCAGCTACAACGAGGGACTGCCGAACGAGGGCTCCACCACCTGCTCCAGCGGCCGCTACGCGCAGAAGCACAACCCCTGGTTCGCCTTTAAGAACGTCCCGGTGACCACCGGCAAGACCTTCGCCCAGTTCCCCAAGGACGACTTCACCAAGCTGCCGACGCTGTCCTTCGTCATCCCGGACATGTGCAACGACATGCACGACTGCGCGGTCGGCAGCGGCGACACCTGGCTCAGGAACAACCTCGACTCCTACGCCCGGTGGGCCAAGGACCACAACAGCCTGCTGATGGTGACCTGGGACGAGGACAACTACCTCGGCTCCAACCGGATCGCGACCGTCTTCCACGGCGCCCATGTCAAGCGCGGTGCGGTGAGCGGCGACTACCACCACTTCAGCCTGCTGCGGACCTTCGAGGACATGTACGGCACCGGCCACGCGGGCAATGCCGCCACCGCCACCCCCGTCACCGGGGTGTTCGACACCGGCGGCACCGAACCGCCCGGCGACGACCTCACGCTCACCACCCCCGGCCCGCAGACCTGCCGCTTCGCCCAATCCTGCACCGTCCAGCTGACCGCCACCGGCGGCACACCCCCGCTCACCTACCGCGCCACCGGCCTGCCCCTGGGCCTGACCCTCGACGCCGCCGGCGGCCGTATCACCGGCAGACCCTGGCAGACCGGCACCCTCCCGGTCACCGTCACCGCCACCGACGCCAGGGGCGCCACCGCCACCGCCGCCTTCCCGCTCACCGTCAACTGGTTCTGACGGCACGCCTACTGGCTCCGAACCGCCACGAAACCACCGGCCGGACACGGCGGACGCCGCGCCGGGAACAGAGGGTGCAGCGAAGATCGACTCCTGCGCGGAGAGAAGCGGAAGGAGCCGGTACGTTCTGGTGGCAAACCGGAGCCGGGCGGACGATCGCCGCTGTGCGATCGCCCGCCCGGCTCGTCATCGTCACCATAAGAAGGCAAGTTCTTGGCTCCTCACCGCCTCCACCGCCTCATACCGGCGTCCCTCGCTCTGACGACCGTGTGCGCGGCCCTGCCGGCCACGACGGCATACGCCGCGGACACCCCGCCCACCCCGCATCTGGACGCCATCGAAAGATCGCTCCGCGACACCTCCCCCGGCCTCGAAGGCTCCGTGTGGGAGCGCACCGACGGCAACCGGCTGGACGCCCCGGACGGCGACCCGGCCGGCTGGCTGCTCCAGACGCCCGGCTGCTGGGGCGACGCCCACTGCAAGGACCGCGCGGGCACCCGGCAGCTGCTCGACAAGATGACCCGCAACATCGCCGCTGCGCGGGACACCGTGGACATCTCCTCACTGGCCCCGTTCCCCAACGGAGGCTTCGAGGACACCGTCGTCGCCGGCCTCAAGAAGTCCGTCGCGGCGGGGCACTCCCCGCGGGTGCGCATCCTGGTCGGCGCCGCCCCGGTCTACCACCTCAATGTAGTGCCGTCCCGCTACCGCGACGACCTGATCGACAAGCTCGGGCCGGCGGCCGGCAAGGTCACGTTCAATGTCGCCTCGATGACCACGTCCAAGACGTCGCTCTCCTGGAATCACTCCAAGCTCCTTGTGGTCGACGGGAAGACGGCCATCACGGGCGGGATCAACGGCTGGAAGGACGACTACCTCGACACCGACCACCCGGTGTCGGACGTGGACATGGCGCTCAGCGGGCCGGCCGCCCGCTCGGCCGGGAAGTACCTCGACACGCTGTGGGACTGGACCTGCCGCAACGCCACCGACCCCGCCAAGGTCTGGCTCGCCACCTCGAACGATGCCTCCTGCATGCCGTCCCTGGAGAAGGACCGCGCCGCCGCCCCCGCCGAACCGGCCGGTGACGTCCCCGTCATCGCCGTCGGCGGTCTCGGCGTGGGCATCAAGGAGTCCGACCCCTCCTCGGGCTACCACCCCGACCTGCCCACGGCCCCCGACACCAAGTGCACCGTCGGACTGCCCGACCACACCAACCACGACCGCGACTACGACACGGTCAACCCCGAGGAGAACGCGCTGCGTTCGCTCATCGGCAGCGCCCGGAAGCACATCGAGATCTCCCAGCAGGACCTCAACGGCACCTGCCCGCCGCTGCCGCGCTACGACATCCGGACCTACGACACCCTCGCGGGCAAGCTGGCCGCCGGGGTGAAGGTCCGCATCGTCGTCAGCGACCCCGCCAACCGCGGAGCCGTCGGCAGCGGGGGCTACTCGCAGATCAAGTCCCTGGACGAGATCAGCGACACCCTGCGCAAGCGGCTCGTCGCGCTCACCGGCGACAACGAGAAGGCATCCCGGGCGATGTGCGGAAACCTCCAGCTCGCCTCGTTCCGCAGCTCGGACCGGGCCACCTGGGCCGACGGCAAGCCCTACGCGCTGCACCACAAGCTGGTGTCGGTGGACGACTCGGCGTTCTACATCGGCTCCAAGAACCTCTACCCGGCCTGGCTCCAGGACTTCGGCTACATCGTCGAGAGCCCGGCCGCGGCCAAGCAGCTCAAGACCGAACTGCTCGACCCGGAGTGGAAGTACTCGCAGGCGGCGGCATCTACGCCGGCCGGCTGCTCCGGCAGCGGGACGGGCTGACCCGCGGGCGGGGAGAAACGGCAGGACCCGCCCGGATGACCCCGGGCACCGCCCCTGACCGGCGCCCGTGAACGACCGAGGCCACCCCCGTGACATGGGGGTGGCCTCAGTCGTCCCGTGCCCGTCGTGGCCGGGCCCGGATGCCGTCAGCGGCGCCGCACCAGCGGGAACGGCAGCGTCTCGCGGATCGACAGACCGGTCAGGAACATGATCAGCCGGTCCACGCCGATCCCGAGACCACCGGTCGGCGGCATCGCGTACTCCAGAGCCTGGAGGAAGTCCTCGTCCAGCTCCATCGCCTCCGGGTCACCGCCGGCCGCCAGCAGCGACTGCGCGGTGAGCCGCCGGCGCTGCTCGACGGGGTCGGTCAGCTCCGAGTAGGCGGTACCCAGCTCGGTGCCGAACGCGACCAGGTCCCAGCGCTCGGCGAGCCGCGGGTCCTTGCGGTGCTGCCGGGTCAGCGGCGACACATCGGTCGGGAAGTCCTTGTAGAACGTGGGGAGCTGGGTCTTCTCCTCCACCAGGCGCTCATACATCTCCAGCACGATGTCGCCGCGGCCCATCTCCGGCTTCACCGGCACCGCCGCGGCATGGCACAGGCGGCGCAGCCGGTCCGGCGCGGTGTCCGCGTCGACCGCCTCACCGAGCGCCTCCGAGATCGCGCCGTAGACGGTCTTGACCGGCCAGATCCCCGAGATGTCGTGCTCGACGAGCTTGCCGCTCTCATCCGCCTTGCGGGCGGTGGCGCTGCCGAACGCGGCGATCGCCGCACTCTGGATCAGCTCCCGGGTCAGGTCCAGCATCACGTCGTAGTCGGCGAACGCCTGGTACGCCTCCAGCATCGTGAACTCGGGGTTGTGCTTGTAGGAGATGCCCTCGTTACGGAACGTCCGCCCCATCTCGAAGACCTTCTCCATACCGCCCACACACAGCCGCTTGAGATACAGCTCCGGCGCGATCCGCAGATACAGATCGAGGTCGTAGGCGTTGATATGGGTGTGGAACGGGCGGGCGTTGGCGCCGCCGTGGATCTGCTGGAGCATCGGCGTCTCGACCTCGAGATAGCCGCGCTCGATCAGCCCCTGGCGCAGCGCCTGCACGGCCGTGCTGCGCGCCCGCAGGTTGTCCCGCGCGTCCGTCGAGACCACCAGGTCCACATAGCGCTGGCGGACCTTGGCCTCCGGGTCGGACAGCCCGCGCCGCTTGTCGGGCAGCGGCCGCAGGCACTTGGCCGTCAGCCGCCACCCGGTGACGAACACGGTCAGCTCACCGCGGTCACTGGTGCCGACCTCACCCTCCGCCTCGACATGGTCACCGAGGTCGATGTCCGAGCCGAAGCGGTCCAGCAGCTCCTTGCCGCTGCCGTCCCGGGTCAGCGCGATCTGGAGATCGCCCGACCAGTCGCGCAGCACCGCGAAGAGCACCCCGCCGTGGTCACGGGTGAGCAGCACCCGCCCGGCGACGCTGACGGACTTGCCGCTGCGCGTACCGGGCGTGAGGTCCGGGTACGCGTCGCGGACCTCGCCCAGGGTGTGCGTACGCTGCACGCCCACCGGGTACGGGTCGGTGCCGGCCTCCCGCAGCCGCTCCAGCTTGAGGTGGCGCACCCGCACCTGCTCGGGCAGCGCGGCCAGCTCCTGCGCGTGCTGCTCCTCTTCGGTGGCCGGCGCCGCCTTGACCAGCCCGAGCTCGTCCAGCGAGGGCAGACCGGCGGTGCTCGCCGGGGCCAGCACCCGCTTCTTGTGGCCCTTGCCCCACAGCGCGCCCAGGCTCGGTACGTCGACGAAGCCCTCGGCGATACCCGAGCCCAGCGCGATCCGCGCCAGCGCACCGGCGTCCGCGTAGCACAGGAACCGCGGATACCACTCCGGGTCGTACTTCGCGTTGGAGCGGTAGAGCGCCTCCAGCTGCCACCACTTGGAGAAGAACAGCAGCAGCCGGCGCCAGACCTTCAGCACCGGGCCGGCCCCGATCCGGGCGCCCTCCTCGAAGGCGGAACGGAACACCGCGAAGTTCAGCGAGATCCGGCGCACGCCCATCGCCCCGGCCTGGGCGCACAGCTGGGCCACCATGAACTCCATGACGCCGTTTGGCGCGCTGCGGTCGCGCCGCATCACGTCCAGCGAGATGCCGTCCGTGCCCCAGGGGACGAACGACAGCAGCGCGATCATGTTGCCTCGGCCGTCGAACGCCTCGGCCAGCAGGCACTCCCCGTCCGCGGGGTCGCCCAGCCGGTCCAGCGCCATCGAGAAGCCGCGCTCGGTCTCGGTGTCCCGCCAGGCGTCCGCCCGGTGGATGACCTCCTGCATCTCCTCGTCGGTCAGCGCGGAGTGCCGCCGTACGCGGAAGGTCGCACCGGTCCGCTCGACGCGGTTGACGGCCTGGCGGGTCACCCGCATCTCCCGGCCGGCCAGGTCGAAGTCCTTGACGTGCAGGATCGCCTCGTCGCCGAGCTGGAGCGCGTTCAGACCGCTGCGGGCGAACGCCTTGGCGCCGTCCTCGCTCGCACCCATGACGGCCGGCTGCCAGCCGTACCGTACGGCGACCTCCAGCCATGCCTCGATGGCCTGGGTCCAGGCCTCACGGTCACCGACCGGGTCGCCGCTGGCCAGGCAGACCCCGGCCTCGACGCGGTAGGTGACGGCGGCCTTGCCGCTGGGGGAGAACACCACGGCCTTGTCGCGGCGGGTGGCGAAGTAGCCGAGCGAGTCCTGGCTGCCGTAGCGGTCCAGCAGCGCCCGGATACGGTCTTCTTCGTCACCGTGCAGCGCGGCTTCCATCCGCTGCGAGCGGAACAGCGTGGCCGCCGCGTTCAGCAGCGCCAGCGCTCCGAGCAGACCGAGGACGGCACTGATCCAGTGCGGTGGATGACCCTCGACGATATGGCCACCGACCAGCCCGCCGCAGACCCGGTTGGCCGTCCACAGCAGCCGGTTGGCGCCACCGGCCTCCAGGGTGCCCGGGGCCAGCGACACCAGTCCCCAGCCGATCAGCACCGCCGCCACGAGCCCGCCGACGAGCACCAGGATGGCGCGCAGGAACGCACCGCGCCGGGTGATCGCGTAGAACTCGCGGTGCGAGACGAGCAGCAGCACCAGCGCTCCGGTACACAGCACCAGGGAGAACGAGAACTCCCAGAGCCGGTACACCAGGAACAGTGCGTCGGCCAGGATGACCAGCACCATGTAGGCCACCACGAACCACAGCGCCACCCGTTTCCGGGCGGTCATCGCCGCTCCCAGAAGGAAGAGGAAGGCCGCATAGGCGAAGTTCGGCGCCACCGGGATGGTGAGGGTGTCCAGCCAGTAGATCACCGGCTGGAGTCCGCGCCGGAGCGGCCCGATCAGCGCCGTCAGGGCACAAAAGAGCCCCAATACGCTGAAGATGATGGCGAAGCCATTGGGGACCCGGCGCCGGAAGCGCCGCCACCCCGTGAGTTGATCCTGGTCCTGCACGGTGCTCATTCCGTCACACTAGGCTCTGAAAGGGGTCAGCTGCTCTACGCGAGGGCGCTGTTTCGCCGCCACGGGGATCGCCGGTCATGCCAGTCTCCGATCCCGGTGGTGTGTTCGTCTTTCCCTCGTACGGAGGACTGGGTGATCCCGGTGGGGTCACCCACGTGGACCTTGCCACAAACCCGCCCCAGGTCCGAGTCGGTGCAACTCCGGCTGATGGTGAAGTTCAGGTCATAGTCGCCGGAAAAGTAGCGCCCGCCCCCGGAATCCACCCCGTCGAGCTCCGCCCGCAGCCGGACCTCGGTGCCCGGTTTCCAGCGCTGTGCGGGCCGCCAGGTCACCTGGTCCTTGCCGTTGCGGTCCTTCGTCCAGTCCCAGGAGCCGGTCGTCCGGTCGACGGTGGTGACGCGCAGCTGCCGCTCGACCTCGGCCCGGTCGGTCACCGGGTGGTCGAAGGTGAGGGTGAGCAGCCGGTCGACGGCGACCACGGCGTCCTGGGTGCCGGGATCGAGTACCAGCGTGTTGAGCCGGGCCGGCTGCGCGGTGGTGAGCGACTCCTTGGCCGCACCGACGCCGCCCCGGTCGCTCTTGGTCCTGGCGACGACGGAGTACTTGGTGGCCGGGGCGATCTCGGCGCTGGAGGTCCAGAAGGTGCCATCGGCCCCGAACCCGCCGGGCAGCCGCCGGCCCCTGGGGTCGGTCACCGTCACCGCGGTCAGCACACCGCCCTCGGCGGTCACCTTCAGCTTGTCGCCGGCCTGCACGGTCCTGGTGCCGCCGGCCGCCCCCAGCGCCACCTTCACCGGGTCGGCCACCGGTGCCGGCGCCGCGACGCCCGCGCACGCGCTGAGCGTGCCCGCGCCGACGGCCGTGACCAGGGCGAGTGCGGGGCACCGCCGCCGGAACGTCCGGGGGCGGAAGGAAGGGGGCTGGCTCATTTCGGGGCTTTCCGTCGGCAGGGGGGAGGGCGGCGCTGTCGGCCGCTAAGACGACCGATCGCCACACTTCGTTGCAGGGAGTGAGGTGATCCACGCCACGGTGGTGGTGCGTCGCCCGGCCGCGGCGTGGGCCCTCTCCCGGCATCCCGCCGCTCTGTGACCCGTAGTGATCACCCGATCGGAGCACCCGGACAAGAACCGGACATAGCCTGAAATACGCCAAACTGGCCACCCCTTGCCGTCCGTTCGGGCGGCGGTTGAGGAGGTGTGCGTCCCGTGGCGATTTCCATCTCGGTCGTCCTGCTGCTGGTGGTCCTGACGGTGATCTTCCTGCGCAGCGGCAAGCTCAAGTTCTCGCACGCCCTGGTGTGCGCGCTGCTCGGCTTCTATCTGGCGAGCAGCAGCCTCGCCCCGGACATCCACCAGGGGCTGTCCGGCGCCGCCGACGTGGTGAGCAGCCTGCGTCCGTAACGAGGCCGGCCCGCCGGGGACGCGGCGCCGGGGTCGCGACGCCGCCCCCGTCCGCTCACCCGGCGGAGAACACCCCGAGCGCATTGGGCACCGGCCGCTCCGCGCCCCCCGACGGATGGTTGCGGACCGTGGCCCCGTATGCGTCGCCGGTGACCAGGGTCGAGGATCCGCCGCCGTCCAGGTCCATCGCGTCCCGCGCGCCCAACTGCGCCATCAGCTCCGCCAGTTCGCGCACCGTCAGGCCGGTCTGGCCCGGTGCCCCGTCCAGCGCCATGAGATACAGCACCCGCCCGCCGGCCCCGATCCCCGCGGACGTCCGCACCGCCACGGCGGCGGTGTCCAGACCGGCCAGCGGCGCGCCGTCCCGCACGATCGGGAAGCCGCCCACCGCACAGCGCAGCCGGCCGTGCCCCTGACCGACGAGGTACGAGCTGACGTGCACCGGCTCACCGAGGCGCAGCCCGCGCAGCTGCCGCGCCCCGTCCTCCCGGCCCACCAGCACCACAGTGCCCTCGGCCACCCCGCCGGCGCCCGGCACCTCCCCGATGGCGGTCACCCGGCCGTGCCGGACCGTCACCTCCGCGGTCTCCGTACTGCACGGCGCGGCCCGGTCGGTGTCCGTACCGCAGGTGGCACGCACCCGGGACGCCGGACCCCACTGCGGGGTGTACGCGCCGATCCCGCCGACCGGCAGCGCGTACTGGTTCAGTCCGCGCAGCGGCAGCGCCCCCTGGCCGGTCAGCACCGCACCGCGCAGCGCGAGCCGGTCCAGGCGGGCGCGGCGGTCATAGCCGACGCCGATCACGTCCTCGGTGGTCGCACCGGGCGGCATCGCCGGACCGAACCGCTGCCCGTCCGGCACCGCGCCCTTCAGCTGCCGCCCCGAGGCCACCGCCGGGCCGACCGACGCGCCGGTCGGCTGCACGCCCGGGTGCTGGGTCTCGGTGATGTTGAAGAAGTCACCGTTGACGGCCCCCACCGCCCGGCGGTCCGCGGCCAGTTGGGAGACCGGGGACCGTGCGCCGACCGCCCCCGGGTACAGCAGATCCACCGTGACCCGCGGATCGGCCAGATCGACGGTCAGCAGATGCCCGTGCACGGTGCCGCGCGGCAGCGTCATCCGGAACTCGCCGTAGGCCACACCGGGTGCCAGCGGCGCGGCACCGGAGCGGCGGAGATCCGTCCCCGCGGCCGCGGCCGGCGCCCCTCCCGCCACTCCTCCGCCGGCCAGCACACCCCACGCCACCAGCACCGTCAGCATCGCGCGAACCCGACCGAATCGCTGCTTCACGATCCCCCCTGACCTCACGTCAACTGTCCCAGGCGCCGGAGACGCTCACTATGACCCGGAGGTGTCAGGAATCCGTAGACCCGCGGAACGGCCGTCGTGTCGCCGGAGCGGGTCACCCGGTGTGTGCCAGGAGACCTCGTTGACCAGCTGGAGATAGCGCGCCCAGTCCCAGAACTCACCGGGGTCGGTGTGGTCGGTGCCGGGGACCTCGACATGGCCGATGATGTGCTCCCGGTCCTTGGGGATCCGGTAGCGGTCACAGATGGCGGCGGTGAGCAGGGCGGACTGCTCGTAGAGCGGGTCGGTGAACCATGTCGGGTCGTCGATCCAGCCCTCGTGCTCGATGCCGATGCTGCGGGTGTTGTAGTCCCAGTTCCCGGCGTGCCAGGCGACGTCCCGTTCGCGTACGCACTGGGCGAGGTAGCCGTCGGCGGACCGTACGACATAGTGCGCGGCCGCCTTGTGCTTCGGGTCCTGGAACAGCTTGAGGGTGTCCCGGTAGGTCTCCTGGGTCACATGCACCACGACCCGCTCGACCGGATACTGCGCCGGGCGGTCCGCGGCGGTGAAGTTGCCCGGGCTGGCCGGAACCCAGTGGACCGGGGGGTAGGCGCCGCCGGACGGCGTCCGCCGGTGGGTGGCGGCGGCGGTGGTGCCCGCCGTGAGGGGGGTGAGTGCGGTGGACGCGGCGAGCGCGGCCGCACCGGTCAGCAGGCGCCGGCGGGCCGGGCGGCGAGGGGCGGGCTCCATGTGAACTCCTGACAAGGACCGAGGGGTGGTCGCGTACATGTCACGCACATGCGGTGCGTTCATGATGCGCAACAGGGCACGCCCTGCCAAGGGAATGGCCGTTCTGCCAATGGCTCGACCAAAGGCAGAACGGCGCAGGTCAGGAGGGGTACGGGATACCTGATCGGACGTCACCCGGGTGCCACGCCGACGGTGCCGGCGGCCGTTCGCGGACGCGGCACCCGGGTGCGTGGACCCCGCCGGTCAGTGGCCGATCTCGACGTCCTCCAGAATGCCCAGGGCGTCCGGCACCAGCACCGCCGCCGAATAGTAGGCACTGACCAGGTAATTGATGACCGCCTGGTCATTGATGCCCATGAAGCGCACCGACAGGCCGGGCCGGTACTCGTCCGGGATGCCGGTCTGATGCAGTCCGACCACGCCCTGGTTCTCCTCGCCGACCCGCAGCGCCAGAATCGAGCTGGTCTGGTCCGGGGTGACCGGGATCTTGTTGCAGGGCAGCAGCGGAATGCCCCGCCAGGCGCGGACCGTGGTGCCCTCGACCTCCGCGGTGGTGGGGTAAATGCCCCGGGCGTTCCACTCCCGCCCGATCGCCGCGATCGTCCGCGGATGCGCCAGCAGGAACTGCGTCTTACGACGCCGGGAGATCAGCTCGTCCAGATCGTCGGGGGTGGGCGGGCCGCTGCGGGTGTGAATGCGCTGCTTGAGGTCGGCGTTGTGCAGCAGCCCGAACTCGGGACTGTTGACCATCTCGTGCTCCTGGCGCTCCCGCAGCGCCTCCACGGTCAGCCGCAGCTGCTGGTCCAGCTGGTTCATCGGGTCGTTGTAGAGATCGGCGACCCGCGAATGCACCTTCAACACCGTCTGGGCCACGCTGAGTTCGTACTCCCGCGGGGCCAGCTCGTAGTCCGCGAAGGTGCCCGGCAGCATCGGCTCGCCGACATGGCCCGCGGCCAGTTCGATGGCCGCCTCACCGTGCTTGTTCTGCGCCGGCACCAGCGCCGCACCGACGTCCGCGAGATGCGTGCGCAGTGACTCCGACCGGCCCAGCACCTCCTCCAGATCACTGCGGTACAGGGTCAGTGCGGTCACCCGGGTCACCGCCCGTACGGAGTGCTCCCACTCCGCGTCCGCGGTCAGCAGCGCCGCCGCACCGATCGCGTCACCGTCGGCCAGCACCCCCAGCACGGTCTCGTCGCCGTACTTGCCGGTGCCGATACGGTCGAGCTTGCCGTGGGCGATCAGCACGATCCGGTCGGTCGGCCCGCCCGCCCGGGCCAGCACATCGCCGGGCGCGAACTCCCGCTGGACGAAGCGGTCCGCCAGCGCCTCCAGCGCCGCGGAGTCGGCGAAGCCGCGCAGCGGCGCCAGCTCGCGCAACTCCGCCGGAATCACCCGGACTTCGGACCCGGTCGAGACGAATTCCACCCGCCCGTCACCGAGGGTGTGGGTAAGGCGGCGGTTGACGCGGTACGCACCGCCGGAGACCTGCGTCCAGGGGAGAATGCGCAGCAGCCAGCGCGAGGAGATCCCCTGCATCTGCGGCACGGTCTTGGTCGTGGTCGCCAGCTTGCGCGCTGCCGCGGTGTCCAGGCTGGAGCGGGTCTGCTCGGGCGCGGACGCCTGCGGACCGGACGTCGGGTCCACCGATGTGGTCATGAGGAAGGCTCACCTGTTCTTGTCTGTGCGGTGCGTAGATCGGTGCGGTGCGCGGAAAGGCCCGCGCGCCAGGACGGCGGAAACTGCCGCTGCCGGGGCGCGGCTGCTTTTCCGCCGGAGGTCGTTCAGTGGCCGATCTGTACGTCGTCGAGAACACCCAGCGCATCGGGCACCAGAACGGCCGCCGAATAATAGGCGCTGACCAGATATTTGATGACCGCCCGGTCGTCCAGGCCCATATAACGCACCGAGAGGCCCGGCTCGTATTCATCGGGAATTCCGGTCTGATGCAAGCCGACGACGCCCTGCTGCTCCTCGCCGGTGCGCAGCAGCAGCACCGAACTCGTCCGCTCCTTCGTCACCGGAATCTTGTTGCACGGGAAAATCGGCACCCCGCGCCAGGAGGGCAGCGAATGCCCCATGAAATCGACCGCGGTCGGATAGAGCCCGCGGGCGCTGCACTCCCGCCCGATGGAGGCGATCGTCAGGGGGTGGGCGAGCAGGAAGCCCGGGTCCTTCCAGACCGTCGCGAGCAGATCGTCGAGGTCGTCGGGGGTGGGCGGGCCGGTGCGGGTGTGGATGCGCTGCTTGAGGTCGGCGTTGTGCAGCAGCCCGAACTCGGGGTTGTTGATCATCTCGTGCTCCTGGCGCTCCCGCAGCGCCTGGATGGTCAGCTTGAGCTGCTCCTCGACCTGGTTCATCGGATCGCTGTAGAGGTCGCCGACCCGGCTGTGGGTGCGCAGCACGGTCTGCGCGACGCTGAGTTCGTACTCCCGGGGCGTGACGTCGTAGTCGACGAAGGTGCCGGGCAGGGACGGCTCGCCCTGATGCCCCGAGGCGACGGAGACGGCCGATTCCCCGCTCGTGTTCGTCGGCTGCGCGGTGCCCTGACCGGCCGCGGCCAGATGCTCGCGCAGCCCGGGGGAGCGGTCGATGATCTCCTGGGCGGCCTGCCGGGACAGCGTCATGACGGTCACCCGGGTCACCGCCCGATAGCTGAACTGCCAGGTCCCCTCGGGGTCGGTGAGTGGCGCGTCGCCGAGGTGATCCCCGCCGGCCAGCGCTTCGAGCACCGTGTCCTCGCCGTATTTGCCGGTGCCGATCCGGTCCACCCGGCCGTGCACCAGCAACACCAGCCGGTCACCCGGCCCGCCGGCCTCGCCGATGAGTTCACCGGGTGCGTATTCCTGCTGGGTGAAGCGGTCGCCGAGCGCCGCCAGCACCTCGGTATCGGTGAACTCCCGCAGGGCCGGCAGCTCGCGCAGCTCCTCGGGGATGATGGCCACATCGCTGCCACTGGTGTCGAAATCGATGCGCCCGTCGCCGAGGGTGTAGGTCAGCCGGCGGTTCACGCGGTAGGTGCCACCGGAAACCTGCACCCAGGGCAGCAGCCGCAGCAGCCATCGGGAAGTGATGCCCTGCATCTGTGGTGCGGTTTTGGTGGTGGTCGCCAAATTCCGCGCCGCAGTGGTACTCAGGCTGGAATTGCGGGCCTCTTCCGCGGTGCCGTGCAGCGATTCATCGGCAATGGTCACAGTGCCACCTGTCTCCTCGAACGGTGCGATGCGGCCTGCCCCGAAACCCCGTTTCACGGCAGTTCCGCGGCAGCCCGCCGAACCGACCGTAGTGGTGCTGTTTTTATCAGCACAATCGCTCGATGGGGTGGCATGGAATTCCCGCTCCCTGGAAAGGTTTAGCGGGCTCAATTCCGGGGAGAGTGTGCCGGGGTGCAGCAGTGGAGGGGGTCGTCCAGGACGCCTTGGAGCGCCGCGTGCGCCGCTCCGAGCAGCGGTCCGTCGGCGCCCAGCCGGGACACCGTCACCGCGGGCCCGCCGGTCCGCCCGCTCTCCGCCGTGACGGCCGTCCGCAGCGTCAACTCCCGCTCCAGGGACGGCAGTACCCAGGGCGCCAGCCCGGCCAGCGCACCCCCGAGGACCACCGCCTGCGGATCGAGCAGATTCACCGCCCCGGCGAGCGCGATGCCCAGCGCCGTCCCCGCCTCGTGCAGGGCACGGACGACGGTGGTGTCCCCGTCGGCGGCCCGGCGCGCCAGCAGAGCGATACGGGCGCCCGGCCCCGGATGTGCCGCCGCCTGCTCGGGGGTGAGCCCGCCCGCCCGCAGCACGGCCGGTTCCCCCGCGTACTGCTCCAGACAGCCACGGCCGCCGCAGTCGCACGGCGGGCCGTCCGGATACACCGGCATATGCCCCAGCTCGCCCGCGAACCCCCGGGCACCCCGCAGGAGTTGACCGTCCACGACGACCGCGGCACCGATCCCGGCCTCCGCCGACACATGCACGAAGTCCGGTGGCGGGGCGGGCCGCCCAGCCTCACCGCCCAGCCGGAGCTCGGCCAGCGCACCGAGGTTGGCCTCGTTCTCGACGGTGAGCGGGACGGCGGACGAGCCGCCCTCCGGGGCCGTCACCCCGGCCAGCCCCGGTGCGAGATCGGCCGCCCGCCAGCCGAGGTTGGGGGCGTGCACCACCGTGGTCGCATCGCGGGCCACCAGGCCGGGCACCGCGACCGTCAGTCCCGCCGGACGCAGTCCCTCGGCGGCTATCTCCGCGGTCACCTCGGCGAGCAGACCGGACAGCTGCCGCAGCACCGGCCCGGGAGCGCGGTGCCGGTTCGCCGCATCGGCCGCCACCCGGGCCCGGACCCGTCCGCGCAGATCGACCGCGCACACCGCCAGGTGGTCGACGCCTATCTCGGCCCCTATCCCGGCCGGGCCACGGTCGCTGACCGCGAGTTCACTGCCCGGCCGGCCCCGGCCGCCGGTCGCCGCCCGTCCCGTCTCGACCAGCAGCCCGGCCCGCAGCAACTCGTCGACGAGCGGCGCCACCCCCGCCCGGGTCAGCCCGATCCGAGCCGCGACCGCCGGCCGGGAGACCGGGCCCTGCGCGGCCACCGTCCGCAGCACCCGGGCCAGATTGCGCCGCCGGATGCCGTGCTGGGTGTCGCCGCCGGGCGGGGTCACGGGGTCTCCAAAGGGTGCGGACGGGAGCCGGTCGACGGCTGCGGGGGAGCGGTCACGGCCGCAGCAGGGGCGCGCCGTCGGCGAGCGTCGCCGTCAGCCGCTCCCAGGCGGCGTCGTCCCGCGGCCGCGCCTCGTACTCCGCGCCGCGCGCCGTCCCCCAGCGGCGCGCCACCGCCGCCGGATCCTCCTCCAGCAGCAGCCCGGCCGCCTGTGCCGCCGCCCCGAGCGCCACCAGCTCCTGCGCCTCGGGCACCACCACCGGGCGCCCGGACAGCCGGCGTACGGTCTCCCGCCAGGCCCGGCCCCGGGCGCCGCCGCCGATCAGCAGCAGCGGCGCATCGGGCGCGGCGTCCGCGTCCAGCACCCGGTCCAGCGCCTCCAGCAGGGTGAACACCGCGCCGTCGTAGGCGGCCTGAAGCACCTGGCCGGCCGTGGTGTCATGCCGCAGCCCGTGCACCAGGCCCGAGGCATTGGGCAGATTCGGGGTGCGCTCACCGTCGAGGTACGGCAGCATCACCACCCCGCCGCCCGCCTCCACGGCCTCCCGGTCGCGGGCCAGCAGCGCCGCCACCCGGTCCACGGCGAGCGTGCAGTTCAGGGTGCAGGCCAGCGGCAGCCAGTCACCGCGGGCATCGGCGAAGCCCGCCACGGTGCCGGATGGATCGGCGGGCCGGTGGGTGGAGACCGCGTAGACCGTCCCCGAGGTGCCCAGGCTCAGCACCGGCAGGCCGGGGCGCAGGCCCAGGCCGAGTGCGGCCGCCATGTTGTCGCCGGTGCCGGCGGCCACCAACGCGCCCTTGGGCAGCGGCAGATGACCGGCGTGTACGGTCCCGGCGGCCTCGCCCGGCAGCGCCACCCGCGGGAGCAGCGCGGGGTCCAGTCCGACATGCGCCAGGATCTCCGTGTCGTAGGCCCCGGTGGACGACGCCCACCAGCCGGTCCCGGAGGCGTCGCCGCGATCGGTGACGGCCTCGCCCGTCAGCCGCTCGGTGAGGTAGTCGTGCGGCAGCCGAACCGCGGCGGTGGCGGCGGCCGCATCCGGCTCGTGCTCGCGCAGCCAGGCCCACTTGGCCACCGTCAACGCCGGGCGGGGCACGCTCCCGACCCGGTCCGCCCAGGCCTTCGCGCCGCCCAGCTCCGCGATCAGCCGCTCGCTCTGCGGCGCCGGACGGACGTCGTTCCACAGCAGGGCCGGCCGCACCGGCTCGCCGGCCGCGTCCAGCGTGACCAGCCCGTGCTGCTGCCCGCCGACGGACACCGCCGAGGCCTGCCGCACCGCGTCGCCGCACTGGTCCAGCGCCTCACCCAGCGCCTGCCACCACTGCCGCGGGTCGCTCTCCTTGCCGGCGCCGCCGCCGATCGTGTGGGACGCCTGGCCGCGGGCGAGGACCGCACCGGTCACCGCGTCCACGACCAGCGCCTTGGTGGACTGGGTGGAGCTGTCCACCCCGACGACCAGCGGTCCCGCTGCCTGTGCGGCCATCGTGCACTCTCCCTCGGCGGCCCGTCATCCATGGTCTCGGTCCAGGGGGTTCCCCGGTGTGCTGTCGCATATTAGTTTGGCCGCGGCAGAATTTGTAAAGTGCCTTGACGAAATGATCGAGGGAGTCGCGATGAGCCGTCAGCCCACGCCCGCGGA
Organism: Streptomyces platensis; assembly: GCF_008704855.1. Taxonomy (NCBI): domain Bacteria; kingdom Bacillati; phylum Actinomycetota; class Actinomycetes; order Kitasatosporales; family Streptomycetaceae; genus Streptomyces; species Streptomyces platensis. Next base: position 7,503,848 of record NZ_CP023691.1, read on the forward strand.
CAAGTTCAGCTTCGGCCTGTGGACCGTCGGCTGGCAGGGCCGGGACCCCTTCGGGGACGCCACCCGCCGCGCCCTGGACCCGGTGGAATCGGTGCACCGCCTCGCCGACCTCGGCGCGTACGGCGTCACCTTCCACGACGACGACCTGATCCCGTTCGGCGCCGGCGGCATCGAGCGCGAGGCGGCCGTCAAGCGCTTCCGGCAGGCACTGGACGCCACCGGCCTGATCGTCCCGATGGCCACCACCAACCTCTTCACCCACCCCGTCTTCAAGGACGGCGCCTTCACCGCCAACGACCGCGACATCCGCCGCTACGCCCTGCGCAAGACCCTCCGCAACATCGACCTCGCCGCCGAGCTCGGTGCCCGCACCTATGTCGCGTGGGGCGGACGGGAAGGCGCGGAATCCGGCGCGGCCAAGGACGTACGGACCGCTCTGGACCGGCTGAAGGAGGCCTTCGACCTCCTCGGCCAGTACGTCATCGAGCAGGGCTACGACCTGAAGTTCGCCCTCGAACCCAAGCCCAACGAGCCGCGCGGCGACATCCTCCTCCCCACCGTCGGCCACGCCCTCGCCTTCATCGAGCGGCTGGAGCACCCCGAGCGCTTCGGCGTCAACCCCGAGGTCGGCCACGAGCAGATGGCCGGGCTGAATTTCCCGCACGGCATCGCCCAGGCGCTGTGGGCGGACAAGCTCTTCCACATCGACCTCAACGGCCAGAGCGGGATCAAGTACGACCAGGACCTCCGCTTCGGCGCGGGCGATCTGCGCGCCGCCTTCTGGCTCGTCGACCTGCTGGAAACGGCCGGCTACGACGGGCCGCGGCATTTCGACTTCAAACCGCCGCGCACCGAGGACCTGGACGGCGTCTGGACCTCGGCGGCCGGCTGTATGCGCAACTATCTGCTCCTCAAGGAGCGCGCGGCGGCCTTCAGGTCCGACCCGGCCGTCCAGGACGCGCTGCGGGCCGCGCGCCTGGACCAGCTGGACCACCCCACCGCCGAGGACGGCCTGGCCGGACTGCTCGCCGACGCCACCGCCTACGAGACCTTCGACATCGAGGCGGCGGCCGCCCGCGGGATGGCCTTCGAGCATCTGGACCAGCTGGCGTTGGAGCATCTGCTCGGGGCGGTCTGACGGGCCGCCTCCGGTCCCGGCGTCGCGTCCGGTCCCGGCATCGCGTCCGGGCCCGGCCCGCTCACCCGAGCAGGCCGCGCAGAAAGGCTATTTCGGCGGCACGCTGCTCACCGCCGCCGCTCTCATGGGCGTTGAACCGCCACACCTTCAGTTCCTTCTCGCCCGCGTAGTGATGGAAGGCGGCGAAACCGGTGGACGGCGGGGTCACCTCGTCGCGCAGCGCGGTGCCGAAGAGCGCCGGGGCGGTGGCGCGGGCGGCGAAGTTCAGGCCGTCGAAGTGGTCCAGGGTGTGCAGCGCGGTGTCGATCCGGTCGCGGGCCCCCGCGAAGTAGCGGGTGAGCTCGCCGTACGGGCCCATGTCCGTGACCTCCACCGCGCGGCGGATGTGCGTCAGGAACGGTGCATCGATCAAGGCCCCCGCCAGACCGGGGACCAGGCCGGTCGCCGCCAGCGCCGCGGCGCCGCCCTGGCTGTGGCCGGCGACCACCACCCGGTCGGCGTCCACCGCGTCATGGCCGCGCGCCGCCTCCACGGCCCGTACCGCGTCGGTGAACAGCCGCCGGTAGTAGTAGCCGTGCGGATCGAGCAGCCCCTGGGTCAGCTTGCCGGGTACCCCCGGATTGCCGGAGCCGACCGGATCGGGGGTGTCACCGGGCCGGTTGGGGCCGCTCTGCCCGCGGGTGTCCATGACCAGCGTGGCGTAGCCCGCGGACGGCCACAGCAGCCAGTCGTGCGGCAGCAGCCGCCCGCCCCCGTATCCGAGGTACTGCACGACGCACGGCAGCGGACCGGCGGCCGCGCGCGGGAGCAGGAACCAGCCGCGGATGGGATGCCCGCCGAAGCCTGCGAACGTCACGTCATGGGTGCGCAGCAGCGCGAGCCCCGCATCGACCTCGGTGAAGCGCGCGTCGAGGGCATGTGTGCGGGCCTCGACGAGGGTGCGCCGCCAGAACGCGTCGAAGCCGGCCGGCTCCGGACGCGGCGGACAGTAGGTGTGCAGCGCGTCCAGGGGAAGGTCGGTGAACACGGAAAACCTCCGAGCCGTAGGCTGGCTTGCTGTCTGTCGCCAACGGTGCCCAGGGTCCGGACATTTCAGACGCGAATTATTCCAGGTTGGTCACCGAGTACCGTAAAACCGAGGAAAGAAGCGATCATTTCCGCCATGAGCTTTCCTCCGCCCCCGCCGAATCAGCCGAACCAGCCGCCCAACGCCCCTCCGGGCGGCTTCGGTCCGCCGGCCGGGCCCTACGGGCCGAGCGGTCAGGGTCAGGGCGGATACGGCCCGGGTGGCTACGGCACGCCCCCGGGCGGCAACCAGGCCCCCGGCGGCTACGGCCCGGGCGGCTATGGCCCGCCCGGACCGGGCGGCCCCGGTGGCTGGCAGCAGCCGCCCGGCCCGCCCGGCGGTGGCGGCAACGGGAAGACCATCGCCGCGATCATCGGCGGTGGTGTGATCGTGCTGGCCGCCGTCATCACCATCTTCGTGGTGGCCAACAGTGACGACAACGGCAACCACCGTGCCCAGCCGTCCAGTTCGAGCACCAGCGCCACCCCGTCCGAGAGCGCGTCCCCGACGCCCTATGAGCCCCCCACGCCCACTGCGACGGCCACCGGCAGCGACTTCGAGAAGACCCTGCCGACGCCCTCCAACGGCAAGATCCCCTTCTATCTGCTGAAGGTCGGCGACTGCTACGACCGTCCCGCGGACGGCGGCGGCAACAACGACGAAGCCTCCTGCAACGGCCCGCACGACGCCGAGGTCGTCGCCACGCACCGTCTGGGGTCCGGGCTCACCACCGAATCGGGCATCCAGGACAAGGCGGCCTCGCTGTGCCGCAACGAACTGGAGCGCAAGGCGGCCCAGCAGCCCGCCGGGACCGCCGAGGGCACCTACGTCCAGTACCCCAACCTCAGCGGCTACCGGCTCGGCATCAAGACCATCAGCTGCGCCCTGACGGGGAACCGCTCCCTCACCAAGAAGCTCACCAAGCCGCTGTCCTGACCCGTCGCGGAGGCCGGCGGACCACCGCGGGGCGCAGGCGGACCACTACGGGGCGGGGGCGGAACCCGGACAATCCGGCGTTCCGCCCCCGCCCCGTCGCCGCGCGCACCGCGGCAGCCCGGTGCCCGGTGGCTCAGCCCGTACTCAGCGATCCACCCGCTTGCCGGCCGCTCCCGTGTCCGCGACCTCGCCGACCTCGGCGGCCGCCGGATCCAGCACCCGCGCCAGAAACGTCCTGGTCCGCTCGTGCTGCGGGGCCCCCACCACCTGCTCCGGGGTGCCCTGCTCGACGATCACGCCGCCGTCCATGAACACCACCCGGTCGGCGACCTCCCGGGCGAAGCTCATCTCATGGGTGACGACGAGCATCGTCATCCCCTCCTGCGCCAGCCCCCGCATCACCGCCAGCACATCACCGACCAGCTCCGGGTCCAGCGCCGAGGTCGGCTCGTCGAAGAGCATCAGCTCCGGGTCCATCGACAGCGCACGGGCGATGGCCACCCGCTGCTGCTGCCCGCCCGAGAGCTGCGCCGGATAGGCGGCCGCCTTGTCGCTCAGCCCGACCCGTTCGAGGTTGGCACGGGCGACCCGCTCCGCCTCCGTGCGGTCGCGGCGCAGCACCCGCCGCTGGGAGATCGTGAGATTCTCCAGCACCGTCAGATGCGGAAAGAGGTTGAAGGACTGGAACACCATCCCGATCCGCCGGCGGACCCGGTCGATGTCCACATCCGGGTCGGTGACCTCGGTGCCGGCCACCACCACCCGGCCCGCGCTCGGCTCCTCCAGCAGATTCACACAGCGCAGCAGGGTCGATTTCCCGGAGCCCGAGGGCCCGATGACACACACCACCTCACCGCGCGCCACCGAGAAGTCGATCCCGCGCAGCACCTCCAGCTCCCCGAAGGCCTTGCGCAGACCCTGTACGTCGATGGCCTGCGCGTCCACCGTCTCCGGTGCCGCCTGCTCGGTCGTCACGCCGCTCACCTGGCCTTCGCCGTACGGGCCTCCAGCCGACGGACCAGCTGGCCGAGGGGGAGGGTGATCACGAGATAGAGCAGCCCGGCGATCAGGATCGGGGTCAGGCTCTTGTGCTCATTGAGCGCGTCCCGGCCGAAGTTGGCCAGCTCGAACTGGGTGAGGGACAGACCCAGCAGATACACCAGCGACGAGTCCTTCGTCAGCAGGATCAGCTCATTGGTCAGCGGCGGCAGCACGATACGGAACGCCTGCGGAATCACGATCGAGGCCATCGCCCGCCCCTGCGACATTCCCAGCGAACGCGCCGCCTCCGTCTGCCCCTTGGGGACGGCCTGAATACCGGCCCGGATGGTCTCCGCCATATAGGCCGCGCCCACCAGCCCGAGCGACAGCATCACGGTCACGTTCATATCGAGCGCGACCTCGAAGGCCAGCGGCACACCGAAGCCGAGCGCGATGAAAACCAGCAGACAGGGGATACCGCGGAAGAACTCGATATAGGTGACCGCGATCCAGCGGTAGGGCGGCACCGACGAGAGCCGCATCAGCGCCAGCACCAGCCCCAGCGCCAGACCGAAACCGAATCCGAGCAGGGTGTAGAGGACGGTGTTCACCAGCGCCGTGGTGATGATCTCCGGGAAGAGCGCCTTGGCGACCTCGACATCGAAGAACGCCATCCGCAGCTGGTGCCAGTCGGCGATCAGCGCGAAGACCACCACGGCGGCGACCAGCACGCCGTACTGCACGCCGCGGGTGATCCGCGCGCGCTGTCTTTTGGAAACAGGCATGACAGGCGGCCTCAGCTCTGCGGGGTGGTGCCGAACCACTTCTTGTAGATCCGGTCGTAACTCCCGTCGGATTTCGCCTTCTTCAGCACCGCGTTGATCTTCTTGCGCAGTGCGTCATTGCCGGTGCGGACGCCGATGCCGTAGTGCTCACCCGTGTTGAATTCCGCGGTGACCTTGGTGTCCGGGTTCTGCTTCACATAGTCGAAGAGCACGCCGTTGTCATTGATGCCGGCATCGACCTGGCCGGACTTCACCGCGGTCAGCAACAGCCCCAGATCCTCGAACTCCACCAGTTCGACGCCCTTGCCGTGGTCCTTGGCGTAGATCCCGCCGGTGGTGGCCTTCTGATAGCCGAGCTTCTTGCCCTTGAGGTCCTCGACCTTCTTGACGGGCTTGCCCTTCTTCGTCAGCAGGGCCTGGGTGGCATTGAAATAGGGGTCGGAGAAATCCATGACCTTGTCGCGCGCGGCCGTGATCGTCATGCCGGCGGCGGCCAGATCGCATTTGCGGATGGTGAAGTCCTGGCCGGTCTCAATGCCTTCGAAGGGCGTGTTGACGATCTCCTGCTTGACGCCGAGATCCTTGGCGACCAGATCCACCAGGTCCACATCGAACCCGACGACCTTGCCGTCCTTCTTCACCTGGAACGGTGCGTACGGCAGGTGGGTGCAGGTCTTCAGGGTCCCGGAGGAGACCAGTTCCAGGCCGCCGGACCCCTTCTTCCCGTCGGACTTGGTGCTGCTGCACCCCGCCAGGACGACGACGGCCGTGGCAACGGCTATGACAGGCAACGCGGAGCGAGCGGACACTGGTCCTCCAGAGCGGATACAGATCATCCAAGCTGTGCATGCTGCGATGTGGCTGCATCCTGCCACCGGCCCGGGGCTCTGTCCCTGCCCCGTCGGTTGCGTCTGTGTAACGCCTTCGGCCCGCGTCCGGGGCCGCGCGCGCCGCCGATCCCGCTCCCGGGGTGCCTGTCAGCGGCCGAGCCCGGCCGCCAGCTCCGCGATCGCCCCCGGTCCCACCCGGCAGCAGCCCCCGATGAGCCGGGCACCGTCCGCGGCCCAGGCCGCGACCCGGTCAGCGCTGAACTCCGGGCTGCCGCACCACGCCCGCGCCGCCGCGTCCCAGCGCTCCCCGCTGTTGGGATAGACCACCACCGGCTTGCCGGTGACCTGCGCCGCCAGCCGCACCGCCCGGTCCGCATCGTCCGGCGCGCAGCAGTTCACCCCCACCGCGATCACCTCATCGGCCTCCGCCGCCACCGCGAACGCCTCCGCCAGCGGCTGCCCGGCCCGGGTCCGGTCCCCGGCGACGCTGTACGACAGATAGGCCGGGACACCCAGCCCGCGCACCGCCCGCAGCAGCGCCCGGGCCTCCTCGGCGTCCGGCACCGTCTCCAGCGCCAGCACATCGGGCCGGGCCGCCGCCAGCACCTCCAGCCGCGGCCGGTGGAACCGCTCCAGCTCCGCCACCGGCAGCCCGTAGCGGCCGCGGTATTCGGAGCCGTCGGCCAGCATCGCGCCGTACGGGCCCGCCGAGGCGGCCACATACAGCGGCCCGGTGACCCCGGCGGCCGTGGCCTGTCCGGCCGCCTCACGGGCCAGTTCCACGCTCCGGGCCAGCAGCTCCGCCGCCTGCTCCGCACCGATGCCGCGCCGCGCGAACCCCTCGAACGTCGCCTGATAGCTGGAGGTGATCGCGACCTGCGCCCCGGCCTCGTAGTACGCCAGATGCGCCCGCACGACCGCCGCCGGCTCCTCGGCCAGCAGCCGCGCCGACCACAGGGCGTCGCTGAGGTCGTGCCCGGCGGCCTCCAGCTGATTGGACAGCCCGCCGTCGAGGACGACCGGCCCCGCGGCGAGGGCGTCGGCGAGCGGCGGAAATGTGCTGACCATGGTGCGGAGCCTCTCCGTGCTGCGGGAGACGCGGGTACCCACGCCTCACTCAAGATCGTAGTGCCGGGCGGTGCGCACGGCCCCGGGCGGCGCCTTCGCGCAAGCGCCCCCGGCCCGCGGCTCAGCCCAGCGACGAGAACACGAACGAGAAGCGCGCCGGAGCCACCTCCAGCCGGTGCTGCGGCAGCACCCCCGGCCCGCAGGACTGGCTGCCGATGCCGTGCTGCGCATGGTCGAGATGGACCCACAGATCCTCGCCCGGCCGCAGATCCGTGGTGTGGCGGGCGGCGGTCAGCTCCTCGGCCGGCCACCGGCGGGCGGCGAAGAAGAAGTCCGGGTCACCCGCGATCCGCAGCCCCGAGCCGTCCGTACGCGTCAGCTCCGCCCAGCGCACCCCGGGCCGCGCCCCGTTCTCCTGCGGTCGGACATACGGCGTCTGGAGCGCGTCCACCGGCATCGACCAGCGGCCGACCCGGGCGGCGGCCCGGGTGTCCGGATAGCCCTCGCCGGGCCCGCCGCCGAACCACGTGGCGAGCCCCAGGCTGCCGCACACCCGCATCCGCACCCCCAGCCGCGGCAGCGGCACCGGCCAGTCGCCCTCCGGGTCGACGCTCAACTCCAGCCGCAGCAGACCGGGTTGTGCCGTCCAGTGGTAGACCGTTCGGAGCGCCAGCGGCGTGCCGGCCGGGGCGACCCGGGTGCGCACCGTCAAGGAGTCCGAACCGGTCTCGACGGCATCGACGCGGTGCCGCATCCGGTGCAGCCCGAGCCGCCGCCACTCGGTGGCCGGCCGTGGCTCCGGCTGCCAGGGCGCGGCCTCGTCGTTGTCGGTCGGTGCCCGCCACACGTCCAGCCGGGGCCCGCCGAGCCGTACGCCGCCCAGATAGTCGAGGGTTCCCGTGGTGGCGTCGAAGGTCCCCGGTCCGAGGACGATCACATTGCCCTCGCCGCGGCGCGGGGTGGCGGTGGCCGCCGGGGGAGTGGCGGTGGGGCGCGGCGCGGCCGGGAGCTGGCCCCAGGCGACCTCGTGCCCCGAGGGCGCCCATGCGGTGTCCTGCTCCAATACGGCCTGGACCGTCCAGATCGCCTCTCCCTCGTCGCCCGGTTCGCACGGCGCCGGAGGCAGATCCACCACGGCCGACGCACCGGGCGCCAACGGCGGCACCGCCAGCCGGCCGTGCCCGCGCAGCTCGCCGCCCACCTCGTGGACATAGCGGAACAAGAGAGAGTCGAGGCCCGCGAAGTCATACCGATTGGTGATCCGGACCGCGCCCGCCGCGCCGTCGTCGCTCGCGGCCTCGATCCGCACCGGCTCGATGACCTTCTTGAACTCCAGCAGGCCGGGGGAGGGCACCCGATTGGGCAGGACCAGCCCGTCGCAGACGAAGTTCCCGTCGTGCAGCTCCTCGCCGAAGTCACCGCCGTAGGCGTAAAAGACCTCACCGTCGGCCGTGTGCTGCCGCAGCCCGTGGTCGATCCACTCCCAGACGAAACCGCCCTGGCAGCGCTCATGGCGCTCGAACAGCCGCTGGTACTCGCTCAGTCCGCCGGGCCCGTTGCCCATGGCATGCGCGTACTCACACAACAGGAACGGGAGCGCCCGCCGCCGGGCGTCCAGCTCCGGGTCGGGCAGCGGTGCCTCCGCGCGCCGCCCGATGCGCTCCACCTCGGCGTGGTCGGCGTACATCCGGGAGTAGACATCGGTGTCGGCGCAGCTGGGGTCGCCCTCGTAGTGCAGCGGGCGGGACGGGTCGCGCTCGCGCATCCAGGCGGCCATCGCGGACAGCCCGCGCCCCGTGCCGCACTCATTACCCAGCGACCACAGCACGATGCTGGGGTGGTTCTTGTCCCGCTCGACCATCCGCCGGGCCCGGTCGAGCAGCGCCGGCTCCCAGCGCGCGTCATCGACCGGATTGTCCCGCCGGCCCTGCTGGGCGAAACCGTGCGTCTCCAGATCGCACTCGTCGACCACCCACAGACCCAACTCGTCGCACAGATCCAGGAAGGCGGGGTGCGGCGGATAGTGGCTGGTGCGCACCGCGTTGATGTTGTGCTGTTTCATCAGGAGCAGGTCACGGCGCATCGTCTCCGGGCTGAGCGTCCGTCCCGAACGCGGATGGAACTCATGCCGGTTGACGCCGCGCAGCAGGATCCGGCGGCCGTTGACCGTCAGCAGCCCGCCCTCGACGCGGACCGTACGGAAGCCGATCCGCAGCGGGATCCGCTCGCCCGGGGTGACCAGCTCCCCGTCGTAGAGGTGCGGTTCCTCGGCCGTCCAGGGACGCACCGGCACCGTGGCGCTCTCCCCGGTCGCCAGATCGAGACCGAGCGCGGGAACGGTCACCCGGCCGGCCGGTTCGCACTCCACCCGCAGGGTGCCGCGCCCCGTGACGTGATCGAATCCGGCGTGCACGAAGTGGTCGGCGACCGAGCCCTCGGGACGGCGATGGAGCGAGACGTTCCGGAAGATGCCGGGGAGCCACCACTGGTCCTGGTCCTCCAGATAACTGCCCGACGACCACTGGTGGACCCGCACCACCAGCACATTGCCGCGCGGCCGCAGCAACTGCCCGACCTCGAACTCGTGCGGCAGCCGGCTGCCCTTGAAGTGCCCCAGCTCCGCCCCGTTGAGCCAGACCCGGGCGCAGGACTCCACCCCGCCGAAGTGCAGCACCGCCGGCCCGTCCCCCCACCCCTCGGGCAGATCGAAGCGGCGCCGGTGATCGCCCGTCGGGTTCTCGTCCGGCACCCGCGGCGGATCGACCGGGAAAGGGTAGGCGGTGTTGGTGTACACGGGCGCCCCGCCGAGCTGCGGCCGCTCGCCGCCCCCGTACGAGCCCTCGTCGGCGAAGCGCCCCTGAAGCGGCCAGTGGCCGGGCACCCGCAGCTCCTGCCACTGCGCGTCATCGAAGTCCGGCCGGGCGAACGAGTCGTCCTCGGCGTCGGCACGTGCCGAGAGCCGGAACCGCCAGGCGCCGTGCAGCGAGATCCGGGCGGCATCCGAGCGCGCGTACCAGGCGCGGGGCGGCAGGGCCCCGCTTCCCGGCGAGCGGTCCTCGTAGTACGGCGGGCGGCCGGGCCGGGACGGTGCGCCGGCCGGCTCGTCGGGGGTCCGCGCGGGCGATGCGGACGATGGGGGGTGCGGCGCGTGCGGCGAAGTGCCGGTCACTGGTCCTCCTGCTGCGGGCGAGGTGCCGGGAGGTGGGGGATCGGTTCAGCGAAGCACGCGCGGCGGCCCGGCGCAGGCGGATGGGGGGATTGGGGTGGGGCGGCTTCCTCACCGCCTCCTCACCCCTCCGCCGACAACCCCGCCAGCGCGCCCGCCGGATCGTCCGTGGCCGGACCCGCGGGCACCCACTGCCCGCCCTCCCGGCGGTACGGCCACCAGCGGCCGTCCCGCCCGTAGCGCAACTGGGCCGCCCCGCCCACCACCGTCCAGCGGTTACGGGTGACCCGCAGCCGCGGCCGGGTCTCCTCGTCCTCCCACGCGGCCGCCAGCCGGCTGGTGGCCCGCGCCAGCGCCTCGGGCTCCGGTGTCCAGTCCTCCTCCAGGACCGCCAGCCCCGCCGCGCCGCCCAGCTCCCAGGCCCGTACGGCTGACGCCAGACCCCGCGCATCACGCCCCGAACCGGCCGCCAGCCGCGCCGATATGGGCGCCCCGGGCAGGGAAGCCGCCAGCCGCACCGCATCCTGGGCGGGCGTCAGGACGGGCGGCGGCGGACCGTCCGGATGCCGCGGGGACAGCGCATCCGCCAGCATCAGCTGGGCGCGCGCCGCCGCGTCCCCGATCAGGAACTCCAGCGCGGCCACGTCCACCCCGGGCGCGGGCGGGGTGCCGCCGCCGAGCACCGGCGGGATGCCTGGTGTGGCGACCGGCGCCGGGGGCGCGGGCAGCGGCGGCAGAATGTCGCGCGCCGCGTACGCCTCGACCGCCGGCACCCCGGCACCGGAAGGCTCCGCCGCGCCCGCGCCTGCCGGGCCCTCCGCCCGCGACGCGCTGCGCGCCTGCAACTCGTCCAGCAGCTCCTGCTCACCCCGGCCGCGCATCAGCAGCAGCACGAACGGGTCCTGGTCCAGCAGCCGCGCCAACTGGTAGCACAGCGCGGTCGAATGCGCGCAGTGGTCCCATGCCCCACAGCTGCACTCCGACTCCAGGTCGCCGATGCCCGGCAGGAGTTCGATACCGGCCGCGGCGGCGTCCTCGACGAGCACCGGCGGCATGTCCCGGTCCAGCAGCGCCGCGATGTGCCCGGCCCGGTCCGCGACCAGGTCCAGGAAGCGGTCCCAGTCCGCCGCGCTCAACTGCTGGAGCAGGACGTCGGACCGGTGCCGCGTGTGGTCCCGGTCCTGCACCACCGCGGTGATCCGGCCGGGACGCACCGACACCGCACCGACCGCACCGGCCCGCGCATGCCGCCGCCCCAGCTTCACCTGCGCGCCGTCCAGCGCGGTGTCCTCCAGCGCCTTGAGCCACGCCTGCCCCCACCAGCTCCGGGCAAAGGCCTGCCCAGGCGCCGCGGGCAACGCCTCGAACGTCCGCTCAACGCCAGCGGAAGCCCCCTCGTCCAGATACATCCGTCCCTCATCTCCCGGCATGTTCATCGCTCGTTCCCCCGCAGGGCGACCAGATCCGCCAGCTCGGCGTCGGTGAGTTCGGTCAGCGCGGCCTCGCCGGACCCCAGCACCGCATCGGCCAACTGCTGCTTACGGGCGAGCATGTCGGCGATCCGGTCCTCGATCGTGCCCTCCGTGATGATCCGGTGGACCTGCACCGGCTGGGTCTGCCCGATGCGGTAGGCGCGGTCGGTGGCCTGCGCCTCGACGGCCGGATTCCACCAGCGGTCGAAGTGCACGACATGCGCCGCCCTGGTGAGGTTGAGACCGGTACCCGCCGCCTTCAACGACAGCAGGAACACCGGCGCCGCCCCCTCCTGGAAGCGCCGCACCATCTCCTCCCGGCGGGCCACCGGCGACCCGCCGTGCAACAACTGCGTGGGCACCCCGCGCGCCGCCAGATGCCCCTCCAGCAGCCGCGCCATCTGCACGTACTGGGTGAACACCAGCACGCTCGCGCCCTCGGCGAGGATGCTGTCCAGCAACTCGTCCAGCAGCTCGACCTTTCCCGAACGCCCCGCGATTCGCACCGCTTCCGCCGTACGGCCATCCGCCGCCGGCCCGCTCTCCTTCAAGTACTGCGCGGGGTGGTTGCAGATCTGCTTGAGCGAGGTGAGCAGCTTGACCACCAGCCCGCGGCGGGCGAACCCGTCCGTCCCGGCGATCTCGTCGAGCCCCTCGCGCACCACGGCCTCGTACAGCCCGGCCTGCTCCTTGGTCAGCGTCACCGCACGGTCGGTCTCCGTCTTGGGCGGCAGCTCCGGCGCGATCCCCGGGTCGGACTTACGGCGGCGCAGCAGGAACGGCCGCACCAGCCGGGCCAGCCGCTCGGCCGCCGCCCCCGCCTCCGGGGACGCCGCCGCACCGCCCTCGATGGCCCGCGCATAGTGCGTTCGGAACCGGCCCAGCGGTCCCAGCAGTCCCGGAGTCGTCCAGTCCAGGATCGCCCACAGCTCCGACAGATTGTTCTCCACCGGGGTACCGGTCAGTGCCACCCGGGCCTTGGCGGGCACGGTCCGCAGCGCCTTGGCGGTCGCGGAGAACGGGTTCTTGATGTGCTGGGCCTCATCGGTGACGACCAGCCCCCAGCCCACCTCCGCCAGCTTCACGGCATCGAGCCGCATCGTCCCGTACGTGGTCAGCACGAACTCACCGTCCGCCAGGTCCGCCAGACTGCGCCGCCCGGCATGGAAACGGCGTACCGGTGTGCCCGGTGCGAACTTCTCGATCTCCCGCTGCCAGTTGCCCATGAGGGAAGTGGGACAGACGACGAGGGTGGGGCCGGCCGACTCGGGAGCGGTCTGCCGGTGCAGATGCAGGGAGATGAGCGTGACCGTCTTGCCCAGCCCCATATCGTCGGCGAGACAGGCGCCCAGCCCCAGTGACGTCATCCGGTGCAGCCAGCCGAGCCCGCGCAACTGGTAGTCGCGCAGCGTCGCGGTGAGCGCCGCCGGCTGCCGGACGGGCTCGGCGCCGCCCTCCGGTTCGGCGATCCGGTCACGCAGTTGGGCCAGCCATCCGGAAGCCGCCACCGCCACCCGGCCGCCGTCGCCGTCCTCGGCACTGCCGGTGAGCGCGGCGCCGAGCGCATCGAGCGGGGTGACCTTCCGCTCCTGCCGGTCCCGGGCGGCCCGCACCGCCGCCGGATCGATCAGCACCCACTGACCGTGCAGCCGCACCAGCGGCCGCCCCGCCTCGGCAAGCCGGTCCAGCTCCGCCTTGTCGACCTCCTGGTCCCCCACAGCGAACCGCCAGCTGAACGACAACAGAGCATCCGCCGACAACAACGAAGGAAGCCCCGAGCCCCGTCCCTCGTCCCCGTCACCGCCGCCCCCGCCGGGCGGCCCCACCACGGCACGGGCGGTCAGCGTGCGCGCCAGCTCCTTCGGCCAGTGCACCGCCACCCCCGCGGCGGCCAGCGCGCCGGCGGCCGGCCCGAGCAGCTCCGCGATCTCCTCATCGGCGAGCTCCAGGGCATCGGGCACCGCCGCGGACAGCAACGGCGTGAGCGGCGCCCAGGCGGCCGCCGCCCGCCGCAACGTCAGCAGCGTGTCCATCCGCGCCCCCGCCCCGAACGCCTGCCCGGCCGCCGAGGCCCCCGCCCACACCTCCGCGGCATCCGCGACCAGCGCCGGATCGCTGAGACTGTGCAACTGAACCACGGCGGCAAACGTGAACGGCGCACCGTCGGGAATGCGGTCCCCCTCCCCCTCCCCGGCCACACCGCCGCGCAGCCTTTCCGGGCACACACCCACCTCGCCGACCTGCTCCCCGCCCCGCACCTCCACACGCAGGGAGACCCGTACGCCCGCGTCATGCCCCGCGGCGACCTCCGCCGCCCAGGCGCGCTGTTCGGGGATGTGCTGCGGCGCGGTCACCGCGAAGGCCGGCGCCCCGGTGGCCAGCGCGGCGCCGGGGGAGCGCGGCAGCCCGTCCGCCACCGCGTCGAGGAAGGCCCGCACATGCCGTTCGGGATCCGGCAGCTCCAACGGGTCGGTGTCCGGGAGCGGGCTCGCGTGCGCGTACGGCGGCATCGCGGCGGCGAGATCACGCAGCCGCGCCAGGTCCGCCGGATCGAGCGGCCCCAGCCGCCAGGCGTCGTACCCGGCCGGGCTGACCCCCGGCAGTATCCGCCCACGGGCCGCGAGCTGGAGCGCCAATACGGACGCGGCTCCCCAGAAGGCGGCAGCCGGATGGGCGTCCCCGCCGGCCCGCGCACGGGTGAGCACCGGCACCGCCTCGGCCACCGTCAGCACCAGCGCCGGGACCTCGCACAAGGAAACCCCGCCGTCGTCCTCCGGCAGCACAACGCCCAGCGACGCGTCCCCCACGGCTTCACCATCAGGCCGCCAGAACGCGATCCGCCCGGCCCGCGGCGGATCCGACGGCAGAAAAACCGCTGCGCACTGCGCGAGTGCGGAGAGCTGAGCGGGAGTGACCGCGGGGAGGGATGTCACGGGGTTCCGAGCTCCTCAAGTTTGACTAGTCGCGCCTGGAGCGCCCGAGAGTACAGGATGACGTGTCCCCGGAAGGAACCTGCGACGCGAAATCGGCGTTCAATGGAGTACACAGAGCGCGGCATGCGCCGCGGAAGGGGCGTGAAGATGTCCACTCAAGCGAAGGTCGCGGTCGGCGGCGTAGCGGTGGGAGTGATCCTGCTGTGGCTGCTGCCCTTCTGGGCGGCCCTCCTGGTCATGGTCGGAATCCCGGCAGTCGCGTATCTGACACTCGACTCCTCCCAACGCCGCCGCCTACGCCGCGTCAGCCGCAAACAAATCGGCCGCTGACGGGTTGCCGGTGGCTGGCCGCCGGTTCGCGTACGGCGGGTGGGTGGCGGGTCGGAGGGGACGCCCGGTACCCCGTCCTCGGCGCGGGCGGCCCTGGTCCCAGAGGTAAGTCACCCCGGCGTTCGCTCCGGTCCTGCGGGCGGGGCACCGGACATCCCCTCCGACCACCGTCCGTAGGCGGCTGACCCGCCGTACCGATGACCGGTTACGGCTATGTCAGCGGGACCTCTTGGCAGGCAGCCGGTCCCTGAGGCCGTGCACGGCGCCCCTTGGCAGGCATCTGGTCCCGCAGCTTGGGCGCGGGCCGCTGTGGGGTCTGTGACGGACGGTGCCACCGTCCGGCAGTCGGCAACGGGGGACGGTCGGAGGGGATGTACCGGGGCCCGCCCGCAGGACCGGAGCAAACACCGGGGCAATCGATCCCACGTAGCCGCGTCGCCCGCGCCGAGGACGGGTCCCGGTGCGTCCCCTCCGGCCCCCGCGGCAACCACGTAACCCGCAACGGCGCCAGCCACAACGCAGCCGCACCGAAGGCACATAACGGATCGGCCGCGCCACCGAAGGGGCGCGGGGAACTGCGCGCCCAGCCACAACGCACCCGCAGCCGAACATCGCCCCAAGCGGAGGGCACCGACTTTTCAGACAGGCCGCTCCGCCAACTCCTCAAGCGACGCCAACAGCCCCGGCAGTTCAGGCCCCCTCCCCACCGGATGCACCTCCCCCGGTTCGTCGTCCAGCAGCACGAACGCGATGTCATCGGTACGGGCGACCATGCTCCACCCAGGCCCATCCACCCGCAGCGTCCGCGCCTCCCCCACCGCGAACGACGACCGCACCCGCCCGGGCGGCGGTGGCTCGTTCACATAGCCGCGCGCCTCCTTCAGCACCCGCCGCACCCCCTCGTGCGCCTCATCCCCCGGCTCCGCAAAGCTGACGTCGCCCTCCACCTGCTCGCGCCACGCCGCCCATTGCATGGCGATCTCGTCCGCCCCGAGCCGCCGCTGCGCCGGCCCCCACTCCTCCGCGTCGGGAGGGGTGAGCGGCGCCGGGTCGCCCTCCTGCGGCTCGGGATCGTGCGGCTGCGGCACACCGGGTGCCGCCACGGCGAGCGCGAGCGGCCAACCGGGCAGCGCCCCGACGATGCTGCTCTCGCCGGGCGAGAGGTCATACTCCATGCCGCAGTCCCAGGCCGCGATGGCGCAGGCGACGAGTGACACATCCTCCGTCACCACGGTCCAGCGCCCGCCGTCACCGTCCTGACCGAGGACCAGCCCGTAGCCCTCCGCGTACGGTTCGAGCCCGAGGCCCGCGCACACCTCGGGGTAGTCGTCACCGAGCACGCTCGGGAACTGCGCGGGCGTCAGCAGCACCGCCGTCAGCACGAACAACTGATCGTTGTCGGCGCTCTCGGTCGTGGGCACGCGGGCCTCCCCATCGGGTCCATTGCGGAGTACGTCGGCGCACCCTAATTCGCTTGGTACGGGCTTGTCACCAGCCGTACGCTGCGCGGATGTGTTTTTACAGCCGCCGGATGCACTTCGTGTGCCTGGTCTGCCGGGCCGCGTGGAAGAAGACGCCGGCCTCGCGGGGACCGGGCTGCTGCCCGCAGTGCCGTGGTGAGCTGATCAACGCGGGCGCGGACCTGGCGGTGCCCAAGCGGCGTGACGCGGCCGGGTGGCGTGCGCTGGAGGCCGTGCTGCGCGCGGGGCTGACCTTCCATGGCGGGTGCTGCGGTACGGGACCGGGCTATCGCCCCCGCACACCACGCGAGGTCCAGGAGCGGCTGGCGCTCGCCGGCCGCACCGGTATGCCGGTCAGGGCGGCGCTGGCCGTAGTGGATGCCACCTGCACCGACCGCTACGGTGCCGACGCCCGGACCCAGGGACGCGGCACCCGCAGCCCCCGGCGGCGGGCCGGTGTGCCCAAGCGCTCACAGGAGACCGCCCGGCGCGGCTGATTCCGGCCACCGTGGGGCGCGATCTGGCCCCCGTCGCACCGTTCAAGTGCCGCCCGCGCCCGTAAAATTGGCGCTTCGGCGAACGAAGGGACGGTTGTCAGGTGCGGCGCTACGACTGGTTGAGGGAGATCCGGCGGCTCGACCCGGAGCGCGACTGCCTGCGGATCTACCGCATCATCGCGACCCATGAATTCCCCTGGGACGTCACCCGGGCCCTGGAGCTGGCGCTCTACCGCACCTATGCCGTGCCGAGCATCGGCCGACTGCTCGCGGAGACGGCGGAGCTGACGGGCCGTACCCAAAAGCGCTATGACGACACCGCCCTCCTCCTGGACGCCGTCGTCGAGCACGGCTTCGACGGCGAGGACGGCCGGACGGCGATCCGGCGCATCAACCAGATGCACCGCAGCTATGACATCAGCAACGAGGACATGCGCTATGTGCTGTGCACCTTCGTGGTGGTGCCCAAGCGCTGGCTGGACGAGTACGGCTGGCGGCGGCTGACCGCACACGAGCAGCATGCCGTGGCCGCCTACTACCGCACCCTCGGCCGCCACATGGGCATCACCGAACTCCCGCAGACCTACCGGGACTTCGAGCAGTGCCTCGACGCGTACGAGGAGGCGCACTTCGGCTGGGACGAGGGTGCGCGACGGGTCTCGGACGCGACCTTGGACCTGATGGCGGGGTGGTACGGCCCGCTCGCCCCGGTGGTGCGCGGTGCCAGCATGGCCCTCCTGGACGACTCGCTGCTGGACGCCTTCCGGTACGAGCGGCCCAAGCCGGCGGTCCAGAAGGCGGTACGCACCGCCCTGAAGCTGCGTGCCAAGGCCGTACGGCTGCTGCCGCCCCGCCGCGCCCCGCACTACGCCCGCCAGAACCCCGAGATCAAGGGCTATCCGAACGGCTTCCGGGTGTCCGAGCTCGGCACTTTCCCCGCCTCCCGCCGCACCGGCACCTGCCCGGTTCCGCACGGGGAGGGCCCGGCGGCCTGAGGCACCGGTGCCGTCCGCGCGGGCATCATCCCCGGCGGACCGCCAGCGCCAGATAGCGGGAGTCCTCATCCTCGTACCGGATGAGGTCCCAGCCGCAGCTCGCGAGGACGGGCCGCAGATTCGGCTCGGCCCGCAGATCATCGGGCGTGATCGGGCGGCCCTTGCGCGCGGCGAGGGCGGCCCGCCCGATGGGGTGGAAGAGGGCCAGCCGGCCACCGGGGCGCACGGTCCTGGCGAGCTCGGTCAGGCCGCCCGCCGAGTCCGGCAGATGCGACAGCAGCCCCGCGGCAAAGACGGCGTCCAGCGCGGCGTCGGGCAGCGGCAACCGGCTCACGTCCGCGAGCAGCAGCGCCGCGTCACGGTCGCGTCCGGCCCGTACGGCGGCCTCCAGCATCTCGGGCGTGAGATCGGCGCCCAGCACCGTTCCGAGCGGTCCCACGGCCGACCGGAGGGCGGGCAGCGCGCGTCCGGTGCCGCAGCCGGCGTCCAGGACCCGTTCGCCTTCCTGGAGGCCCAGTTCGGCGACGCCGGCCGCATAGGCGGGGCCGTCGTCGGGGAACTTCGTGTCCCAGGTGGCGGCGCGGGATGCGAAGAACGCACGGACCTCCTGCGGGCGGTCGGCGTGGTGGTCGGTCATCGGGCTCCTCCGGGAGGGCGACGGGCGGCGAGGGCGGCCAGGACGGCAATGCCGTGGGACTCGACGGCACAAGGCGAGAGGCGCGTCACGGGCGGTGATCCGCGCCGCTCCGGTGCCTGCTTCCGCCTCATGAGCTCATGATCTCGCACAGCTCGGCCGGTCACCGGGCGAACGCCGCCGGGGACGGACCGGTCTCCGGCGACGGATGCCTCTCCTCGGCTCAACTATCACGAATTCGGAGGTTGATGGGCTTCTTGATCGGAAGACGTGACGGCTTTGGCAATTCCGAGAAAATCCCTGTCAGCGGGCGGTACGGTCCTCGCCATGGATTTCGTGCGGCCCTCTGCCGCCGAGGGCTCCCCCCGTCGAGCCGTGGATCCGCACACCCCGTGACACGCAGGACCCTGCATCCTGGAGGAGACGGCCGATGAACGCCGCACAAGGGGCCCCGGAGGGCGCAGCCCCGGGCCTCGACGCCGAGTTGACCCTGAAGATCTTAGTCGCGGGCGGCTTCGGCGTGGGCAAGACAACACTGGTGGGCTCGGTCAGTGAGATCCACCCGCTGCGTACGGAGGAACGGCTCAGCGAGGCGGGTGAGACGGTCGATGACACCGGGGGAGTGGACCTCAAGGGCACCACCACCGTGGCGATGGACTTCGGCCGCATCACCATCCGGCAGGGCCTGTCGCTCTACCTCTTCGGCACCCCGGGGCAGGACCGCTTCTGGTTCCTGTGGGACGACCTGTCGGAGGGCGCACTGGGCGCCGTCGTCCTGGCCGACACCCGGCGGCTCCAGGACAGCTTCCCGGCGGTCGACTACTTCGAGCGCCGCGCGATCCCGTTCCTGGTGGCCGTCAACTGCTTTGCGGAGTCCCGGTCCTACGGTGCCGACGAGGTGGCCCGTGCGCTGGACCTGGACCGTGGCACCCCCGTCGTGCTCTGCGACGCCAGGGACCGCGACTCCGGCAAGGAGGTGCTGGTGCGGCTCGTCGAGCACGCGGGGCGGCGGCACTCCGGCAGGGTGCTCGATTCGGTGGGATGATCGCGGCGGCACGTGGCGCGGCCCGTCCGCGCCGCGCCACATGCGCCCTCAGTCCGCCACGGCCGCCAGGGCGATGACCTTGTCGATCCTGACCCGCACCACCAGCTCGCCCGGCACGCCATTGCGGGCGCCGTACTCCTCCGCCCGCTCCTCGCCCATGTAGCGGGCCGCGATCCGGGCCGCCCAGTGACGGACCTCCGTCAGATCGCTGCTGATCTCCGCCGTCCCGTGCACCACCACGAAGGAAAACGGTGGCCGGTCGTCGTCGACGCACAGTGCCATCCTGCCGTCGCGGGCGAGGTTGCGGCCCTTGACCGTCTCCTCCCCGGTGTTGAACACCAGCTCGTCACCGTCCATGAGGAACCACACCGGCGCGATGTGCGGGCCGCCATCGTCCCGTACGGTCGCCAGCTTTCCGGTCCGGGTCCCCGCGGAAAGGAACCTCTGCCACTCGTCCTTCGTCATCTTGTGTGCCATGCCGACATCCTCGGCCATGCGGCACGAACCGGTGTCCCGTGGCACGCCGGACCGGGGGGCCGCTTGCCGAGACGGCCGAGGTGGGACAGGCTGGCACGACGGCCTTCGAACGGACCACGGGCCGCGGTCCGGCCACACGTGCGGGCACAGACACGGGGAGGAAGCAGCAATGGCATTGAGCAGCGGACTCGACTGGCTGCTGGACGACCTGACCAAGCGGGTGGAGAAAGTACGGCATGTGCTGGTGCTCTCCAACGACGGTCTGGTGACCGGGTCGAGCGAAGGACTCCAGCGCGACGACGCCGAGCATCTCGCGGCGGTCGCCTCGGGACTGCACAGCCTCGCGAAGGGGTCGGCGCTCCACTTCGGCATCGGGCGGGTGCGCCAGACCATGGTCGAGTTCGACGACGGGCTGTTGTTCGTGACGGCGGCGGGCGACGGCAGTTGCCTGTGCGTGCTGGCCGGGGCCGACGCGGACTTGGGGCAGGTCGCCTACGAAATGACGCTGCTGGTCAATCGTGTCGGCGAGCATCTGGGCGTCGCGGTCCGCCAGCCGGAAAGTTATCCACAGGTCTGAGGCGGGGCTTGACCCACTGTCATCGCCTGCGGCTACAGTCGTCACTGTCAGTGATCGACCGAGTTGCGGGGGAAACGACATGACAGTGATGTGCGACG
Organism: Streptomyces platensis; assembly: GCF_008704855.1. Lineage (NCBI taxonomy): Bacteria > Bacillati > Actinomycetota > Actinomycetes > Kitasatosporales > Streptomycetaceae > Streptomyces > Streptomyces platensis. Next base: position 7,524,336 of record NZ_CP023691.1, read on the forward strand.
GGCAGCAGACGCTCACGATGGGACGAGCAGCCCGTGAACTGGAGCTGAGGAACGGCGAGTTCGAGCTCGCCACCCAGCTCGGAAAGGTGCGGACGGTCCCGGCCGGGACCGACGGCCGGCCGGGCACCGCCGGATCGCCCGGCCGCCGCCGGGTCCCGGCGGAGGAGATCACCCGCCTCCAGGCCGAGCCCGGCTTCCCGGACGCGCTCCGCGAACGGATCCGTACGGTCAGCACGAACGAGGCAGCCGCGCTCATGGGCATCGGCCCCGGACGGGTCCTGCGCCTGACCCGGGCCGGCTGCTTCGGCCCCGTCAGGTTCTATGTGAACCGCTTCGGCGCGGTGGTCTGGCTCTATCTCGCGGCCGAGGTCTCCGACTTCGCCGACCGCGAACCCGACCTGATGCGGGGCAACACCCCCGCGGCGATGCGGGTGATGCTCGACAGCGGACAGGACTGGCGGGCCCGCCAGTGGCGCAGCCGACGGGTCGCCCAGCTCATGGGCCAGACCGACGACCCCTGGGAAGCGGCCGCGGTGATCGCCGCCGTGCTCCCCCCGGAGGAACTCGCCTCGGTGGCCGAGGACCCGCGGGAGCGGGCCCTGCTGCGCCGGCTCAGGCCCGTACTGGCATCCGTGATCACGGTGACCCCGGCCGCCCGGGAATCCTACGAGCGCGTGCTGACGGCGGACGACTTCGACGAGGTGATGTGGTACCGCGTCAACCTCTCCCGAGAGTTGGAAACGGCCCGCAGGGAAGCCCCGGGCCGCCTGCGGACACCCGCCGCCGCGCCCTCCACCGCCCGCCCCGGTCAGCCGCCGAGCTTCCTGAACAACCCCTCTTGGACGACCGAAACCAACAGCCTGCCCTCCCGGTCGTAGATCCGCCCGCGGGCCAGGCCCCGGCCGCCGGTGGCGATCGGCGACTCCTGGTCGTAGAGGAACCACTCGTCCGCACGGAACGGCCGGTGAAACCACATCGCGTGGTCGAGCGAGGCCATATCGAACCCGCGCGGCCCCCAGAGTGGTTCGACGGGGATGCGGACCGCGTCCAGCAGCGTCATATCGCTGGCGTAGGTCAGCGCGCAGGTGTGGACGAGCGGATCGTCGCCCAGCGGCCCGACCGCGCGCATCCACACCGCGCTGCGCGCTTCCGCACCCTCGATCTCGTCCGGCGTCCAGCGCAGCCGGTCGACATACCGGATCTCGAACGGCATCCGGCGCGCCATCCGCTCCAGACCCTCGGGCAGATCGCGCAGGCGCTCGCGGACCTCCTCCGCGACCGTCGGCAGCTCCTCCGGGTCGGGCACCGCCCGACGCATCGGCAACTGATGATCGAAGCCGGGCTCCGGCTTGTGAAAGGAGGCGGTCAGATTGAAGATCGTGCGTCCCTGCTGGACGGCAACGACCCGCCGGGTGGTGAAGGACCGCCCATCCCGGACCCGCTCGACCTGGTACACGATCGGCACACCTGGCCGGCCGGGCCGCAGAAAGTACGCATGGAGCGAGTGGACCGGGCGGTCCCCTTCCGTGGTCCGCCCGGCCGCCACCAATGCCTGGCCCGCGACCTGCCCGCCGAAGACCCGCTGTAGCGATTCCTGGGGACTGCGGCCCCGGAAGATGTTCACCTCGATCTGCTCGAGATCCAGCAGATCGACCAGCTTCTCGGCAGGATTGGTCATGACCGGCGGCCCTCCGTCACATCCTCCGGTGGCTTCGGCCGAAGCCACCGCCTTACAACTGACCCACGTCCGTGACCCGCACGACCGCGCGCCCCTCCTCGTCGGACGCGGCCAGATCCACCTCCGCGGAGATGCCCCAGTCGTGATCACCGTTCGGGTCGGCGAAAGTCTGCCGCACCTTCCACAGCCCGTGCGCGGCATCCTCCTCAATCTGAAGCAGCTTCGGGCCGCGCGCATCCGGGCCGGTGCCCAGCTCGTCGTATTCGTCCCAGTAGGCGTCCATCGCGTCGCCCCAGGCATCCACGTCCCAGCCGGACTCGGCATCCATCTCGCCGAGCTCCTCGACCTTGTCCAGCGCCGCCAGTTCCACCCGCCGGAACATCGCATTACGCACCAGCACGCGGAACGCCCGCGCGTTGGCCGTGACCGGACGGACCTGATCCGCCCGCTCCGCGGCCTGCTCCGCCGTCTCCACCTCCGGATTGGCGAGCTGCTCCCACTCGTCCAGCAGACTGGAGTCGACCTGCCGCACCATCTCGCCCAGCCAGGCGATGATGTCCTCGAAGTCCTCGGACTTCAGGTCGTCCGGCACGGTGTGATCCAGCGCCTTGAACGCACTCGCCAGGTAGCGCAGCACGATCCCCTCGGTGCGCGCCAGCTCGTAGAAGGACGTGAACTCCGTGAAGGTCATGGCGCGTTCGTACATATCGCGGATGACCGACTTCGGCGACAGCGGGTGGTCGCCGACCCACGGGTGACTCTTGCGGTAGAGGCCGTAGGCGTGGAAGAGCAGCTCTTCCAGCGGCTTGGGGTACTCGACGTCCATGAGCCGTTCCATGCGCTCTTCGTACTCGACGCCGTCGGCCTTCATCTGGGCGACCGCCTCGCCCCGGGCCTTGTTCTGCTGCGCGGCCAGGATCTGCCGCGGATCGTCCAGCGTGGACTCCACCACCGAGACCATGTCCAGCGCGTACGACGGCGACTCGGGGTCGAGCAGGTCGAACGCGGCCAGGGCGAACGTCGACAGCGGCTGGTTGAGAGCGAAGTCCTGCTGAAGATCCACGGTCAGCCGGACGATCCGGCCCTCCGCGTCCGGCTCCGCCAGCCGTTCCACGATCCCGCCGTCCACCAGCGAGCGGTAGATCGCGATGGCCCGCCGGATATGCCGGAGCTGGTTCTTGCGCGACTCATGGTTGTCTTCGAGGAGCTTGCGCATCGCCTCGAAGGCATTCCCCGGCCGGGCGATCACCGACAGCAGCATCGTGTGCGTCACCCGGAAACGGGAGTTCAGCGGCTCGGGGTCGGAAGCGATCAGCTTCTCGAAGGTGTTCTCACCCCAGTTGACGAAGCCCTCCGGCGCCTTCTTGCGCACCACCTTGCGGCGCTTCTTGGGGTCGTCGCCCGCCTTCGCCAGCGCCTTCTCGTTCTCCACGACATGCTCGGGAGCCTGCCCGACCACAAATCCCGCGGTGTCGAAGCCCGCCCGCCCGGCGCGGCCGGCGATCTGATGGAACTCTCGCGCCCGCAGCGTCCGCACCCGCGTACCGTCGTACTTGGTCAGCGCGGTGAACAACACCGTACGGATCGGCACATTGACGCCCACGCCGAGTGTGTCCGTACCGCAGATGACCTTCAGCAAACCCGCCTGTGCCAGCTTCTCGACGAGCCGCCGGTACTTCGGCAGCATGCCGGCGTGATGCACGCCGATGCCATGGCGGACATACCGCGACAGGTTCCGGCCGAACTTCGTGGTGAACCGGAAGTTCCCGATGAGCTGAGCGATCTCGTCCTTCTCGGCACGCGTACACATATTGATGCTCATCAGGGCCTGCGCCCGCTCCACGGCGGCGGCCTGAGTGAAGTGCACGATGTAGACGGGAGACTGGCGGGTCTCCAGCAGTTCGGTGAGTGTCTCCGTCAGCGCCGTCGTGCGGTACTCGTACGACAGCGGCACCGGCCGCGTGGCCGACCGCACCACCGACGTCGGCTTCCCCGTGCGCCGGGTCAGGTCCTCCTCAAAGCGCGACATGTCGCCGAGCGTCGCCGACATCAGAATGAACTGCGCCTGCGGCAGTTCGAGCAGCGGAATCTGCCAGGCCCAGCCGCGGTCCGGCTCGGCATAGAAGTGGAACTCGTCCATCACGACCTGGCCGATGTCGGCGTCCTTGCCGTCCCGCAGCGCTATCGAGGCGAGCACCTCGGCGGTGCAGCAGATGACCGGCGCGTCGGCGTTGACCGATGCGTCACCGGTGAGCATGCCGACGTTCTCGGTGCCGAACAGCTTGCACAGATCGAAGAACTTCTCCGAGACCAGCGCCTTGATGGGGGCGGTGTAGAAGGTGACCTGATCATTGGCGAGAGCGGTGAAGTGCGCACCGGCCGCCACTAGACTCTTACCGGAGCCGGTGGGGGTGGACAAAATGAGGTTCGCTCCGGAGACCACCTCGATCAGCGCCTCCTCCTGGGCAGGGTAGAGCGAGATGCCCTGCTGCTCGGCCCAGCCCGAAAAGGCTTCGAAGAGGGCATCGGGGTCGGCGTCGTTCGGCAGATGATCGATGAGGGTCACGCCCCCCATACTGCCTGTCTTCGACCCAGATCAGGGAACCGGCGGCCAAAGGGCAGCCCATCCGAAGATCGACAGTGCTGCGTACGGGTTGCCCTGTGGCCCGGCCCTTCCCGTGGAGGCCGCAGGTATAGCCCTGGGAGCTATCGCGATAGCTGCTCTGACCTGCGGAAACGTGGGCCGCCGGGCCCGGGGGCGGTCATTCCTCGCTGGGGTGAGCGGACCTGGGGCGCCGAGGGAGGCGAGACCGTGGCGGCGCTTTGGTGCTCTGATCCGCCCAGCATCGAGGGAGGCTTCCATGCAAGGTCTTTACAACCCGTACACGACTGCGAACGCACTGTCGTGGTCGAGGTCTCCTGGCGCGGCAGTGCGCTCGGTGCGTGGCGCAGATCACCTGAGGTGGGCGACCGCTGCGGGGTGAGGAGGATGCCCTCCGTCGAACCGGGAGGTCGCGGGGGCGCGGGGTTGGTGGACAGGGGGGCGATCGGGCCACGGGCCACGGGCCACGGACCTGGGGGCGGGGAAGAGGGGCCAGGGGGCATGGCGTCGCGCTGTCGAGCGTCGCCTGATTGCGAGAGCGAGCTGGGGCGGGGGCGGTGGGTGGGGAGGGGGAGGGAGGGGGAGGCCCCAGGGACCCGCTCGACGGTGACATGGCGGGCCGATGTGGCTCAACCATGCGTCTTTGTGCTGCTCCCGCGTATCCGGGGTGTCCTCTGGCGAGGTTTTCCCGGCGGAGCGGCGATTGCACCAGCCTGGACTCATGCCTTCAAGCGCTTGATCCAAGGGTGCGGCCCGTACGTCTTGGTGATGGCGCCAACGAGCCACCGACGCTGCCGCTTCGTGAGCAACGGCAGAACCGTGTCGAAGTCCTTTTCATCCTTGGGCCGCGGTGCCTTGGCTTTGTAGTAAAGCTGCACGTCCGGAGCCAGAAAGGGAACACCCGCAGCCGAAGCCGTTCCCAGAGTGCTGATCGGCCTGCGTACTTGGGGGTCGCGGCGTGACACCCAGTCCTGACCGTGGGACTCGTCAAGCATGAGCTGGACGCGCCAGGGATCATCAGGGCCCGGTCGGCACCAGATGTCGTGAACCCCGCGTGGAAGGGCCTCACCCGAGGCCCACGGGCGCAAGCTCCCTGGCGGATCCGCAGCCCACCATTGCCAGCCTGTCAGAGCTTCTTGGGCCGCGAGCTGGTCACGTCGTAACAGCAGGACGTCGATGTCGCCGTGGCTCCGGAACGGGTGGCCCACGGCGAGTTCGATCGCGAAGCCCCCAGCCACCCACCAGTGGCAATCCAAGCTGGAGAACATCGCGGCTAGCTCGCTCAGAGGAGCGGGGGCCCACCTGCCAAAGGGAGCGTGGATGTGTGTCATGTCTTCATCTCCGTGGGTGACCGCTGCCTGCCGACCGTTGACCGCCGGCCGAGCGCGGCACATCACTTACTCACCACCTGTTGATCACAAGCAGTGACGGGTAGGGCAATCGAGAGGCCGTCGCGTTCAGGAATGCCGACTCCTCGACCCATGACGTCTATCCGTCTCAGACTCACAGCTACCTGCTGCACCCCGCAATTGACGCAACATCAGCTGTTTCTCTCTTCGGCAAGCAGCTCCCCAGACACCCCATGCCTCCGCCGGCAGCGGTGGGCTGGCCCGGCCAGGTGGGAAGGAGTTGGCTTACCCGCTCCTCGGGGGGAGATCATCTGGCGCTACGCTGAGTCGCCGACCGGGCGTCAGCGGCGCGGCTCAGCAGTGCGGGAGCCACGCGCCGCGCAGGTGGATGCGTAAGAGAACAAGGGGTGGGAGTAACCATGATGGGACCGGCGCACTCGCTGTCCGGGGCCGCGGCCTGGCTGGGGGTGGGTGCGGCGGCGGATGCCGCCGGACATCCGATGCCTTGGCCGGTGCTCGTCTGCGGGGCTCTGATCTGTGCCGGAGCGGCGCTGGCCCCGGACCTCGACCACAAGTCCGCGACCATATCCCGGGCTTTCGGGCCGCTGTCGCGGATGCTGTGCGAGGTGGTCGACGCCATCTCGCACGCGGTCTACAAGGCGACAAAGATGCGCGGTGACTCGAACCGCAATGGCGGCCACCGCACGCTCACTCACACCTGGGTGTGGGCCGTGCTGGTCGGCGGCGGGATGTCGCTGCTGGCGATGCAGGGCGGGCGCTGGGCGGTACTCGGCATCCTCTTCGTCCATATGGTGCTCGCCATCGAAGGGTTGCTGTGGCGGGCGGCACGGGTCTCCAGCGACGTGCTGGTGTGGCTGCTGGGTGCGGCCTCGGCGTGGATCCTGGCCGGCGTTCTCGATCAGCCGGGCAATGGTGCGAGCTGGCTGTTCACCGAGCCGGGGCAGCAGTACCTCTGGCTGGGTCTGCCGGTCGTCCTCGGCGCGCTGGTCCATGACATCGGCGATGCCTTGACCGTCTCGGGCTGCCCCGTTCTGTGGCCCATCCCGATAGGCCGTAAGCGCTGGTACCCCCTCGGTCCGCCCAAGGGCATGCGCTTCAAGGCCGGCAGCTGGGTGGAGTTGAAGGTGCTGATGCCGCTGTTCATGGTGCTCGGCGGCCTCGGTGGTCTGGGCGCGCTCGGCTATATCTGACCGGTCGCGCCCGGCCCGCTGCGTGCCCATCTGCTCAGCGGCAGATGCCCCCGAGCTGACGCCTTCTCCGATGTACGCAGGGCAGCGGCAGGTCACCGAGGCGGTGGTGTCGGCTTATGACAGCTGGCGTGATGAAACTGGACCGGCCCTGATCGTCACCACTTCCAGGACGGTGCCGGCGGGCGGCAGTTGACCACCGCAAGTCTTTGCCTGGCGCCTTCGCTCAGGCGCGGGGATCGTCGCTGACGGTGCCGCGCCACCAGACCGCCTTCGCCCGCCCCGGGCGCGCGGAACGGCCGGCGCCCCGGCGACCGAGATCATCGCCACCGACGACGCCGTCTGCACGGCCCTGGCCCGGTTCGTGCTCGGCCACGACCTGGTCACTCAGGTCGTGTTCAAGCACCTCGTGCTCGATCATCCGCTGCGCCGGCAGCTGGCGGACTTCCGCGCCGTCCAGGTGAGCGACGACACGGACTGGCTCCGGGTGCGGCTGCTGGATGTCCCGCGTGCGCTGACCGCGCGCGGCTGGTTCATGGACGGCGAGATCGTCGTCGACGTCGACGACCCGTTCTTCGGCGAGCACGGCCGCTACCTGCTGACCGTCCGGGACAGCAAGGCCGACTGGGTCCCGACGGACCGGAAGCCCGACCTGTCCCTGGACGTGCGCGACCTGGGCTCGGTCCACCTCGGTGGCACCGCCCCGAGCACGCTCGTACGCGCTGGACGCATCCCGGCCCACCCCGGGCCCACCGCCCGGGCGCGCCCGCCCTCGCCGGCGCCCTCTTCCGCGCCGAGCGCTCCCCGCACCGCCTGCACTGGTTCTGATCGCGCGCTCGCCGACCCTCCACAAGTCTCGTTAGTCGGGCTTCAAGGGGGCTTCGCGGTGCTTGCTTGCTTCCTGTGTGGTGGGGGTCGGCCATAGGGCGCGCGTCGGGGCGGCTGCTCCCGAGGTGCGAAAGTCCATCCACAGCGGGCGAGATCCGCAGCGGGCGACATCGGCAGCGGGCGGCAAGGGACAGCGAGAAGGAGCGCGCGGAGGAGGAAAAAGAAAAGGAAAGGAGATCCCCGCTCCTTTCCATTCTCAAGATATAGCGCACTGGGGGGCTTGCGGCAAGGCCCCCGTTGTACCGCAGAATCACCGGCCTGAGCCGGAATGCAGGAAAATGGGGGATGCGAAATGCGCGTGGTGCTGTGCACGTATGGGTCGCGCGGGGACGTGGAACCGCTGGTGGGGCTCGCGGTGCAGCTGCGGGCGCTCGGTGCGGAGGTGCGGGTGTGTGCGCCGCCGGACGAGGAGTTCGGGGACCTGCTGGACGGGGTCGGCGTGCCGGTGGTGCCCGTCGGGCCGTCGGCGCGGGAGCTGACGGCTGCGGCGCCGCCGCCATCATCCTTTCCCCGTTACGCGGCCGAGTTGATCGCCGGCCAGCTCGACGCTGTCATGGGGGCGGCTGAGGGATGTGATGTGCTGGTGGCGACCGGCATGCTGCCGGCCGCGGCCGGGGCGCTGTCGGTGGCCGAGAAGCTGGGTATCCGCTCCCTTTCCGTGACCTTCCAGCAGCTCGGTCTGCCGTCGCCGCACCATCCGCCGATCGCGTATCCGGGCCGGCCGTTCCCGCCCGGGGTGACCGACAACCGGGTGCTGTGGGCCCTGGACGCGGAGAGCATCAATGCGCTGTTCGGTGCGGCGCTCAACACCAACCGGGCGGCGATCGGTCTGCCCCCGGTGGACGATGTCCGCGGCTACGTCGTCGGCGACCGGCCGTGGTTGGCGACGGACCCGGTCCTGGACCCGTGGCAGGAGCCGGCGGACCTCGGCGTCGTGCAGACCGGCGCGTGGATCCGGCCCGACGCACGCCCACTCTCGGACGGCCTGGAAGCGTTCCTGGGCGCCGGTGAACCACCGGTGTACGTGGGCTTCGGCAGCATGCCCCTGCACGCCTCGAAGGACATCGCCCGGGTGGTCATCGAGGCGGTTCGCGCGCAGGGCCGTCGTGCTCTCGTCAGGCGTGGCTGGGCCGACCTGGACCTGATCGACGACCGGGACGACTGCTTCGTCGTCGGCGAGGTCAACCAGCAGGCGCTGTTCGGCCGGGTGGCCGCCGTCGTGCACCACGGCGGCGCGGGCACCACGACGGCGGCCGCCCGGGCCGGCGCGCCTCAGGTGGTGGTTCCGCAGGCGGCGGATCAGCCGTACTGGGCCCGCAGGGTGGCCGAGCTGGGCATCGGCGCGGCACACGACGGCTCGACCCCGACCGTCAACTCCCTGTCGGCCGCGCTCAGGACGTCCCTGACCCCCGAGACCCGCGTACGAGCGAGGGCCGTGGCCGGCACGATCCGCACCGACGGGGCGGCGGTGGCCGCGAAGCTGCTGCGTGACGCCGTCACCCAGGAGAAGCCGCCGATGTCCGCGTGAACTGCGCGAGTTTGCCCAGCCGGGACCCGGAAGCACACCCCAAACCGCCGACCCTGGCGACCTGAATCGACAACCACAGCGGGCCGGATCAACAACGCCACGGGCTGAGCCAACAGCGACCACGGGCTGAGCCAACAACACCACGGCCTGACCCAAAAACGCCCCTCCGGCCCATGCCCGCCGGAGCGTAGCCCGTCACGCCCACCAGTTTCCTCCCCTCGTTCCAAACGCCTCGCCCCGCGCCACAACCCCGCGCACACCTCAGATCGGAGCCCACACCGTGCACCCGCTGACCACCAGCGTGTTTGACCTTCCTGACCGCCGTTCCCCCAAGGCCGAACCGACGCTGATCGGCGGCGATGAGCGGCACTTCGAGGCTCTCGCGGAGTGCCTGGAGCAGTCGATCGCCGAACTGTCCGAACGTCTCGATGCCGAGCGCAGGGCGCCCGGTGGCGTGGGGCGGCAGGCGATGGACCGGGACGCGGAGATCCACCGGCTGACCGCGCGCCTGCGTGCACTGCGGCGCTTCGGACTGGATCTGTGCCTGGGGCACATGGTGAGCGCGGACAGCCCCGAGCCGGTGTACGTCGGACGGCTTGGCCTTACGGACAGCGCGGGGCGCCGGCTGCTGCTCGACTGGCGTTCTCCCGCGGCCGAGCCGTTCTTCGGAGCCACCCACGCCAATCCGATGGGGCTGACCAGCCGCCGCAGGTATCGGTGGACCCGCGGCCGGATCAGCGATTACTGGGACGAGGTGTTCACCTCGGACGGGTTCGCCGGGCACGCCGCGCTCGACGATCAGTCCGCTTTCATCGCGAGCCTGGGCGGCAACAGGTCGGCGCGGATGCGCGATGTGCTCGGCACCCTCCAGGCCGACCAGGACGCCATCATCCGTGCGGGATCCCGTGGCGCTCTGGTCGTCGACGGCGGTCCGGGTACGGGGAAGACCGTCGTCGCGCTGCACCGTTCCGCCTACCTTCTCTACTCCGATCCCCGTCTCGGTCATCGTCGGGGCGGTGTGCTGTTCGTCGGTCCGCACCGGCCCTACCTGGCCTATGTCGCCGACGTCCTGCCCAGCCTCGGAGAGGAGGGCGTACAGACCTGCATCCTGCGGGACCTGGTCGCCGAGGGAGCCACCGCAGCGATCGAGGCCGACCCGGAGGTGGCGCGCCTGAAGTCGTCCGCGCAGCTGGTGCAGGCGATCGAGGCGGCCGTCAGGCTCTACGAAGAGCCGCCCGCCGAGGGGATGACGGTCACGACCGACTGGGCCGACCTCTGGCTGAGCGCCGACGACTGGGCCGAGGCATTCGACGCACCGGAACCAGGTACGCCGCACAACGAGGCGCGTGAGCAGATCTGGGAGGAGCTGCTCACGATTCTGCGGGACAAGTACGACGGTGATGTCTCGCCCGACGTCTTCCGCAGGTCGCTGCTGCGCGACGAAGAGCTGGTGACGACCCTCCACCGCGCGTGGCCGCTGCTGGAAGCGGCCGATCTTGTCGGAGACCTGTGGTCGGTGCCCGCCTATCTGCGGATGTGTGCTCCGTGGCTCAGCCCCGACGAGGTACGGACGTTGCAGCGCAAGGACGCTCCCCAAGCCTGGACGGTGTCCGACCTGCCGCTCCTGGACGCGGCACGGCAGCGGCTCGGCGACCCGGAGGCGGCGCGGCGACAGCGCCGCCACAAGGCCGCGGTCGCCGCCGAACGCGAGCGTATGGCCGACGTCATCGACAATGTGCTGGCGGCCGACGACGACGGTGAGGGCGCGGTGACGATGCTGCGCGGGCAGGACCTGCGGGACACCCTGGTGGATGAGTCCGCCCTGCCCGGCGTCGAACCGGACCTGCTCGCGGGCCCGTTCGCGCATATCGTCGTGGACGAGGCGCAGGAACTGACCGACGCGGAATGGCAGATGCTGCTGCTCCGCTGCCCGTCCCGGAGCTTCACCATCGTCGGGGACCGTGCTCAGGCCAGGCACGGGTTCACCGAGTCGTGGCAGGAACGGCTGGCGCGGGTCGGTCTCGACCGGGTCAACCTGGCCTCGCTGAGCATCAATTACCGCACGCCGGAAGAAGTCATGACGGAAGCGGAGCCGGTCATCCGGGCCGTGCTCCCGGATGCGAACGTGCCGAGCTCCATCCGCAGCAGCGGCATTCCCGTCGTCCACGGCTCCACCTCGGATCTGGACTCGATCCTCGACACCTGGCTCGCCGCGCAGAGCGACGGGATCGCCTGCGTCATCGGCGACCCCACTTTCCGGGCGACGTCCCGCGTCCGGTCGCTGACCCCGGAGCTGTCGAAGGGCCTGGAGTTCGACCTGGTCGTCCTCATCGACCCGGAGGAGTTCGGCCAGGGCATCGAAGGATCGGTCGACCGCTATGTCGCGATGACCCGGGCGACCCAGCGACTCGTGATCCTTACGAGCACCTGATCCTCACGAGTGCCTACTCCCCACGAGCGCCTGACCCTCACGAGCACCTGATGTGGCGGCCGGCCGAGCGTCCGCCGTCGGCCGGACGTCCGCCGTCGGTCGAGTGGGTGGCCGTCCGGTCGTCCCGCACCCGCCCCCTGACGTCGGCGACTTCGAGCGATGCGGAAGGATGTCCGGGCTCCTGCAACCGATGACGAGGGAACCGACAACTGTGACCCACCAGCCGCCGCAGACACCACCATCCGGATATGGCGCCCCGCTGCCATCCTACCCCGGTGCACCGGTTGCGCCGCAGAACGGCCCGACGCCGCCGACCGGACTTCCGGGCCAGGGTGGGGGCCCGGGCTTCACGCCGCCGCCTCCGCCGCCTCCCCGGCGCCGCACCGGACTGATCCTGACCGTCGTCCTGGTCGCCGTCGTGCTGCTCGCCGGGGGTGGCTACCTGGCGTGGTCGCAGCTCGGTGGTGGGGACGACACCGAGGCGCGGCAGGGACAGGGACAGAGCCAGGGCGGGGAACAGAACCAGGGACAGGGGCAGAGCCAGGGCCAGGGCGAGGGGAAGGCGGAGAACAACTCCAAGGGGCTGGCCACCCCCAAGGTGGTGAAGTCGGGCCCGGCGGCACTTCGTTATGACGCGAAGGCCACCGCGCAGATGTACCCGCCGGAAAAGCGGAAGCCCGCGCTGTACCCGGAGCTGAAGGGCCTGACCCAGACCGACTCGGTCTACCTTGCGCAGAACCAGCCCTCGGTCACCCTGGGCGTCCACACCGGTGCGGGTGTGGTGTCCGACCCCGCGCAGCGGGTGAAGGCGGCCTTCGGCCCGAACAAGATGGCCGTCGCGCCGAAGGACTTCGATCTCCAGGACCCCGACGCTAAGGGAGCCGTTCTGCGCTGCGGGGTCGCCGACGGCGGCGGCGACTACATCCCCCTGTGTGTCTGGGCCGACAGCACCTCGGTCGGGGACGTGACCGGTCTGGACGGGGCGACCTCGCGTTCCCTCAAGAAGATCGACCTGAAGACGCTGGCGCAGCAGACGAGCGACCTGCGCAAGGCGATGCAGGGCGGCTCCGCCGGCTGATCTGGCCTCCCGCACATCGGAACGGCGGCGCCGACTTCATGAGGTCTGCGCCGCCGTTCCGTGCGCCCGCGCCGGCCTCGCGTCCGTGCCGTTCGCCCGGTCGCCGTACGGCGGCATCAACGGCACGGCGGCCCACATCAGCCGTGCCAGGACCGCCAGAGTGCCGCGTACGCACCGTCGGCGGCCACCAGTTCGTCGTGGCTGCCCAGTTCGCTGATCCGGCCCTCCTCGACGACCGCGATGACGTCGGCGTCGTGTGCGGTGTGCAGCCGGTGCGCGATGGCCACCACGGTGCGGCCGTCCAGCACTCTGCCCAGTGAGCGCTCCAGGTGGCGGGCCGCCCGTGGGTCGAGCAGGGAGGTCGCCTCGTCCAGCACGAGGGTGTGCGGATCGGCCAGTACCAGCCGGGCCAGCGCGATCTGTTGGGCCTGGGCCGGAGTCAGGGCGTGGCCGCCCGAGCCGACCTCGGTGTCCAGCCCCTGGTCCAGGGCCCGCGCCCAGTCGTCGGCGTCCACCGCGCCGAGTGCTGCCCACAGCTCGGCATCGGCCGCTCCGGTGCGCGCGAGCAAGAGGTTGTCGCGGAGCGAGCCGACGAAGACATGGTGTTCCTGGTTGACCAGCGCCACCTGCTCGCGGAGCCGCTCGGCCGGCATCCTGGAGAGCTCGGCGCCGCCCAGGGTGACGCTGCCGACGCGGGGCCCGTAGATACCGGCCAGCAGTCGGCCCAGCGTCGATTTGCCGGCGCCGGACGGACCGACCAGCGCCAGCCGGCTCCCCGGGCGGATCCGCAGCGAGACCTCGCGCAGCACGTCGACGTCGGCGCGGTAGCCGAAGCTCACCTGGTCGGCGTGGACGTCCCGGCCGTCCGGGTGCCGGTCCGCGTCGGTGGCCTCCGGGGCGACCTCCCGGACGCCGACGAGTCGCGCGATGGACACCTGGGCCTCCTGGAGCTCGTCGTACCAGCGCAGGATGATGCCGACCGGATCGATCATCATCTGCGCCAGCAGCGCCCCCGTCGTCAGCTGCCCGGGACTGATCCAGCCCTCCAGGACGAACGCGCCGCCGAGCAGCAACACCGAGGCCAGGAGCAGCACATGCGCCATATCGATGACGGGGAAGAGCACGGAGCGCAGGTAGAGGGTGTAGCGCTCCCACTGGGTCCATTGATGGATGCGGCGCTCCGACAGTGCGATCCGGCGGGCGCCCAGCCGGTGGGCTTCGACGGTACGACCCGCGTCCACGGACTCGGTGAGCACGGCGGACACCGCGGCGTACCCGGCGGCCTCCGAACGGTAGGCGCCCGGCGCCCGCTTGTAGTACCAGCGGCAGCCGACGATCAGCAGCGGCAGCGCGATCAGCACGGCCAGGGCCAGCGGCGGCGCGGTCACGGCCAGCCCGCCGATCAGCAGCGCCACCCACACCACGCCGATGGCCAGCTGCGGTACGGCCTCGCGCATCGCGCTGGAGAGCCGGTCGATGTCCGTGGTGATCCGCGACAGCAGGTCGCCGGTGCCGGCCCGCTCCAGTACGCCCGGCGGCAGCGCCACCGACCGTACGAGGAAGTCCTCCCGCAGATCCGCCAGCATCCGCTCGCCGAGCATCGCCCCGCGCAGCCGGACCATACGGACGAACACCGTCTGGGCGGCCAGCGCGACGGCGAACACCGCGACCGTGCGACCCAGCGGGAGATCGCGGGCGCCCGCGGAGAGGTCCTCGACGATGCCGCCGAGCAGATACGGGCCGGCCATGGAGGCGATCACCGCGGCCGTGTTGACGGCGATCAGCACCGTGAACGCCCGGCGGTGACGGCGGATCAGGCCGCGGACGTAGCTGCGGACGGTGGCCGGTGAGCCGACGGGGAGTGTCGTGAGGGTCTGCGGGGCGTTCGGATCGTAGTCCGGGGGCGCCAGGCCGATCATGCGGTCTCCTCGATCTGGCCGGTCGACAGTGCCGGCTCGGGGTCCGTCTCGCGGGTGACGACCGCGCGGTAGGCGGGGTGGCTGCACAGCAGTTCGCGGTGGCCGGCCGTGGCGACGGCCTTGCCCTCCTGGAGGAACACCACCTGTTCGGCCCGGTCCAGGAGGAGCGGACTGGAGGTGAAGACGACCGTTGTCCGGCCGCTCCTGATCGTCCGCAGACCGTCGGCGATCCGGGCCTCGGTGTGGGCGTCGACGGCACTGGTCGGCTCGTCGAGGACCAGCACCTCCGGGTCGGTGACCAGCGATCGGGCCAGTGCCAGCCGCTGTCGCTGCCCGCCGGACAACGACCGTCCGCGCTCGGTGATGTAGGTGTGCATCGGGTCGCCGGAGTCGTCGACCGAGGCCTGTGCCAGCGCGGTCAGCACATCGCCGCACTGGGCCGCGGCCAGCGCGTCCGTCGCGCCCACCCGCCCGGAGGCCGGGACGTCGAGCAGCTCGCCGAGGGTGCCGGAGAGCAGCATCGGGTCCTTGTCCTGGACGAGTACGGCCCTGCGGGCGGTGTCCCGTGGCAGATCGTCGAGCGGGGCGCCGCCGAGGACGACGGACAGACCGGCTCCGTCCCCGGCGTCCTCGCCGGCCTGCGGCGGGTGTCCGCCGAGGCGTTCGGCGAGCCGGCCCGCGGCGTCGGGGTCGCCGCAGACCACCGCGGTCAGCCGGCCGGCCGGGGCGGTCAGACCGCTGACCGGGTCGTGCAGCGCGCCGGTGGGCGTTGTCGCCTGGTCCTCGGTCCGTCCGCCGGCCGGCCGGTGCTGGGCCAGGACGCGGGCCGTTCGCTTCGCGGAGGGTTTGGCGAAGGAGTAGGCCTGGGCGATCTCTTCGAAGCGGCGCAGTGGGAAGAGCAGGAAGGTGACCGCGCTGTAGAGGGTGACGAGATCGCCGACCGCGATGGTGCCGTCGAGGGCGAGCCGGGCGCCGTACGAGACCACAGCGATGAGCAGCAGGCCCGGCAGCAGTACTTGGAGGGCCGAGATCAGGGCCCACATCCGGGCGCTGCGGACGGCGGCCTTGCGTACCTCTTGGGAGGCGCTGCGGTAGCGGCCGAGGAAGAGTTCCTCGCCGCCGATGCCACGCAGCACCCGCAGCCCGGCGACGGTGTCGGAGGCCAGCTCGGTGGCCTGGCCGGCCTTCTCGCGCTGGGCGTCGGCGCGCCGGGTGGCGGGCGGCAGCAGCGGCAGGACGGCCAGTGCGAGTACGGGGACCGCGACGGCTACCAGGATGCCCAGTTCCGGCTGGTAGAAGGCCAGGGCGACGGAGACGCCGATGGTGACCAGGGCCGCCGCGGCGAACCGGGAGAGGGCCTCGACGAACCAGCCGATCTTCTCCAGGTCGCCGGTGCTGACGGTGACGATCTCGCCGGCCGCCACCCGCCGGGTCATGACCGAGCCCAGCTCCGTGGTCTTGCGGGCGAGCAGTTGCTGCATCCGGGCCACGGCGGTGATCCAGTTGGTGACGGCCGCGCGGTGCAGCATGGTGTCGCCGGCCGCGATCAGCGCGCCCAGGGCCAGGATCAGGCCGCCGGCCAGGAGGAGCCGCCCGCCGTCGCGGTCCACCACGGCCTGCACGGCGAGGCCCACCGGCAGGGGGGAGGCGGCGATGGCGCCGATGTTCACCAGCCCCCAGGCCAGGGCCTTGAGCTGGCCGCCGAGCTGTCGGCGGCAGAGCCACCGGAGGAAGGCGCCGCCCGTACGGACGTCCGGGACGCCCGGGTCGGGGTGCGGAAGGTCACGAAGGTGCATGGTGTCCCAGCCGGAGTCGTGGTGAGGGGGCGGCAGCAGGCCGTCCCGGCAGGCGAATGCCCCTCCGCGCATATCGCGTCGTCGGTGGAGGTCCTGGAAGATTGGCCTGCGGACTGGGCGGATTTCAAACGGTTTTTCCGCTGTGGCCACGTGATTCGGACAATCGTGTGGCGGTGGCGGTGGCGGTGGCGGTGGCGGTGGCGGTGGTGGCGGTGTGGACGGTGGTCGCCGGTGCGCGGCGGGCGAGTGCTGAACGGCCGTCGGACGCGGGGTGCGACCATGGGGGCCATGCGGACAGCGGGCAGTGCGATACGGATGGCGGCGGTGGCCGCGGCGGGACTGGTTCTTCTGGCGGGCTGCGGCGGTACGGGTGGCGGCCGGGGCGGCGGCAAGGACGACGGTGCGGCGAAGGGGGAGCGCCCCGGTGGCCCGGCCCGCGGCGGGTCGTCCACCACACACCTCAAGAACATCCCCGAGGTCGGCACGGCCCTGCGGTCCCGGATCCCGTCCGCCACCCGGCAGGTCGTTGCGGTCTACGGCGCGGGCGTGAACTCCGCCGACGCCACCGTCGTCCTCTATGACAAGGGCGCCAACGGCTGGGACCGCAAGGCGAGTTGGGATGCGCACAACGGCCGGCGCGGCTGGACTGTGAATCATCACGAGGGGGACAAGCGCAGCCCCGTGGGGGTGTTCCCGCTGACCGATGCGGGCGGAGTGCTCCCGGACCCTGGCGCCAAGCTGCCCTACACCCACTCCTCGGCGTTCACCCCGCCGTCGTACTGGTCCAAGAACACCCGCCACGACTTCGACTACGTCGTCGCGATCAACTACAACCGCGTCAAGGGCGCCTCCCCGCTGGACCCGACCCGGCCGGAGGGGCAGTCCAAGGGCGGCGGGGTCTGGCTGCATCTGGACCATGGCAGCGGCACCTCCGCCTGTGTCAGCGTCCCGAAGTCCGGGATGCGGGCCTTGCTGCGCGCCCTCGATCCGGCGCGGCACCCCGTCATCGTCATGGGGGACAAGGCGCACCTGGCGGCCTGAGCGGCGTAACGGGCGCACGGGACGCACCAGGCGTACGAAGCGGCGGCCGCGCAGCGGACGAAAGCCTCGGCCAGGACGGGGGTTTGACGGTTCTTGTGAGCCATCGCCGCATTTCAGAGGGACATCGGCGCTGTTCTGCCAGCGGTGAACCCCGGCCCGACCGGGCTCGACGATCACTAAAGTCCGGTCTCATGACGACGATTACCACGCGCACGGTCGAGTACCCGGCCGACGGTCTGACGATGATCGGGCACCTCGCACTCCCGGCCGGTGTCGACCGCCGGCCCGCGGTGCTGCTCGGGCCGGAGGGCACGGGGCTCAGCGACGTCGAGCGCCGCCGGGCCGATGCTCTCGCCGAGCTGGGATACGTAGTGCTGGCCTTCGACCTTCACGGCGGGCGCTATTTGGGTGACCCCGAGGAGATGCTGGCCCGTTGCATGCCGCTGCTCGCCGACCCCGACCGGATGCGGGGCATCGGTCATGCGGCGCTCGACGTGTTGCGCGCCGAACCGCGGACCGATCCCGACCGGATCGCCGCCGTCGGCTACGGCACCGGTGGCGCCGTCGGGCTGGAACTCGGGCGCGACGGCGTCAACCTGCGCGCGATCGGGACAGTCAACGCGCTGACCACGGGCCGACCGGGCGAGGCGGCGCGCATTCGCTGCCCGGTGTGGGCCGGGGTCGGGTCGGAAGACCCGATCATGCCGCCCGCGCAACGGGTCGCGTTCACCGAAGAGATGCAGGCCGCGGGCGTCGACTGGCGACTCGTGGTCTACGGCGGCGCCTTGCACGCCTTCCACCACCCGCCGGTCGACCACACCGTGCGGCCCGGCGTCGGCTACCACCCACGGCACGCGCAGCGAGCCTGGCGCGACGTCGTCGACCTGCTCTCCGAGTGCCTGCCCGTGCCGGAGGATCTGGTCAGTCCAAGCTCGGCCACCCGCTGACCAGCGCTTACCGGTCACTACGGCACACGACGACATGCTGTCCATGGCGCAGCACCTGCCGGACCCGCCGAAGCAGGCCGTGGCCGAACCGGGCGCCGCCTCCGCCCCACCCCGCGACATCTGAGGCGCCGGGCCCCGCCCCGCCGGCTGAGGCGCCGGGCAGGCCCCGCGACACCTGAGCTCCGGGGCCCGGCGCGTCACCACCGCCCGCCGGGCCCCGGAGTGCTCGCTCCTACTCCTCCGGCTTCTTCGAATCCATCCCCGTCCGCGCCTTCTTCCACAGCCCGCGGGTGAAGTCGGGAATCTCCTGCGGCGCGCCCTTCGCCTTGATGGACAGATCGCTCAGCGGCACCGGCGCGGTCCAGGTCGCCGCGTCATAGACGTCGAAGTCCGGTACGAGGCCCAGCCGCATGCACTGCATCAGCCGGAAGACCAGCATGTAGTCCATGCCGCCGTGCCCGCCGGGCGGGTTGGCGTGCTCCTTCCACAGCCAGTGGTCCCACTCCGCGTACTTGCTGAAGTCGCCCCACTCGTCGTTGCTCTGGTCCGGCTCGATATAGATCCGCTCCGGATAGTCCTCGAAGACGCCCTTGGTGCCGCCGAGGCTGTTGATCCGGCTGTAGGGGTGCGGGGTGGAGACATCGTGCTCCAGCCGGATCACCCGCCCCTTGGCGGTCTGGACGAGGCTGATCGTCCGGTCGCTCTCGATGTACGACTCCTTCCAGCTGGGGTCGTTCGCCGGCATGTGCGCCTTGCGGTAGGCGGCGAGGCCGAGCGCGGGGGTGCCGAAGCTGGAGATCCGTACGGCGCGGTCGCCGCGGTTGATGTCCATGTAGTTGGCGACCGGGCCGAACCCGTGGTTGGGGTAGAGGTCACCGCGCAGCCGGGTGTGCCACAGCCGGCGCCAGGGCCCCTCGTAGTACTTGGGATCGAACATCAGGCCGCGCAGATCGTGGTTGTACGCGCCGGCGCCGTGCAGCAGATCACCGAACAGGCCCGCATGGGCCATCCGCAGCACCCGCATCTCGTTCTTGCCGTAACAGCAGTTCTCCAGCTGCATACAGTGTCTGCGGGTGCGCTCGGAGAGATCGACCAGCTCCCACAGCTGGTCCAGCCGCAGCGCCAGGGGGCATTCCACGCCTACGTGTTTGCCGTTGAGCATCGCGGTCTTCGCCATGTCGAAGTGCCAGTCCCAGGGCGTGGCCGCGTAGACGAAGTCGATGTCGCCCCGCTTGCAGAGGTTCTCGAAGTCATGGTCGCCCTTGGTGTAGACGGCAGGCGCCGGCTGCCCCGCGTCGGTGACCTTCTTGGCGGCCTTGGCGGTCTTCTCCTTCACCGGGTCGCAGAGGGCGACGACGCGGACGCCCGGCACCGCGAGAAAGAGGTCGATCATGCTGCCGCCCCGGTTGCCGAGGCCGATGATGCCGACGCGTACGGTGCCGCGCCGCTCGAAAGGCACTCCGATCATCGTCCTGCCGGTGGCGCGGGGGGCAGCGGCGGCGGCGCCGGGGGCCGCCGCGCCGGGTGCGGCCGCCGCGGCCGGTCCGGCCGAGAGGCCGCCGAGCCCCAGTCCGGCGCCCGCGGCACCGGCGGTCCACAGGACCGAACGGCGGCTCGGACCGGCCTCGTTGGGGTCAGGGTTCTGCGATGGTGCCTCGTTCATCGGTCCTCCAGGAGCGGTGGGGTGCCGGGGCATACGTGAACCTCGGTCAGGACCCTGTCGGCCGTCGGCCTGAGGCACAAGAGGGCCGATTGGACTCTTGTTACGGCACACTTGGACTCTTTGCCGCAAGAGCGGATCCATCACGGCGAGGCCGGACGCGCTTCCGCCAGCTCCTTTCGCAAGGTGCTGAAAAGCCTTGCAGAAAGCCTTGACGTGTCCACAAGGCAAACGGCAGGCTCCGGTACGGACATCCCCCCCCCATGGCGGCCGGCGCGTGGCTGCTCTCGTGGGCGCGGTGCGCGCTGCCGCGCCCCATGACCAAGGAGCCGCAAGATGCAGCAACGTTCCCGTCTGGTGGGCGGGGCGCTGGCCGGCGTGCTGGCCGCAGCCGGCCTCGCCACCTTCGCACCGTGGTCCTCCCAGGCCGCCCCGCCCGGCGAAAAGACCGTCACCGCCACGCTGTTCGAGTGGAAGTACGCGGACGTCGCCAAGGCCTGCACCGACGAGCTCGGCCCGGCCGGCTACGGCTATGTCGAGGTCTCACCCGCCTCCGAGCACATCAAGGGCGACCAGTGGTGGACCTCCTATCAGCCCGTCAGCTACAAGATTGCCGGACGGCTGGGCGACCGGGCCGCGTTCGCCTCGATGGTCAGCGCCTGCCACGGCGCGGGCGTCAAGGTCGTCGCCGATGCCGTCATCAACCACATGGCGGCCGGATCCGGTACGGGCACCGGCGGCACCCGGTACACCAAGTACGACTACCCCGGCACCTACCGGGACCAGGACTTCCACGGCTGCCGCAAGAGCATCTCCGACTACGGCGACCGCAATGACGTCCAGACCTGCGAACTGGTGGGCCTCGCCGACCTGGACACCGGCCGCGACCAGGTCCGTGCCACCATCGCGAAGTACCTCGACGACCTGCGGTCACTGGGCGTGGACGGCTTCCGGGTGGACGCCGCCAAGCACATCTCCGCCTCCGACCTCGCCGCCATCAAGGGCAAGATGCGCGACCCCGGCTACTGGGTGCAGGAGGTCATCCACGGCGCCGGTGAGGCGGTGCAGCCCGAGGAGTACACCGGCAACGGCGACGTCGACGAGTTCCGTTACGGCACCCATCTCAAGAGCGCCTTCCAGGGCGGCAACCTCGCGCAGCTCCGGTCCATCGCGGATGGCAAGCTCGGCAGCGACCGGGCCCGCACCTTCGTCGACAACTGGGACACCGAGCGCAACGGTTCGACGCTCACCTACAAGGACGGCGCGGCCTACACGCTCGCCAACGTCTTCCTGCTCGCCTCGCCCTACGGGTCGCCGAACGTCTACTCCGGCTACGAGTGGTCCGACAAGGACGCCGGACCGCCCAGCGGCAGCGACGGCTGGACCCGTCAGCACGCCAAGCAGGCGGTCACCGGGATGGTCGGTTTCCGCAACGCGGTGGGCTCGGCGGAGCTGACCCACTGGTGGGACAACGGTGGCAGCGCGATCGCCTTCGGCCGGGGCGGCAAGGGCTTCGTCGCCCTCAACAACGGTGACGGGGAGCTGAAGCAGACCTTCGCGACCTCGCTGCCCGCCGGTACCTACTGCAATGTCGTGGCGGCCGCCCCGTCCGCCTGCGACGGCCACACGGTCACCGTGGGCGACGGCGGCAAGGCACAGCTCACGGTCCCCGCCAAGGGCGCGGTGGCGCTGCACCTCACGCGCTGACCCGCACTCCCGCATCCGCCGGGCGGACCTGCCGCTCCCGGCGGATGCGGGCCTCCTACGTCCCGGTGGACGCGGGCCTCCCGCCGCCCGGCCACGCTCAAGCGGGCCGGGTGGCCAGCTCCAGCGCCTGAAGGACCGAGTGATAGCCCCGGCCCGCCGTCGCATGGTCCATCCCGACCTCGCACATCCGGTTCGCCGACAGATGCGCGTCGAAGTGCCGGGCGGTCACCTCGGCCGCCTCCTTCGCGGTGGCCGACTCGGTCAGCTCCCGGTGCAGCATCCCGCGGTCCCCGGCGAACGCACAGCAGCCCACGTCGTCCGGCACCACGACCTCCCGCGCACATGCCTCGGCGACCCGGCGCAGCTGTGGCTCGTCGCCCAAGTGCTGCATCGCGCAGGTCGGATGGAGCACCGCCGAGCCGACCGCGCGCACCGTCTCCAGACGGGGCAGCAGCTCCTCGGCGGCCCAGACGACCGAGTCGACGACGGTCAGCTCCTCGTGCAGCGCGCGATGGCCCGGCGTCAGATACGGCACGACCTCCTGGGCGAGGCCCAGCGTGCACGAGGAGGCGTCCACCACCAGCGGCAGCCGTCCGCCGGCCGTCCACCCCCAGGCCGCCTCGACGATGCGGTCGGCCATCACCTCCGTGCCGCGCAGGTACCCCTTGGAGTGCCAGATCGTGGCGCAGCAGGGTGAGGGCCGGTCCGGTGGGACGGCGTGCACCACCGGCCCACCGGACCGGCCCTGGCTCACTGTGCGGTCCCCGGTCCGTCGACCAGGGTGGACAGCAGTCCGCCGAGCACCTCGCGCTGCTCGCCGGTGAGCGGTGCCAGGATCTCCTCCGCGGCGGCCCGGCGGGCACTGCGCAACGCCCGCAGTGTGGATCTGCCGGTGTCGGTCAACTCGATCCGGATCACCCGCCGGTTGGCCGGATCGGGCACCCGGCGCACCGCGCCACGGTCCTCCAGCGCGTCCACCAGCGTCGTCACCGCGCGCGGGACGACCTCCAGCCGCTCGGCGACGTCGGCCATCCGTGGCGGGGTGTCGCCGTAGTGGCCGACGATCCGCAGCAGCCGGGACTGCGCGGGGGTGAAGGAGAGGTCCAGGTGATCCAGATGGTGCTTCTGGGCGCGGTGCATCCGGCGGGTCAGCCGTACCAGCTGCTCGGCGAGGTTGGTGGTGCTGACCGTCGGCTCGGGGGAGGGCATACCGCGAGGATAGCGGAAAGCCGGACCTTGTTCATTGTGAGCTTAGGTAACAATGAGCTAAGCTCCACGATGCTGTCCGCACCCACCTGACTTCCGCACCCCCTCGAAGGAGCCCATGCGCAGCGACGAACCCCAGTGGACCCCACCGCCCAAGGACCCGGAGCAGCCGGTCCCGTTGCGGCGGATCCTCGCGCTCTTCCGCCCCTACCGCGCCCGGCTCGTCCTCGTCGGGCTGCTCGTCGGCGCCTCCTCGCTGGTCTCGGTCGCCTCCCCGTTCCTCCTCCGCGAGATCCTGGACGTGGCGATCCCCGGCCGGCGCACCGGACTGCTCACCCTGCTCGCCCTCGGCATGATCGTCACCGCGGTCACCACCAGCGTGTTCGGTGTGCTGCAGACACTGCTGTCCACCACCGTCGGCCAGCGGGTCATGCACGATCTGCGCACCGCGGTCTACGCCAAGCTCCAGCGGATGCCGCTGGCCTTCTTCACCCGCACCCGGACCGGCGAGGTCCAGTCCCGGATCGCCAACGACATCGGCGGCATGCAGGCGACGGTCACCTCCACCGCCACCTCCCTGGTCTCCAACCTGACTTCCGTCCTCGCCACCGTCTGCGCCATGCTCGCCCTCGACTGGCGGCTCACCGTCGTCTCGCTGCTGCTGCTTCCGCTGTTCGTCTGGATCAGCCGCCGGGTCGGCAACGAACGCAAGAAGATCACCACCCAGCGGCAGAAGCAGATGGCCGCCATGTCCGCGATGGTCACCGAGTCCCTCTCGGTCAGCGGCATCCTGCTCGGCCGCACGATGGGCCGCGCCGACTCCCTCACCCGCACCTTCGCCGGCGAATCCGAGCGCCTGGTCGACCTGGAGGTCCGCGCCAACATGGCCGGCCGCTGGCGGATGGCCACCATCGGGATCGTGATGGCCGCCATGCCCGCGCTGATCTACTGGGCGGCCGGTCTGGTCCTCCAGTTCGGCGGCCCGGTCTTCTCCCTCGGCACCCTGGTCGCCTTCGTCTCGCTCCAGCAGGGCCTGTTGCGTCCGACCGTCTCCCTGCTGTCCACCGGCGTACAAATACAGACCTCACTCGCGCTCTTCCAGCGCATCTTCGAGTACCTCGATCTGCCGGTCGCCATCACCGAGCCCGCCGAACCGGTCCGGATCCCGGCCCCGCGGGGCGAAGTCCGCTTCGAGAACGTGACGTTCCGCTACGACCCCGAGGCCGCCGCCACCCTCGACGGCATCGATCTGGCCGTTCCGGCCGGCGGCAGCCTCGCCATCGTCGGCCCGACCGGCAGCGGCAAGAGCACCCTGAGCTATCTCGTGCCGCGGCTCTACGACGTGACCGGCGGCCGGGTCACCCTCGACGGCGCGGACGTCCGCGACCTCGACTTCGACACCCTCGCGCGCTCGGTCGGCGTGGTCTCCCAGGAGACCTACCTCTTCCACGCCTCGGTCGCCGACAACCTCCGCTTCGCCAAACCGGACGCCACCGACGAGGAGATCGAACGCGCCGCCAGGGCCGCCCAGATACACGACCACATCACGGCCCTCCCCGACGGCTACGACACCTTCGTCGGCGAGCGCGGCTACCGCTTCTCCGGGGGCGAGAAGCAGCGCCTCGCGATCGCCCGCACCATCCTGCGCGACCCGCCCGTCCTCGTCCTGGACGAGGCGACCAGCGCCCTGGACACCCGCACCGAACACGCCGTACAGCAGGCCATCGACGAGCTGTCCGCGGGCCGCACCACCCTCACCATCGCGCACCGCCTGTCCACGGTCCGCGACGCCGACCAGATCGTCGTCCTGGACGCCGGCCGGATCGCCGAGCGCGGCACCCACGACGAGCTGCTCGCCGCCGACGGGCGCTATGCGGCGCTGGTGCGGCGTGACGCACACCTCACCCCGGTCGCCGAGCAAGTGATGACCCCGTAAGTGACCGACGGGTAAGGTCGAAGGCGCGGCGGCCAGTTCATTGGTCGGGGTGGCCGCCGCACTCATTCGTCGGCGGGAAGCCGTGTCGCCTCCGGCTTCCCGCTGGCTCTGTCCGGTCGCCACGCTCCACTTCGGGGCACCGTACGAACGGTGCCGATCGCCCCAGCGGGACGGCCGGCGACTCCTCAGTCCCGGTCCGCGCCGTCTCCCGTGTGGGGAAGCAGCGGGAACAGTCGCGTGATGAGGGCCACCGGGAGAGCGCCGTCGGGCCGGGCCAGGGGGCGCTGTTCGCGGTCCTGGTAGGGCGCGAGCGCCCGCCGGATCACGTCCGCGACCCGGCTCATCTCTTCGGGTGTCAGGTAGGCGACGGCGCTGAAGGCTTCGTCATGGCGCCATGCCGGCGGCGCCTCCTCCCGCTGGGTCAGCCATCGCTGCCAGCTCTCGTCCTCCAGCCCCCGGGCCAGATCGCCGAACTGCTCCTCCATGGGCCCGTCGGCAGCGGAGGGGTGCTGCCGCAGACGCCAGGGGCGTGCGCGGCCCCCACTGTGAGGGGCCTCTTCGAGGTACCCGTGCCGTGCGAGCTGCCGCAGGTGAAACGAGCAGAGCCCGGAGCTGTAGCCCAGCCGGGCGGCGGCTTCGGTCGCCGTGACGGTGCCGACTTCGGCGAGCAGATCCAACAGGGCGGTGCGGACTTCGTGCTCGCGCAATGCGCCGTCGGTACCGGCGCTCCGCTCGTCCGGGGTGTTGAGGTCATCTTCGGTCACTTTGCAAACTCTGCTACTTTGCAAAGCAGTTGGCAAGCGGCAGTCCTTGCTGCCGGTATCAGCCGCGGTGACCTCCGCGGCATCTGTGGCGTACGCAAAAGGGGAGACAGCCATGCCTGTTCGTCACGAGCGGTCCCGTCCCGTCGACCGGCGGGTGCGGGTGCAGGGCCGGCCCGTCGACTCGTATCCGGCTCTGCCGGCGGAGGCGGAACGGGGATCGGTACGCCGGGTCACGGTGGTGGGGGAGGAGGTGCTGAGCCGTCGGTGCCGGGAGGTGACCGCGTTCGGAACCCCGGAGCTGTCGGCGTTGATCGACGATATGTTCCGCACCATGTATGTGGCCGACGGCGCGGGCCTGGCGGCCAACCAAGTCGGCGTCGATCTGCGGCTGTTCGTGTACGACTGCCCGGACGACGACGGAATCCGGCATGTCGGCCACCTCATCAACCCGGTGCTGGACCTGCCCGATCCGGGGAGCCGTCGACTCCTCGACGACGTCGAGGGCTGTCTGTCCGTGCCCGGCGCCGCCATGGCGGTTCCCCGCACCGACCGTGCTGTCGTCCGCGGATTCGACAAGGACGGCCACCCACTCGTCATCGAGGGGACGGGCTACTTCGCCCGGTGTCTCCAGCACGAAACGGATCACCTCATCGGCCACACCTACCTTGACCGGCTCTCCAAGAGGGACCGTAAAGACGCCTTTCGGCAGATGGAGGACCGCCGTGAGGACGTCTTCGCCCGCCGCGCGATCAAGGCCGCCGATTTGGAGCGGTGAGATGCGGCGGTCCCGTTATGCCTTCACCGCCGACCCGGCGGACCAGACGGCGGCTGCTCACCGAAACCTCCTCCGGAGCGGCGGGCTTCGGGCTGCCGCACGTCTGTCTCACCGTCAATGAGGGTGTGCGTCAGCTGCATCAGGCGCTCCCTGGCGGCGATGTCGTAGGCCTGGGCGTGGGCCCGGGTGTCGGTGAACTGGTCGAAGTAGCGGCCCGTGGTGGTGGCGAGATCCGGATCGAGCAGCAGCCGGACGGTCGGGCGCACCCCCTCCTCGATGCCGATGAGCGGAGTCAGGCCGTACGCGCGCACTCCGTCGGTGTCCATCAGATGGGCCGGGTGCAGCGTGTTGACCGTGACACCGGTCCCCGCCAGCTCGGCGGCCAGATGGAAGGTCGCCATGATCAGCGCGAGCTTGCTCCGGCAGTAGGCGTGCAGCCCCTCGTAGTCCCGCTCCAGCATGAGGTTGTCGAAGTCGATGGCCTCCTGTCCGATCGAGGCGACATTGACCACGCGGGCCGGCGTCGAGGCGATCAGCAGCGGCAGCAGCGCACGGGTGAGGGCGTACGGGGCGAGGTGATTCACGGCGAACCGCAGCTCATGGCCCTGTCGGCTCACCTCGCGCCGGAGCGGCTCGGTGCCGCCGCCTGCGACGGCGTTGTTGATCACACCGTCGAGCCGGGGCTCCGCCGCCCGGATCCGGTCGGCCATCGCGTACACCTGGTCGAGGTCGGCCAGATCCGCGAGGTAGGTACGGACGGTGGTGCCGGGGGCGGCGGCGCGTACCTCGGCCGCCACCTTCCCGAGACGATCAGGGTCGCGGCCGTGCAGCAGAACGGTGCCCCCGCGGGCGGCGAGATCGAGTGCCAGGCCGCGGCCCATGCCCTGAGTGGCGCCGGTGATCAAAGTGGTACGTCGCGTCATGACAACCAGCCTGCGGGCAGGGCGCGATGACCGACAGTGCGTGCTGAACCTGGTGTCCCTACCACCAGTAAACTCACCCCACACACGCTACTCAACTTTGACTAGCCTTCCCGCTGATGAGCGAGAAGACCATTCCGATGCTGCCGTGCCGGACCCGGCGGTCAGCTCCACCGGACGCGGAAGGTGGTGGGCAACGCCAGCAGCGCATTCAACTCAGCCGCCAGCTCGGGTGCGGCCACCTCGATCCGTTGCCCCTCCACCAGCGGCGCGGAGCTGTAGATCTTGCGTAGCGAGAAGGTCCAGCCGGAGCGGTCCGGGGGAGCGGATCCGGCCTCGACCTTCAATTGGTGCAGCTCGTAGCGGACCATGGTGCTCTCCGCTTGCGTGACGGCGCAGGAGTCGAACGCGGTCCACAGCTGCGGATCTGTCATCCGGGCGAGCCGGGCCGGGGCGAGGGGTGTGCTGTCGAGCAGTTGGCGGGCCAGGCGGCGGACCACCGAGGCCGGACCCACGTTGTCCCACGAGGTGTGCAGCCGTGCTTCCGCGCAGATGAGGTCGACAAGCGAGGCGGCCGTCTCGGGGTCGGCCGACACCGCGGTGTCTTCGAGGCCGAGCCGGCCCAGGAGGGCGGCTGGATCGGTATCGAGACGCCCGGCGGCCCGCCCGCTGCGCACGTAGGAGTCGAGATGGTCGAGATTCAGGAGGCCCGAGCGGTTGGTGAGTGGCGAGCGGGCCGACCCGCCGAGTGCGGTGGCGACGGCCTCGGGGCTGATCCCGTGCTCTTCCAGCACGGGACGGATCGGGTCGGCCTGCACCAGCTGCACACCGATGGCGTGATGATCGAGGCCGGCCACGCCTTCGAAGGTGTGGCTCAGGGGCAGATGGCCTATGTCATGCAACAGCGCCACGACCCGCAGTAGTTCGTCCTCCGGACGGAAGTGTGCGACCAGAGCGAGTACGCCGAGGGTGTGCTCAAGTCTGGAGTACGACTGCAAGGTGCTGACCGTCGAGGCTCCGCCGTGTGCGACGAAGTGCAGGCGCCGTAGCGGTTCGGTCCGCAGGAGGGCGGCTTCCACGGGGCTCAGGCGGACGGGTATCCGCCACAGCGGGTCGGTGAACAGCGCGGTCAGGCCCACCACATTGGTCGGGACGGGCCCGGCGGCGGCGGTCTCGTTTCCGGGCGGCGAGCTTGGTTTCTTTGGGCTGTCCACCAGGTCACTCTAAGGGCGGGCGGACACCCGCTGCCGGCGGCCGGCTTCCCGTTGATCATGAGCGGGTGCGCACGCTCCGTACGCGTGGATTTCTTCGCCGGACGGCCGTGGAGGCGGACCCCGACGCTCCGCCGGAAAGCCCGGGTGTCAGGTGCTCCGGAACCGGTCCGTCGGTGATTCATCGCCGGTACGGTGGACGTCCGCCACGGGCCTGAGGCCCGTCTCTTCGGATTGCGAGAAGTCCGATGAACCAGATTGCAGCCGACACGTATCTGGCCGCGGCGGTGGTGGTGCACCACGCCCGTGTGCTGATCGTGCGCCGTAGTTACCGCGAGCGATTTCTGCCCGGCGCCTGGGGGGTGCCGTGCGGGAAGCTCGATCGCGGGGAGACCGCCGAGAGCGGTGCCCTGCGGGAGTTGAAGGAAGAGACCGGGCTGCTCGGCACCATCGTCGCGCACACCGGATCGACCAGCTTCCTCAGCGACTACCAGGGCCGCCGCGTCCACAACCATCAGGAGAACTTCGTCGTCCGCCCGCTGACGCTGGATGTCGTCCTGCCCAGCCCGGACCAGGCCCACCGCTGGGTCCGGCCTGCCGAGCTGGCCGAGGCCGGGGTGGACGCATACAACCTCACGGTGATCCGCCAGGCGCTCGGCGGCCGGCTGGACGCCGCCGGGCTCCGCGCCATGACGGCCCGCTTCGGGCATCCTGGCCTGCCCCCTTTCAATAGCCCAAAGACGCTGCCAGGGCGCCGAGTTCAGCAAGGTAGACGGCCGGCGGCAGCGGAGTCTTGGGCGGTGGATCCGCGCGTTCGGCGCCGCCGGACCTGACCTCATCGGTGGACCTGGCCTCGCCTGCGTACCTGACCTCGCCGGTCCGGCCGGTGCCGCCGCTCCGGCCGGTGCCGCCGGTCGGGCCCGCGTCACCGCCGCTGTCTCTGACGGAGCCGCGGTCGCCCCTGTCGGAGCCGCAGTCCCTGACGCGGCTGCGGCTCCTGACATAGACATCGGTCACCGATCGCTGCGGTGCGGTCTCCAGGAACAGCGTCACCGTCGGCTCCTCGCTCACCACCCGGTGCAGCGTACGGGCGGCCAGGCCATAGCTCCGCCCGGCGCCGTACTGCTCGGTGTGCAGCAGCCGCAGCCGTGCTTCACCGACCCGCCGCAGGCGCCAGGCCCCGCCGGGGCCGTCGATGGTCTCCCGGTAGGCGACCGCGGGCACACCGTCCGCGGCCGGCTCGTAGCACTCCATCCGCACCCGGCCGCGGACCACAGCCGAGGCGATCGCACAGCGGTGATTGTGGATGTCCTCGGAGACGGCGCCGGCCGCGCCGTGCCAGAAATGGATCCGCAGCATGAACCGGGGCGCGCCGGGCAGCAGCAACAGCTTGTCGAAGCCCAGCACATGGCGGTACGACAGCCGGACGCACTCCGCGAGCTCCAGATCGCCGACGGATAATCGGCGCACCAGCGGACCGAGCGTGCCGGGGTGCGCCAGCTCGGCGGTCACCTGGCGCGCCGCCTCGGGCGACGGCGGCTCCGGCCCCGCGCCCAGCCCTTCCACCAGCAGCCGCCGGGCCTCCTCGACCTGCATCTCCGCCTCCCCTTCGCCGAACCCCCTGGCCGCATACGGCTCCTGAGCCGAACCGGAAGCCCGGAAGAGCACCCCGCCCCTCGGCGCCCGGCCTGGCTCACGGCCGGTAGACCATCAGGGCGTACCGCCGCAGCACCGACAGGCCCTGATACGCCATCCATACCGGGTGGCCCATGGGCCCGTCGTCCCATCGCCACACCCCGCCCTGCTGCATACCGTGCACCCGCGTCACGGCAGCGGTCAGCCGTGCCTCCCACACCGGTAGCCCCACCTCCTCGGCCGCCACCTGCCGGGCACCGTCCGTCATCAGCGCACGGGCCACCCACGCGGCCGCGAAGTGCCGTACGGACAGCAGCTCCTGATGCAGCGGATCCTCCTGGACCGGCCGCCGGACCTCCTCCTGGCAGTTCAGCAGATCGGACGCGCCGCCCCCAGGCGCCGCCGGGCCGGCCAGCAGCCAGCGCAGCCCCTCCTCGCGCACCGCACGCTGCCGCTCGTCCTCGCCCAGGACCCGTGCGGCCCGGTCCAGCGCCACCACGGCCCGCGCGGTGTGCACCGCGGACGGCGCCGGATTGCCGTGGCCGGTGGCCAGCGCCGCGCCCCAGCAGCGATGGTGGTCGCGCGCCGGATCGGCCGTGGCGCCATTGACCAGCACCTCCCGCAGCCCGCCCAGCGCGGCGGCCCCGGGCGCCGCCCGCAGCAGCCCGCGCAGCACATTGGTGACCACGTAGGTGTTCGCCAGCCCCGACGCGTCGTGGTCCGGGTCCCACAGCACCTCGCAGGAGCGTATTTCGGCCTCCAGCAGCCGTGGATCGGCACCGGCCCGCGCCAGCGCACCCAGCACGATCGCGGACACCTCGGGGCGGGCCCCGCTGCCCTGGGAACGGGCGGCCCACCCGCCGCCCGGGAGCCGCAGCCGCCACAGCGTCTCGGCCACCTCACCGGCCCGTATTCGGCCGTCGCACGGCGCGATGTCGAGCAGCAGATGCAGCCCGTACGCGGTGCCGAACGCCGTCGGATGCACCGGCGGTTCACTCTCCGCGAGGGAGTGCGGCCAGCCCGTGAGCGGTCCGCGGCCGGGCACCTCGATCACCGTGAGACCGCGCCGGAGCGCCTGGTACGTGCCGTCCACCAGCTCCGGCAGCGACCCGGCGGGCGCGGGCACGGGCACGGGGGCGGGTGGTGGCACAGCGGAGGCGGCCGCGGCGCGGGCCCGCAGCAGGCCCGCCGCCAGCCACACCACGGCGCCGACGCCGCCCCCGGCGGTCGCCGCCACGCAGTAGCGCGCCGCCTCGCCCGCGAGATTCTGCGGCAGGATCCCCAACAGCGCCTGGAACACGGCGAATGCGGCGGCCGGCACACCCAGCCGCGCCAGCCACGGCAGCAGCCGGGCCGGGGACAGGACCCGCGGGGCGGCCTCGGGCGGCGGCCCGGGATCCGCCACGGGCGCGCGGTCGGCCGCACCGGAACGCTGTGGTGGTAAGTCCTGCCGCAGCACCATCTGCTGCTCCCTCCCCCCGGGCGCACGCCCCCGCACCGCCTGTGCGAAGGGCATCCCGATCAGTGTAGGAATCCCCACTGACAGCGGGGTCGCACACCTGTCGCAGCCCCCTTCCCGGTCACCACACCCGGCAATGGCTCCCGGCCCCTGCCCCCAGCCCCCGGCCCCCGGCTCCAGGCCGGGGGCCGGCAGGGCGGGTCCTGGACCCTTCCTGGCGTGAGTTCAGGCCGCGGCCATCGCGCACTCGCCGCGGTCGGCCTTCATCGGGCCGGCGGCGGTCGGACGGACGTCGAAGTCGAACATGGCGGTGGGCACGTACAGCGAGCAGCAGGCGTTGGGGATGTCGACGATGCCGCTGATGCGTCCCTCTATGGGGGAGGAGCCGAGGAGCAGGTAGGCCTGCTCTCCGCTGTAGCCGAACTTCTTGAAGTACTCGACGGCGTTGAGGCAGGCCCGGCGGTAGGCCAGCGTCGCGTCCAGGTAGTAGTTCGTGTCCGTGTCGTGGTCGACGGAGACCCCGATGAAGGTGAGGAACTCCGTGTACCTCGGCTCGACGTTGCCCGGAATGAAGACGGGGTTGGTGGTGATGCCGTACGTCTCCATGCCGCCCTTGATCAGTTCGACGTGGAAGTCGATGAAACCGCCCATCTCGATGGCGCCGCAGAAGGTGATCTCTCCGTCGCCCTGGCTGAAGTGGAGATCGCCGCCCGAGAGCTTGGCGTCCTTGACGTACACGGGGTAGAAGACCCGTGAGCCGCGGGTGAAGTTCTTGATGTCGTGGTTGCCTCCGTTCTCACGGGCCGGCACCGTGCGTGCGCCTTCCGCGGCGATGCGGGTGGC
Source organism: Streptomyces platensis (assembly GCF_008704855.1). Lineage (NCBI taxonomy): Bacteria > Bacillati > Actinomycetota > Actinomycetes > Kitasatosporales > Streptomycetaceae > Streptomyces > Streptomyces platensis. The sequence goes on from NZ_CP023691.1 coordinate 7,556,917, forward strand.
GAGGTCTCCGGTGGCCGTCCCGGCGAGCGCGTTGGTGCTGTCCGGCGGCACGGCGAGCGGCGGGACCCGGTTCGGGTCGGTGTCGATCAGCGCCTTCTCGCGGGTGTTCCAGCGGGCGAGCATTTCGGCGGACGGGGCCGTTCCGAACAGCCCGGGGTGGGTGATCCCGGTGAACCGTATTCCGGGGAGGTGGCGGGAGACCGCCTGCTGCCCGTGGAAGTCCCATATCGCCTTGTAGGCGTCCGGGAAATAGTCGGTCAGGAAGCCACCGCCGTTCGCCTTGGCGAAGATGCCGGTGTAGCCCCAGCCCTGGCCCGCCGCGTCCCCGGACTGCTGCGGCACGGGGCCGAGGTCGAGTATGTCGACGACGAGCAGGTCGCCGGGTTCGGCGCCTTCCACGCCTATCGGGCCGCTGAGCATGTGAGGGATGGTCAGGTCGATGTCGCGTACGTCGTTGGCGGTGTCGTTGTTGCCTACCTGGCAGTCGGTCCAGTCGCGGCACTCCATGCGGAATTCCGCGCCGGGCTTCACCATGGCGACAGTGGGGACGTCCGGGTGCCACCTGTTGTGCCCGGGGACGTCCTGGTCACGCATTGACTTGCTGTGGTCCACATTGAAGAGAATTTCGGGCATGACAGCTCCTCATTTCTGATCCGGTCACGTTGGTGCGCCCACAGTTCCGGCCTCCGGGGCCGCCGGGGCCGGCTTCCGCGAATTCCGGGTGAGCGGCCACAGGGCGGCGAACACCACCACGCCGAAGACCGCGAGTGCGATGGCGGTTTCGGTGGGGTGTTTCCAGTAGCCGGAGAGCAGCAGCCCCGCGGGAATCGCACCGGTGACCCAGCCCTCGATCGCCGTGACATAGCCCGTATAGGTGGTAAGGCTGTCCCACTTGAGCCCGAGCAGCAGGAAGAACAGGAACCACAGGAATGCCCAGTACAGCCAGATGACGCCGAAGGGATAGTCCTTCAGGACATGGAAGTTGACGAACGAGTATCCCAGGGCCGCGACTGCCACGAACAACGAGTAGTAGCCGACGCCGGTGGTGTCGAGGTCGGCCAGGAGTCCGATACCTACGTAGAGGTAGGTGAAACCGAACAGGTAAATGCCGGACACCGCCAGGATCTTGATGGGATCACCGGCGGCGGCAATGATGAGGTAGGTCGGGGTCAGCACCTGAAGTGCACCTACGAAAAGGTTGAACACCGCTGCCGCCTTGCCGTCGACCTTTCCCAGCAACAGCATTCCGTTGATGAACAGCACCGCACCGACAAAGAGCAGTCCCACGTTACCCACGGGGACGCACCTCCTCAGTCCGCGTGGGGGACGGAATCATCGAATCCCGCCTGTGATGTTCTGCCTGGTCGACCACCGCCCTCAGGGACGCGGCAACTGCGAGAGCGCGGGATGCGGGCGCCTCGGCACCCTCTTGCCCGCCGGGACTTCGGAGACCACTGCCGGGGCCTCACGGGCCTGCTCCTCCCGTTCATGGAGGGCGGCGACCCCGTCGGGGGTCAGCGTGAGGCCGGGCGAGGAATACACGCGTCTCGCGGCGGCTGCGCAGACAGGGCAGCCATGAGTCCGGGGCGCCGTTCCGATCGCCAACTTCACGTCGAAGGGCCCACAGCGGCTGCACAGATATTCATAGGTGGCCATCAGCAGTCTCCGGATGCCGGCCGGCCCGAGTGTGTGCGGCGCGCGCCCCTATACGCGTGCGCCACAGTTCACTTCGTCACTTCCAGGAGACTTCTCGTCCCTCCACGTGTCAAGTCGCGGACGGCCGGGCCCGCCCTCGGTCAGAGCGCCCCGAGCGCGAGCCCCTCCGCCGCTGCCGCCAGCCCCACCGCGAGGCTCGCCCCGGCGTACAGCAGAGACAGTCTCACCTGCCCTTTCTCGCACAGGTGGACCAAGTCGTAACTGAATGTGGAGAACGTCGTATAGGCACCGCAGAAACCGGCGCCGATGATGGTCACGACCTGCGGCGGCAGTCCGTGCCGTGCGCCGAGACCGACCAGCAGCCCCAGCACGAACGAGCCGGTGATGTTGACCAGCCAGATCCCGCGCGGGAACAACCCCGGGTTGCGGTACTGCACGTGCTGGTCGAGGACATAGCGCGCGACCGCCCCGACCGCGGCCGCCGCGCCGACGGCGAGCAGGGTGATCACCGTACCCACCAGCCGTATCGCCGGCCGCGGCCGCGCCCGGTGGTGTTCCGGGCCAGCCGCGCCCGCGCCAGCCGCCCGACCGCCAGACCCAGCACGGTGGCGGCCAGGCCGGCGGCGAGACTGCCGAAGACATTGACCGCCGCGGCTGCGGGGTGGCCATGGCCCAGAAGGCGGTCGCTGTCGACCATCCAGGTCGAAAAGGTGGTGAACGAGCCGAGGAATCCGACACCGGCGAACGCCCGCACGTACCGGGTCGGCGGCCAGATCTCCAGCACGTACACCAGCAGCAGCGCCAGCAGGAACGAGCCGGACACATTGATGGCGAACGTCGTCAACGGGAATGTCCCCGCAGGCGCGGGAAAGGCCAGGCCCAGCGCATAGCGCGCCGTCCCGCCCAGCAGGCCGCCCAGCGCGACCACCGCCAGGACACGCCGCCCCAGACGGGCGCGGAACGGCTCGCGGGCCCCTATGGGCCCACCGTCCGGCTCGGGCACCCCAGTACCTGCCGCAGGCCTCATCGAAATAGCCGCATCACTCAATCACCGGCACAGCTCCTCCATTATCACCGGGGATTGCCGCGCCGATGCCCGCGCGACTAAAATTCGATCACCGGCACCGACCGTTCCAGACGACCGGCCGGTTTGCCGGAGCAATGGCCCCCCACCGTTGGAGGACGGCCATGGCAAAGATCCTTGCGGTGCTCTATCCGGACCCCGTGGGCGGATATCCCCCCGATTACGCCCGCGATGAGATTCCCACCATCACCGGCTATCCGGGCGGTCAGACCGCGCCGACCCCGGAAGCCATCGATTTCACCCCGGGACAGCTGCTCGGCTGCGTCTCGGGAGAACTGGGACTGCGCCGCTTCCTGGAGGAGCGGGGCCACACCTTCGTCGTCACGTCCGACAAGGAAGGGGCGGGCTCCACACTGGACCGTGAGCTGCCCGACTCCGACGTGGTGATCTCGCAGCCCTTCTGGCCCGCCTATCTGACCCCCGAGCGCATCGCCGCGGCTCCCCGCCTCAAACTCGCGATCACCGCCGGGATCGGGTCGGACCACGTCGACCTGCCGAGTGCCATCTCGCACGGCATGACGGTGGCGGAGGTGACCTACAGCAACAGCATCAGCGTGTCCGAGCACGCCGTCATGCAGATCCTCACCCTGGTCCGCAACTACCTGCCCTCCCATGAGTGGGTGACCGCCAAGGAAGGCTGGAACATCGCGGACAGCGCGTCGCGCGCCTACGACCTCGAAGGCATGGACGTCGGCGTGCTCGGCTCCGGCCGTATCGGCCAGGCGGTGCTGCGCCGCCTCAAGCCGTTCGACGTCACCCTGCACTACTGCGACGTGCACCGGCTGCCCCAGGAGGTCGAGGAAGAGCTGGGACTGACCTATCACCCCGACGCCCGTTCGCTGGCCTCCGCGATCGACGTGCTGTCGATCCACACCCCGCTGCACCCGCAGACGCAGAACCTCTTCGACGACGAGCTGATCGGCGCCATGAGGCGCGGTTCCTACATCGTCAACACCGCACGCGCCCTGATCGTCAGCCGGGACGCCGTGGTGCGGGCCCTCAACAGCGGCCGGCTGGCCGGCTACGCCGGTGACGTCTGGTATCCGCAGCCGCCACCGCCCGACCATCCCTGGCGCACCATGCCGTACGAGGCGATGACCCCGCACGTATCCGGTACGACGCTGTCGGCGCAGGCCCGCTACTCCGCCGGCACCCGGGAGATCCTGGAGCACTGGCTCGACGGGCGGCCCATCCGCCCGGAGTACCTGATCGTCGACGGGGGCGGTCTCGCCGGGGCGGGAGCGCGCTCGTACACGGTCGCCGGGTGACAGACGGTGGCCACGGCGGACGGCAAAAACACCGGAAGCTGGAAGATTCTTCCGGGCCCTTGAAAGATCCAGCAATCTTGGAGAAATTCCCGAAGATCCACCACTTGCTGTGAGCGGACTCACGCCGAAATTCCTGGACGGGCGCGAGGCGAGACCTTTAGCGTCCATAAAAGAATGATTTTTCCATATGCGAAGGCATCGGCGCCGCGCATACTGTTTCGCAAGAAAACCAAGGTGAAATCCGGGAAGGTGGATCAGTGAGCAGCACGGACGCCGTGTGGGTGCGAGGCGTGAACGGCATTCAGATGCATCACGTGACCGACCTGCAGGATGCCGGCAGATTTCTGGGCAACGCGGCCATGGCGCTGCGCTCCGCCCATGTGCGGACCGGTTCCGACCGGTACTCCGGTCTCGCCGCCGAGCTCAGGAGCCTGGTGGAGCGGGTACGGGAGCTGGAGGACGAGGCCCGGTCGAACATGCACGACCTGCACGCCAACGACCCCGAGCGCTTCCTCCGCTGCCGCGACGGCCATGAGCCCTGGCCCGGCGAAATCCCGGCCGGATTCATCCCGCGCCACACCTGCCGGGACGAGTGCCTCTACCACGACCGTGAGGTGCTGGAAGCCATCATGCAGTGCACCTGCGGCCGCCCGCCGTGCCAGGCGTGCGAGATCGGCGGAAAGCTCTGACGGGCCCGAGCCTGAACGCGTACGGAGGGAGCCCCCACATCGGGGGCTCCCTCCGTTCGGTTCGGCCGCCGGACCGCTTCTTCTGCGGCGTCTCGGCTGATGGTTCATCAAAACGGAATTCGGTCACACATGTTCCGCAATTCAGCAGCGTAAGGGCGGCCGCTCCTAACGGAGTTCGGACCGTGATCGTGGTGGCGGTCCCCCTGCACGGGCGCGGGGCGCAGATGGCCCCCGTACTCGGTCCGCTCGCGACCCTGGACCATCCCCGCTTTCCTGGTACATGATCACCTGACGGCTCATCCTGCCCCAGCCGCAGAGGCCGGGGAGAAGAGCCGGGAGCGGAGGACCATGTCGAACGCCGAACACCTGGCCAAGGACCGGACGCCCGACAGCGTCCGTCCCCCGTCGCGGCTGCGGCAGCTGGCCGCCGCCTCCATCGGCAACGCCGTCGAGTGGTACGACTGGTACGCGTACTCCTTCCTCGCGGTCTACTTCGCCGAGCAGGTCTTCCCGAAGGGCGCCGGCAACTCCCTGGTCCCGCTGCTCTCGACCTTCGCGGTTTTCGCGGTCGGGTTCTTCATGCGGCCGGTCGGCGGACTGGTGATGGGCGCGATCGCCGACCGCCACGGCCGGCGGACCGCACTGACCCTCACCATCCTGCTGATGGGCGGCGGCAGTCTGCTGGTCGCGCTCACCCCCACCTATACGGCCACCGGAGTCCTCGCCCCGCTCGTGCTGGTTCTCGCCCGCCTGGTCCAAGGCCTTTCGGTGGGCGGGGAGTTCGCCGCCTCCACGACCTTCCTCGTCGAATCGGCGGGGCCCGGCCGGCGCGGGCTGTTCTCCAGCTTCCAGTACGTGTCCACCACCGCCGGCCAGCTGCTGGCGTCCGCAACCGCGGCGCTGCTCGCCGCGCTGCTCACCGAGCAGCAGATGGGGGAGTGGGGCTGGCGGGTGGCGTTCCTGATCGGCGCGCTGCTGAGCCTGCTGGGACTGTGGATCCGGCGCGGCGCCCAGGAGACCCTTCCCCAAGCTCTCCACGCTGATCGAGCAGGGGAGACCCCGGTCGAGCGGCGGGCGGCCGATCGCCCCGGCCTCTTCGAGGCGCTGCGCCGCCACCCCCGCCAGTCGCTGCTGATCTGCGGTATCACCGCCGGCGGCACCATCGCCTACTACACCTGGACCACCTACCTGCCCACCTACGCGCAGGTCAACGCGGGCTTCGACAAAGGTGAGGCGCTCACCGTCGGAACCCTCTCGCTCATCTTCTTCGCCCTGCTCCAGCCACTCGGCGGACTGCTCTCGGACCGCATCGGCCGCAAACCGCTGCTGCTCGGCTTCTCCCTGGGCTTCGCCGTCCTGGCCGTGCCGCTGCTGCACCTGGTCACCGACTCGTTCGTCTCGCTCCTGCTGGTGCAGTGCGCGGGCATGGTGCTGCTCACCGGATACACCTCGGTCGCCGCGGCCGTGAACGCCGAGGTGTTCCCCGCGCGGGTACGCGCCGCCGGCATCGGTTTCCCCTACTCGCTCACCGTCGCCCTCTTCGGCGGCACCGCTCCGTACGTCGGCACCTGGTTCAAGCAGGCCGGCCACGCCGACCTCTTCCCCTGGTACGTGGCCGCGCTCTGCCTGGTGTCGTTCCTCGTCTATCTGACGCTGCCGGAGACGGCACGGCAGGAGCTGGAGAAGTAGCCGGCGGACACGAAGGCGCCGCCCGTCCCGGGACAGGGACGGGCGGCGCCTTGGGGGGGTGAGGTCTATCAGACCAGCCAACCCAAGAAGTGCAGGATGTTGGCCACCAGGTGCGTGAGGATGTCCATGGGGATTCTTCTCCTTGAAGTCGCGGGACTCAACTCTCCGGACCAGCAGGGGATATCGACCGGAGGCGCGGTGACGGTCTGCAGCACGTCGCTCGCGCCCCGTCATCATGGCTCGTCGCTGCGAGTCAATTGAAGGCCTTCCCTCTTCGATCTGCTTACCGGCGAACACTCGCTCCCGCGTTCGCGTGTTCGCATCGTGTGGAGTCTTCGCGATGCCCCATATGGCGCCCCTGCCGCCCTTTAAGAGGGCATGGCGGGGCTTGTGCGGGCATGCCGGTCGCGCGCTGCGTGACCTTTCTCATTGCCGATCTCATTGCTGAAATGAGCCGGGCGGCATTCACCCGGAATTGACGTGCAATCAGAACTCTCGGGCGCCCGGGCAATGATGGACATATACCCGGAAGTGGGCTCACGGAACCCGCCGGTAGCGAAACGGTGCGTCAGGAACTCGATAATCCCGCCGGAATCCCTCGGCGCCGGTGTCCGAGTTTCACAAGACGATCACGTGTTAGCGTCCGTCGCCGCGAACCGAATACGCGAAAGGAAACTCCGTGGGCCACCTGCACCACTTCAGCGCGGGCTGGATATCTCCGGTCCTCGCCTATGCCATGGCATGCGTGGGATCCGCCCTCGGGCTGCGCTGCACGGTAAGGGCGCGGGCGGCCGACGGCCGGTCACGCCGTAATTGGCTGCTGACCGCCTCCGTCGCCATCGGCTCCGGCATCTGGACCATGCACTTCATCGCCATGCTCGGCTTCGGGGTCACCGGCAGCCCGGTCCACTACGACGTCCCGCTGACCGTCCTCAGCCTGCTGATCGCCATGGTGGTCGTCGGCGCCGGGGTCTTCACGGTCGGCTACGGTCCCCCCGGACTGCGCTCGCTGCTGCTCGGCGGCCTGGGCACCGGTGTCGGCGTGGCCGCCATGCACTACCTGGGCATGGTGGCGATGCGACTGCACGGGCACGTCGCCTTCGACCCGGGGCTGGTCGCGCTCTCGGTCGTCATCGCCGCCGGCGCCGCCACCGCCGCCCTGTGGGCCGCGCTCACCGTGCGGGGCACCATGGGCGCGGTCCTCGCCTCCCTCGTCATGGGGCTTGCGGTCAGCAGCATGCACTACACCGGAATGGCTGCCGTACGCATCGAATTGACGCCCAGCCGGGCGCCGTTGACCGGCGTTACCGCAATGGAATTCGTCTTTCCGCTGGCCGTCGCCCTCGGTTCATTTCTCTTCCTCACAGCGGCCTTTGTCGCATTGTCCCCGACCGCCCGCGAGCGTGCCGCAGCCGCCTCCGTCGATTCGCTGCCCGAGCACTGAACTCCGCACCTCGTCAGACCTGTTGAGGAATTCATGCACATACGACAGACCCCGGACGGATCCGGGCCCGCAGGGGAGGCCCAGCCGCCTGGGAACAACCGCCCCCGGCATGCGCTGCCCGCGGTCGCCAAGTCCTGGAAATTCGCTACGGATTACCGCGTTCGCCTGATGCCCCGCTCGGTGCGCGCGAAGATCGTCGCGCTGCTCATGGTTCCCGTGGTGTCCCTGATCGCCCTCTGGGCGTTCGCCACCGTCACCACCGCGCGGAATGTCTCCGACCTTCAGCGGCTCAAGGACGTCAACGCCACCCTCGTCGCCCCCGTCGGGGACTTCGTCTCCGCCGTACAGGAAGAGCGCAGCGCCGCGGCCCGCGCGCTCGCGTCCCCCGATCCCGGACGTCAGCAGACGCTGCGGGAGCGGCAGCGGGCCACCGACTCCGCCGCGGTCGCCCTCCGGGACGGCATCGACTCCGGCAGTGCGGACGCGGAGACGACCGACGCCCAGCTGCCCGGCCGTATCGACCGGCTGCTGCATGACGCCGACGGGCTGGCCGCGCTGCGCGGACGCGTCGACGGCCACAAGCCCGACCGGGACCGTCTGGTCGCCGACTACACCGGCCTCATCGAGGACGGTTTCGCCACCGTCGGCGCGCTGACCGGGCTGGAGAAGACGGCGGTCTCCTCGGAGGCGCGGGTCGTCCTGGAACTCTCCCGGGCCCGCGAGGCGCTCGCCCATGAGGACGCGGTCCTCGGCGCCGCCCAACTCTCCGGCCGGATGTCACCGGGGCAGTTCGACGCGTTCACCGGCGCGGTGCACACCCAGCGCGCCCTGTTCGCCGCCGCGGTCGACGATCTGCGGCCCCGGGACGCCGCGGCCTACCACCGGATCCTGGACGGTGCGGCCTACCGCGAACTGCGCGCCGCCGAGAACGCCGTACGGGACGCCGGCGCGGGCACCCCGGCCGCCACCGCCGTCCCCGCCGTGCGCTGGACCGATGTCAGCGACACCGTTCTGCACGACCTGCACACCGCACAGCGGGCCGCGAGCACCGGGGCGGCCCGGGACGCCGACCCGCTGTCCGCCGGCACCCTCGGCGGACCCGGCATCGCCGTCGTCCTGGGCCTGGCCGGTGTCCTGCTCTCGCTCCTCATCTCGGTCAAGATCGGCCGTCGGCTGGTCGTCGAGCTTGAGCAGCTGCGCAACTCCGCGCTGCGGGTCGCCCGCCGGGATCTGCCCGCCTCCATGCGGCTGCTGCACGCGGGCAAGAAGGTGGACATCGACGCCGTCGCGCCGCTCGGCGACCGCGGCACCGGCCGCGACGAGGTGGGGCAGGTCGGCGAGGCCCTGGTGGCGGTGCACCGTGCCGCGCTCCAGGCAGCGGCCGGCCGCGCCGAGGCGCTCAGCGGGATCTCCGGCGTCTATGTGAGCCTCGCGCGGCGCAGCCAGCTGCTGCTGCACCGCCAGCTCGCCCTGCTGGACACCATGGAACGCCGCACCGAGGACCCGGTGGAACTGGAGGACCTCTTCCGGCTCGACCACCTCACCACCCGGATGCGGCGGCACGCCGAGAGCCTGATCATCCTCTCCGGCGCCGCGCCCGGCCGGGGCTGGCGCCATCCCGTACCGCTGCTCGACGTGGTCCGCGCGGCCGTCGCCGAGGTGGAGGACTTCCCGCGGGTCGAGGTGCACTCCGTCGTCGACGCCCGGCTGGCCGGCGGCGCGGTGGCCGACCTCACCCATCTGCTGGCCGAACTCGTCGAGAACGCGGTGATGTTCTCGCCCCCGCAGACCAAGGTGCAGGTACGCGCCGAACGGGTCGGCGCCGGTATCGCCGTGGAGATCCACGACCGCGGCCTCGGGATGGGCAAGGAGGCCCTCGACGAGGCCAACCGCCGTATCCAGGACGCCGAAGAGATCGACCTGTTGGACACCGAACAGCTCGGCCTCTTCGTCGTCAACCGGCTCGCCCACCGCCGGCACGTCAAGGTGGCCCTCCAGCCCTCGGTGTACGGCGGCATCACTGCCGTGGTGCTCGTGCCTGATGCCCTGTTCGCCGCGGGAGCGGACGAGGAGCCGGCGGACGCGCGGAGCACCGGGCCGGCCGAGGCGGGTGCGTCGCTCTTCCACCGGCGCCGGTCGGCCGCACACCGGACGCCGGTGGCCGCGGCGCCCCGCCGGAACGCGCTCCCGCCCGCCGCGGCCGACACCGCGGCGGAGCAGCCCGCGGCCGGGCACCGCCCACCCGTCACCTCCGCCCAGCCGTCCGAAGCGGCGGCGGACCCGGAGGCCGCGCTGCCGCGCCGGGTGCGCCAGGCCCACCTCGCGCCGGAGCTGCGGACGAGCCCGGACCAGCGGCCCGAGTGGGTGCCGCGCACCGAGGGCATGCCCGCACCGCGGCGATCCCCGGAACAGGCCCGCACCACCATGGCATCGCTCCGCGCCGGCTGGGCACGCGGCCGCGGCGACACCCCTCCGCCGCAGGCGCCGCGGCGCGAGCCACCCGAGCAGCCGCACCCGCAGGCCCCGCGGCAACCGAACGGGGCGAACGACAATCCGTCACGAGGAGAAGACACACCATGACCGGCGACCAGCAGCTTTCCGGCGAACTCAACTGGCTCCTCGACGACTTGGTCTCCCGTGTGCTGGAGATCCGCTCCGCCGTGGTGCTCTCCGGCGACGGACTGGCCGTCGGCACCTCCAGCGGTCTCACCCGTGACGACAGCGAGCGCTTCGCGGCGATCGCCTCCGGCTGCCACAGCCTCGCCAAGGGAGCGGGCCGGCACTTCGCGGCCGGCCAGGTCATCCAGACCATGGTCGAGCTGGAGGGCGGCTTCCTCTTCGTGGTGGCGGCCGGCGACGGCTCGTGTCTGGCGGTGTTCGGCGACGCCGAGGCCGATATCGGCCTGGTCGCCTACGAGATGGCCCGGCTCGTCAAGCGGGTCGGCGCCCACCTCGGTACCCCCGTGCGCGCCGGAACGGAGTGACCGGCCGCCCATGACCGACTCCACCCCGCACTGGTACGACGACGAAGCGGGGCCGGTGGTCCGGCTCTATGCGATGACCGCCGGGCGGGCCCGGCCGAGCAGTGCGGCCTTCGAGCTGATGGCCGTCGTGCAGGCCGAGCCCCGGCCGGACGAGGACCCCACGCTGTCGCCCGAGCAGCACGCGATTTACCGGCTGTGCGACGAACGCCCCCGCCCGGTCGCCGAGGTCGCCTCCGACTCCGGGCTGCCCCTGGGGGTGGTCCGGGTGCTGCTGAGCGACCTCCTGGCCGAGGGACTGATCCGCGTCAACCGTCCCGTGCCACCCGCCCAGTTGCCCGACGCGCACATACTCAGGGAAGTGATCGATGGACTCCGCGCGCTCTGACTCCTTCATGGCCCTCAAGATCCTGGTGGCCGGAGGGTTCGGCGTGGGCAAGACGACCCTCGTCGGCTCCGTCAGCGAGATCCGGCCGCTCAACACGGAGGAGCGGCTGACCGAGGCCGGGCGTCCCGTCGACCGGCTCGACGGGGTCCAGCAGAAGACCACGACGACCGTGGCCATGGACTTCGGACGGATCACCATCCACGACGACCTGGCGCTGTATCTGTTCGGCACACCGGGGCAGAACCGGTTCTGGTTCCTGTGGGACGAGCTGGCGCAGGGCGCGCTCGGCGCGGTGGTGCTCGCCGACACCCGGCGGCTCGCCGACAGCTTCGCGGCCATCGACTACTTCGAGCACCGCAGCATCCCGTTCGTCGTCGCCGTCAACTGCTTCGACGGCGTCCGCGCCCACCGGGCCCAGGAGGTGGCAGGGGCCCTGGACCTCGATCCGGCGACCCCGGTGCTGCTGTGCGACGCCCGGGAGCGCGCGTCCTGCAAGGAGGTACTGATCGGTCTGGTCGAGCACGCGGCCTCCGCCTACGAGGCCAGGATGCCCGCCAACTCCGCGTCCTCATCGGCTGGTTGAGGATCCTCTGTCAGCAACCTGTCGATGCCCACGGCCGCGGCCCGGCCCGCGCGGTTGGCGCCGATGGTGCTTGCCGACGGCCCGTAACCGACGAGATGGACCCGCGCGTCACGGAGCGTGCGGGTGCCATCCATCCGGATACCGCCGCCCGGCTCGCGCAGCCGCAGCGGGGCGAGATGGTCGAGGGCGGGGCGGAATCCCGTCGCGTAGAGGATCGCGTCGGCCTCGACCGTGCGCCCGTCGTCCCAGACCGCACCGGTGGGTGTGAGGCGCTCGAAGAGCGGCAGCCGCTCCAGCACGCCGCTCTCCCGGCCCCGCCGGATCGCCTCGGTCATCGGCAGTCCGGTCACGCTCACCACGCTCCGGGGCGGCAGCCCCTGCCGGACCCGGTCCGCCACCAGGGCGACCGCGGCCCGGCCCTGCTCCTCGCCGAACGGCCCCGCGCGGAACACCGGCGGCCGACGGGTCACCCAGGTCGTGGCGGCCGCGCCCGGCGCGATCTCCAGCAGCTGCTGCACGGCCGAGGTCCCGCCGCCGACCACCACCACGCGCGCCGCACGGAAGTCCTCCGGGCCCCGGTACTGCGCACTGTGCAGCTGACGACCCCCGAAGACCTCCTGCCCGGGGAACCGCGGCCAGAACGGCCGGTCCCAGGTCCCGGTCGCATTGATCAGCGCCCGCGCCGCATAGCTCCCCTCCGACGTCTCGACCAGCAGCCGCCCTCGCCCCGGCGCTCCGGCGGACTCCGTCCAGGAAGGGCCCGCCCAGGAAGAGCCCGCCCCGGAAGGGCCCGCACCGCCCTCGCGCACCGACAGCACGCGCACCGGCCGGTGCACCCGCAGCCCGAAGGCCCGCTCATAGCTGTCGAAGTACCCGCCGATCACCTCGGCCGACGGCCGCCGCGGATCCGCGCCGGTCAGCTCCATACCCGGCAGCGCATGCATCCCGTGCACCTTGTCGTACGTCAGGGTGGGCCACCGGAACTGCCAGGCACCGCCCGGACGTGGAGAGTGATCGAGCACCACGAAGTCCCGGTCGGGCCGATACCCGATCCGCCGCAGATGAAAGGCGGCGGCCAGTCCGGCCTGCCCGGCACCGACCACCACGACCTCGACCGCACGCACCCCGGTGTTGTTCATGCTTCTACTAACCGGGGGAGGGGGCTAGGTCTTCCCGGCGGGGTCAGTGGGTCTTGCCTGCCTGCCCACCGGCTCGTCTCTCCCCGCCTCCCGGTTCTTGGTTTCTGCCTCCTGCTCGCCCCTCCCTGCCTCCGCCCGCCCGTGCCGACGGGACCGTCCCCGCGGAGGCACCGCGGGCGCCGCCAGTGCCGTGAGCGCCGTACGCCACGACGGCCGGGCCGCTGAGGTAGCACTGCTCCCTCGGCGGCCCGGCCACCCGCCGCCCCGCCCAGCGGGTCAGCGCCCGCCGGCGATCAGCAGCGGTGCCCCACCCGGCGCCGACGCCGGCCGGCCATTGACCGCCGGTACGCCGGCCGGCGGAGCCGGCCCCGCCTCCAGCAGCCCCCGGGCGGCCAGCTCCGGCCGTACGCCCTCCCCGAACCAGTACGCCTCCTCCAGATGCGGATAGCCGGAGAGCACGAAGTGCTCGATGCCCAGGGAGTGGTACTCCTCGATCCGGTCGGCGACCTCGGCATGGCTGCCGACCAGCGCGGTCCCCGCGCCACCACGCACCAGACCGACCCCCGCCCACAGATTGGGCGCGATCTCCAGCTTGTCGCGCGAGCCGCCGTGCAGCGCCAGCATTCGCTGCTGTCCCACCGACTCGCTCTTGCCCAGCGCCTGCTGTGCGGCCGTCACCGTCTCCGGGTCGAGGTCGTCCAGCAGCCGGCCGGCGGTCGCCCAGGCCTCCTTCGACGAGTCCCGCGAGATGGTGTGGAGACGGATGCCGAACCGGACCGTACGCACTTCCTTCTCCGCCAGCCCGCGTATCCAGTCGATCTTCTGCTTGACCTCCTCGGGCGGCTCGCCCCAGGTCAGGTACACATCCACGTTCCGGGCGGCGACCGGTCCCGCGGCCGCCGACGATCCGCCGAAGAAGATCTGCGGCAACGGGTCCGGCGGCAGCGCCGTCAGCCCGCCCGCCACCTGATAGTGCTCGCCGTGGAAGTCGAACGGCCGCCCACCCCAGACGCCCCGCACAATCTTCAGAAACTCATCGGTACGGGCATACCGCCGGTCATGGCCGAGATGATCGCCGAACCGCTTCTGCTCGGTCGAGTCGCCGCCGGTCACCACGTTCAGCAGTAGCCGCCCGCGCGAGATCCGCTGATAGGTCGCGGCCATCTGCGCCGCCAGCACCGGCGAGATCACTCCGGGCCGGAACGCCACCAGAAACTTCAGCCGCTCGGTGACCTGGGTCAGCGCCACCGTCGTCAGCCAGGCGTCCTCGCACCACGTACCGGTCGGCGTGAGCACCGCCTCGAACCCCAACTGCTCGGCCGCTTTGGCGATTTGGGCCAGATACTCGATGTCCGGGGCCCGTATCCCGCTCACCGGGGTGATGCGGTCACGCCGAATCCCGCCGTCGGTATAGGCATGCCGGTCGACGAGCGTCCGGCCGTCGCCGCCGGTCGGCAGAAACCAGTGCAGGTGTACGGACATCTCAGTGGCCCTTTCCGTAGGTACGCGGCGCCGTGCCCGAAGGCGGCAGGTCACCGTTGAAACGGGGGTCGACGAACGCGCCGAAGTCGAAGGACCGGGGGATCAGCTTCAACGCCGCGAACGCGTCGACGATCCGCTGCTCGGAGGCGACGGCCGCCTTGTCCACGGCCACCGCCACCGCCGTCCCCCGGCTGCGTTTGACGGCGTCCAGCGCGACCTTGTCCGGCAGCCCGGTCTCCTTCGCCCAGGCCGTGGCCCAGGCGTCGGGGTGCTGGAACACCCAGTCCTGCGCCCGCCGCAGCCGGTCGGTGTAGTCCTTGAGCGCCGCCGACTTCTTCTTGTCGTCCAGCGCGGCCGGCGCGGCAACCTGGAAGCTGAGCCCGTTGACGACGCCCTGCCCGGTGGTCAGCACCCGGGCATCCGCCTGATCCAGGGCCTGCGAGGTGTACGGGTCCCACACCGCCCAGGCAGCCACCTTCCCCCGGGTGAACGCGGCGAGGGCGTCGGCCGGCTGAAGGTAGTTGAGCGTGACATCCTTCGGCGTCAGCCCGGCCTTCTTCAGCGAGGCGATGAGCTGGTAGTGCGCCGAACTGCCCTGGGCCACGGCGATCGACTTGCCCTTGAGCTGCGCCGGCCGCTTGAGCGGGGAGCCCTTCTTCACCAGAATCGTCTCGCCGTCCGACCTGCTGTGGGACCCGGCGATCACCTTGATCTTCGACTTCGCCGCGGCCGCGAACACCGGCGGGGTGTTGCCGACCGCACCGACATCCACCGCCCCGGCATTGATCGCCTCCAGCAGCGGCGGCCCGGACGTGAACGTCGACCACTTGATCTTGTACGGAAGGTCGTCCAGCTCTCCGGCGGCCCGCAGCAACGCCTCCGAACCACCTTTCTGGTCACCGACGTTGAGCGTCAGCGACCCTTTGCCATCGGTCCCGCTCCCGGTCCCGCCGCCCCCCTCGGCCCGCGACGAACCACCACAGGCGGCCAGCAGCAGGGCGAACGGAAGCAGCAGGGCGGCTGGGACGAGGTGGCGTGCTCTCATGGGGTGTCCGTTTCGGTTTCGGGGTGGTGAGGGTTGAAGGCTTAGGGGAGGGGTTGTGGCTGGCCAGGGGGGAGGGGCCGGTGTGGGGTCAGCCGGGTCGGTCAGTGGATGGCGGGCCGGTCCCGGCAGGTCACGCAGCAGCGGCGGCGGAGCCATCGCCCGTAACCTCCGCGTGGTCCGCCCCTCCCGCCGCGTGCGTGCCCGTGCCGCCCTCCACACCGAGCCGATCGAGCAGACGGGCACGCAGCGCACCGAACCGCGGATCGGAGATCTCCCGCGGCCGCGGCAGATCCACTGTGGTCTCGTACGCGATCCGGCCGCCCTCCATCACCAGCGCCCGGTCGGCGAGCAGCAGCGCCTCCTCCACGTCATGGGTGACCAGCAGCACCGCGCAGCCCCGCTCCCGCCACAGCTCGGCCACCAGGCGCTGGGCCTTGATCCGGGTCAGCGCGTCAAGAGCGCCGAACGGCTCGTCGAGCAGCAGCAGATCGGGCTCCCGTACCAGCGCACGGGCGAGCGACGCCCGCTGTGCCTCCCCACCGGAGAGCGTCTTGGGCCAGGCCTCCGCACGGTGACCGAGCCCGACCTCCGCCAACGCCCTTTCCGCAGCCGCCCGGTCGGGGCGGCCCGGCAGCCCCAGCAGCACATTGGGCCAGACCCGCTTCCAGGGCATCAGCCGCGGTGCCTGGAACGCCACGGCCTTACGGCGCGGCACCCGCACCTCACCCTCGATCTCCCGGTCGAGCCCGGCCAGCACCCGCAGCAGAGTCGACTTACCGCAGCCACTCCGCCCGAGCAGCGCCACGAACTCGCCCGGCTGCACGATCAGTTGCAGGTCATCAACGACAGCACGGCCACCGAAGGCCCGCACCAGCCCCGCTACCTGGACAGCGGTGGCGCCGGGAGATGCAGCGCGTGGGGCCTCCTCGCGCAGGGTGTCGGTCACTGCCCCGTGAACGTCGGTCGCCATTGCAGCAGCAGCCTTTCGAGGGTACGGACGAGAAAGTCGGCGATGAGCCCGAGGATCGCGTAGACCACCAGGCACACCACGATCACGTCGGTGCGGAAGAATTCCCTGGCCTGGTTCATCAGGAAGCCGAGGCCGTCATCGGCATTGACCTGTTCACCGAAGACCAGCGCGAGCCAGGCGGTGGCCAGCGAGTAGCGCAGCCCGGTCATGGCGCCCGGCAACGCCCCCGGCAGCACCACATGCCGGATCAGCCCCCACCGGCCCAGCCCGAGCGCGGTCCCGGCCTCCACCAACTGGGCGTCCACGCCACGGATACCGGCATAGACATTCAGATACAGATGGAAGGCCACACCCAGCGAGATCAACGCGATCTTGGGCGCCTCACCGATGCCCAGCCAGATGATGAACAGCGGGATCACACCCACCCACGGGATGGAGCGCAGCATCTGCACCGTGGCGTCGACGAGATCCTCCCCGAGCCGCGAGAGCCCCGAGACGAGCGCCAGCACCACACCGGTCACACCACCCAACAGCAGCCCGACCGCGACCCGTTGGAGGGACACCAGCATCGCCGACGGCAGCGTTCCGTCCGCGACCAGATCCCCGGCCGTCGCAGCGATGGCACCGGGCGACGCCAGAACGTCCTCCGCCAGCACCCCACTCGCACTCAACACCTGCCACCACACCAACAGCACGACAGGCCCCACCGCCCGCCGCAACCACCGCGGCCCCGACCACCCCCGACCCGAGACGGGAACAACCCGTTCGAGCTCGGGCCCCTCGCCACGGAAAGCGGCCTCCGCCCCCACCTCCAGGTCCTTGGCGAGCGACGCCCGCCCGGCTTGAACGGCTTGAACGGCTTGAACGGCTTGAACGGACGGATCGGGCGGGGCATGGCCGTACACGGCCTGATCAACACTCATGAATGCTCCACGGAAAGGTGAATGAAGAGCGAGAGGGGGAGAAGAGGCGCGACCGACGACAACCAACTACGGCGCACCCGCGGAACGCCGCAAAGCCCCTAAGGGCGCCGGCGCCAAGCCCCACAACGGTCCGGCGGGAAGCGAGACAGGCCACAATGCCGCAGGCCCCGAATACCAAACCGCGGGGTCGCGAACCACCCACCCTCAAGAGACCGGCATCAGCACACTGGTCAGGGCCACGGCCTCAGGGACAGCAATGCCTCAACGACACCACTGCATCAGCGCCGGCAATGCCTCAATGACAGCACTGCATCAGCGCCGGCGACGCCTCAATGACAGCACTGCATCAGCAGCAGAAACGGCCGCCTCCGCGGCGACACCCGGCCGAGGCCACCCGCAGCAGGTCAATGTGACCGCGCGTGGTGAGCAGCGCTGATGTAGACATGCCGCTGAACGTAGCGGCGCGCTCCGAGAGGGGTCAAACACCATCTCGGCTGATGGACCTTTGTTGCCGGAGCGTGGAGACGGCATTGCGGGCGACACCCGCGGGGGTGCCGACGAGGGCGGGCCATCCATACGAAAATGACCGCATGAGCACCGCATTCACCACCCGCACCCTTGACGTCACCACCGGCTCCACGGAAACCGTCGCCGATCTCACCGCCGACTGCGCCGCCTTCCTCCGCGAGGCAGCCGACGGTCGCGACGGCCTGCTGAACATCTTCGTGCCCCACGCCACCGCCGGCATCGCCATCCTGGAAACCGGCGCAGGCAGCGACGAAGACCTCCTGGCCGCCCTGCACGACCTCCTACCCGCCGACAACCGCTGGCGCCACCGCCACGGCACCCCAGGCCACGGCCGCGACCACGTCCTCCCCGCCCTCATCCCACCCCACGCAACCCTCCCCGTAGTAGCGGGCCACATGGCCCTGGGCACCTGGCAGTCCGTCTGCCTGGTCGACACCAACGTCGACAACCCGAACCGCCAGGTTCGACTGAGCTTCCTGCGCTGACCAAGATTCGCCCTGGGCGCGTCACCAGCGGATCCGCACACAACCTCGCCTTCCGAGAGCCGGTGGAGATGTCGCAATCCACGCCGATCCCAGAAGGCCCGCACCCCTTTCAAGCACCAACCAAGGCGTGTCCCCCGTCACCAACGTGCCGGGACAGCACGCGATGTCGTCGATCAGGGAGCCGGACTGCGGGGGGGAAAGCCGTCATCGGTGCCTACGCTGAGCACTGGCGCACATTCCCGACTCGCGCTGCAACGCGGTCCCACTCGGAGACCAAGGCACGCCCTTCGCGTTCCTCCCGGCACTGATCCACAAGTCCTGAGCATTGCTCCGCTGTCGCTGGCAGCCAAGCCACAGCTATTGACTGTACGTCTACTCGGCGATGCGGCGGGCGCGGTGGGCGGTAGTCGCTGGATGGCATACATGGCGGTGCAGAAGGCGCGGAGGGAGGTGGTGCGCTGGGTCGGCTCGTGAGGTCACAGGTGTGTTCGAGCTGAGATGTCACTGTGGCCGATGGGCGACGCTGCGGTATTCCCTGGGTGCCATGCCGTAGGCCCTTCGGAAGGCGCGGGTGAAGTCGGCGGCGTGGGTGAAGCACCAGCGGGCGGCGATGGCGTGGATGGGGGTGGTGCGCATGGCGGGGTGTGCGAGGTCACGGCGAGCGTGCTCCAAGCGCTGGCCACGAATCCAGGCAGCGATGGACTCCTCTTCGCGTTCAAAGAGGCGGTACAGGTAGCTGCGGGAGATGTGGTGGGCGGCGGCGATGGTGCACGGGGTCAGTTGCGGGTCGTGCAGATGCTGCTGGACGAAGGCCCGAATGCGCAGTACGAGGGCCTGTTGGTGAGTTTCCGGTGGGAGCGAGTTCTCGGCGTCCAAGGCGTGGGCGAGTAGCGCCGACAGCAGGTCGATCATCACTGTCCCGAGCCGGGGCCCGTCAGCCGCCTGGTAAGGAGAGGTGTCCTTCGCCAGCTGAGTGAGCAACTGTGCCAGCAGGGCGCCGAAACCTTCGCGCGTTGACAGACGCGCCGCAGTGACTCGGTCGAATGCGTGCCGAGGCAGTGGCAATAGAGCTTTGGGGACCTCCAGCCCGATTCCCGTGTGCGGCCTTGAGTCGTCCCCCGCATGAACGTCGAAGGGCCGTGACGAATCGACGACGCACAGGCTGTCCGGACCGTGGACGGTCTCCTCCTTGCCCCGAACGGCGCGCAACGCCCCGTGCAACGGCAGAGAGAGGTGGAGCCCCTCTGGATCGGATTGACGGATGAGTTTCGGCGTTCGTCGAAAGCGCACTGGCTGGAACGTCGTCGGCCACACCGACACGGCACCGAG
Organism: Streptomyces platensis; assembly: GCF_008704855.1. Classification (NCBI taxonomy): domain Bacteria; kingdom Bacillati; phylum Actinomycetota; class Actinomycetes; order Kitasatosporales; family Streptomycetaceae; genus Streptomyces; species Streptomyces platensis. The sequence goes on from NZ_CP023691.1 coordinate 7,576,600, forward strand.
GTCCAGTACTCGTTGTGAAGCCAGAAAATCCGCCCGGTGGTCGCTGAGCAAGTCCAGCGGAGCATGCGTCCCACTGACCCGTTCGCGCCAGCAGTCGAACCGGTCCGCCGGCGGTAAGCCGTCAGTCCGGAACAGTCTCTCGGTAAGCATCTCTTCCTCCTCAGCTGCCTCACGAGCCCTTGAACAGCTCATGCCTGCTCCCTGACACGGAAGTTCAGGAGTGAAGCGCCTGTTCTTCATTCCCGGGCCCGGTAACGAGCCGGGCGAACCCGCACTGGAGCGCTACGAGTGGGTGGCGACGTGCTCGCGCAGGAAGGCTCCGGCGCGAGCGGCGGCCTCTTCCTTCGTCGCGTACCAGGTGCCGTCCTCGGCGGCGCCGCGCGCGCCGTCCGCGCCTTCGCCCGCCCAGGCCCAGCCGCCGGACGCCGGGTCCTGCACCAGTTCGGCTGTGCCGCCGAAGAGTTCGAGCGCCGTGCCCGTCTTCGCCGCCGCGGCTGCGGGACGGGGAACTGCGTCGGGCCACTTCTTGCGCGCGCCCTGGCGGGTTATGCCCCAGACCGCACCCATCTGCTCGTAGTTCGCGCCGTAGGAGCCGGCTGTCGCCGCCGCGCGCGCCGTCAGCTGCTTGACCTCCGTATCCACCACCTTCCAGGCGGCGAGGACGGACAGCGTCACCTCAACCGGATCCGCCTCCCACATGCGGGCCGTGGACAGCCCTGACTGGCGGGAGCGAATGGCCGCTGCGAGCGGATTGAGGGCATCAGTAAGGGCCTTGCCCAGCTCGGCCCGCTCTTCGGGGGTGATTCCAATCGAAGTCATGCGACAACCATAGTTACCGCTACCCCTCTCGACAACTCTAGTTCCGGCCGCTCGGTCGGTGGCACCGCGCCGAGGCCGACGCCGTGGCCTGCCGTGGGGTGGAGAATGCCGTGGCCGCGTGGACGAAGTGAGGAGGCGGGGCAGAGGCACGAACCTGACGGGGCCGGTGTCGGCCACGAGGTTCTGCACCTGTACGCCACCGGCCATACCACGGCCGGTGCGCCAATGGGTGATGGGACCGTCCCGAGCGGCTCAACCCGTGGCACATGGTGGTGCCCAGCTGTCAACAAGTGCCGAGTGGACGCGTAGTTAAGAAGCCGAGGACTCGCTGCTACTGACTCTCCTGAGGGGCGCCCGGCATTCTGAGACTGCCTGCACATGGACTCTTGGTGTCGCCGACCGTGGAGCCGATATGCGGCGCTATTACCCACAGCACGCAAAAGATGCCAGCGTCGGGTGCATTTTGATGTGTCCGGCCAGAAAGGACCAAAGATGCTCGCATTACGCAACTCGCTCTTGGGCGGTGTATCAGCGCGCAACGGAGCCCGCGCCCAGCAATGGACGTGCAAGGGACAAGCCGGCTCGAAGTGGTGATGTGGGCCTCCCCTCACCGTGGCAGGCCCCGTTCGTATTCGGCCTCGTGATCGGAGCCGGTGATCCCCATCGTTCCTCCGCGGGGGAGACGAGCGACAGGGGGAGCGTCCGGGAGGCCCCGCCCCATCGGGCGGGGCCTCGCCACACACTGACTGCCCGCGCCGTTTCCGTGTATGTGACGTGCACGTGAGGCGCCTCGGATCCGAAAGGGTCACCGAGTATCGTGCGGGTCGCCTTAGCGGAGTGTCGCGGACACCAACGTCGACAACCCGAACCGCCAGGTTCGACTGAGCTTCCTGGGCTGAGCGAGATCGTCCTGGGGGTGGCCGCGAAATCTCCGTACCCTGCGTGCCCGAAACGGAGAGACCTTGCGCGGTACGGACCTGGACGTGATCGAACGCCCCTATGACGGATGCGGGAAGAGCCTGCTCGGCGTGCGGCGGCTGTCCCGCATGAAGTTGGCCACGTCGTCCCCTGAGCGTCAACGGGAGGACATGCTGACAGCCGCCGCATCTGTCGGCGGGCACATCATTGGCTGGGCTGACGACTGGGGGGTATCGGGAGCCACGGACCCGGCCACCCGGCCCAAGCTCGGCCCGTGGCTTCGCGACGAGCGGGGGCCGTATGACGGCCTCGTTGCCGCAGCGGTGGACCGGCTCGGCCGCAACGTCGTCGACTGCCTGAACACGGGCTACAAGATGCGTGATGAGGGAAAGCTGCTCGTCACGTATGGCCACGACGGCCCTTGGGATCTCAACGACACCACACCACCGACGAGAAACCGCTTCACCATGGAGGCGTGGGGCGCCCAGATGGAGCTGCGCGCCATCCAGCGCCGCCATCGAAACGCCACCGTCAAGACACGCACACCGACCCCGAGGACCGCCGGGCCGCGGAGGCACTGCGCCGCGACTGGGAACTGTGGAACCCGGGAACCGACCTGATCGCCGTGGAATCCGGCGCCCGATCCCTGGGACGCCCGTTCGCCGCGTATGTACGCGAACTCACCACCCGGCACCCCGACTCCCGCATCACCGTCCTCATCCCCGAAGCCGAACCCGCCCACTTGTGGCAACGCCTCCTGCAGAACCAGCGCGGCGCAGTCGTCGCCCACGCGCTGCGCCGCGACACCGACGCCGTCATCTGCCGCCTACGGTTCCGGCTGCCGGCGGACTGACGGCTTCGCCTCTACGCGCACCACCGCGTGCCGCCAGGCATACCGCCGACCTGGAGCGGGAACTCCCCCGCGCCCAGCCGTGGCCGTGGGCCGCCGCGTACGACTCGGTCCCCGGCAGTCAGGGCGGCGACGGTGCTGACAGGAAGCGGGGCTGGGCGGGGTAGCTCGGGGTGTCAGCTGCCGAAGGGGATGTCCCGAGGGGTGGCCATCCGGCGCGTGTCCGGGTGGGCCTTCACGTAGTCCGTGATGTACGAGAGCGACTCCCGCACCGCGCTGTCGTCTGTGCCGCAACCCTTGGGGCCGCTGACGCCGTCCGGGTAGCACGACATCCGGTTGCCGTAGATCAGGCTGTCCACGGCGGCACTCCCGCCGGAGGAGTCCAGCAGGGTGGCGGCACGATCCCCGTCCCCCTTGCCCACCGTCCAGCCGACGGTCAGGCCGAGCTCTCCGGTGTCCCGGGCCTTCCTGCCGGCCTCCAGCTCCTTCCGGATGTTGTCGAACTTCAAGGCCATGTTGAACTCGCCCTTGTCCATCACGCGCTGGTTGCCGGGGACGTTCGGCCCGTGCTCGGCGAAGCCGTCCCGGACCTGCGCGTAGTCGCCGCTGAAGCTGACCGCTTCCTTGGAGTTCAGGTCAGCGAGGGCGGTCTTCCAGCCGCTGCCGCCCTCCTTGCCGTAGAAGCCGTAGAGCACCCGAATGCCCTTGCTCTCCAGCTTCTTGCGCGCCATGTCCCGCAGTCCGGCCACGGAGCAGTGGCGCCACTTGGGGTCGTTGCTGTCGCACCAGTCGGGGTTCTTCATGTCCAGCCAGACGAAGGAGGCCTGACGCCCTTGCTCATGCTCCTTCGCCACCTGGTCGAACATGGCCGACATGGGGTCGCCGTAGCTGGTGAGAGTGCCGTCGTGGTCGGCCCACCAGCCCTTGCGCCAGGCCGTCGCGTCCATCTCCAGCGCGTTGGCCCCGTTCTCGAGCGCCCTGGTCACACCGCCCGTGGTCAGCACCCGGTGGGCGATGGCCCAGGTGGGACGCTGATCGGTGGCGCCGGGCGCGGCCTCGGAGGGCTTGTCCTCCGGTACGGCCATTGCGGCTCCGGTGCCGAGGGTGGCTGCGGAGACGACCAGAGTCAGCGGCAGCAGTACGGCGCGAAGCCGGCGTGGGGAGGCCATGAGGACGGTCCTTTCCGGTTGCACGGGCTACGCGTGGCGGCAGCCCGTGTGGCGTGTGGTGGCTGTCTGCGCTACAGACAGACGGCGGGCCAACTGCCCGCCGGTGCAGCACTGTACGGATAAGTTACCCATCAGTAAATACGCTGCCGTCCGTACGCGGCCGCCCCCCGTTTCGAGGCAAGGGGGCGGAAAACCTGACGGCGCCGCCCATGGACCCCGCGCCCCGAAGGCGCACTCGACGCCTGTTGAGTGCGGTGCGAATCGCAAGGTGTATGGGCCGATCAGGCCGTGACGGCGGGATTGTTATGCATGGCCAACTCCACGGAAAAGATGCGGAATCGAGCGTACGGTTACCGATCAACGGCGTGAGTTGTTGCACCTGGGCTGTGGGGCCGGGGGCCCGTCGCGCCGGTTCGTTCGGCGGGGCCGGCGTCGACGATGTCACGCCTTCCCAGATGTAGGCCTGTGGCGGTACTCGGAGGAAGCGCGCAACTGGGCGGGCCGCACCCCGCAGCGGCTTCCCGTCGACCGCGAGCCCTCGCAGCTCTTGTCCCCTGGTCTGCCGGTCCGCGAGCCAGGCTCCGACCGCCAGGTCCAGGGCGTCCGCGTCGATTCTGGCGAGCAGTCGCCGGATCGTGGATTCCGCGGGCCAGGACCGTTTCGGAACCGGCGGGGCGACGGCCGTGCCGAGATGTTCGAGCAGGGCCGGCGGTGCGTCGGCGACTCATTCACTCACCGCGAGCAGGGATCGCGCTCCGGCGAGGACCGCGCAGGACGTCAGTGCCAGGAGCGTCACGAGAGGGTGCCGTATTCCCCGCGGATCCCGCGGGTCCGGGGCCTGGGCGAGGCGTTCCAGCAGAGGCGGAAGATCGCTCCTGGGCACTTCCGGATGCAAGCCGACTACGCCGGAGTCCTGACCGAAGAGGGCGCGGTAGTACGCGACTTCCGGTTCGCGCTTCATCCGGATGTTGCCGGTGGGGGTTTCCTTGTTGCGTTGTCGGACCATCCGGTTGGCTTCCGCTGCGCTCTTCGAGATGCACGACGAATGGATCGCCTTACCGCGTCGCCACCTCCCCGAAGGGGATATGGGTGATATCTGCCGTAAACTCTCTTTTAGTTCCTCCGCGCTACCCAACGCACCGCAATGCAATCGCCAGTTGATCTCCGACAGCATGACGAGGGACACTACCTGGCGGATGCGTGTTCCCGGCCGAGTGGCACTCGCTTCGGCATCCTCCCGTGCAGGTCATCGGAGGCCATCTACCCAAGGATTGCTGGGCAGTTGACCTCAGGGTTTCGTGATAGCGTTCTTGTTCGGAGGGACAAATGCAACCTGAAAGGGAAATCGTGAACACGGAGAAGATCGCCGCTCGCCGCCTCTCGCTGGAAGAGGTGACGAAGCTCGGCGTGAAAGACAGGCTCTTCATTTCCGCTGACACGGCAGAACTCAAGCTTCCCGACTGCTATGTCCCTGCTTTTCTGACCAAGTCCGGTGAGGATTTCGAGGGCGGCTCCATCACGGCGAGAACCGTATTCCAGGAAGAGGTCTCCTGGCTTCCCGACGACGAGAATGAAGCCGGAATCTACTTGGCCGACGAGAACGGCTCCGCGACCATCGAGGTCCTCCAGTCCGCCGGTGTCGTGCTGGACCTGGCGCTCTTCGTCCCTAGTGGGGACAAGGGGGCTCTCACGGCCCTTTATGCTGCGGCCCGGCAGGCCTTCGGCGCCGACGTCGTGCAGATCTGGCGCCAGGGCCTCAAGGAGGTTCCCGACGTGAAGGTCGACATCTTCGAGGAGCAGATTCCCCGGGGGCGCAAGGGGAGCGACAGCCCCAAGCGTGACCGTCGCGCGATCGACACCTACCCCACCCGTGCGGACTTCATCGAGTTCTCCGCGGGGTGGAAGCCGGTCGTTGAGATTCACCGGCCGATTGTTGACGACACCCCGACCATCTGAGGCGGCGTTACCTCTCGGTCTCGGCCTGAGAGGACGCCGAGAACGCATGCGCCGGCCCCGGTCGACCCCTGAGCGGCCCAGGGAGCCGTCGGAAAATACTCACGAACGCTGAAGCGCCGTTCCATTCGATGACCTCGCGAGACAGCCCGCCTGACCGAGATCAAGCCTGAAGTTATTCTGCGACAGCTCTCAGGGCTTCGGTGTAGTCGAGTGAGGTCCGCTTCGTGCTCAGATGAGGCCGAGGAGCGTGAGGGGGCGGCGGGCGTCACGCGCATTGCGGCGACGGCCGGAAACGATGTTCTTCGCGCCGTTCAGTCGCAGGGCGCCGACCGCGAGGTTGCGCCAGGTCGCCATAGCGCGGGGTGCGCGTCGGGGTTACGGGTACGGGCCGGAGCAGCCGCCGAGGCTCCGCAACGTCGGGGGCGTACCTAAAGGTGCCCAGCTGACTCTGACGCGTTGGTCAGCTGAGACAGGTGTCACCGAGTATCGTGCGGGTTGCCTTAACGGAGCTTCGCGGACACCAACGTCGACAACCCGAACCGCCAGGTTCGGTTGAGCTTCCTCGGCTGACCAAGAACGCAAGGGCTCCCGCTGCGGTAGTTGGCCCCGTCGCCGTTCTGCGTCAGCCCTTGCGCTTCCCACCAGCGCCGAGCGTGTTTCGCGTCCTCGATGTTCCTCGATGTTTCACCAACCGGGTATGCGCCCACGTTCCTCAGCGTGGAGCGGGGGAGGCGCCGCGCCCCCTCGGGTCCACGACTGGCGCAGACACCACCCCTGGCATGGCCTGTGCGATGCCCGGTGCGGCTGCCAGGCTGGGCGGACAACGGTTCCCTAGACCTCTGGAGCGGAAACGTGCAATCCCCTTTGACCGCGGGGCAACTGGAGATCTGGATATCGCAGGTGCTCGAACCGAGCAGCCCGGTCTACAACGTGGGTGACTACTACGAGATCACCGGCGCCGTCGATGCGAAGCTCCTCGAAGCGGCCGCCCGCACCGCCGTGGACGAAGCAGGATCGCTCGGCGCACGGTTCCTCGTCGCCACCGACGGTACGCCCTACCAGGAACTGGGGCCCGCGGAATGGTCGTTCGAGGTCCTCGACATGAGTGAACGGCCCGACCCCGACGCGGAGGCGGTGGCCTGGATGCGTGCCGAGATGGCCCGCCCGGTCGACCTGACCTGCGGTTCTCTGCTGGCCGGTGCGCTGATCAAGGTGTCGGGGGACCGCCACTTCTGGTATCGCCGTTTCCACCACATCATCACGGACGGCCATGGAACTGCCGCCGTTGCCCGCAGGACCGCGGCCCTCTACCACTCGATGCACACCGGTTCCCCTTGCGAACCCAACCCCTTCGCGCCGGTCACGGCCGCCGTCGAGCACGACCGCGCCTACCGGGCCGGCCGGATGTATGCGGCCGACCGGGAGTTCTGGGAGAAGGTCGCGCTCGACTGGCCGGCCACCGGCCGGCTCCGGGCGGACGCTCCGCCCGCACCTGTCACCTTGCAGTACAGCCACCATCTGCCACGGCAGGTGGTCGACGCCGTCCGAGCCCAGAGCGAGCGGCTGGAGGTGTCCACCGCGCGCTTCCTGATCACCGCCGCCGCCCTCTATCTGTGGCAGGTCACCGGCGCCGACGAGGTGACCTTCGGCTGCTCCGCGACGAGCCGGCCCACCCGCCTGCTGCGCAATGTCGTCGCCCCGATGGCGAACCTCCTGCCGTTCCGGGTGCTCGTGGAGCCGGAGCGGTCGGTGACCGACACCTTCCGGCGGACGGACCGCCAGATCGGGCAGGCGCTGCGCCACCACCGGTACCGCTACGAGGAGTTCCGGCGCACGCTCGCCGCGGGCCCGGAGCAGCACAGCGTCGGACCGGTGGTCAATATCGTCAACTTCGACCGCGATCTGCGCTTCGGACCGGCCACCGGCGTGGTGCGCACCCTGGTCACCGGGCCCATCCCGGACCTCGGCCTGTACTTCGACGTGCACTCCGAGCACGCCGGCACCAGCGTGTGCGTGGAAGCGAACCCCGCCAACTACACGGCGGAGGAGGCAGCCCGGCACGCCGAGGGCCTCGGCGGGCTGGTACGCGAACTGGCCGGGGTGGATCCGGGCCTCCCCGTACGAGCCCTGGGCCGGCCCCGGTGACGTGCGGGCGGCTTCCGGCTCACTCCTGGTCCCGCGCGGCGGCGTGCAGCCGCCCCAGCACATACCCGGCCTGGAACCGGCTCTTCGCACCGACCGCCTTCATGATTTCCGAGGCGTGGCGCTGACAGCTGCGCACGGACATCCCCAGGCGCCGCGCGATCGACTTGTCCTCCAACCCCTCCGACAGCATGGCGACGATCGACTCCTGGATCTCGCCGGAGATCCGGACGGCCGCGGCCGAGTCGAAGCTGACCGGGAAGAGCGAGGCATCGCGCCACAGGCAGTCGAAGAACACCCGTATGTAGTGGACGATATGCGGCTCGCGCACCAGCAGGGCCGCCTCCGGGTCGTCCCGCAGCCCCAGCAGGGCCACGCGGTGGTCGAAGACCAGCAGCCGGCACAGGCCGTCGGTCCGCGTCCGCACCTGCGCTCCGAGGTGCATCACGCGCCGGACGTGGTCGACCGTCGGCTGGTCGTAGCGGGCGGGATGCTGGTAAAGGGTGCGCATCCGGACGCCGCGCGTGAGCATCTGCCGGTCCCGCTCATCCGCCTCCTGGAGTGCGCGGGCGGAACGGGCACCACCCGGCTGGGCGGTGAGCACCTCCTGCCGGGCGCCGATCGTCAACTCGTCGATGGTCTCCTGGACGGTCCTCAGGTCGGTGAGCAGCTCGATCGGCTCGGCGTCCGAACGACGCGCCCGCCCCGACTCGTAGGCAGGGAGCAGCGAGGCGAACGTCTCCCGGAGGCGCTCGATCTCCTCGTAGCGCTCCCGCACATGGCGCTCCAAGGGACGCAGCAACCGGTCTGCGGCGGTCCGGGGCGGCACCACGGTCAAGCGGCCGGCCTCTCCTTCGGCGCGGCAGAGTAATCGCATTTCCACGAGCTCTTTCACCGCTCGTTCCACGTCCGCGCTGTCCAGTCCCACGACGGTGAGTTCCTCGATGCTGCATACGGCGCGCTGTGCGGCGTAGCCGAATACGAGCGATGCTTCCTCGCTGAGCTCAATTCGTCCCGGTGGTTCTGACGTATTCATCATCCCTCAGCCCCATCAGAGATATCCCCCGATCGGAAGGCACGCTAGACATGCTTGATCAACAGCCAGTCAACATGGAGCAGACGGGCGCCTCCCCGTGCCGGTGAAGACCGGGCACCTGGCGGCACGCACTGCGGGCGGCGGACTGTTACGCCGCCACCGGGATTTCCGGCAGCTGTGGTTCGGGGAGACCGCGGGCAAGTTCGGCGTGTCCGTCACGGGTGTACTGCTGCCGCTGGCCGCCGTCTCCGTGCTGCATGCCGGAACCTTCGCGGTGAGCCTGCTCAACGTCGCGACGTGGCTGCCCTGGCTCGTCATCGGGCTGCCCGCCGGAGTCTGGGTGGACCGGCTGCGCCGCCGCACGGTCATGCTGGTCTGCGACGCCGTCTCGTGCGCCCTGTTCCTGAGCGTGCCGGTTGCCGCATGGTGCGGTGTACTCGGCATCGGTCAGCTGCTGCTGGTCGCCCTGCTGGTGGGCTCGGCGGCCGTCTTCTTCCAGACCGCGTACACCGCCTACCTCCCCACCCTGCTCAGCTCCCCGGACCAGGCCGAGGGCAACGCGAAGCTGCACGGAAGCGCCGCCGCGGCGCAGATCGCCGGTGTGGGATCCGGAGGTCTGATTGCACAGGCCGCCGGTGCGGTCGACGGCATGCTGACCAACGCGGCGACCTTCCTCGTCTCCTTCCTGTGCATAGGCCGCATCCGCCACCGCGAGCCGCCGGCAGCGGGCTCCCGGTCGGGGCGCCGCCCGCCGCTGCTCGGGGACTTACGGGAGGGGGTGCGGCTGGTCGCCCGTGATCCGTACCTGCGCAGCCTCACGCTCTTCGGAGGCGCCTCGAATCTCGCCCTGGGAGGCTGCCAGGCCCTGCTCGTCGTCTTCCTGGCGCGGGACATCGGCCTGTCCTCCGGCGCGGTGGGGGCGCTGGTGGGCCTCGGCGGCGCAGGGGGAGTCCTGGGCGCGTTGCTGGTGCGCCGGGGCGCGGCCCGGCTCGGTACCGCTCGGGCCCTGCTGCTGTTCGAGCTGGGCGTGCCCGCACTCGCCCCGCTGATGGCGCTCACCCGAGACGGCGCCGGACTGGCGTTCTTCGTCGTCGGCTACGGCGCTGCCGCGCTCGGCGTGGTGGCGGGAAACATCATCAAGGCAGGCTTCATCCAAGGGTATTGCCCCTCCGGTGTGCTCGGCAGGGTGACTGCCTGCTCGGCGTTCGTCAACTACGGAACTCTGCCGCTGGGCGCGCTCCTCGCGGGTGGCCTCGGCACGCTGTGGGGGGTGCGGCCGACGATGTGGCTGCTGACCGCAGCCATGCCGCTGGCGGCGTTGATCCTGTGGTGGTCCCCGATCCGCGCCCGTCGCGACCTGCCCGCGCGCGAGGCCGACCCGAGCTGAGCGGATGACGGCCGGGCCCCTTGTCCGCGCCCGTCCGCGCCCGCCCGGACCCCTCCGCGCCGTACTGACGGGCGTCGGGCGCTCCGGCCCCGCAACCACGGGTGCCCCTTTTGTCCCCTCTCCTTTATGCGACAGGCATGAACACCATCCCCGAATGCTCTTGGTGCACGTCTTTCCCGATGACAACGTGAAACGCGTCGGCACGGCCGGAAAGAGCGACTGGCACCCGCGGCCGGAGCAATTCTGCAGCGCATTTCGGCAGAACGTCCTGCGCGCGGTACGCGGGACGGGCCGAGCCGAGTGCGGTGCCGATTCGACGTACCGCGCCGATTCCTCCCGCGGAACCGTCCGCACCTTCCCCATGACGTGAAAGGAATTCCATGTCCCCGCTCCCCGGCCCCGCGCAGAACATGCGCCACCCGTCCGAGATCCGGAACGACACCGGATGGGGGTGACCTCCCCCGAGCAGCGTCCGAGGACATCCGTCAGCAACGACATGAGAGGCAGCGCACAACCATGAGCTCTTCCCGGTCCGCCACCGCGGGACCCCCCGCCTGGACCCTCGAACCCGGTAAGCCGGCGATGGCACACGTCCCCCGCTTCACCGACGCCGCCGAAGCAGTTGAGTGGCTCGGATCGGTCCACGCGGAGCTGCGCACCGCCCTGCACCGGCACGGTGCGGTGTACCTGCGGGGCCTCCCGGTCCGCGACGTCGAGGACTTCGCGAAGGTACGCGATGTCCTGGTGCCCCGCCGCACTCCCTACCGTGAGAAGGCCACCCCCCGCAGCAGCTACGGGAACGACGTCTACTCCTCCACCGACCTCCCGCCCAACCAGCCGATCCGTATGCACAACGAGAACAGCTACACACTGACCTACCCCGGTCTGCTGCTCTTCTCCTGCCTGACGGCACCGGAGGAGGGCGGCGCGACACCGGTCGCCGACTGCCGCGAAGTGCTCCGCCGGATACCTTCCGCGCTCGTGCAGCGGATGCGCTCGGCCGGCTGGTTGCTGACCCGCAACTACTCCGAGCACATCTCTCTGGACTGGCGCACCGCATTCGCCGCCGACACCCGGGAGCAGACCGAGAAGTACTGCGCGGACAACCTCATCTCCTGTGAATGGGACGCCTCGGGCGTACTGCGTACCCGGCAACTGCGGCCCGGGATCATCCGGCATCCGCAGACGGGGGAGGAGGTCTGGTTCAACCACATGGCTTTCTGGAACTCCTGGTCGCTGGACGAGGAGATCCGGGAGGCGCTGCTGGACGAATTCGGGCCGGACGGCCTGCCCTTCGAGACCGGCCTCGGCGACGGCGTGCCGCTGACGCGCGACGAACTCGACGCCATCAACGCCGCATACGAGGGTGCGACGGTGCGCGAGGCCTGGCAGCCGGGCGATGTGCTGCTCGTCGACAACGTGCTGGCCACCCATGGCCGCGACCCCTTCCGCGGCGACCGCCGCATCGTCGTCGCGATGGGCGAACCCATCGCCCTCGCGGACTGCCGGCCCACCGTGCCGCCCGCCCCGGGAGAGGAGCGGGCAGCATGACCGACCTCCTCGACAATCGCCCTCACAGCGCACCGGACCACGCCGTCGATCTGCTGACCCGTTTCCAGCAGGCCGTCTCGGCGACCCCGGACCGCATCGCGGTCAGCCACCGTGGTGCGCTCACCTTCGCCGAACTCGACCGGCACACCGCCCATTTGGCGGGAGTGCTGGCCGGCCACGGCGCCGCACCCGGCCGGCGGATCGGGATCAGCCTGCCCCGGGGCACCGACCTCGTCGTCGCGCTGCTCGCCGTCTGGCGGACCGGCGCCGCCTACGTACCGCTCGACCCCGCCTATCCGCAGGAACGCCTGCATGCGATGGTGCGTGACGCGGGCATCGACGTGGTGCTGACCGGGGGAAGCGACGGCCCGGTGTGGCCGGAAGGTGTCCGCACCCTTCCGGTCGCACCCCCTCCGGAGGCCCCGGCCCCGGAGCACACTCCGGCTCCGCCCGTACCGGTCTCCGCTCGGACCCCGGCGTACGTCATCTACACCTCCGGCTCGACGGGCGTACCGAAGGGCGTCGAAACCACCCGGGGCGCGGTGGCGGCACTGGTCACCGGGCTGGAGGAGGCGGGCTTCTACGACCCTGGGCACCGGGTCGTCGCATGGAACGCCAGCGTTTCCTTCGACGCCTCGGTCCAGCAATGGGCACGGGTGTGCCGGGGCGACACCGTGGTCGTCCTGGGGGAGGCGGAGCGCACCGATCCGGCCCTGCTGGGGGCAGTCCTGGACGAGCACGGGGTGCACGACCTCGACCTGACCCCCTCGCACTGGCCGCTGCTCCGCGACGACCTGCTCGTACGCGCCGCCGAGGGGCGACGGCTCCGGCTGTTCATGGGCGGCGAGGCGGTACCGGAGGGCACCTGGCGGGAGCTGGCGGCCGCACACGACGCCCGGCGCCTCGAAGCGGTCAACCTCTACGGCCCCACCGAGTGCACGGTGGACGCCACCGCTGCCTGGATCGAGGACTTCGCTCCGCACATCGGACGTCCCCTGCCGGGAGTCCGCTGCCACGTCCTCGACGCCGCGCTGCGGCCGGTGCCGTTCGGCGAGGAGGGCGAGCTCTACCTCGCCGGTCGGCAGCTGGCCGTCGGCTATGTGAACCGGCCCGCGCTCACCGCCACGCGGTTCGTCGCCGACCCGTTCGCCGCCGACGGCACGCGGATGTACCGCACCGGAGACCTGGTGCGCCGGCGCCCCGACAACTCCCTGGAATACCGGGGACGCAGCGACCGTCAGGTCAAACTCCGCGGTCACCGTGTGGAGTTGGGCGATATCGAGGCCGCGCTGACCACCCATCCGGGTGTGGCGGCCGCCGTGGTCACCCTGCACAGCGGCACCGCCGTCGGCGAACAGCTCGCCGCGTACTACGTGGCGGCGACAGGTGCCGCGGGCGACGCGTCTGCCACCGGCACCCCCACTCCCGACACGCTGCGCGCCCATCTGGCCGCCGCTCTGCCGCAGTTCATGCGCCCGACCGCATACCTCCCACTCGACGCGATGCCGCTGACCGTGAACGGCAAGGTCGACCTCACCGCCCTGCCCGCGCCCGAACCGGCCACGGCGGACCTGGACAACGCTCCGGAGAGCGAGGCCGAGACGCTGATAGCGGCCGTATGGTCCGAAGTACTCGGCCGTGAGCACATCAGGGCCGATGACGACTTCTTCGCCATGGGCGGCCATTCGCTGATCGCCCTGCGTGTCGTGGCCCGGCTGAAGAAGCAGCTGGGGGTCGTGATGTCGGCCCGTGAGGTCTACCAGCATCCACGGCTCAGGGACCTGGCGCGGCACGTCGAGAGCCTGCGCGCCGACCGCTGACGGGCCGACATCCGCCTCCCGCGATCACCGCGCACCTTCTGCATCACCGTCACTGCGCCGCCCGCGCGGATACCGCGATCCGTCACCGCAGAGACGCAGCAGAGACGCCGAAGAGACAAAAGACCCCCACACAGACAGGGAGAGGGCCACGATGCCCGGACCTCAGGACACCACCGTCATCCCGATCAAACCACCGGACCGTCACACCGTGCGCACGCTCCTCTGCCTGGGCTTCTGCGGCGGCGGCACCGGGCCGTATCACTCCTGGAGCGACAGCCTGCCCGCCGAGGTGGCCCTCTCCGCCATCTGCTACCCCGGCCGGGAGGGGCGCTTCCTGGAGCCGTACGCGGCCGACTGGGAGGAACTCGCCGCGGACGCCACCACCGCTGTGCTCTCCGCAGCCGACGGGCCATACGTCCTGTTCGGGCACAGCATGGGCGGATGGATGGCCTTCGACGTCGCGGCCCGGATCGAGGCCGCGGCCGGCCCGGCCCCGGAGGCACTGGTCGTCTCCTCGTGCAACGCGCCGGACCGCGGTCTGACTCCACGGGACATGTTCCCCGCGCGCCAGGACACCGACGCCGAGCTGCTGGACTGGATGCGCACCAACGGCCTGATGCCCGAACACGTCCTGGCGGACCCGGGACTCCAGGAGATGGCCGTGGAGCTCATGCGTGCGGACATCCGGGTCCGTGACACCTTTCGCTGCCGGCCGGGGACCACGGTGGGCGTCCCCGTCCAGATGCTCTCCGCGACGGACGACGATGTCATCGAGCCGGACGCCGGAAACCAGTGGCGCCGGGTCGCCCGCGGTGCGTACCGCCACGATGTGCTGCCCGGCGGGCACTTCTACACCCCGGAGATCTGGCGGCAGCTGCCGGCCCACATCGCACCGCTCACCACACCGGCATCCCACGCCGCGGTCTGAGCCCGCCGAACGGGAACGCTCCGCCCCACACCGCTCCCAGCCACCTGAAAGGACACCCCCCGTGACGCATACGCACCCCTTCGAAGACGTCGACGGCACCTATCTCGTCCTGGTCAACCAGCACAACCAGCACTCCCTCTGGCCGTCGCACCTGGCACCTCCGCAGGGCTGGACGGTGACCCGGGGCGCCGACGGATATCAGGCCTGCCTCGACCACATCGAGGAGCACTGGCGCGACCTGTCGCCGCAGCCCGCCACCGGCAACTGACCCATCTCCGTCTCCAAGGGAGGAGCACCATGACGCAAGCGCAGAGTCCCGCGGTCGCGGAGCAGGCCGATGCCACAGCCCCGTCCGGGGACGGCCCCGGCCGTGCCGGCAGGGGGCGTGGTCCGCGATCAGTGCGGGAGGAGGTGTTGTGCCGGCTGTTCGCCCAGGTGCTGGGTGTGCCGACGGTCGGGGTGGCGGACAACTTCTTCGCCCTGGGCGGGCATTCGCTGAGGGCAGCCCAGCTCCTGAGCCGGATCCGTTCGGTGCTGGGCGTGGAGCTGGGCGTCCGCGAACTGTTCGGTTCGCCGACCGTGGCGGGGCTGGCGGATCTGCTGGCCGACGGTGCCGCGGCCCGGCCGGCGGTGACGGCGCGGGCGCGGCCCGCGGTGGTGCCGTTGTCGTTCGCGCAGCAGCGGCTGTGGTTCCTGGATCGTCTGGAGCAGAGTCCGACCTATAACGCGCCGTTCGCCTTCCGGGTGCGGGGCCCGGTGGATGTGGACGCCCTCCAGTACGCCGTGAACGATGTGGTCGGGCGTCATGAGGCGCTGCGCACGGTCTTCCCGGTCCGCGACGACGAGCCCTTCCAGGACATCCTGGCACCCGAGCACGCGACGGTGAAGGTGGCGGTGGTGCCGTGTGCCGCCGAGGAGCTGAGCTCCCTCTTTCATGACGCGGCGTTCGCCCCCTTCGACCTGGCGGTCGAACTTCCCTTGCGTGTCTCGCTGTTCACCGCCGCTCCCGATGAGCACCTGCTTCTGCTGACGTTGCATCACATCGCCAGCGACGGCTGGTCGGAAGCTCCGCTGCTGCGCGATCTGTCCACGGCTTATCGCGCCCGCCTCACCGGCAGTGTTCCTGTGTGGGAGGCGCTGGCGGTCCAGTATGCGGATTACACGTTGTGGCAGCGTGAGCTTCTGGCGGAGGTGGGTGGGCAGCAGGCGGACTTCTGGGTGGGGGCACTGGAGGGTCTTCCGCAGGAGCTGGCGCTGCCCACCGACCGGCCGCGTCCGTCGCGGCCCACCCATTCCGGTGGTCTCGTTCATTTCCGGCTGCCTGCCGACTTGCATGGGCGTCTTGAGTCGTTGGCGCGTGAGCAGGGTGCGACGTTGTTCATGGTGCTTCAGGCGGGGTTGGCGGCGTTGCTGACGAGGTTGGGGGCCGGTACGGACATCGCGTTGGGTACCGCGACGGCGGGACGGACCGATCAGGCGTTGGACGATATCGTCGGGTTCTTCGTCAATACGCTGGTGTTGCGGACGGACACCTCGGGCGATCCGTCGTTCGGTGAGTTGCTCGCCCGGACACGGGAGGGGGATCTGGCGGCGTTCGCCCACCAGGATCTGCCCTTCGAGCAGCTGGTGGAGAGGCTGAACCCGGACCGGAGCACTGCCCGTCATCCGCTCTTTCAGACCATGCTTGTCCTTCAGAACAACGCCGAAGGCACCCTCGATCTCCCCGGTACCACCCTCACACCCCAACCCCTGGACACCGCACCCTCCAAATTCGACCTCGGCTGGAGCTTCACGGAGGAGCGGGACGCCGACGAACGCCCCCTGGGCATGTCCGGCATCCTCCAGTTCGCCACCGATCTGTTCGACCGCACCACCGCGGACACCATGGCCGGCCTCCTCGTCCGCGCTCTCGACGCCGCCGCGGACGCACCGGACACCGCCATCGGTTCGCTGGCAATCTTCGCGTCGCGGGCAGAGGAGCGGGCATTCCTGGACCGGACGGACGAGCATCGGCTCCCCGCCCGTCAGGCGTCCGGCCCTGGCGGTGCCGCAGGTGCCGGTCCGGCATCCGGGGACGGCCCCGGCCGTGCCGGGAGGGGCGAGCGTGGTCCGCGGTCTGCGCGGGAGGAGGTGTTGTGTCAGCTGTTCGCCCAGGTGTTGGGTGTGCCGACGGTCGGGGTGGCGGACAATTTCTTCGCCCTGGGCGGCCACTCGCTGCTGGCCACTCGACTGCTGAGCCGGATCCGTTCGGTGCTGGGCGTGGAGCTGGGTGTCAGGGAGTTCTTCGGCTCCCCGACGGCCGCGGGGCTGGCGGATCTGCTGGCCGACGGTGCCGTGGCCCGGCCGGCGGTGACGGCGCGGGCGCGGCCTGCGGTGGTGCCGTTGTCGTTCGCGCAGCAGCGGCTGTGGTTCCTGGATCGTCTGGAGCAGAGTCCGACCTATAACGCGCCGTTCGCCTTCCGGGTGCGGGGCCCGGTGGATGTGGACGCACTCCAGTACGCCGTGAACGATGTCGTCGGGCGCCATGAGGCACTGCGCACGGTCTTCCCCGCCCACGAGGGCGAGCCGCACCAGCAGGTGCTCGCCCCCGACGAGGCCGCCGTCGAGGTCACCGTGGTGCCGTGCCCCGCCGACGAGATCTCCGCCCGCTTCCACGCCGCGGCTTTCACACCCTTCGACCTCGCCGGGGAACTGCCCCTGCGGGTCACGTTGTTCACCGTCGGCCCCGAAGAGCATCTGCTTCTGCTGACGTTGCATCACATCGCCAGTGACGGTTGGTCGGAAGCTCCGCTGCTGCGCGATCTGTCCACGGCTTATCGCGCCCGTCTCACCGGCAGTGTTCCTGTGTGGGAGGCGCTGGCGGTCCAGTATGCGGATTACACGTTGTGGCAGCGTGAGCTTCTGGCGGAGGTGGGTGGGCAGCAGGCGGACTTCTGGGTGGGGGCGCTGGAGGGTCTTCCGCAGGAGCTGGCGCTGCCCACCGACCGGCCGCGTCCGTCCCGGCCCACGCATTCCGGTGGTCTCGTTCATTTCCGGCTGTCTGCCGACTTGCATGGGCGTCTTGAGTCGTTGGCGCGTGAGCAGGGTGCGACGTTGTTCATGGTGCTTCAGGCGGGGTTGGCGGCGCTGCTGACGAGGTTGGGGGCCGGTACGGACATCCCGTTGGGTACCGCGACGGCGGGACGGACCGATCAGGCGTTGGACGATATCGTCGGGTTCTTCGTCAATACGCTGGTGTTGCGGACGGACACCTCGGGGAATCCGTCGTTCGGCGAGTTGCTCGCCCGGACACGGGAAGGGGATCTGGCGGCGTTCGCCCACCAGGATCTGCCCTTCGAGCAGCTGGTGGAGAGGCTGAACCCGGACCGGAGCACTGCCCGTCATCCGCTCTTCCAGACCATGCTCGTCCTCCAGAACAACGCCGAAGGCACCCTCGATCTCCCCGGCACCACCCTCACACCCCAACCCCTCGACACGGCCCCCACCAAATTCGACCTCGATTTCACCTTCACCGAACGGCACGGCGCCGACGGCAGCCCCGGCGGCGTCGACGGCCTGTTGCACTACTCGGCCGACCTGTTCGAACGTGCCACCGCCGAGGCCCTGACCCAGCGCCTGCTGAGCCTCCTCACCACCGCCGGCGCCGCCCCGGACACTCCCATCGGAGCGATGGAACTGCTCTCCCCGCAGGAGCGCGTCCGCATCCTCTCCGGGTGGAACGACACCGCCCTTCCGCTGCCGGACGACCGGCTGGTGCACGAGATCTTCGAGGAGCACGTACGGAACAGCCCGGATGCCACCGCGGTGGTCGACGCCGACGGCACGCTGACCTTCCGTGAGCTGAACGCCCACGCGAACCGGCTGGCCTGGCTGCTGATCAGCCAGGGCATCCGGCCGGAACAGCGAGTGGCCACCTTGCTCCCACGGGCCGGCGAGCACATCGTCGCGCTGCTGGCCGCGCTCAAGGCGGGCTGCTGCTACGTGCCCATGGACCCGGAGGACCCCGAGGACCGGACCGCCCTGATGCTGGCGGACGCCGCGCCGTCCTTCCTGCTGACCGACAGGGAGAACCTGGCCCGGCTCCGTCCGGGGGCCGATCCCTCGCTCCAGGTGCTGGTCCTCGACGACCCTGCCGTGCGTCAGTCCCTCAGCCGGTACGCGCCGGTCGATCCGCACCCTGCGGACCGGCCCGTACCGCTGCGCCCGGACCATCTCGCCTACGTCATCTACACCTCGGGCTCGACGGGCCGGCCGAAGGGGGTGGCCGTGGAGCACCGCAATCTCAGCAACCTGTTCCACGCCCACTTCGCGGTGTTCGCGCCTCAGGTGGCGGCCGCCGGGGACCACCGGTTCCGTGCCCTGGTGACCGGACCGCTGACCTTCGACTCCTCCTGGGAACCGGTCCTGTGGCTGCTGGGCGGCCATGAACTGCACCTCGTGCACGACGAGGTCCGCCGCGACCCGGAGGCGATGGTCGAGTACATCGGCGCCGCGGGCATCGACTACATGGAGATCTCGCCGACGTACTGCCGGCAGCTGATGACGGCGGGCATGCTGTCCGCAGGGCAGCCCTCGCAACCGCGCATCGTCGAGCTCGGCGGCGAGGCCGTCGACCAGGCGCTGTGGAGCGAACTCCGCGCCATTTCCGGGACCGAGGGCTTCAACACCTACGGCCCGACGGAGTGCACCGTGTACGTGTCACACGGCGCGGCAGCGGAACACGAGCGCCCGCTGATCGGCCGGCCGATCAGCAACAACCGTATGTACGTCCTCGACGCGGGCCTGCGTCCGCTGCCCGCCGGGGTGGTCGGCGAACTGTATCTGGCCGGAGCGGGGACGGCCCGCGGATACCTGGGCCGGCCGGGGCTGACGGCACAGCGGTTCGTGGCCTGCCCGTTCGGAGAGCCGGGGGAGCGCATGTACCGGACCGGGGACCTGGCGCGCTGGAGCGCCGACGGTGTCCTGGAATATATGGGTCGCACCGACGATCAGGTGAAGGTCCGCGGCTTCCGGATCGAACCCGGCGAGGTGGAGTCGGTGCTCGCCGGACACGACGCGGTCCGCCAGGTGACCGTGATCGTCCGGGAGGACAGGCCGGGGGAGCGCAAGCTGGTCGCCTATGTGGTTCCGACGGAGCAGGGCCGGGCGGATGCCCGCGAGCTGCGCCGCCTCGCCACGGCGTCACTGCCCCGCCACATGGTGCCGTCGTCGTTCGTGTTCCTGGACACCCTGCCGCTGACCTCGCGCGGAAAGCTCGACCGGCGGATGCTGCCGGCACCGGGTGACGGGACGGTGGAGCACCGCCGAGGCCCGCGAACGGTGCGCGAGGAGCTGTTGTGCGGGCTGTTCACCGAGGTCCTCGGGGTGCCCGAGGTGGGCATCGACGACGACTTCTTCGCCCTGGGCGGCCACTCGATGCTCGCCACCCGGCTGATCGCCAGGGCGCGTTCGGTGCTCGGCGCCGAGCTGAGCATCAGGACCCTGTTCGATGCCCCCACCGTCGCCGGACTCGCCGAGCGGCTCTCGCAGGACACGCCCGACGACTCCCTCGCGGTCCTGCTCCCGCTGCGCTCCGTACGCCGGGCGGCCACGCCATCCCGCACACGGGGCGCCACACCCCCCGAGCCGCTCTTCTGCGTCCACCCGGCGGCCGGAACCAGCTGGGTGTACTCCGGGCTGCTCCGCCACCTTGCACCCGACCAGCCCGTGTACGGCCTTCAGGCACACGGGCTCACCGAGCCCGATGCGGCTCCGGAAAGCATGACGGAGATGGTGGAGGCCTACCTCGCGCAGATCAGGTCGGTGCAGCCGGATGGCCCCTTCTCACTCCTCGGCTGGTCCTTCGGCGGGGTGGTGGCCCACGAGATGGCGGTACGGCTCCAGGAGGCCGGAGAAAAGGTCAACTCGCTTGTCCTGATGGACAGTTACCCGTCGCGCGCGACCGTCGACGGCCACGACACAGGAAGGACGGAAAAGAGCGGATCGGGGACGGACCGGGGCGACGCACCGGAGGCGGAAGAACTGCGGCAGGCCCTGTTCGACTCCCTCGGGCACCAGGCGGATGCCACGGTCGGCCCGCTCGCCCTGCTCGGGGAACAGGGCCTGGCGGCCATGGTCCGGGTGTTCGCCCGCAACAGTCGCCTCCAGAGCGGATTCGTTCCGCGCTCGTTCCGGGGCGATGTGCTGTTCTTCGAGGCCACCGAGGGCTGGGTTCCGGGCATGCAGCGCCCCCAGGCCTGGCGGCCCCATGTGACGGGCCGGCTCGCCATCACTCCCGTACGTGGCGCGCACGGCGAACTGACCCGCCCGGAGCAGCTCGCGCAGATCGGCCCGGTGCTGGCCGACTGGTGTGCCAAATACAGGAAGTGACGCCACAGTGCAGCTGATCGCGCCCCGCCCGGACCCCAGCGGTGTCCGGGCGGGCCGTGGTCACTGACCGACGGCAGCCCCGGAACCCGTATGGAGCCCGAGAACCCGGTACAGTTCCGCGGCTTTCTCCAAGTGACCCGCCGCCTCCCCGTCCACGTACCCGGCCCGCACTGCCTGAAGGGCCCTGCCGAGTGCCTGGTGGCTGCGCGCCATCAGCAGGTGCTCCTGGGTGAGTTGAGCCCCTTGAAGGGCCTGCCGCGCATGGTCGACGGCGGCTTGGGCGTCCCCGGTCAGCAGGAGTGCCTCGGCGAGCCGGTACAGGCACTCGGTCTCGTTTCGGGCATGGCCGGTGGTCCGGGCGCGCGGCAACACCTGGCGGTAGAGCGCGGCCGCCTCCGCGGGACGCCCGCCGTACAACAGGGTGTCCGCCTCCGTCATCATCACCCGGATCAGCCACTTCACGTCATTGCCGGAGGTCAGCAGGTCGGCCAGCTCCCGGCACTGCGCACGGATCCGGGCCAGGTCCCCCCTGCTGCCGGGATCCTGGGCCCGGATCTGGAGCAGGAGAGTGCGCCGCCGTGTGACCAGCCCCTGATCGCCGGTGACCATCGCCATCTCCACCGACCGCTCCGCGTGGGCGCGGGCCGAGCTGAAGTCGGCGCACATGGCGTCGAGGTGGGCCAGCATCGCATGGGTGAAGAGAACCGCCAGGAAGGGCCGGAGGCCATCGGCGGGTGCGGGAGACTCACCGAAGATCTCCAGTGCCTTCAGCAGATGCGCCCGTGAGCGGTCGAGGCAGTCCAGCGAGGAGTGCTTCTTGAGGATCACCCCGGCCGCGTAATGAGCCGTGCCCACCACGTCCTCGTCGCAGTACGCCACCGCGGCCCGCACCAGAGCGGTGGCCGCCGGCGCCAGCATGCCGAGGGGCACGCTCTCCTCGAAGCAGGGAGCCAGCATCAGCCCGTCGACGGCGAGTGCCACCGCCTCCGCGTCTCCGCTGCCGGCCGCCTGTTCCGCCACGGCGGCCACGGTGGGCAGCGCTCTCCGCATCCACTGCACCGCCTCCTGGCCGGTCCCCACGTCCTCGCCCGCCGACCGCCGCGGTCGCAGCTCAGCGGTCAGCCGACCGCCCAGCGGCTGGGTCGCCAGGACTGCTCCGGCGACACTGGCACACATGAAGTCGGCCGCGCGGCGCACGACTTGGCGCAGTTCCTCGTCGGTCAGCTCCACTCGGGCCGTCGCTCGCGCATAGGCTCCGACCAGATCGTGGTAGCGGTAGCGGCCCGGTGCGCGGGTCTCCAGGAGTACCGCGTCGACCAGGGCCTCCAGGACGTCCTCCACCTCCCGCTCCGGTAGCTCGAGAACCGCCGCGGCGCCCTTCACGCCGAACTCGACGCAGTGCGGAAGGGACAAGGCAAGAAACGCCCGGGCCCGCTGCGGAGAGAGCTGCGCGTACGACTGTTCGAACACCGCCTCGACCGTCAGCTCACCGACCCGCAGTTCCCCGAGCAGCCTGGCCTCGTCGGACATCCGGGACAGCAGCGTGGCGACCGGCCAGGCCGGCCGGAGCGCGAGGCGAGCGCCGATCGCCCGCAGCGCCAACGGCAGATGGCCGCTGGCGGCGGCGAGCGCAGCGACGGCGTCCGGCTCCTCCTCGATCCGCCGGATACCGGCGACCTTGCCGATCAGCTCCACGGAATCGTGGGGGTCGAGGCCCTTCAGCGACACCTTGACGGCGGCCGGCAGCGCCGCCAGCGCACGGGCGGTGACCAGGACCGCGCACTGGTCGGCGCCGGGCAGCAACGGCTCGACCTGGGCGACGCCGGCGGCATTGTCCAGCACCACCAGCACGGCGCGGTCCGACAGCAGGGTGCGGAACAGTGCCGCGCGGTCACTCAACGAAGCAGGCAGGCGCTCGTGCGGCACGCCCAGTGAGGTCAGGAAACCGGCCAGAACGTCGGCCGGGGCACCAGGAGCGCCGCACGGTGTGCGCAGTTCGGCGTACAACTGGCCGTCGGGGAAGGAGCCCATGACCGCATGCCCGGTGCGCAGGGCCAGCGCGGTCTTGCCTACGCCGCCCATCCCTGTGATGACCGCGACGGGGTGCGAGGTGTGCCCGCTGAGCGCGGCGACCAGGGTGCAGACCTCCTCGTGCCGACCGGTGAAGTCGCACGGTACGGCCGGCAACTGGGCGGGCGCCCGCAGTGCGGGGACGGCTGACCGCACCCGCACCTCGGCCGGGACGGCAGCGGTCCTCGCCGTATCAGGAACCGCCAGCAGAGTCCGGTCACCCGCCAGCACCGCGGCGTGCAGCTCGTCGAGGACGGGGCCGGTATCGATGCCCATCTCGTCCGCGAGTACCTGGCGGGCGTGATCGTAGGCCAGCAGCGCATCGGCGCTCCGCTCCGACCGGTACAGGGCCAGCATCAGCGCACCGTGCAGCCGCTCCCGGTACGGATAGGCCTCCAGAGCGCACAGGATCTCCGGCACCACCTCCTCATGCCGGCCGCACGCCAGCGACAGCTCCAGGTGATGCTCTGTCGCCGAGGCCCGCTGTTCGGCCAGCGACCGGCGCTGTTCCTGCGCGTAGGGCCCGGGGAGCCCAGCCAGCGCCGGGCCCTGCCACATACCGAGCGCCCCCTTCAGAACGGATGCGGCATACGCGGAATCGCCCTGCGCGGCCGCACGCCGGGCCCGCAGCGTGAGCCGGCCGAACAGCAGAGCGTCGACACGCTCGGCCGGCAGTCGCAGGACATAGCCGTCCGCCATGGTCCCGATGACCGTGGCCCCACCGTCTCGATCGGATTCGGCGCCACCCTCCCTGCCCGCGGCGTGCGCACGGTCGAGGTATGTCCGCAGCCGATGGACGTAGTTCACGATCACTCGGCGGGCGGAGGCGGGCGGATCGTCGTCGTACAGACCGTCCACCAGCTGATCGATCGTCACCAGGGTCCCCGCGCGGAGCGCCAGCGCCGCCAGTACGGCCTGTGGCCCCGGCGCTCCGGGCCGTCCGGCCGTTCCGTCAGCCGAAACGTATTCGACGGGACCGAGCAGCCGGAGGTGGGCCACTCCGTGTAGTGCGGATAAGTGTGACATTGCTCCTGTATACCAACTAAACTACACAGAGCCGGTGTTGACGCGTCGGCAACGCCTGAGTGCACGGCGGAGTAGACCTTGCCGCCGGGCTTGAGGCCGGACGAACCCCCACTCGGCATCAGGAAGTTCATGGCGACGTATCACTCGGCCATGATCCATCACCCGAGATCATTCGAAGACACGCCACCCAGCGCCGCGATCGAAACGCCACCGTCAAGACGCGTGCGGCCGGACGCCCCAAGGGGAAACCCTCGTACGGATTCCGCTACGCCCGGGTGGTGAGGGGCGGCGAGATCGACCACGTCGAACTGCACCCGCACGCCTCCACCGTGATCAGGATCGTCGCCCGCCGCATCCTGTGCTCGCCGACAGGGCGTACTCATCACGCGGGTCCGCCATCCTCTGCGCACTCACGGCTTTTCCCAACCCTCCCTGTCCGATGCCGACTTGGCCGAGCAATGGAGCGGACGGTCGTGCCCGCCGGAACATGCCCGTGGCGGTGGCGGGTAGGGGCCTTATGACGAGGGCGGACCAGCAACCGGAAGGAGCAAGGACATGCGCAACAGCACCGTGACGGTGGGAACGGCACAGGCGACCTCGTCGAAGGTGTGTGCCGTGCCGGCCCCGGCGGTGCCGCAGATCCCTGATCCGCGGCATGTGGCTCCCGCCGACGCACGTAGGCTCTCAAAGCTGTTGTTCCTGCGCCTTGAGGCTCTGGAAGAGGGCACGTCTGAGTACCAGTACGTGCGCAACACCCTCATCGAGATGAACCTGACCCTGGTGCGTTACGTGGCCCGCCGCTTCTCCAGCCGCAAGGAGTCCCTGGAGGACATGCTTCAGGTGGGCACGATCGGTCTGATCAAGGCGATCGACCGCTATGACCCCTCCCGTGAGGTGGAGTTCACCACGCTGGCCGTCCCGTACATCCAGGGCGAGATCAAGCGGTTCTTCCGCGACACCACGTGGTCGGTGCGGGTGCCGCGGCGCCTCCAGGAGCTCCGGATCGACCTCGCCCGGGCCCGCGAGGAGCTGGAGGGGGAGGGCAGCCACGAGCCGTCCGTCGCGGAGCTCGCCGACCACCTCGACATGCCCGAGAGCGAGGTGGAAGAGGGCCTGGTGGCCTGCAACGGCTACGACAGCGACTCCATCGACCGGCCCATCCAGGCCGGCGGTGGCGGCAAGCAGCAGACCGGTTTCGTCGCCGACCTCATCGGCGCCGAGGACCCCGCCCTCGGCCTCGCTGAGGACATCCAGGCCCTCAAGCCCCACCTGGCCAAGCTCAACGACCGCGACCGCACCCTCCTCCAACTGCGCTTCGGCGCCGAAATGACGCAGACCGAGATCGGCGAGGAGCTCGGCCTCTCCCAGATGCACGTCTCCCGCCTGCTGACCCGCATCTGCAACAAGCTACGTGAGGCACTCCTCGCCACAGCATGAAGCGGTCCGGCGGCGTGAGGTGGGACTGGAGTGGCTCCCCAGACCACTGCGCCCACGTCACGGTGCTGCGTCTCGCCTGGTCGTGAACGGCACCAGTTGCCGTTGCCGCGGTCCGGGATCAAAGTAAAAAGGAACAGTTATGCGAGATCGGGGCTGTCATGGTCGTTCTCGGCATCATTCTTCTCGTCGGATTCGTGACAGGCCTCTCCATCCTGTGGACATCGGCATCGTGCTCGCGGCCATCGGCGCGATTCTGCGGCTCCGTCCCGCGAAGGGGCACGCCGTCGCGGGACGAAGGCACTACAGGTAGCGGTATCTCGCTGTCAGCCACAGGTACGGCCGAACCTGCCGAAGACCGGCTACCTGCCGTGCGCGCCGCTTGAACGCACCCGACCGCCTGGAATTGATCTGCATTTCGCGTCAGCAACCGCAAGCGGAGGAACCGATGTCCACTGGGACACTCATAGCCATCATCGTGCCTGTTGTGGTCGTGCTGCTGTTGTGTGCGCTGGCGGCATCGATGATCATGCGTCGTCGCCGTCTGCAAGCACGGTTCGGACCGGAGTACCAGCGGACCGTGGAGGCCAAAGGCAGCCGGCGGGCGGCCGAGCGCGAGCTGCGTGAACGCGAGCAGCGCCACGACGCGCTGCACATCAAGGAGCTGCCGGCATCAACCCGGGACCGGTACGCCCACGAATGGGACCAGGTGCCGCAGTACGCGGCACGAGGCGACGACGGAGGAACTGCGGGGCGCGATGGTGCACTACCGCGCGCTGTTCACGGAACTACTGCACAACGGCCAGAAGCCACGGGAGAGCGGTGCGTGAGCCGGTGCGACACCGGCAGGCGAGGCACCGCCCCGACGGAAACGGAGGCGGAGAGATGGAGCGCAGGGATACATCCGAGCCCGGAGCGGACGGACCGTCCACCGAAGATCTGGCAGGCACGCGACAGCGCATGAGCGGCACGGCCCAGGAGCCTCCGGCCGAGGCGCCACCGACCTTCCCGGGGGAGGCGACAGCCACAGACCGGGGGGTTTCCGCGCCCCAAGGCGAAGACCGGGGCGCCGCAGCGGAGCGGAACCGGGGTGGCGAGACCCAGGAGACGGACGCGCCGTTGCTCGGGCCCGAGCAGGAAGAGTTCCGCAGTCGGTGGCAGCGGATCCAGAGTGAATTCGTCGACGATCCCCGTGCGGCGGTCGGTGCGGCGGACACGCTGGTCGCCGAGGTCATGCAGGCCCTGGCAACGACCTTCTCCGAACACAAGCAAGGACTCGAAGGCCAGTGGCACCGCGGCGAGGAAGTGGCGACGGAGGAACTGCGCGTCGCCCTCCAGCGATACCGCTCATTCTTCAACCGCCTGCTCAACACCTGACCGCGCACCCCAGTGGCCCGCCCTCCCAGCGACCGCCTGCTGCAAGACCCAGCCGGCATGAGTGACGCCTGAGAGGTGTGGCTGTGCCGGGCCCTGATGCACGGGAGGACGAGGGAGGTGTGAGGTGGTACCAGTGACCGATCGCATCGCAGAGCCGTGGGGGACCCGGACACCGTTCGGACCTGGGGAGGAGTGGCCGGTCCGGGTGGATACCCAGCTCGCGGAAGGGGTGTCCGAGCCCGATGTCGAGCGGTGGGTCCCTACGACCTCCCTTCTGCACTCCAACGGTGATGCGATGGACGTGGCGGTCGGCGCGGGCCGGATCCTGGGGGTGCGGGGCCGGCCCGGCGACCGGGTCAACCGGGGACGGCTCGGCCCCAAGGATCTCTTCGGCTGGCAGGCGAATGCCGCTCCCGACCGGCTCACCCGGCCGCTGGTGCGCGAGGCGGGCCGGCTGACCGAGACGGACTGGCCCAGCGCCATGGAACGGATCGTCGACCGGTCGCAACACCTGCTGACGGAGTGCGGTCCCGGCTCGATCGGCTTCTACACCACCGGCCAGTTGTTCCTGGAGGAGTACTACACCCTCGCGGTCATCGCGCGGGCCGGGATCGGCACCAACCATCTGGACGGCAACACCCGTATGTGTACCTCCACCGCCGCCGAGGCGCTCAAGCAGAGCTTCGGCTCGGATGGCCAGCCGGGCTCCTACTCGGACCTTGACCACGCCGACACCCTCGCCCTCTTCGGGCACAACATGGCGGAGACCCAGCCCGTGCTGTGGATGCGGATACTGGACAGGCTGGCCGGTCGGCAGCCGCCGAAGCTGGTTTGCGTGGACCCGCGGCCCACGCCTTCCGCCCGCCGGGCGACCGTGCACCTCGCGCCCCGGGCAGGCACCAACGTCGCCCTGATGAACGCACTGCTCCACGAAATCATCCGCACCGGCCGGATCGACGCAGAATACGTGCGGGCCCACACCACGGGCTTCGACGAACTCAGGCAGCGCCTGGCCGAGTGCACGCCGCATTGGGCGTCAGACATCTGCGACGTCCCGGCCGAGTCGATCCGGGAAGCTGCGGAGATCCTCGGCACAGCACGCCGGCTGGTGTCCACGGTGCTCCAGGGCTTCTACCAGTCCCACCAGGCGACCGCCGCCGCGGTGCAGGTCAACAATCTGCACCTGGTACGCGGCATGATCGGCCAACCAGGCGCGGGGGTGCTCCAGATGAATGGCCAGCCCACGGCGCAGAACACCCGGGAGTGCGGTGCCAACGGAGATCTGCCGGGCTTCCGCAACTGGCAGAACGACGACCACGTCGCCGAACTCGCCCGGGTGTGGAACGTCGACCCCGCCACCATTCCGCACTTCGCTCCGCCCACGCATGCCATGCAGATGTTCCGCTACGCCGAACAGGGATCGCTGAGGATGCTCTGGATCAGCGGAACCAACCCGGCCGTCTCCCTGCCCGAACTCACCCGCATCCGCGCCATTTTGAGGGACGAGGGGCTGTTCACCGTTGTCCAGGACATCTTCCTGACCGAGACGGCGCAGCTCGCCGACGTGGTCCTCCCCGCGGCGACGTGGGCGGAGAAAACCGGCACCTGCACGAACGCCGACCGCACGGTCCATCTGTCCGAGAAAGCCATCGAGCCGCCCGGCCAGGCACGCGCCGACCTCGACATCTTTCTCGACTACGCCCGGCGTATGAAATTCCGCGACCGGGGTGGAGGAACACTCGTGTCCTGGCACGACCCCGAATCCGCCTTCGAAGCGTGGAAGGAGTGCAGCGCCGGGCGGCCCTGCGACTACACCGGCTTCACCTACGAGCGACTGCGGCAGGCCGGCGGCATCCAGTGGCCGTGCACCGTCTCCACGCCCGGGGGAACGGAACGCCTCTACACCGAGGGGTTCACATGGGCCGATGCCGCGCTGTGCGAAAGCTACGGCAAGGACGTCGTCACGGGAGCCGCCTCTTCCCGGACCGAGTACCAAGGGGCGAACCCGCAGGGAAAGGCGATGATCAAGGCGGCCGAGTACCTTCCGCCGCACGAAGCTCCTTCCGCCGAGTACCCCCTCCAACTCATCACTGGACGAACCCTCTACCACTTTCACACCCGCACGAAGACCGGACGTGTCCCCCAGCTGAACGCCGCAGCCCCCGACGTCTGGATCGAACTCTCCCCGGTCGAGGCGGCCCGGTACGGGCTGGAGGAGGGCGACATGGTGGAGGTCGCCACGCCACGGGGCTCCCTACGCGGCAGGCTCCGGATCACCCGCATCCGCGACGGCATGCTCTTCGTACCCTTCCACTACGGATACTGGGACACCCCCACAGGCAGCGGTCCCGCCGAAGACGAAGGTGGCCGGGCGGCGAACGAAACCATCGTCACCGACTGGGATCCCGTCTCGAAGCAGCCGGTTTTCAAAACCGCCGCGGCCCGTCTCTCGCTCGTCGAACGCGGCCTCGGACGGAGTGCACCCGCCCCGTCCACCGCGGCTTCCGCACCCGCCCACCCCGCTCCGCCCGATGCGACGACCGGTGTCCGGGGCCCGGAGCCAGGCCGAGTCCCCGACCGTCCGCGAAGCGAGGGCGATCCACGGGACGGTGACGCCGAGTGAACGGCATCACCGCCATTCTGGCCGCGCTCCACGACGGGGAGTACAAGCTCGCGGGCCAACTGCTCGACCTGGTGCAGCGGCATCCTGCCGAGACCGAGGTGCACCATGTCGCGCGATATCTCGCCCGATGGTCCTACGCCAGCGGCGACCGCATCAGAGCGATGGGCTCGCGCTACGGCCTGCCGGACGCCGAACGGCCGAGCCACCCGAGCGACCGGGCACGGCACACTGCGGCCTCTGTACCGGAGGGTCAGGACATCGGACTGGTCCTCCTCAGAGAGCTGAGCGAGGTGCACCTCGCGGCCGCAAGGAATTCTCTGTACTGGGACATGCTGACCCAGGCCGCACAGGCGAACCGGGACGACCGGCTGCTGGAGCTGGCTTCGGCCTGCCAGCCGTATACGCGGCGACAAATGCGCTGGACCCACACCGTGCTGAAAGAACTCAGCCCTCAACTTCTGACCGGTGTCTCAAGTGCGTGGTGCTCCTGACGAGGCGGCAGCAGTGTCGTCGTAGACCAGCAGTCCGTCGGAGCGCAGCCGCAGCCCAGGTGTCGGGCGGTGAGTGACGAGCCGCTTGTCATGCATCAGGTGCTGGACGACCGTCTGCCTCGCGACGGTGGCGAAGTCGGCGATCAGACGCCTGTGACAGCGCCACCAGACCGCTTCGCTGCACATCACCGCCGTCCGGGCACCGGCAGCGGCTTCTTCGAGCAGTCGGTCGATGGCGGCTACGAACACGGGCTCTCGCATGTAGGCGGCGTATCCCCTGAACGAGGCGTTGCGCCAGACCACGTCCGGGGAGTGGGCTGACGTTTTCCGGAAACCGCCCAGGTCTGGTTCCCAGCGGTAGCTGATGCCGGCCTGCGGCAGCCAATGGGCCAGGCTGCTGCGGAACAGGTCGGGGTTGCGACGGCTGCCGGGACCGATGCGTACGTCGACCACCGACCTCACGCCCGCCCAGCGCAGCAGCTCGATCAGCTGCTGGCGTTCCGCGGTGCTGTGACCGAAGGTGATCAACACCGGTTTCACGCCTCCTGCCGCGGATGATGGCTGTGCTGCACCGTTCCACCGTCTCCCAGTCGATCAGACTGTGGGACTGTCCGCAGTTGCACTCGTAGATGCCCCTCTGGGGGACGGTCTCACCCGGGTGCGCTGGACTTCCGTGCCGACTGAACCGTCGCCGCGGCACGCCGCCCGAGTAAGCCGAACCGGTTTCCCGGGTGGCGCGAGCGTTCTCCAGGGCGTGAAGTAGAGATGCACACCTACGCGCCGCAGGGGCCCGGAGTGCTGGGTGCCCAGTCAGCAGCATGCGGTCCGGTCAGTGGAGGATGTCTGATGCCAGCGGGATCGAGCAAGAAGCGCGAGAGGCAGTACGAGCACATCAAGGAGAACGCCAAGGAGCACGGTTCGTCCGAGCGCCGCGCCAAGGAGATCGCCGCGCGCACGGTCAACAAGGAACGCGCTCGCTCCGGCGAGGCGAAGCAGGCCGGCAAGGTCTCCACCCAGGACCCGAAGTCCGCCCCGCAGCGCGGCGGCGAACGCTCCCACAGCGGGCCCGGCGGTCCGACCAAGGACCAGCTGTACGAAGAGGCCAAGAAGAAGAACATCGACGGCCGCTCCCACATGAACAAGGAAGAACTGCGCAAAGCACTCGGCCGTTGACCGTACGTCGGCAGCTCAGTGGTCGGCGCTCGAAGTCCTTCGGGGTTGATCATGCAGTGAGACCGGCGGCGGATTCTTCCTGCCGATCGAGCGTGTGTCGGTCGAGCCCGGTCAGCGGATCGTCCAGGTTGGAGGTGGTGAACCTCCACTGGAATGGGTGTGCTGTGGAGTTGTAGCGGTCTTCGAATGCCGGACTGGGCGACCACCTCCCGGGTCAGCTCCGGACACGACCAGCGCGGAAAACCGCTGGGCTGCCCGACTTGCCTCAGGCATGATCGACTCGTGGACACCTACTTGGAGACCGAGCGCCTGGCCTTGCGCCGCTTCACTGCCGATGACGCGGACCTGCTGATCGAGCTGGACAGTGACCCGGCGGTGATGCGCTACCTGACCGGCGGCAGTCCGACCGCGCCGGAGCTCGTCCGTGAGCGTGACCTGCCGAAAATCCTCGCCGGCTACGAGAAGTGGGGCGGCGATCTCGGACTGTTCGCCGCGCACGAGACGGACGGCGGCGCGTTCATCGGTTGGTTCATCCTGCGTCCCGAGTCGGAGGGCCCGCTGGACGAGGTCGAACTCGGCTACCGGCTGCGGCAGGCGGCTTGGGGCAAGGGTTATGCCACCGAGGGCTCGCGGGCCTTGCTGGGCAAAGCGTTCACAGAGCTCGGTGTGCGCATGGTCTGGGCTGCGACGATGTCTGTGAACCGCGGTTCGCGCAACATCATGGAGAAGCTCGGCATGACGCTCGTGGAGACCGTCCCTACTCCCTCCGACATGCAAATGGTCGAGGGCTCCGAGCATGGAGGCGTACGG
The DNA here is from genome assembly GCF_008704855.1 of Streptomyces platensis. Classification (NCBI taxonomy): domain Bacteria; kingdom Bacillati; phylum Actinomycetota; class Actinomycetes; order Kitasatosporales; family Streptomycetaceae; genus Streptomyces; species Streptomyces platensis. Next base: position 7,608,549 of record NZ_CP023691.1, read on the forward strand.
TACGAGATCACCAAGGAGCAGTGGAAGCAGCAGTAGCGGCGGCGCTGACACGGCGGCCCTGCCCTGGCAGCAGCCTCGCTCTGCAACCAAGACACCCGGACCGTCTCGCCACACATCCTGTTCCGGGCCCCCCGAAGCGGGCATGGGCGTGGGCCGCCGGTGTGACTCGGCCAGGCAGCCCGGCCATGGCGGCAGCTCCGGCTCTGGGCCGCGGCCCGCGCCGTCGCACTGCCCAGCAAACGCAGAAGGACCACCGGCTGAGCCAGTCGCTCCGTCCTCCACAAGCGTGCCGCAATTCGAGGTGCGGGGGCATTGCGCAGCACCGCAGACTACTGAGGAGACCGACGTTGTGGCGGAGAGGAGCTGAGGGTGGGGATCTCCATACCCCCGGCGGGCACCGGAGCGGCCTCCGGGGCTCGACCGGGCTTCTCCGGCTCTGCGCGCCCTCGGGCGAAGGCCGCCGAGCAGTTCGCCGACCTGGTCGCAAGCAACGCTCTGGCTCTTCCCCTGCCCGGCTCCGGGAGGACCGGTGAGCGGTTCCAGGCATTGCAGGCGCTCGGGCGGCAGGATCTGAGCGTAGCCCGGCTCTCCGAGGGGCATGTCGACGCGGTGGCCATCCTCGAAGAACTGGGTGGCCCGCCGGCGCAGCCGAACGAGCGGTGGGGCGTGTGGGCGGCTCACCCGCCTGGCCCAGGACTTCAGGCGGACAGCGACGGAGCCGGCTGGCGGTTGCGGGGTGTCAAGCAGTACTGCTCCGGGGCGCAGATCTGCACCCACGCGCTGGTGACGGCAGATACGGTCCAAGGCCGGCGGTTGTTTGCCGTACGCCTCACCGACCGGGGCATCACGCCGGTGCCGGAGACCTGGCAGGCCGTCGGCATGGTGGGCAGCGACACCCTCGACGTCACCTTCCACGACGTTCCCGCCGAACCGGTTGGGGACGTGGAAGGCTACGTGGAGCGAGCCGGCTTCCAGCACGGCGGTATCGGCGTCGCGGCCTGCTGGCTGGGAGGGGCAGAGGCGGTCGCCGGCACTCTGCGGACCCAGGGGGAGCAGCACCCGCTCGACGCACACGCTGCCGCGCACCTGGGCCAGGTGGACGCCCTGCTGTATGCGGCCGCGGCCGTACTCGACCGTGCGGCGCAGGAAATCGACGACGACCCACTGGACCGGCGTGGCGGAGCGCGGGTGCGCAGCCTCCGCGTGCGAACCCTCGTGGAGAAGGTCTGCACAGAGGTCGTGCAGCGCATCGGCAGGGCTACCGGGGCCGCGCCGCTGTGTCGGAACGCCGCACACTCCCGCGCGGTGGCCGACCTCATGGTCTACCTCCGACAGCATCACGCCGAACGCAGCGACGCGGAGCTCGGGACTCTCCTGGTGCGTGGCGGGGAAACGGTGTGAGCAGCGATCTCCGGCAGGCCGCTGCCGACTCCATCGACGCCCCGGGCACACCCGAAGCGCGGTGGGTGGCCTGGGACGGCCTGCACTGTCTGCCCACCGTGGGGCTGCCCGACGGGCCGGTCGTCGTCGTGGCCGCCCACCCCGACGATGAGGTGCTGGGGTTCGGCGGCACCATGGCCCTCCTGGCGGCCTTCGACGTAGACGTACACGTAATGACGATCACCGATGGTGAGCTGTCCCATCCGCAGAGCACCCTCATCACTCCGGAACGGCTCGCACGCATCCGCCGGGCCGAACTCTGCTCCGCACTGGCGCAACTCGGCCTGCCGGGCGCGCGCCCGGAGCAGCTCGGGGTCCCCGACACTCAAGTGGACCGGCACGAGAGCGCGGTGGCCCGTCGGATCGCTGCGCTGTTGCGCAAGGTCGAGGCGGCCTGGTGCGTCGCTCCTTGGTACGGAGACCTGCACAGCGACCACGAGGCGGCCGGCCGGGCGGCCCTCCGTGCATGCCGCGCTTCGAAGGTGCCGCTGTGGATGTATCCGGTGTGGATGTGGCACTGGGCCGGTCCGGGCGATCCGCGCGTCCCCTGGGGGGATGCCGCGCGTCTGCCGCTGCCCGCCGATGCGCTGGCGCTCAAGTCCGCGGCGATCGGGCAGTTCGTCAGCCAGCTCCGTCCGTGGGGAGAGGGCGCGGAGAATGCCGCGATCCTTCCCCCGGACGAGATCGAGCACCACACCCGGCGCTTCGAGACGGTGTTCCGTTGAGCACGCCGCCCGGCTATTTCGACACCATGTACGGCACCTCGGCAGACCCTTGGGACCTGGCCGGCCGCTGGTACGAGCAACGCAAGTACGCGGTGACCCTCGCCTCTTTGCCCCGGCGGCGCTATCGCGCGGGTTTTGAACCAGGCTGCTCCGTCGGCGTGCTCACACGTCAACTCGCTGACCGGTGTGACCGGTTGATCGCGGCCGATCGCGTCCCTTCCGCCGTCGACAACGCCGCGGCGCGCACCCGCGATCTGCCGAACGTCGAGGTGCGCCTCCTCACCGTTCCGGAGCAGTGGCCCGAGGACACCTTCGACCTCATCGTTCTGTCCGAACTCCTCTACTACTTCGACGACGAGCAGCTGCGGGCCACCCTTGACCGGGCTGTCACCGGCCTCGAACCCGGAGGCACGCTGGTCACCGTCCACTGGAACCACCCCGTCCCAGAGCACGTACGCACCGGCCCCGAGGTAGCCACCGCGGTTGCCGCTATCCCTGAGCTGTGCCTGCTTTCCGAAGTCCGGGACACCGACTTCACGTTGCAGATCCTCATGCGCCGGAATGACGACGGCAGCGCCCCGCGATCGCCGGCTCAGCAAGAGGGCCTGGTGTGAAGGGGCCGCGCGCACATCTGCCCATGGCTGTTGCCGTCGTCATCCCCGCGCACACGGCTCGATTCACGGGCCCCGAATGGCTTCGGGGCCTTCCTGCGGCACCTGGTCGTCGAAGACGGCCAGCAGAAAGGCCCCTGTGCCCGGACCGAAGCCCCGGGGGCTGAGCCTCACACCGATCCACCCCGGCGAGAAGACCCCACACCCTCGGGATAACGAGAGAGGCGCAACGCCTCAGCGCGGATCTTCTTTGCTCCGCTCGGCCGGCACACCAGGGCCGCACGGTGATATCGCGCGTTATCGCGCGATCAGAACGCCATGAGGCTTTCGCCGGTGCCACATGTGTTTACCTGCCGTGTAGTGACGGGGCTTATTGGCCGCGGCCGGTGATGTAGTCCCGCGCCCGGTCGACCAGCCCCAGACCGGGGGCGAGGAGCTTGTTGGCGGGCGGCGCGCTCGGTGCGGCCGGATGCGGGCGGGTGGGGGCGGTCTTCTTCGCTGCGCGGACCTTTTCCCCCAGACTTTCGAGAATGTAGGGGTGGACGTGATTGCGCAGCTGGGCGAAGAGGTGGTTCTCCTCGTCATCGACGTGCGCGGTGACCTCCGTCCGTAGCTTGACCACAAGCCGGTCGAAGTCGGTGGCGTCCGGCTCCCGCTCTTCCAGTTCTTTGAGGAGTTCTTCGACGCGGGCGTGGTCGGCGAGCTCCTTGTCCGCCAGCGCCGCGCCCTCCTCCAGGTGCTCACGCACGGCTGGGTAGAGATGCTGCTCCTCGGCGACCGAATGCCGTACCAGCTCAATCGTGATCGCGTCCACCAGCCGCTTACGGTCCGCACTGCCGGGCATCGCGTCACTGAACTGCGCGAACAACTCGTCCACCTCCCGATGGTCGGCGGTCAGCTCCGCAATGACATCTCCACCGTGACCCACGATCTTCACCTTTCAGTCGCCGGGACGAGACCGACCCTGGCCTTCGGGAAGACCGTCCCCGCACCACGTCTCGGGTAACGGCGTGGGGAGGAATTCCGCCGGACGGTCCAGGCTCATGCAGGTCCTCGCGGCACCTTCTCCTTCTTCAGCGTGCAACGGCGACTCGCCGGTGAGTAGGTGCGAAAGCGACGTGATGAGGGCGTGTATCGAATGTGCTGGTCGCCGGCGTGGCACCGTCGGCGAATGACCCAAAATCACGTGCAACCTTCACCCAGTCCTGCTGGGATCATCCGCTATGGATGTCCATTTTCTCGATGAAGCTGACTTGACGGACAGGATGGAACGGAACCTGGCGGAACATGCCTGTCACCTGCATCGGAGCATGACCGGTGCGACCGTCACAGAGACTGGTGACCTCCTGATCGCCGACAGCGGTCTGGACGACGACACTTTCAACATCGTTACCGCGGCCCGCTTCACCGCTGCTACCGCTGCGGTGCGTATCGCCGAGACCGCTCGGACGCTGGCTCGCACCGGCCGTCGTTTCTCCTGGTGGGTGGGGCCTGCCTCGACACCACCGGACCTGGCCTCCCGCCTGATGGCGGCAGGCCTGTCGGTATCCGAACGCGAGACGGCCATGTGGGCCGAGCTGGACGACTCCCTGCCGCTGTCTGCCACCCAAGGACTGGACGTCCAGACGGTGGCCACGCCCGAACAACTCGCCGACTATGCCGCGGTTCTCGCTGCGAACTGGACCCCGCCTGCTGACACCGTCCGCCGCTTCTTCACCCGGGCCGCCCCGCAAGCACTGGCCGCGCACTGCCCGGCCCGTTACCTGGTCGGCTACGCGGACGGCCATCCGGTCTGTTCGGCCGAAGTGTTTCATCACGCAGGCGTTACCGGGATCTACAACATCTGCACCTTGGCCGCCCACCGCCGACGTGGCTACGGCGGTGCCATCACGCTCGCCGCACTCCACACGGCCCGCGACCGAGACCACCGCATCGCGGTCTTGCAGGCGTCCACCGACGGCGAGCCCGTCTACCGCCGCCTGGGATTCCGTACCTGCGGCCAGTTCACCGAACACACCATCAACCCCTGAACACCCCGAACCCCACAAGCCACCTGCCCACTCTTCACAACGGCCCTGATCACAGCCACTCGTTGATGGCTGCGACGAGAACGGTCGCCTCGTAGCGGACCGCGAGCTTGTCATACCTCGTGGCCACCGCCCGGTGCCTCTTGAGGCGATTGCTACCGCACTCGACCGCGGGGCGCTCGCGGTAGTCGGCTTTGTCGAACTTCGGCGGCCGACCGCCGCGGGAGCCGAGCTTCTTGCGGTTGCGGACGTGATCGGCTTTGCCCGGGAAGAATGCCCTGACCTGCTGTGACTCGAAGCCGCCTCGCCACCGAAACCAGCGCTCCGGCGTGAAGGCACTTGGGCTCCCCATCGGTGCCACCTGGCACATGCTGTCTCAGCGTCCTGTGAGTCCCGGTGTCCCGCGGCCCTCAGCGGCACCGCCTGGGAGGTGTGGACACGACAGGCCGTCGCGGTCGTTGGGCAGACGCATACGATGGGCGAGATCACGCGTCATGCGCTGGGCGAGGCAGCTGCGCCAGCTGATACCGGGGTAGCAGGCACGCAGATGCGAGACGGCGCGCGTCCCCAGACCGCTGTCCTGCAACGGCGAAGCGACCTGAACCTGGGTGATCACGCCGCTCGCACAGTGTTCACACACTTCGTAGGTGACCTCCCCGACAACGCGGCGGACGTACACCAGCAGCAGACTTTGTGCCCGCTCACTCGTCGGAGCCGGAGAGTGGAAGATCACCACGTCCCGGTAGGCGAGCACCCGGCGGTGGAGCTTGCCACGGCGGTGGCCCAGGCGCCCGTGCCGAGGCCGTCGGCGGCGATGGAGGCTCCGTAGCAGGGCTCCCGGCACAAAGTTACGTGTGGCAACCATGCACACCGTCTACCCGCGTCGAATACGGACAAGCCCCGGCCCGGGCCACTTGTCGGCTGGGGCTTCTCCTCGCTGCCTTTCGGCAGCAAGCAAGGGGGCCCGATCCGGCCGAGCCCGGTCATGGCGGCGGCTCCGTCCAGGCGCCCGGTGGGGGCCCGGAGGAGGCCGGTGTCGGTCGGGCCGGGCGAGAGGGCGTTGGCCATGATGCCCCGGCAACCGAGTTCGCGGAGGCGGCGCGGGCATTCTGCGTGATCTGCATCATTTCGCCCCGTAGTCCGTGCCTCTAGGCTGCCCGGGCGCCCTGGGCCCAGGGCTGGCTCCCAGCCCGTGACGATCCGCGACCCACGGTTACCCGGTGGCGCGCCAGAGAAGGGAAGCCGTGCCGTTGTCCGCCGATATGTCGTCGGTCATAGCCTCCACCACGCAGTGGCTGCTGCGCTCCTACCCCGTGACCGGCGGTGCCCTCGACGCCGCCCTTGCAGAGGCCCAAGCCCTCCAGGCAGCCACAGTTGCTGCATGGCTGCGCTACCCCACAGCAGCGGACGCCGCCGTGGTCGCCCTCGTCGGCCCCGGCGGTTCGGCACGACTGGACTGGATCACCGGAGCCGACAGTTACGGACCCGAGGTATCAGAGGAGCCATGGCGCACCTGGGTCGATGAGGTCGTGGCGAGCTGGGCTGCGTGTCTGCTCACCACGCCCGCGCTCACCGACGACGCGGTGGCCGCACTCGCGGACTGCGAGCATGCCGCCGGGGTACGCCTCGACTTCCGTCGGCTGACCCGGCCCGCCGACCGCGATCGCAGGGCGGCGACGCTACTGCGCCATCCGGACCTCCTCCGTCCTGTCGCCGACCTCCATCGCGCTGCGCTCGTACGACATCTGCAAGGCGAGCAGCTCGGCGACCGCGTCTAGTTTCTGTCTCCTTCGCCCTCTGGCGGTCGGAGGGCTTGTGGCGAGGCGCTGGAAGGTGCCGGCGAGGGTGTCCCGCACTCGCTCGAATCCCTGCTCGTGCCAGGCGGCGCCCAGGTCGGGGAAGGTGTGGGCGTGGGCGATGGTGAGGCGGCGCAGTCGGAGGCCCTGGGGCTGGGTGAGAGCGGTCAGGAACTGGCGGGCCGGCCGGACCGGGTCCGCCTCCAGGGAGTCGGCGTCGGCGGGGAGCCGGCAGATCACCGCGTCGGTATCGCGGCGGACCTCGTGCCGACGATTACGCCGAGCTGGTTCTGGAGCAGCCGCGGCCAGAGGTGGGCGGGCTCGGCTTCCGGGATGAGGACGGTGCTCCGGGTGTCGGGTCCGAGCCGGTGAGGAGAAGCGGGAAGCCGTGCGGGGTGCAGCGATGGAACCGGGCCGCAGGCGAGGTTGCTCAGTTGACGGGCGCTTGCCGATCCCGTGCAGCGGAGGCGATGGTCAGCGCGGTCCCCACGAGGATGGGCGCCACCATCGCGGTGAACAGCCAACCGGACACTTGCGGTTCCGGTGCGGAACGCCACAGCACTCCGCAGCCGATCATGAGTGAGATGCCGATGCAAGCATTGAGTGCCAGCAACGCCCGGGCGCTCCGCAAGGCGGAGGCGCGAGTGCGCGGCCGGTTGAGCGAGGACCTCACCAGCGCAGGTGCGAAGGAGGTGGCGCCGTCCGGTAGCTCGGAATGCGGGGTCACTCGCAGCGTCAGCTCTGCGCAGGCAGTCAGTAGTCCTGTCACCCCGATGAAGAGGAACACCAGCACAAACGCGCTGCCGATTGACCGTTCCGTCCATGCGTCCACCCCGCCGATGCTGATGTGCTGCGGTATCCGATGGGGTAGGTGCGGGTAGCGGGCGACGCCCCACAGAGACAGTGCGGCGAGCAGGACAGCGTTGGGGAGTAACCACAGGCGTATGGGAGCCGAGAAGACCATGAGCCCGATTGTCGGATGAAGAGGTGCACACCGGTAGCGTTTTCAGCTGCTCGATGTCTCTGGGCGGGGTCCCAATGAGTGGGGAGGTCCAGGCGCTTTCGGGCCCCGCCGCGGCAGCTGTGCGGCATCGTGCAGCGAGAGCCGGGCAGTCGGCGCGGGTGTCAGAGGTGCCGTGGCCCCCTGTAGGTCCGTGGTCTGGAGAATTACCTGACGTTCAAACCGCCCAGGATGGGGAAAGCCGCCATCAGTGCCGGATCAGCGGACGGGTTTCTCCCAGGTCAGCGAGTACCGGCGCAGCACATGCCGGCGGTAGCGCACGCCGGGCAGCAGCCGCCGGGCAGCAGCCCGCACCTGCCCATAGCTCATCTGCGGGTCGGCGACGGGCATGCCCTGCGGGCCGCGCGCGCGGCGCAGCACCTTCGTGATCCGCACGATCGGGGCAGCCGCGATCAACGCCGCCCACTCCGTCACGCTCGCCTCGCGGGCCAGACCGACCACCACCAGCGTGCCGCCAGGCCGCAGCAGCTCCCGCATGCGGACGAGGGCCGTCTCGAAGTCCATGTGATGGATCGTGGTCACCGAGCAGACGAAGTCGTACTCCGCACCGGGAAGTCCCGCGGTGAGGAAGTCTCCCTCGACGAAGGTGAGTTGCGGGTGGCCGGAAGCGGACTCGCGTGCGCAGGCGATCATGTCCGGCGACTTGTCGATCCCGGTGACGTGTTTCGCCCGCCCGGCAAGCTTCCGTGCCAGCAGCCCGTCCCCGCAGCCAACGTCCAGGGCATCGCCGCACCCCTCGGGAACAGACCGGAGGATGCCCGGGTGCCGGGCAACGTTGGTGTTCCAGTACGGCTCTGCGGCGGGCTGGCGCATCGGATCATCGTAGAGGCCGGTCATGGCCTGCCGAGTGCACACCGATGGATTCGTCGTCCCCATGGGGAGTCGTGATCGCAGGCATGGCGAATTACGTGCCGGGCGTTGACGAACAGCACGAGGTTCTGCTGGGGCTGCATGATCTCTCCTGCTCTCACATCGCGGAAGGTTCCGTGTGACGAGTGCGAGCAGTGACGGCAGACGGTCAGGCGCCTACGGCAGCGGCCTCACCTCCCGTGAGGGCGACCAGCTCTGCGAAGGTGGTGCGGAACATGGTGTGCGGCAACCCTGCGCCGGCCCACACCTGCGGATAGCCGGCCAGCGCGGTGTCCACCAGGGTCCGCAGCGGCACGGGATGACCGATCGGAGCCACCCCGCCCACCTCCTGCCCCGTGGCCTCCAGGACGAACTCGGGGGTGGCACGCCGCACTCTGCGCACCCCGACGTGGTGTGCCGCCTTCTTCACGTCCACGCGGTGGCCGCCGCTGGCGACGACGAGCAGCGGTGTGCCGTCGGCCTCGAAGACGAGGCTGTTGGCGATGGCGCCGACCGGGCAGGCCAGTTGCTCGGCGGCGGCCATCGCGGTGGGCGCCGGGCTGGGCAGCTCGGTGATGTTGCCGGGGTGGCCGTGCAGGGTCAGGGCCGTGCGGACACGGTCCAGGGCTGACTTCACAGGTACTCCAGAGCTAAGGACACTGCCCCGACTGCACTGCTGCGAAGATCAGCGGCGGTCGGGTACGCGTGCGGGGTAGAACACGACGAGGGTCGCGCGGGTCTCGCCGTGGAGGCTTTCGTAAGAATGGGGGCAGTTTGCCGAGAACGAGATGAAGTCGCCCGGACGAAGGTGTACTCGCCCTTCGTGCGGGCCGACCAGCATCTCTCCGTCGTGCACGATGAGGTGCTCCAGCACACCCTCGCCGTGAGAGCCCGATTCGTAGGCGCCCTCGGCCAGGCGCAGGTCGAATATCTCGTACAGGGCGCGCTCACCGGTGGCGCTGTGGACGAGGCGCAGCGCAAGTCCGTCGTCCCGGATCACCAGGCCTTCGCCGGCCCGGGTGACCTGAGGATCCGGAGTGTCCGCTGCCGAGAACAGTTCCGGCAGTGACATGCCAAGGTGCGTCGCCAGGGACGTCAGCGTCTCCAGCGTCGGATTGCCCTGCCCGCGCTCCAGCTGAGCCAGCGTGGCCTTCGCTACGGAAGCCAGGCTGGACAGTTCGTTCAGGGACAGGCCCCGGGCCAGCCGGGCAGCGCGGATCTTGCTACCGACCTGCATCGTCATGCTCGCACTCGTCACAGCCACCGAACGTACCCACCCCCCCAACGAGATGGCAAGATGCCCAATCGGTCGCTATAACGACCGGAAATGTGCGGCGCGGACCACGGCATCCGGCCCGGTTCTCGTATAGCCGCGGCCAACTGCCCTGACCCGCGGCCCGGTCCGCTATCGCGGGTAAACCGGCAGTGCGCACGCTGCGGTGTTCGGCTTGAAGTACCTGGCACTGATGAAGGTCGGACACAGCAGGCGCGCCCGAAGGGGCCGGACGGGCCGTCCGGCACCTTCGCCGTGTATGGGGGAGAAGCAGAACATGCTGGTCGTCGCAGAGTCGCGCGACGTGCCCCCGGATCCTGTAGGAGGTGCGAGAAGAGCTCTTGCGTACCTAGGGCGGCGGTGTAGGGGCACACCACGGCGGCTTCTACCTGTCCTGCTGGGACGAATTCAAGTGTGCGCGAAAACTCCACCCCGCCGGGGGACCGGGCCGCCGGTTGTGGCGCCGGTCCGGCAAAGTCGCAGCTTCGGGCTCTTTCTCAGACACGGTGTCGCCCTTTCACTGCTGAATCGTGAATCGTTCACAGCACGGCCGTATACCTGCCGTGCGCAGATGGTAGGGCGTTCATGCCGCTCACTGACAGTGATGTTTAATTGATGGCATTCATCGACGGAATCGATAGTAGGCGGCGGCATACTGACCATGGGGACACCTGGGATGCCGAGCGGATGGTGGCTCGATGGACCGTGAGCAGCTGCGCCGGCTCGACCTCAACTTGCTGCTGGCGTTCGATGTATTGATCGCTGAGCGCAACGTCACGAAGGCGGCCGAGCGGATGTCCGTCGGGCAGCCGGCGATGAGCGCTTCGCTCGCCCGGTTGCGGAAGTTCTTCGACGATCCGCTGCTTGTGCGGGAGGGCAGGTCCCTGGTCCCGACCACGCGCGCGCTCGCGCTGATCGAGCCGATCCGTGCGGCGCTGGACGCGATCGAGTCGACGATTCATGCCGGCCGCGAGTTCGACCCGCGGACCGATCACCGGACCTTCACGCTCATGGCCAGTGACTATGTGCTCTTGCTCCTGCTCGGCCGCTTGCTCGCCGCACTTGAGGTGGAGGCCCCGAATCTCCGCTTCACGGTGCGCCCCATCGCCCCTGACTTCGCCGAACAGATCAACCGCTCGCAGCTCGACCTCCTCTTCTTTCCCGATGAGCTGGTGACCGAGGGTATGCAGGCGAACTCGGCGACGCTGTTCACCGAGCGGCTGGTGTGCGCGGTCGACCGCGACCATCCTGAGGTGGGCGAGCAGCTGACCGAGGAGCAGTTCTGCAGGCTCCCGTACGTGTCATTCGACGGGACGCCGTCGCATACGATCAGCGAGCTTCGGCTTCGCGAGCTGGGCGTCGACCGACCCATCGATATCGGCACCCAGAGTTTCGTCCTTCAGCCGTTGATGTTGCCGGGCACCCGCCTCATGGCGCTGGTGCATGAGCGGCTCGGCCAGTACTTCGCCGAGCGTGTCGGAATCCGGCTCGTTGATCCTCCGTTTTTCGTCAGGCCCATGAGCGAGGCGATGTTCTGGCCGCCGGGGGCCGAGGGCGACCCGGCACACCGATGGTTGCGCGACCGCGTCCTGCGGGCCGCCGCAGCATGGAATACCTGAGCCGCTATCGATCTCGGTGATGGCTTCCATCGATATTCATCGCTATTTGCCCGGGTGTCCGGCACGTTAGCGTTCGACTCCCAAGCGCGCTGACATCGCACCTGGAATGCCAACGACGCCAGTCACACTTCGCCGCCACCGAAAGGGACGCTGCCGGACCCAGCGTTCCTGGGCGAGGCTCCGGAACGGCTGGTGGCCCAGTTCGAGGGATACGGATGATCGAGGAATGGCAGCTTGCGGAGCGATACGGAGACAAGAGGGCCGTCGATGGGGCGGACTTCGCGGTCAAGCCCGGGACTGTGACCGGGTTCCTGAGGCCGGAGGGTGCGGGTAACTCACCGCTCGGCACCGGGCGGTACGGCGGCTGCAGTTCTTCGTGTCGGAGTCGACGTGGGACTGCGTATGCATCAACGACCAGTGCCGTGAACTACTTCTGGGTGACCGGTCTACCGCGCCGCATGTGGAAGGTGTGCTGGCCGGTTGGTGTGGAGTTCCCTACGGACTTCGTCTTGTCAGGGTGATGTCGGGACGTCGAGCGGCAGGCCGGTAGGCGCTGTGCCGGCTCACCGGATCCGTTTGATCACGGTGGCATGCCCGCGGGACGAGCACCGGCCCACCCGGCCAGGAATCGGCGATCGCCACCAGCATCGCCCGCTGGAGCTGACTGCGCCGGTCAACCGGAAGGCGGCTGACTGTGCCGGTCAACCGGAAGGCCGGCCCCTGGCCATCCGTGCCCTTCTCACTTGTGCGGGTGGCGAGCGAGGTAGTCGGTCACCTGGGAAATAAGCGTCAATGCGAGCAGAGCCCCGCCCATCCCGCTCGCCAGGACCGTCGCGAGGCGGCTGCCGGCTCCCGGAAGCCTTCGGTTGATCCTCGCGAAGATGTCCGCTGCGGCCAGTCGCACTGCCTTGAGGTAGTGGGGCCCAGCGTGCAGTGTGACGGCTACCAGCCAGAGGTAGAACGTCGTGGCGTGCGTCGACATTGCGGCGTGGTGCGCGGAGGTGGGGCCGAGGAAGACGAGTAGCCCGCTGCCGAGCAGCATCAAGGTGAGGACGGTCAGGATCGGGCCGAGTACGCGAAAGTATCTCCGGGGCGGCCCGAGTCGGCGGAGTTCCGGGTCGCCGCGGTAGTACATGACCATCCGCCAGCCAGTGGTGCCCAGCTTCAGGGCGACCACGGGTGTCAGGACGAGTCCGATCGCGACGTGGGCGGTCAGCTGGTTGCGGACACCAAGGAGGGTGGTGACCAGTTGGGCTGCCAGGAGTGCGAGGAGCAGGACGCCGGCCAGCGCGGTCAGCCGAGTGTTCGCCGCCGCCCGGACACCTTCGGCTTTCTCGGCCAGGGGCGGCGCTGGTGCTCGTGAAGTCGAGTTCATGGGAGCTGGGCTTTTCTGGAGAGAGTCGTGCGGGCGATGGGCTGTTCCACGCCGCGTGTGCCGGGCGCCAGAAGGGTTTGACCAGGATGTTGCGGCGTGGCCGGCCTCGTTCGTGGGTCAGGCGGCGGCGGACGGCCTGGCAGGTTCTGGCTTCTCCGGCGAGGTAGGTGATGCCGGGTTCGTCCGGCAGGTCGAGGCCGCGGATGGCTTGGACGAGCGTGTCGGAGGCCGCGGAGCAGAACGCGCCGCAGTGTCGCCAGGCCAGGTCTCTTCCGCACCATGTGGGTAGCACGTCGTGGCGCGGGGCGGACTTGACGGCCCCGTGAACGTCTGCGGTCTCCGGAGGGCGGCCGGCATCGCGCCGATGGCGACGGATGCCGGTTCCCCTCCGGTGAACAGGTGGCACGGGCGTTGGCGCCGAGGAGACGCAGACGGCGACGGTGGGAGATCGATCAGGTCAGTGAGAATCGTTGCAGGTCGGCCGCGACGGTGATGGGACCGCGGTAGTTCTTTGCGACGCCCTCTTTCCACACATGGTCCGGGACACCTGCGTTGAGGTGGCTGAGGACGACGCTTCGTGCACCTGCCGCAGTGGCGACGTCTCCCACCTCCGGCGGGAAGGTGTGGGACAGCCGCCAGTAGTCGGGGTTGGGGATGTTGTCGGATCCCTTTCCGGCGAGTGCTGCCTCGTGCACGAGGATGTCGCAACCGGTCGCGAGGTGGGCGACGTTGTCGGATTTGCGAGTGTCGCCGGAGAAGACCACGGACTTTCCGCCTTCGATGTCGAACCGGAAAGCGAACGACGGGAACACGTCGTAGTGCGGTACAAGGATCGCGGAGACCTTGACGTACTCGTCCTCCATGACCGGGAACGGGCGCATGGCGGGAGCCGTGTTCTTGAACGACGCCCCCACGTCGGGCAGTGCGATCTCGTTGGCCTTCATGAGACCGCGTGGGTCGGGAAATGACAGGCTGCGCATGAAGTCGTTGGCACTGTAGGCGTACGCCTCCAAGCAGCGCGTGGTCAGATCGGCGATGCCCGGGGTGGGATTGCCGTTTCCCACGGTGGGAGCAGCACCTCCCGACCAAGGAGCCGGCAGGCCGCCAGCCGGTCCTGGACCGTAGACCTGCAACCTGGAAGGCGCGGTGTCCCCTCGCTTGCCGGCCTTCATCCAAGGGCCAACGTTCATCAGGAGGAAGTTGTAGTAGTCGGCGATGTGGTCGGCGTGCAGGTGGGTGATGAATATTGCCGCCAATGACTCCGGTGCCAGGCCGGCCTGCACGAACTGGCGTACCGAACCCAGACCGCAGTCGATCACGTAGGTCTTGCCGTGCACGTACAGCGCCGAGGAGATCCCGGTCCGGTCCGGATAGACAGCAGGCCCGGCTATGGTGCCCAAAGTAATCAGCTCAACGTCCTTGGTGGACTTCGCAGACGGTCGTGTGCTGAGGCCGGGGCGCGGTGTCGAAGCGGAGTGCGGAGCGGGGGAAGCGAAAGCGCTGCCCCCGAAGATTCCCGCGCCGCCCGCGGTTACTGCGGCAGCCAGTCCGCCACCGAGGGCGACCCGGCGTGACACGGTCCGTGGGTGCTCGCTGGACGGCTCGGCCGGGCCGTTCCCGTGCGATCCCGCGCTTGCCGCTATATCTCCGTCGCACATGGCTGTGAGCTCCCTACTTGTCGTTGCAATCGGTGGTGACTCTGGGGTGGGGCGCTGCGTCGATCACTACGCTGCGTGGCAAGGGCGAAGAACGCCAAGGGCGTTGTCCTGTCCGTCGGCTTCACGGCTTCACGGCGTCCTGCGGGTGGGCGCGGCTGCTCCAGGCTCCTCGACGAGCGATGCTCGTTTCGGTGTCCCGGCCCGGAAAGCAAAACTTCTCGACCTGGCCCGGTCGGGAGAATCTTGTGCAGGGCCGGGCGCATCATGCAGCAGTAGCCCTGGCCGGTCCGTGCCGGTCAGGGATCAGCCGACCATTCGGAGCGACGAAGCGGAACCCGTAGCAACCACCCGCTGGGGCGAGACGCAAGACGTGTTATTCGACGCCTTCTCGAAAATCGGGTAAGGCGAGACCCACCTGGCGAACGTGGGCAAGTGGCGATTTCATTGCCTGCGTCATAAAGCGAACCACTTCGATGTGTTGTCGGTGTCATCGGCAATGACCACGCGATAGCGGGTGTGCCGGAGGGGCGGGAATTCGGCTGGGGAAGTTCCGGTCGTCTCCCGCACCACTGCGAGTTCTTTCGACTGAGTCGGAGTTTAACGTGCCAGGCACTCGGACTAATAGCGATGCATATCGATGGCAGCCATCACCGAAATCGATAGCGGCTCAAGCGTTCAACGATGCGGCGGTCCGCAGGACGCGGTCGCGCAACCATCGGCGTGCCGGGTCGCCGGAAGCGGCCTCGCGCGGCAACAGGGCCTCTTGGTAGCCCGGGCTTACTTCGTCAGCCCGGGCTACCAAGAGGCCCTGTTCATGTACCACTCCCACCTCGTTCACCCGATCAGCAACCTTGTGCGCGAGGCGAGCTCGTTGATCGGAAAGCGGGTGGCTTCTTACTCACGTGACTGAACTGCTTTTGCCCGGACCCATGGGTCCCAGCATCAGGCTGTCCAGATCAACGGGGGAACTTCAGGCGGTCACCTCCTCCGTGTATCCGCCAACTGGCTCTCCAGGCCTGCGATGGTGGCATCAAGCGCAATACCGAACATGGCGTCCACATCGGCCTCAGCCGCCGCGGGCGGCTCTGCTTCATCGGGGCCGGTAGGCATCGGCGACAGGGACATCCACCGCCGTAGCGCGCCGTTCAGTTCGGCGACCAGTAGTCCGGAGAACACCGCGCACAGCACAGCGCTCACCCGCGGGATCTCGCGCTCCGGAACTCCCGCAGCACCCAGAGCGCCGGTGAGTCCACGCCAGAAGGGATCGTCCGGCTGGATGAAGTCGGGGCGTGTGAAGACGTGCGTCACGAGGTTGGGATGGCGGTGCGCCAGTGAGCGGAAATCCAGAGCGAGTTGACGCACGTTCTCCTGCCAGGGGAGGTCGTTGCGTTCCGCCGTGCGGAACTCGGAGCCGGCCAGCCTGGCCACCCCCTTCAGCAGGGCGTCCTTGTTCGGCACGTGGTGGTAGAGCGACATCGGGTTGGCGTCCAGTTCGGCCGCGAGTTTGCGCATGGTGAGCGCTTTGACTCCGTCGGCGTCGATGAGCCGGAGCGCTGCGGCGTAGATGCCTTCCTCTGTGAGAGGTGTGTCTCTCTTCCTCGTCCCTCGGGGGGCCTTTCTCGCGCTTTCCATACAGCGTATGGTACCACTGCTACCAGAACCATACGTTGTATGGAAACGCGGTTCCACCGTCTCGGTGGCTCCTGCTCCAGGCCGCTTCCACCCGGCCGCTGTCCCGCATCTCCGACCCCTCTGACCAAGGAGTGGCACATGAGTGAGATTCGCCCGATACCGACCCCCCGCGGCGCCCCGCTCGTCGGGAACACGCTGCAGATCCCGTCCGACGGGCCGGTCCAGTACTTCGCCGAGCTCGGCCGCCAGTACCCGGGAGGCATCTACAGGCTGCACATCGCCGGCCGCGAGGTGGTCTTCGTCTACGACCCCGACCTGGTCGCCGAGGTGTGCGACGAGACGCGGTTCGGCAAGCCGATCGACCCCCCGCTGTCCCACGTACGTGACTTCGCCGGCGCCGGGCTGTTCACGGCGCGCGACGACGAGGACGTCTGGGGCGAAGCCCACCGGATCCTGATGCCGGCGTTCAGTCAGCGGTCGATGAAGGCCTACTTCCCGCAGATGATGGAGATCGCCCAGGAGCTCATCGGCAAGTGGTCACGTCGTGAGGGGCAGACCGTCACCGTCGCCGACGACATGACCCGGCTCACCCTGGACACCATCGCGCTGAGCGGATTCGGCCACCGGTTCCACTCCTTCCAACGCGAGGAACTCGACCCGTTCCTCCAGGCGATGCTGCACGCGCTGACCGTGTCCATGGGGCGCACCCAGCAGTTGCCTCTGATCACCAAACTCAAGCGAGGCGAGGACAGGTCCTATCGGGACAGCATCCGGCAGATGCAGAAACTGGTCGACAGCGTCATCGAGGAACGCCGCCAGGGGGTCGGCACCGGAGAGCGGGACCTGCTGAGCCTGATGCTGGACGCCGCCGACCCGGTCACAGGAAGGCAGTTGGACGATGCGAACATCCGGGACCAGACGCTGACGTTCCTCATCGCCGGCCATGAGACCACCAGCGGCCTGCTCTCGTTCGCCCTGTACTCGCTGCTGCGCCACCCGCACGTGCTGGCCCAGGCGTACGCGGAGGTGGACCGGCTGCTGCCCGGGGACACCGTCCCCGACTACGAGACCATCATGAAGCTCGATGTCATTCCCCGCGTCCTGGACGAGACCCTCCGCCTGTGGTCCCCCATTGCGGCCATCGGCAAAGCGCCGCTGGAGGACACCGTCATCGGTGGCCGCTACCAGCTGAAGAAGGGCCAGAAAGCCATCCTTCTCCTCGAGCTGCTCCACAACCACCCCAAGGCGTGGGAACGGGCAGACGAGTTCGACATCGACCGCTGGCTTCCGGAGAACAAGGCCAAGCACCACCCGCACGCCTACAAGCCCTTCGGGAACGGCGAACGCGCCTGCATCGGCCGCCAGTTCGCCCTCACCGAGGCCCGCCTCGCCCTCGCACTCATCCTGCAGAACTTCGCGCTCTCGGACCCGAGCGACTACCAGATGCGAGTCAAGGAGACGCTGACCTCCAAACCGTCCGGCTTCGACATCCAGGTCAGGCGGCGCCGAGCGCATGAGCGATACGCCTTCGGTGACGACCCCGCCGAGCTGACCGCCGAGGAGGAGCAGCAGGCCGCAATCCGCGGTGTCGGCGTGCGCCTCGCCGTCGCCTACGGCTCGAACCTTGGCAGCTCCGAGGACCTGGCGCAGATCATCGCCGACCGGGCCGGGCGGGCCGGCTTCGACACCACGCTGACCACTCTGGACGATCTGGCGGACAACCTGCCGACCGAGGGCCTGCTTGTCACCGTCGCCGCGAGCTACAACGGCAAGGCCCCCGACAACGCGCAGCGTTTCGACGAGTTCATCGCCACCGGGCTGCCCGAAGACGCACTGTCCGGAGTGCGGTTCGCGGTGCTGGGCACGGGCAACACCCAGTGGACCACCTACCAGGCCTTCCCCCGCCGGATCGAGGCCGCCCTGCTTGCCGCCGGAGCCACCCCGGTCGTCGACCGAGGTGAAGTCGACGCCTCGGGCGACTTCGATGGCATGGCCTCCGCCTGGATGAACACCCTGTGGTCGACGCTGGCCGAGGAGTACGCCGCCGACACCGCCGCGGACGACGGTCCGCGCTTCCGGGTGGAAATGCTCACGGAGATCGACGTACGCCCCTCGATCGTCTCCGGGCAGGCGTACCCCCTGACCGTCGTCGCCAATGAGGAACTCGTCGGCGACCCGACCGGCTTGTGGGATTTCGGCATCGAACCGCCGCGCCCGTCGGCACGGTCCCTCACGGTCGAACTGCCGGAGGGCGTCGAGTACGGCACCGGCAATCACCTCGCCGTCTTCGCCAAGAACACCCCTGCGCTCGTCGCCCGCGCCCTTGAGCGGCTCGGCGTCGACCGCGACCAGGTGCTGCGGCTCGACCCGGCGACCGGGGGCGGCCGGACCCATCTGCCAGTGGGTGTGCCCGTCACCGCCGAACTGCTCCTGACCCAGTTCCTGGAACTGCAGGACGTGGCCACCCGCGCCCAGATACGCACGCTGGCCGACCACACCGAGTGCCCCTGGACCCGGCCCCAGCTGGAGGCCTACACGCCCGACACCGAGGAGGCCGAGCAGCGCTACCGGGCGGAGATCCTGGAAAAGCGGGTCTCGGTGCTCACGCTGCTGGAGCGCTTTCCCGCCGTGGGACTGCCGTTGGCGGTCTTCCTCGACATGATGGGGTCCATCCGCCCCCGCTTCTACTCCATCTCGTCCTCGTCCCTGGCCGATCCGCGACATGTGCGGCTGACCGTTGGACTTGTCGAAGGCCCCGCGCTGTCGGGTCAGGGCGAGTACCGGGGCCTGTGCTCGCAGTACCTGGGCCGGCTGGAGCCCGGAGACGTCTTCTACGGCTATGTGCGCGTGCCGTCGCCGACGTTCGCGCCTCCGGCAGATCCCGCGACGCCTCTCCTCCTCATCGGCCCCGGAACCGGCATCGCGCCGCTGCGCGGCTTCCTGGAGGAGCGCGCCTGGCAGCATGCGAACGGTACGCAGGTCGGCACGTCCCAGGTCTTCGTCGGCTGTCGGCACCCGGAGCACGACTGGTTCTACCGGCAGGAGATACAGACCTGGGAGAGGTCCGGGATCGCCGAGGTGCACACTGCCTTCTCCGCCCTCCCCGACCACCCTGCCCGGTTCGTCCAGAACGCGATCGCCGCCGCCTCCGATACGGTGTGGGGGGCCCTCCAGAACGGTGCGTACCTCTACGTCTGCGGTGACGGCCGCCGCATGGCACCGGCCGTACGCGAGGCACTCGCCGCCATCCACCGCGCCCGTACCGGAAGCGACGACGACACCTCCCAGCGCTGGCTCGCCCAGCTCGAGGCGGAGGGCCGGTACCAGCAGGACGTGTTCGCCTGACCCGGACCCGCGTGACCAGTGGGGCAGGGAACGAGCCGGTGCCGGAGGGCATGAGTGCCGTGTCAGGTCGTGCAGGGCAACCTCGGCGTACGGGCCGAGCGGCAGCGCACCGGCCTGGTACACCGGCCCCGGCATCCGCACGCGAGGGTCGGCACCCTCCTCCGCATTCCCCACGTCCGGGCCATACGGCCATACGGCCAGACGCCGGGCGCCTCGCAGCATGGCTCAGCCCCGCTGCGGTTCCGCCAGTCGTCCCAGCAGTCCCGCGACCAGGGAGGTCTGGGCGGGCACCGTGTCGGGGTAGATGAACTCGCCCCGGGCGTGGGCGTTGTCGCCGACTGCGCCCATGCCGCACAGCACGGGCAGGCCGAGGGCGGCGACGAAGTTGGCGTCGCTGGCACCGCCGACGGCGGCGTCGGGCAAGTCGCCGCGGCCCTGCTCGCGGGTGACCTCGCGGGCGAGGGCGAGGAGGCGGGCGGAGGCGGCGTTGAGGGTCATCGGCGGCCGGTTCCAGGCGTGGTCGATCTCGATGCGGACGCGGCGGTCGCTGACCCTGATGGCGTCCAGTGCGTCGTCGACACGGAGCTGTTCGGCCTCGCTGCTGACTCGGATGTCGATACTGGCGGTGGCCTCCCTGGCGACGACGTTGGTGCCGGAGCCGCCCTTGATGAGCCCGGTGTTGATCGTGGTGCCCTTGCCGGGCGCGGCGACGGCCGCGGCGGCGACCACGAACTCGGACAGCGCGGTGATCGCGCTCGCCCCGTCCTGAGGTGCGAGCCCGGCGTGTGCCTCGACGCCGGTGGCCGTGACCCGGAAGATCCCACAGCCCTTGCGGGCGGTCTTGACCGCACCGTGGGCGGACGGCTCCAGCACCAGCGTGGCGTCGGCCTGCTGCGCGACCTCCTCGATCACCGGCCGCGAGGACAGCGAGCCGATCTCCTCGTCGCCGTTGAAGAGAAAGGTGACGGTGGGCACCGGTACCCCGCTCGCCCTGGCCAGCTTCAGGGCCCAGATGCCTTGGACCAGGCCGGTCTTCATGTCGAAGATGCCCGGCCCGCTGAGCTTCTCCCGGCCGTCGTCGGACACCTCCGGCTGCTCCCATCCGGCGAGGGTGCCGGTCGGCCAGACGGTGTCGTAGTGGCCGACCAATGCGACGTGCCCGGTGCCGGTGCTGGTGTAGGTCAGCGCGAGGGTGTCGCCGCACTCGCCACCGGGGTGACGCTGTGCGTGGTCGGGCCGGCCGAGTCGGTGGACGGCGAGCGTGTGCAGGAGGTCCAGGCCCGCGGCGAGGCCGGGCAGGTCGTAGCTGCTGGTCTCGTGGCGGACGAGAGTCAGGATGTCGGTGACGATCTCCGGCGAGACGTCCTGGGCGCGGGCGGCGAGGGCGGCAGCGGGCAGTGCGGTCATGATCTGCTTTCTCGTACGGGGCCGGTGGCGGTGTTCCTCAGAGGCGGGTCAGCTGACGCCGAAGGGGAGGCCCAGCAGGTACCAGGCCACGAAGAACGCAATCCAGACGACCCAGACGACGGCGGCGATCGGGATCGTGAGGGAGGCCAGGGTGCCGATCCCGGCGGACTTGCGGTACTGCTGGATGAAGCCCAGGGCCATCACGAAGTACGGGCTCATCGGGGTGACGCAGTTGGTGACCGAGTCGGCGACGCGGTAGACGGCCTGGGTGGTCTCGGCGTCGATTCCGATGAGCATCAGCATGGGCACGAGCACCGGGGCGGCCAGCGCCCACAGGGCGGAGCCGCTGGTGATGACGAGGTTCATGAACGTGATCAGCACGGCGAGGGCGACCAGCACGGTCCAGCCGTGCATGTGCAGGTCGCGCAGCGTCTCGGCGCCCTTGACGGCGAGGATGTTGCCGATGTTCGTCCACTTGAAATAGGCGAGGAACTGGGAGATCGCGAAGAACAGGACGAGGATCGGCGCCATCGACCGGGTGCCGTCGGCCATCGCGGCGATGATGTCGCGGGCGGCGGAGAAAGTGCCGGTCATCCGGCCGTAGACGGTGCCGAGCACGGCGAAGAACACACCCAGGACGAGCGCCATCCCGCCGACCAGCGGGGAGTCGACGATGCCGCCGCTCTCGCCGCGCAGTGGTGAGGACGCGGGGACCATGGCCACCACCAGGAACGCGATGAGGCCGAGGGCGACCAGCCCGGTCGTGCGCAGCGCGCGGCGCTGCTGCCCGGTGACCTCGATCGCCTCCAGTTCCTCGGCGTCCGGTGCGGCGACCGGCTCGTCGGGCTCCAGGTCCCGGCGGCGGGCGAGGACCTTGTCGACGACGAGGGTGATCACCAGGGCCACCAGGACCGACGAGCCGACTCCGAAGAAGTAGTTGGCCAGCGGGGTGACGACGTAGTGCGCGTCGATGGTGTGGGCGGCGGCGGTGGAGATCGAGGACAGCAGTACGTCGGTGGTGGTGAGCGACGGGGAGGCGTCGTAGCCGGCGGAGACCGATACGTAGGCGACGATGCAGCCGAGCACCGGGCTGCGGCCCGCCGCACGGAAGATCAGTGCGCCGAGCGGCATGAGGGTGACGTAGGCGGCGTCGCCGGCGACATGGCTGACCATGGCCGTCATCGACAGGGCGAAGGTGAGGTACTTGCCCGGCACCCGCGCGACCATGCGGCGCAGCAGGGTGGAGAACAGTCCGCTCCGCTCCGCGACGGCGATGCCGAACATCACGGTGAGGATGGTGGCCAGCGGCGGGAAGGCCGCGAAGTTGTCGACGGCTCCCTCGACGGCCATGGTGAGGCCGTCCTTGCTGAGCAGGTTCTGCACCTTGATGATCTCGTGCGTGCCGGGGTGCACGGCGCTGACGCCGACCGCCGCCAGTACGGCGCTGAGGACGGCGACGACCCCCGCGAGGATCCAGAACAGCCAGAAGGGGTTGGGGAGTTTGTTACCTATCTTCTCGATCGCCGCGAAGCTCCGGAACGCGGTGCGCAGGATTCTCGACTGTGGCTCGGTGGCCTGAGGCTGAGCGGAGGTGGCACTCATCGGTACCCCTTCGTGCATTCGAGGGACGTTCCTGCGAACAGTGGCATCCAAGTGAGAGATTCTCTAGCCTTTGGATGTAACGGTAGGATTAACCGGCAGTTTAAAGTGGGGGACCATGACCCGCCCTCTCCTCGACGAGCTCGACCGGCGCCTCATCGGCGCGCTGCACGTGGCACCCCGGGCCACCTGGGACGACATCGGCGGCATCCTGGCCGCCGACGCCAGCACGCTCAAGCGCCGTTACGACCGGCTGCACCAGGCCCGGATGGTCCGTGCGATCGGGCATGCCTCCTGGGGCCTGCACTCCACGGCGATGCCGGTCCACGTTTTCCTGGACATTGCCGGCGAAACTCCGCTCACCGTCCTCCACCGGCTCCGCGATCTGCCCCACCTCCAGCTCCTGGCACAGATCTCCGGCGACGCCCCCCTCTACGTCGTCATCCACGCCCCGTCCGAGGCCGCTACCAGCGAGGCGATCGACCGGCTGTACTCCGTCCCCGGCGTCCGCCGCGTCAACGCCCTGCCGGCCCTCAGCACCCTGCGCCGGGGCATGACCTGGGACCCCCAGTTCCTCACCGACGCCGAACGCGCCGACCTCCTGAAGCTCACCGGCGCCCGCCGGGAGGGCACCGCGACCGCGAAACCCCCAGCCAAGCCGCTCACCGAGGCCGAACGCACCGTCGTCGCCCAGCTGATCCAGGACAGCCGCGCATCCGCCGCGAGCATCGCCCGGGCGGCCGGCCTGGCCACCTCCACCGCGCACCGCGTCGTCCGCCGGGTCCTCGACGAGGGATGGGTCAAACCGCGCCTGGAGATGGTGTCGGAATGGCTCGGCTTCCAGACCACCTTCCTGCTCCGCCTGCGAGTGGCCCCGGGCGGCACGCCCGACGTCATGCGCCGCATCGACCAGCTCCCCCAGACCCGGCTCGCCGCCCACGTCGCCAGCGACATGTCCGTCCTCGTCATGGGCCTGGTCACCGACCGCGCCGCTCTGGCGCTCTTCATCGACCACGAACTGGCCAAGATCCCCGGCATCCTTGCCGTCAGCGTCGACATCATGCTCGCCGAACCGCGCCGCTACTGGCTGGACCGGGACCTGACCTCCGGTCTCGGCGCATTCCACGCGCCGACGCTGCTCTGAAGCCCCCACGGCACCGGCGGACGGACGCGCCGGGCTCCTGGCCGACCACTTACTCGCAGGGCTACTACGACGAGCCCCTCAGGACTACGCACGCCTGCTGGACGCCGCGTACCAGCAGCTCGCCGGCCACCTCGTCTTGGTCTGAGACAACTTGAACACGCACGTCAGCCGCACTATGCGCGAGCTGATCGCCCCCAGACCATGGCTGACCGTCTACCAGCTGCCGCCGTACATTCCCGGTGCGGACCCGAGGTGCCGCGGCCGCCTGCCGCTACTGGATGTTCAGCAGGTGGGGGTGTATCGGTTCGATGGGACAGATGAAGATCCGCAGTGCGCCCCATCGGCCAGGAGTCAATCCGGTTGGCGCGCAGGCGCCCACGTGGTTCGCCTCGGAATCCTCGAGGGGGCGCCAGCTCTCGGAACCACCGTCCCATTCGCTGCTGTCGAAGCTGAGCAGAAGGTCCATCGACGCTCCGCACCGGCAGTTGACGGGCGCCGGATCGGTCAGATGCCAGGTTGCCCAGCCGCCGGCTTTGCAGCCGGGAGCGATGGACAGGTCGTACTGGTAAGCGAAATCGGTCTCCTCCAGCCACCGGTCGTCCTGGGCATCGAGTCGCTTGCAGAGCGCGTCGGGCAGCAGATCCGCGTACTGATACTCAGTCACCTGCTCGGGGTGCAGCACGCACGGGGTGGGCAGGTAGGCGTCGTGCGTGTCCAGGGGCTGCGGGGGCGCGCTGCCGGGCGCGGAGGCAACATCGGACGCGCGCCGCCAGACGAGGTGTACGTACGGGCCCCCGTAAAAGCGGGGCTGGCAGGGCAGATCCTGGTGAGTGGTGGGGCACCACAGCACTTGGAGGAGGTCGGTCCCCGAGGGAAAGCCAACGGTCGGGATATCACGGGCGTGCAGCTGGGCGACGGCTACCAGGGGGTTCGGCTCCTTATGCGCCTCGGACTCGTACCAGTGGGTGGTGTAGCGGATGAGGTCGACGGATGCGCCGCGGCGGCCGACTGCTTCGTCGCGCAGAGCGAGCTCCTCCGGGCTGCGCCGGCCGCCGAGTCTCGCGCCCTGCTGCTCCTCCCTCTTGGCCTGAGCCTGCTGCAACGCGATGACGAGCTCGGGGGCTATCGGCTCGCTGCGCTGCACCATACGAGGCGCGGTGCACGTGGGCCACGGCTCACTGGTGGGCCAGAGAAGCGGACCGCCGATCGAGCTGTCGACGGAGTCCGGCCTGCCGGGCCGTGGGTGCAGCCGGGTCGTCTCCCGGGCGTGGGCTGCCAGTTCGGGCAGTACAGCGGTGACGTCGATGGGGCGTGGTGGTGTCGTACGGGGCAACGTGCTGCTCTCCCAAGGCTGCTGCGATGCGGGCTGTCCACGCGCACACGTGACGGATGAGGCGGGGGCCATGTGAAACCGTGCGCGTGCGGCGCCCAACCGGCGAGGCGTGGTGCTTGTGTCGCTGCCGTTCAGGCAGGGAACGAGTGCAGGTTGGTCGCGGCGAGGGTTTGCTCCGCGTCGTGTGCCTCGAAGGTGCTCATGTGCTGGAATCCGAGGCGGGCAGCGAGCTTGAGTGAACGCTCGTTGGCTGTCTGGGTCACTACCAGGACCGGCTGGTCAGGCAGCTCGCCGGCGGCGGCGCGCAACGCGGCCGTGGCAGCTTCGAACGCCAGCCCTGCGCCCCAAGCCTCACGTCGTAGCAGGTAGGTCAGTTCCAGTTCGCCACCCTCCTCGGTGACGTGCCCGGGAAGGTCGGCGGAGCGTCGGTCGAGTGTGAGCGTCCCGAAGAGCCGGTCGGTCGTCTTGTCGGCGATGACGAACGTGCCGGGATTGCTGGTGATGCTCGTGGTGCCGATCGCATCGAGATACTGTTCGACAGCGCTTCGGGGCCTTGGGCCGCCGAGGTATTGCCGGACCTGTGGATCGGTCTGAAGTTCGATGAGGCCGTCGCGGTCGGTGTCGTGTGCTTTGCGCAGCCGGAGTCGATCCGAGGTGATCTCCGTGGCGGACAGCATGGACGAGGGGTTCATGGGATCCATCCTGGCTGAGAACCTGCCGTTCAGCCGTGGCGTTCCCCGATTCCGGTCACCCTTCGGCCCGATACGGCTCAGTGGTGGCCCCTTGACCTGCCCGATGGCCTCACCACCGAGGAGGCGGTGGGCCGGCAGACGCGGATGGCCGAGCAGGACGGCGTCGTGGTCACCTCCTCGGGCGATGTCCACTCCACTTCGGCCGGCCGGCCCCTCGGGTGCTCTCGGCTCAGCTGCTGGATATACCGGAGGTGTATCGGCCGCCGGACATGGAGCCGCTCGTGCAGCAACTGCTGGAAATCCGCGCGGAATTGCGTGGGGAGCCGCCAGCCGTCTGACGCCCGTGGTGAGCAACAGCCGACCTGACGCTCGAAGCGGCACGCACGCCCCGCGGCACGGCGTACCGAACGTGGCGACGGTGCTGGACACCCCGAACAGCCCGAACAGCCCGAATGTGCCGAACCTGAAGGAGGCCACTCATCAGCCAGCTCACCACCCGTCGTGCGCACGCCGTCGCCGGGATCAGCCGGGGGCTGGGCGCCGTGCCCGCACCCGGCCTGGTCATGGGCGGCGTGCTCGGCCTCCAGTGCGGGGCCGCCCTCACCACCCGGCTCTACCCCGCCGTGGGCCCGGCGGGGGTGGTGACCCTGCGCCTGTGCATCGCCGCCGTCATCCTCACCGCCCTGTGGCGTCCCGGACTGCGCTGGGACCGGACCACGCTCGGCATCGCGGCCACCGCCGGAACCCTGCTCACCATCCACCACCTCAGCTACTACGAAGCGGTCGACCGCCTCCCCCTGGGCGCGGCCACCACCATGGAGTTCCTCGGCCCCTTCGCCATCGCACTGTTCGGCTCCCGCCGGACCGTCGATCTCCTGTGGGCCTGCCTGGCCGCCGCCGGCGTCGTGTTGCTCAGCCACTCCGGCATCCCGCTCGACGCAGCGGGACTCGCCTGTGGCGCCCTCGCAGGATGCTGCTGGGGCGGCTACATCCTCGTCGGCAAACGACTCGCCGAACGCGTCCCCGACGGCCGCGGTCTGGCCCTCGCCGTGGTCTGGGGCTCCCTCCTCAGTCTCCCGTACGGCATCGCCCAGGCAGGCACCGAACTCCTCGCCCCCGCTACCCTCGCCCTGGCCGCCGTCGTCGCCGTCTTCTCCAGCGTCCTCCCGTACACCTTTCACCTCGAAGCGCTCCGCCGCCTGCCGCCTCGCACCTTCGGCGTGCTCACCAGCCTCGAACCCGCCGTCGGTGCCCTCCTCGGCCTCCTCGTCCTCGGCCAGCACCTGGCCGTCCCCCAATGGGCCGGCGTGTTCGCCGTAGCCCTCGCCTCCATCGGTGCCACCCGCACTCCGAACCGCGCCGCCGAGTCGGCCCCGGAGAGCACCCCCGAGGAAGAGGAAGAGGAAGAGGAAGAGGGGGCGGCCCGCGAGGAAGCGTCAGTCCGTGTCACGAAGAGCGCCGGCAGTCCGTGACCGGTGTTACCCGTCCGACGGACATCGAGTGTGCCGTGTAGGGCGCTCAACCAGGGCGCTCAGCGGTTTGCCGATGCGGCCGCTGGGGCGGTCTTCACCGTCGCGCGAACGGCCCTCTGCCGTGCTGCGTAGTCGTAGTCGTAGTCGTAGTCGCAGTCGCCGTCGCCGTCGCTTCCGACGAGCCGGGTGCACAGCACGAAAGGGACGCGAGGGATCGGACTCATCCACTAGTGTCGGCCGCATGACGCTGTCTCTGCGAGAACGAGAGCATTTTCTGGCGGAACCTCATATCGGTGCCTTGTCGGTGATGGAGCGGCCGGACCGTGCACCGCTCACGGTTCCCATCTGGTATCACTACACGCCTGGCGGCGAACTGTGGGTGCGTACCGGGCCTGATTCTCGGAAGGCGCGCGCGATTCGGTCTGCGGGGCGTTTCAGTCTGATGGTGCAGCGGACCGAGCCGACGGTGCGCTACGTGTCGGTGGAGGGCCCGGTGACCAGAACGGCGCCAGATAGTCGCCAGCGCTCCTGGGAGATGGCGGAGCGGTACCTCCCGCAGGACAAGGTCGCCGAGTTCGTCGCATACGACCAGACACACCTCGGGGAGCACATCGCCCTGTACATGCAGCCGGAACACTGGGTATCGGCCGACCTGGGAGCCTTCTGACGAAAGGCCGCGGCGCCCCGCCCAGAGCCAGAGCTCACCGAACGTCCAAGCCTCCGGTGCGCCCGGGACCACCACGCGCCCGCGGAGGCCCGGTCGGTCAGTGGTAGTGGCGCATGATGTCGGTGGCCCAGTCGGGTTGGGTGGTGGGGCCTTGGGGGCCGAATTCGGTCATGTAGGGCTTGATGTCGAGGACGGGGGTGCCGTCGACGGCGTCCAGGCCCTGGACGTGCAGGTCGAGGCCGTCGGTCTTGAGGAGGCGGCAGCGGGAGACGCCGAGCCGGTTGGGGCGGTTCTTGCCGCGCTGGGCGAAGATGCCGACCAGGGGCCAGTCGGTGTTGCCGCGCGGGTGCCGGGCCCCGGTCTGGATCTTGTCGGTGGGGACGCGGTCGAAGTGGTAGACGACTTCCAGGTGGGAGAAGGCGTCCAGGCCCGCAACCGCCTCCGGGCCGTACTGGCCGGCGTCCAGGCGGATGATCGCGGTCTCCTTGCCCCAGTCGTCGTCGCGGACCTCCGCCCGGCCGCCGACCACCCGGCCCACCGGCACCGAAACCACCGCGGCAGGTGTGCTGTTCTCAGACATGTGCAGTGCCTTTCGTCCAAAGGGTCGGTCAGTTGGCCGAGTTGGCCTACCGTACCGATGGCCTGCGGTCATCGGTATCCAGTACGTCGGCATCCGGTAAGTCGGTGTGCGTGACGTGCGTACCGCGCCAAAAGCGGTCCAGCCGCTAAAGGTTGTCCCGTAACTGAGGTCGGCGTCTCGGGCACACTGGCGCTGGTTGCCGCTGTGGTCCGGATCCTGGACAGGAGTTTGAGTGCTTGCAGTCCCGCGAGACCTTCCAGTTCTTCCACCGGGACAGTGCATGTTCCGCCCGCACACGGGCCCTGCGGAGGACGGCGTTCTCTGCCCAGCCTGTCATTGCAGGGTCGCCGTCTCCTCGGTGAGTCGATCGGGGATCGCGGACCGGGGCCAAGGACATGCCGTCCACCCTTCGCGCCGGTCTCCAGGCTCGTGGGCCGGCAGTGGCTGGGCCGAGCGGAGCAGTGGGTGCGGTCGGGCGCGGGCCGAGAGTCATCTGGCGAGGGGCGAGAAAGGGCAACCTGTGGTGCACACGGACGACCGCGACCACAACGGTTGTCCGCTGTTTCTCACTGCTTGCGGGTGAACCACGACGCCACGCCCTCGTGCCGACCGACAGTGGACGATCGCGCCCGCTATTGTCCGTTCTTGTGCCGTTGAGTTGTGCGTTTGTGAACCTCAAGCCCGGCGTCGGAAAGACGACGAGTGCTGTGTGGCTGGCCCATGCGCTTCATGAGTTGGGACTGTCGCCGCTGCTGGTCGACGGTGACCCAGCCTCTTCCGCGCTGCGCTGGAGCGAGCTGGCCGGTGGCTTTCCGTTTCCGGTGATCGCTCTGCCGGTGGGGGACGTCCACCGTCGCGTGAACGACTTCCTCGGCAACCGGCAGGCCGTCGTGCTCGATGCGCCCCAGCTGGAGGACCATCCCCGCATTACCCGCAGCATCATGAGGTACGCCGGTGAGTGGATCGTGCCCGTGACCCCCGCCCCGATCGAACTGGACCGGATGGCACCCATCCGCGGTGAGATGGCGGACGTGCAGTCCCTGCGTGCCGAGCCGGCCCGCACGGCGGTCCTGCTCAATCGCACCAACCGCCCCGATGCCACGCGCACCGGGCCCGATGCCGACGCTCGCGAGGCACTCACCGAGCGGGGTTTCGAGGTGCTGGACACCCAGATCGCGCGACTCGACCTGTACGCCCAATCTTTCGGGAACTCGGTCCAGGCCAAGGGTTCGGCGTACATGGACTTCGCGGAGGAACTGATCGAGCGTCAGGAAGAGGCATGAGCCAGCGCAGGGAAAACTACCGCGCCGCATTGCGGCGCGAGCAGGACGACGTCTCCGGACCCCGATCCACCAAGGTCACCACGCTGCAGAGCAGGTACGTCCGGGTGACCGTCGAGGTGGATCCCGACCTTCAAAGCGATCTGACGCGATGGGTGGTCCGGCCGGTCTCCTCGGTGGTGCTCGTCGGCACGACCGTCCTGCGTACCCTGGTCGACACCGTCGGCAGGGTGACTCGGCCCGGAGGCTAGGGCGTGTCCGCAAAGTCCCGTCGTCCGCCCGGAGGGCGGGGCCCTGCTCCATCCCGAGGACCGTGCCCGGACCGGAGCGGACCGGACCGGAGCGGGCTGAGGCCGGCCACCGCCTCGTCCGCGCCGCCGGTATCGAATCCCCCGGCGACGAGCACAGCTGTCTCTGGGGCGCCGGCCAGGTCCAGCCTCCTTCTGGGGCCCTGGCCCCGCCAGGTTCTCGGGTTCTAATGAACGTCGCAACACCCGACGTCCGGGTGGGGCCACGGGGCCTGTGGAACGGACCTGTTCGGTAGCCCGCTACGGGCGCGGGGTGCGCGCCTCGATCCGGTGGTCGAAGGCGGCACCGCCGACGCCGACCTGGGTCACCCCGCCGTCGACGGTGAGGACGGCCCCGTTGACGTAGGACGAGGCGGGCGACAGCAGCCAGTCGATCGCCTCGGCGACCTCCTCCGGATCGCCCGGCCGCCTGGCGGGAGTCAGCCGGTTCGCCTCCTCGTATGCCTCCTCGGCACCGCCCGCCAGCCCCGCCTCCGCCGCGAACCGCGCCATCCGCTGGTCGGCCATCTCCGTACGCACCCAGCCCGGGCACACCGCGTTGGCCCGCAGCCCCTGCGGCCCGTAGTCGACGGCGAGGGAGCGGCAGAGGTGGAGCAGACCCGCCTTGGACGTCGCATAGGCGGCATTGCCGACGCTGTTGCGGAGCGCGGCGACCGAGGCGACCGCGACCACCGTGCCGCGGGCCGCCAGCAGATGCGGCAGTGCGGCACGCAGCAGCAGGAACGGGCCCGTGAGGTTGGTCCGTATCAGCTCTTCCCAGTCCTCGACCTCGGTGTCGCCGACCGCGCCGCCCCGCCCGATTCCGGCGTTGAGCACCACACCGTCGAGTCTCCCGTAGGCCGCAACCGTCGCCTCGACGAGCTCGCACACGGCCTCGGGGTCGGCGGCGTCGGAAGGGTGGGCCAGCGCTCCGGTCTCCTCGGCCACCCGGCGCAGCGGCTCGGGCCGCCGCCCGGAGATCACGACCTGGTGCCCGGCGGTGCGCAGCAGCCGGGCGGTGGCGGCCCCGATCCCCGTTCCCCCGCCCGTCACCAGGACAACACGCTGTTCCGACATGCTCGTTCTCCTCCGAAGTGGTCAACTTCCGGTTCCCCGCACCGCGAGCATACGAAGCGCCGGCATCGCCGGGCCGACCGGGCACAGCTACTGTCGGCACCACAGCTGAGTGCGGGCGAGGAACGACCTCGGCAAAGGGCAGCGGCGAGCACAGCGGCCGCTAGGGTCTGTCGTTCGGATCAGGCCGGGCTCGCGGGGCCTGGTACGCACATCTGCGGCGTTGTCGTCACTCGCCGACGCTCCGCGTCGACTCCCTCCTCCGCCTTGCAGCTGCACGCACCAGGCCCCGCGAGCCCGGCCTGATCCAAACGACAGACCCTAGTCGGTAGACGGTGTGACGGCGGAGGTAGCGACTGTCGTGGTACCCGATCCACCGGGCACTGAGGGCGGCACATGTAGTCCCCTGGCCGGGGGCGCGTGGCACGGCGCTTACCTGGGAGGTTCGGAGGCAACGCTCATCCAGACCTCAAGGCAAACACGGTGTGTTCACGTGTGAACCTCGATGTCCGCCCCGCGCTGCGGCATCTCCCACGACGCCCGCCGGGCGGGTCGGGGGCCTCGGTCCTTGTGCCTGTACCCCCACTCGCCGCTTTAGAATTGTGGCGCAGCGTAAGCGAGTTCCGGGGGGACACATGGGTGGGTACTTCAAGGTCGAAGCCGACGATCTCAGTCGTCTGCTGAAAGACCTGCACGACAGTCAGGAGAACATGCGCAAGGCGCTCGCCGCCCTGAAGGACGTGGGGCCGAAGAGCACCGGCGCGGAGACACTCGACAACGCCTGCGACGAGTTCCACGACAGCTGGGACAACGCCATCAAGAAGATCGCCGACGGCACCCAAGCCATCGAGGAGAAGCTGAAGCAGACGAAGAGCAACTACGAGGCGGTCGAACACGCCCTGCGTGACACCTTCAACAAGGGCTCCAAGTAGCCCTGTTGAGCACGCTCTGCTCGTCCTTTCTTCTGCGCACACTTCCCTCCCGCGATCACTTCGGCAGGTATCTCATGAGTAATCAGAACTTCCCCGCGCTCGGCTTCAACCCCGCTCCCGGCCACCTGGAGAGTGTCGACGACCTCACCGGCAAACTCGATACCGCGACGCGCTCCCTGAGCTCCGCTCACTCCGTTCTGCACCGCCTCGGCAGGGGTACCGGAGTGTGGGAGGGCGAGGCTGCCCGCGCCTTTGCAGGACAGGTCGGAGACCTGCCGAAGTACGTGAGCGACAGTCGCTTCGCTGAGCTTCCCCGCTACGTCGGATGGTTGCGGCAGATCGGTGAAACCCTCACCTTCCGTTTCGCCGCGCAGCCCGAGGAGGCGTCCCGCACACCCACCGATGTCCGCTCGGTGTTCGGCTAGGAGAAGACCATGAACAGCTGCGCGAAGGTTTCGTTCCACACCACGACCCCCTCGAACAGTGAGCTCGGCGAATGCACTTTCCCTCTCAAATGGGTCGTCACGCCCTTTCGGGGTGAGCCACTCGCCTACGCTGCCGCAGGCACGCCCCCGAACTGGGCACTGCCTCCCGGCACCGAACCGCGCTACACCCTGTACCGCACGAAGGACACCTCAGAGCCCATCGTCATCCTCGTGGCAGAGGGAGAGCGGTTCATGGTCCTGACGCCCGACCACCAGATCCTGGCCGAACTCCGGCTGCCACCAGCCGAGCAGAAGTGGCGCCGCATCCATGAGATCGTACGGCCGAAGGAGCCCCTTCTGCGGGCCCGCGGAGCCTCCATCAGGTCGATCATCAAGTCGGTGCTCTACCTTCCCTTCATCGTTATCGAGTTCCTCCTCTCCTTGACCAACGGTGACATCGTCATCGACCCTCCGACCCGTACGGCCTGGAAAACCACCGGAGGAATGTGGAATCACACCGCACTCACGCAACGAATGGGCGCACCCGACTACCGCGTCTACGGCAAACACCTCGACCACCGCATCGCCTACGCCCAGTCGGTGGCAGGGCTCTGGCGAGCGGACAGGGACGACGACAGCTAGGACCGCATACTCCGCCCGCCAGGGCCCCGCGCTCCCTCCTTCAGGCGACGACGCGCCCCCGGCAGCCCTCGGTCCGATGCGCTCCAAGACGGCTTGTCAGCAAGGCACTTGCGGCCGTCCAAGGCGTTGTAACAGCTCCCTCCGGGAAGAGCGCAACCGCATCCACTCAGGAGGTCCGACCGCCCGGTGGGTCGGTTGAGCCGGGCAGGCCCGGTTCGCCTCCTCCCCCCCCGTGCCGTTCCCCAGCTGCCGACTGAAAGCTCGCCGGGCAGCTGGTGCGTTCCCCGAGCCGCCGTGACGCCCTGCCGGCGGTAGCGGTGAGCCCCGCGGGGGACGGTCGTGCGCCTGTTCAAGCTTTGACTCGAAGCCTCGCCAGACCGACTGATCTGGGGCCACCCCTCCGCCTCGAACGCGTTGCCGATCTGACTGTGTGGCTGCCCCATCATCGTCTCGCCCTGAAGGTGCTGACGCCCAGATCGGCGAGCCACCTGCGGATCTGTCGTTCAATCTCATAGCGGATCGGTCCAACGGCGCGGAGCCCTTGGTCGGCCGGTCGTCCGGAGCCGGGTACCCGCCGGAGCGCGACCACATCATCTTCGGCCTTCGAGTGCTTGTTACGCAGGGTGCTCAGCGTGTTCTCGTAACGGTGCGGCCTGCGGTGCGCGACCATACGGACGCCGACACAGGATCGGTCATCGGCGTCGTGCATGAGGGTGGGTTCTCGCCGGCCGGTAGCCCGCGTTGACTGCCGAGGGTCTGGTCAGGCGGTTCCCGCCGACGGGCGCCATGCGCGCTGCGAGCGCGGTCGCAGTGTTCGACACCACGAGACAAACCAACGTCAAGAGCAAGCAGCCAGTAGCCAGCAGAAGGAAAACCCCGAGACAGGAAGAAGGACGGACGTGTCCGGCAGCGAAAGCGAGAACCCAGTAATCCCTTCCCCGGCCCCCACGCCGACCCGGCCCAGGACGAACCGGGACTGGTGGCCGAATCAGCTGGACCTTCAGATTCTCCATCAGCATTCGTCCCGGTCCAATCCGATGGACGAGGACTTCACCTACGCAGAGGAGTTCTCGACCCTCGACGTCGACGCGCTGAAGCGCGACGTATTCGAGGTGATGAAGACGTCGCAGGACTGGTGGCCGGCCGACTACGGCCACTATGGGCCGCTCTTCATCCGGATGAGCTGGCATGCCGCGGGAACGTACCGCATCGCCGACGGCCGGGGCGGTGGCGGCGCCGGTGCTCAGCGCTTTGCGCCCCTCAACAGCTGGCCGGACAACGCGAGCCTCGACAAAGCGCGCCGTTTGCTCTGGCCGGTCAAGCAGAAGTACGGACGGAAAATCTCCTGGGCCGACCTTCTGGTCTTCGCCGGCAACTGCGCCATGGAATCGATGGGGTTCAAGACGTTCGGGTTCGGCTTCGGGCGGGAGGACATCTGGGAACCCGAGGAAATCTTCTGGGGGCCGGAGGACACCTGGCTCGGAGATGAGCGCTACACCGGCGACAGAGAACTCACCGGTCCTTTCGGTGCCGTCCAGATGGGACTGATCTACGTCAATCCGGAGGGGCCCAACGGCAACCCGGATCCGATGGCTGCCGCCAGGGACATCCGCGAGACATTCGGGCGGATGGCGATGAATGACGAGGAGACGGTGGCGCTCATCGTCGGCGGACACACGTTCGGCAAGTGCCATGGTGCGGTCGATCCCTCGTACATCGGCCCGGAGCCCGAGGCGGCTCCCCTCGAGCAGCAGGGCCTCGGCTGGCGGAACACGTACGGCAGCGGCAAGGGCGCCGACGCGCTCACCAGTGGGCTGG
Source organism: Streptomyces platensis (assembly GCF_008704855.1). NCBI lineage: Bacteria > Bacillati > Actinomycetota > Actinomycetes > Kitasatosporales > Streptomycetaceae > Streptomyces > Streptomyces platensis. The sequence goes on from NZ_CP023691.1 coordinate 7,643,272, forward strand.
AGGGCGCATGGACCTCCCAGCCGACGAAGTGGGACAACGAGTACCTGGACAACCTGTTCCGGTACGACTGGGAGCTGACGACGAGCCCCGCGGGGGCGAAGCAGTGGACTCCCAAGGACGCCGCGGCCCAGAACACCGTGCCGGATGCCCATGACCCGTCGAAGCGGCACGCTCCCATGATGCTGACGACGGACCTCGGGCTGAAGGTGGACCCGATCTACGGACCGATCGCGAAGAGCTTCCACGAGAACCCGGACAAGCTCGCGGTGGCGTTCGCCAAGGCCTGGTACAAGCTGCTGCACCGTGACATGGGACCGCTCTCGCGCTACCTCGGCCCGTGGATCGCCGAGCCGCAGCTGTGGCAGGACCCCGTCCCCGAGGTCGATCACGAGCTGGTCGCCGACGACGACATCGCTGCCCTCAAGCGCAGGATCCTCGCCTCGGGACGGTCCGTCTCCCAGCTGGTCACCACCGCTTGGGCGGCGGCCTCAAGCTTCCGCGGCACCGACAAGCGCGGCGGGGCCAACGGGGCACGGATTCGCCTCGCGCCGCAAAAGGACTGGGAGGTCAACGACCTGCCCGAAGTGGCCGAGGTGTTGCAGACCCTCGACGAGATCCGGCAGGACTTCAACGGCTCACAGACCGGCGGAAAAAAAGTGTCCCTCGCCGACCTGGTCGTCCTGGGCGGATGTGCGGCCGTCGAGCAGGCGGCGAAGAACGCGGGGCACGACATCACCGTCCCGTTCACACCTGGGCGTACGGACGCCTCGCAGGAGCAGACCGACGTGGAGTCGTTCGCCGTGCTCGAACCCAGGGCGGACGGGTTCCGCAACTACCTCCGGGCGGGAGAGAAGCTGTCACCGGAGACGCTCCTGCTGGACCGCGCCAGCCTGTTGACGCTGACCGCTCCCGAGATGACGGTGCTGATGGGCGGTATGCGCGCCCTGAACACCGGCTTCGCAGGAAGCTCCCATGGTGTCTTCACGCAGCGGCCGGAGACATTGACCAATGACTTCTTCGCCACCCTGCTCGACATGGGCACGGAGTGGAAGGCGTCGGCAACGGCTGAGAACGTCTTCGAAGGCCGGGATCGCGTCACGGGCGAGGTCAAGTGGACCGCCACCGCCGTCGACCTCATCTTCGGTTCGCACTCCCAGCTCCGAGCCCTCTCGGAGGTCTACGCGTCCCAGGACGCGGGCGAGAAGTTCGTGCGTGACTTCGTCGCAGCCTGGGACAAGGTGATGAACCTCGATCGGTTCGACCTCGCCTGAGCCCGATGTCCCGGTCGGTCTGTCACAGTCATCGGCCGACCGGGACACCTCGGGTCCGGTCAGGGTGGCTGCGAGCGGTCCAGGAGGGCTCCACCCGCAACCACTTGGCCACCATGGCGCAACCGAGGAGGACGAGAGCGGTGCCGTGGAATTCTGCCGACAATTCGCTGAGAAGAATGTTCAGTGGAGGGTCGACCCAGTAATGACTCAGATTTCTATTCTGATTCCGCTCCCGATTCCCATGACTGTCGAATTTGCGCTGAGATCGGCTCAATGAGTGGCTCTCCTGGACCGGACCGGCGTGCTGCGGCAACGCTCCGAACCCGTCCTGTATCCCTAGGACGTTAGGCGAGGCGATGGACGGCTGGAGACGATGTTCGGGCGAAGGAAATTGCTCATGGCCGGTGCCATGGGGGCGCGGCCATGCTTCCACTGGGTGTTCTGGGAGCACACAGGTATGCGTCGTCGTCTCACGGGACAGGGTCGGGTCAAACCCAACGAAGCGATCTGCGCCTACACCAACCACGAGCGTTCGTCCATGCTCTGGTACCACGATCACGGCATGGGGATGACCACGTCAACGTCTACGCGGGCCTTGCCGGTCTCTATCTCATCCGTGACCCTGCCGACGAGCGGCTCGGGCTGCCGCGAGGTGAGTTCGAGGTCACGGCGGGGGCGGGCAGGGCGGCGGCCGCGGCCACGCTGACCACGGCGGTGGTCACGGCCACGGCCACTGACGGGATCGATCGACCCGCGTGTGCCGGTCCGTACCCACGCAGGCCGACAGGAATGCCTTCGTATGGATGTCAATTCTGAAGCATCATGACTGCCGTCGGCTGCCGCGGAGATGGCAGCATGCCGTCGCATGGCAGACGACAGTACGCGCAGGTTTCAGGCAGGCCAGACGGGGCTCATCGTCAGGGTCCCGGAGGCTGAGCCGGCCGTCCGCGCATGGCGTGAACGGTTCGATCCATCGGCCCGAGCAGGGGTTCCAGCACATGTCACGGTGCTTTTTCCGTTCCTGTCCGAGAGCAGGATGGCCCCGCATGTCTGCCTGGCTCTCGCTGGCTTACTCGGCAAGCATGGTGCCTTTGACCTGCGTTTTGAGCGCTGCGGGCGGTTTCCGGGGGTGCTGTATCTCGCTCCTGAGCCGGACGCGCAGTTGCGACGGCTCACTGAGGTGATCGCTGACCGGTGGCCCGAAGCTCCTCCCTATGGCGGCAAGTTCACCGGGATCGTTCCGCACCTGACCATCGCTGACGGCCAGGACGATGCTGTTCTGGATGAGGTTGAGGCCGAACTTCTCGGCCAACTCCCTTTTACGTCCCGCGTCTCGTCAGTTGTCCTCATGGTCCATGACGGCGCCAAGTGGCGAGAGCGAGCGTCGTTCGCGCTCTGTGAGTTAACGCTGGGATCACTGGCCGGAGACCTTGTGGACGGTGGTGTCGTCGGGGTCGAGCCGTCGCCCGTCCGCGGACAGTACTTCCAGTGCGCGGAGGCGATGTCCCTGTTGGCGGTCGACCAACTGTGAGTGGGGCTCGTCGGGGGCGAAGAAGTTCTCTTCGCCCCATTGCCGCAGTGCCACGATGACGGGGAAGAGTGCCTTGCCCTTCGGAGTCAGTACGTACTCGCGGTAGGCGCTGCCGTCCGAGGCGGGGACGGATTCGAGGACACCACCGGCGACCAGGGTGCGCAGCCGCGCGGTGAGGATGTTCTTCGCTACGCCGAGGCTGCGCTGGAACTCCCCGAAGCGCCGGCTTCCGTCGAAGGCGTCCCGCACGATCAGCAGGGACCACCAGTCGCCGATCGCGTCCACCGACCGGGCGACGGGACATTCACTGTCGTCGAAGCGCGTCCTGGTCACCATGGCGTCTCTCACTTTCTTGACGGTTGCAACATGCTACCAAGACACTTACTGTCGCCATTGGTAGCAAGATGAAACCAGATAGGGGGAGCGCTGATGCCCGGCAACGGTGAGGCCGTGACGCGACGGACCGAGGCCCGAAGCGGGGAGGGTCCCAGGGGCGTCCTGTCCCGAGGCGTCGTCCTACTGTTCGCCGTCGCCTGCGGGGCCGCGGTGGCCAACGTCTACTTCTCCCAGCCGCTCCTGGTGACGATGGGACAGGACCTCGCCATGAGCCCGGCACTCGTCGGCAGCGTGGTCACCCTCACGCATGTCGGATACGGGCTGGGGCTCTTCTTCCTCGTGCCGCTGGGCGACGTGGCCGACCGCAGACGGCTCATCGTGGCCCAGCTGCTGCTCCTGGTGGTGGCGCTGGTCGTGGTGGCCGCCGCCCATACGGCGGCCATCCTGCTCGTGGGCATGGCCGTGACGGGGCTTCTCGCGGTCGTCACGCAGACGCTGGTGGCCTTCGCGGCATCACTGGCCCCGCCCGCCGGGCGCGGACGGGTCGTCGGTCTGGTCACCAGCGGCGTCGTCATCGGCATCCTGCTCGCCCGCACCGCATCCGGCCTCATGGCCGATCTCGCAGGCTGGCGCTCCGTCTATCTCGCCTCGGCGTCGCTCACCGCGCTGCTCGCCCTGATCCTGTACCGAGTGCTGCCGCACCACAGCGACGCTCCGCCGACAACCCTGCGCTACGGACAGCTCCTGCGCTCCACGATCACCCTGTTCGGACGGGAACGACTGCTGCGGCTCCGTGCCCTGTTCGGTCTGCTGATCTTCGCCGCCTTCAGCACCCTGTGGAGCAGCGTCGCGCTGCCGCTCAGCGAGGCCCCGTACTTCCTGCCGCACAGTGCGATCGGGGCGCTGGGACTGATCGGTGTCGTCGGCGCCCTGGCCGCGACCCTAGCGGGCCGCCTCAACGACCGCGGACTCTCCGGGCGGACCACCGGCATCGCCCTGGCGCTGCTCGCCGCCTCATGGCTGCCCCTGGTTTTCACCCGCAGCTCGCTCTGGGCCCTGTGCGTCGGGGTGATCCTCCTCGACCTCGCCGTGCAGGCGGTCCATGTCACCAACCAGACCCTGATCTACGCGCTGCACCCGGACGCGGGCAGCCGGCTGATCGGCGGGTACATGGTCTTCTACTCGATCGGCAGCGCCACCGGCGCCATCGCCGCGACCTCCCTCTACGCGGTGGCCGGCTGGGGCGCCGTATGCGCACTGGGCGCCGCGTTCAGCTGCCTCGGACTCGCGCTGTGGGCTTTCACACGACACAGCATCGCGGACCCCGCCACCACCAAGAGGCCTTCTCGCAGTGAAGGTTGAGCGTTCTCGTTGAACCGTGTGTAGTTGCCGCGCCGCCGTCCTCCTCGCACATGACGCCGAGGAGGCCGGCGGCGCGGATCCGGTCCTGGTTCGTGATCAGTGCGGCTGGCTGTGGGTGGGGGATTCGGCGGCGGTTTTGAGGTCGCGCAGCCAGGCTTCGAGGCCCTGGCGGAGGAGCTTGGTCGCGGTGGGAACGTCGGCTTCGACCTCGGCGCCGGTGTGGGTCTCTTCGGTGCTCACGCGGACGCCGCCCTTGACCCTGGTGAAGTTCCACACGTGAACGCCGTCGATGCGCAGACCTTCGCCGAGCGCGGGGCCGGTCCAGCGGATGCAGGAGTGGTGCCTGAGCTGCTCGACGGTCGAGGTGATCTCAAGGCTGGTGGCGGGAGTTGTGGGGTTCGGGGGTACGGGGGTCGTCCAGCGGAACGCCGAACCCGCGCGGAACGGGCCGTGGTCGAGGCGTTTCATGGTCGTGACGGCGTCCTGCCAGTACGGCCAGCGCTCCACGGCGGTCTGAAGTTTCCAAATGGAGCGCAGTGGCGCGTGGATCACGGTCTCGGTCCGGTAGCGGACGAGGGCGTGGGGGTCGACGCCTTCCCCGCGGCAGGTGAGGGGCCTGGCGGTAGGAGAGGTGGTGGCTCCGGCTGGTGCGGCAGCGGTGCCGAGGGCTGCGACGGCGACGAGCGGGACAGCGAACAGGGCAGTGCGGATACGGGTGTTGGGGATGCCGGGCACGAGATCTCCCTTGTCAGTTGGTTGGTGGGCGGCGTTGTCCGTGGCGAAGCGTGTGTGCAGTCGGTGGGCGTCGGTCGTCAGTGGCTGTTTGTGCGCGCTGGGCGGGCGCGTACCGGTTGCGGACGTTGCTCGTGGCAGCAGTGCCTTGCCGATTCGGCCCGTGGTCGGTGGCGTGCGCGTTGGGTAGCCGTACTGCGCACCCCGCACTGGCTAGATCCTCTTGGGTTCGTTATAAGTTATAACCCAATGCGATGTGAGGGGGCAACAGGTGCGTGATAGCCTTTAACGCAATCTGGAAGGTGTAGCCATTTGGGTGGAGAAGGGGCCAGATCGTGGTGAAGGCGGACGCGGAGACGGACACGAGGACCCCGAGGGAGCGCTATCGCGCCCAGGTGCGTGCAGAGATCATGGAGCGCGCCTGGGAACAGATCGCCACGGCGGGCGCATCGGCGCTCTCCCTCAACGCCATTGCCAAGCAGATGGGCATGAGCGGACCCGCGCTCTACCGCTACTTCGCCGGCCGCGACGAGCTGATCACCGAACTCATCCGCGAGGCGTACCGGAGCCTCGCCGAGACCCTCCGCGCGGCCTCCACCACCGGCACCGACCTGGCCGGACTCGCACACGCGCTGCGCGGCTGGGCCCTGGAGGACGCCCAGCGGTATTTCCTCATCTACGGCACCCCCGTCCCCGGTTACCACGCGCCCGAGGACATCACCGGCATCGCCTCCGAGATCATGCGGACTCTGCTCGACGCGTGCACGGCGCTCGCTCCGGACGCCCCCGCGGCTCCGTTCAGCGCCCACCTCGAAGAGCACCGGGAGTGGGCCGACGGCCACCCCGCCCCGCCCGCGGCCCTCCACCGGGCCCTGGCTTTCTGGGCCCGGCTGCACGGCGTTCTGTCCCTGGAACTCGCCGGCCACTTCACCAACATGGGCTTCGACCCCGCCCTGTTCTTCGCAGCCGAACTGGACGGCCTGTTGGCACATCGGGCCTGACGTCGCGGTGCAAGGCCTGCTCGAAGCTCAGCCGCTTTGTCCCACGCCTCCGGCTTGGCTTGTGACCGCCGGGCACACCTACCGGCCGGACCCGCCTGCCCCACCGTGCCGGCCATGCACCCCGTGAGCCCGCTCCGCGATCCAGCCCGCCATCGCCCGTACGCCGACGCTGATGGCGCGCTCGTCCGGGGCGAAGTCGGGGTAGTGCGGGTAGCTGGTGGTGACGGGGGCGCCGGGGGCGCGGACGCCGAGGAAGGTGAACGTGCCGGGGACGCGGTCCAAGTAGAGGGCGAAGTCCTCGCCGCTGAAGGGAGGGAAGGCGGCATGGAGCTCGGTCACCGCGTCCCGGCCGAGTGTGCGCCGCAGGTGGTGCGCGAGCACGCGGGCGTCGCGTTCCGGGCAGACCATGGCCGGGAACGGCTCGGCGGGGAAGCTCAGCCCGGCCCCCGGGTGTGACGTGGCCAGGCGCCGGACGTCCTGCCGTACCTCCAGGTACCGCTCCGGAGGCCAACAGCGGTAGGACACACTCACCTTGGCCTCCTGCGCCCGGGCCCGGACTGCCACGAACTCGGCCAGCGGCCCGTGCGGAGTCTGGGCGTCGGCGACGATCCGCTCAAGGTCCGCGGGAGTCTGCGGCAGTTGCACCGTTGCGAGCGCGCCGATCTCGGCGGCCAGTCGCCGCGCAACATCGGGCGCGTCCGGCCCGGAGGCAGTCACCTCCGCCTTGTCCTGACCCGGCATCCCGAAGCCCGGGGTCACCGCGAACCGGCCGACGGGGAACGGCCCGCAGTGCAGCGCGTGAATCTCCGCCACGCGGGTGCGCTCCAGCACGCCCGTGTCGAGCAGCGCACGGGCCCCCGACAGGTTCTCCTCGGCAGGCTGGAAGAGGAATACCACCGTTCCCGCCAGTTGCCCGCGCAGCCGTGCCAGGACCTGTGCGACGCCGACGGCAACCGTGGTGTGGACGTCATGCCCGCAGAGATGGGCCGGTGCCGGACCGCCCCCCACGATGTCCTTGGGCGGTACGGCATCCATGTCCGCCCGATACGCGACGGTCCGGCCCGGACGTGAGCCACGCAGGATGCCGACGACACCATGGCCGCCCACCCCCGTGGTGACGGCCAGCCCGGCCGCCCGCAGCTCCCGGGCCACCACACCGGCGGTGCGCTGCTCCTGCCCCGGCCCCTCCGGATGCCGGTGGAGGTCCCGCCGCAGTTCGATCAGCCCCCGGTTCAGGCGGACCACCTCGGCGTCCACCGCCCGTTGCTCCACCGGCCGCTCCCACCCGCCGGCGACGGCCCTCCCCGCAGTTCCCCACACGACTCCCGCACCGGCTCCCGCCGCGCCGGCCAGTACCGTACGACGCGAGAGAGCGCGCCTCGTGGAGCGGTCCACTGTTCCCCCTTAGCGATCCTTCAGGTGGCCTCCGGATTGCCTGACGGGCTGTCGGCCCCCGGCACTGTAGGCCGGGGCTCCGTCGCGGCCAGGCAAGCGGAAGCCCGTGGAGGACACGATTGCCGCACGTACATGCCGTTGCCTATCCGGCGGTCCACCGCTTGGGAGTGGGGGTAACCCCAGCATGGGGGCCCATGCAGATCGGTCGCCACCCTCTATGCGTCGTGCGGATACCAACGCAGCTCGACGGTGTTGCCGTCCGGGTCGTTGACGTACAGGGACTGGCCCTCGCCGCGGGCACCGAAGCGCGGTCCGGGGCCGTCCACCACGGTGAACTCGCCCGAGTCGATGACCTCCTGCCAGTCGAGGGGCTCGACGACGAGGCAGAGGTGGTCGACATTGGAGCCTTCGCGGGGCCCCTGCACAAGGTCGATGATGGTCGTCGGGCTCACCCGCACGGAGGGGAAGGCCACAGCGCCCGCGCGCCAGTCGTCCACCCGAACCGGCTCCAGACCGAGCGGCCCGCAGTAGAAGGCGAGCGATCGTTCGATGTCGGCGACGGTCAGAACAAGGTGGTCGAAGCCGGTGACGCGCATGGGAGTTCCCCCGGGGACGTGCGGACCCCGGACAGGGCCCGTCGGATGGTTGCACAAGGAACGTATAGCCCCGGCCAGCGGGCGCGCGATCGGCCGTTGGTCCTGGTCCTCCGGTACTGGTCCACTCGACGGAGGAGGCCCCGGGGCAAGTAAGCACCCGGGGCCGAAACTCTCACTCAGATGGACGGTCGGGTCAGGCGCGAGGCCTTGGTGCTGAAGGTGTGGATGTTGCCGACGCCTTGGTGGTGCAGGCGCCTGAGGCGCAGGTGGTGAGCCAGGAGTCGAAGTCGGCGTCGTAGCGGGTGCCGATGTCGGTGTTGTAGACGGCATAGCCGCCGGCGTAGTCGCCGGTGCGGAAGTGTTCGAGCATGGTGGCGATGTCCTGGGGGTGCTTCTCGAACATGTAGCGGACCGCGAGGTAGCCCCAGGGATAGGTGCGGGTCACGTCGCTGTTGTCGTAGGTGCTCTGGAAGAGCGTGCTCAGCTTGTAGGTGTGTTTGCCGGCCTCGGTGACCGCTTCGGTGTTGGTGATTTTGCGGTAGCCGTACGAGATGTACTCGCCGAGGCCCTCGATCCACCAGATGTCCGGGACCGATGTCTGCTGGCCGAAGTCGCCCTTCATGTCGTCACGGGCGTCGAGGTAGTGCGTGTACTCGTGGTTGAGGTTCCAGATCCGGGCCGGGAAGCCGTTGTCGTCGCTCCGCTGGTACATGATCGACATGGGCTTGTTGTCGGGCTTGGCGGGGTCCCCGATCATGGTGATGCCGCCGTTGTTGGTGTCGACGCCGAAGATGGCCCCGGCATAGGTCTGGTAGTCCTTGCGGCTGCCGAACACGACGAGGTCGATGGTCGATTCGTACTGGCCGGGGATCGGACCGTTGTTCTTCACCAGGTTCTGTACGTACGCGCCCTGAGCCAGGACGCTGGCGCAGGTGGCGTCGAGTTCCTCGGGTGTGAGGGACTGCGCCTTGACGGTGTGGGTCGCGTCGCAGCTGTGAGTGGTCGGCAGGGCCGCCTTGGTCAGCTGGTCGGACAGGTCGCAGACGCCGAGGTACGAGCAGTTGGCCTTGTCGTAGGCGTCGGCCTGGGAAGCGACGGTGACCCACAGGGGCGCGGTCGGACCGGAGATCTTCGAGGCGTCCAGCAGGCCCTTCATGAGGGGCCGGACCTTCTCCTGGAGCGCGGCGTGTTCGACGTACCGGCCGACGTTCATCCCGGCGTTGGAGTCGAGGTAGGAGTTGTCGGTGCCCAGCATGTCCAGGTGGGCGAGGGCGAAGGTGTTGAGGGTGTCGATGATGCTGGGATCGGCCGTGACCGCCTTGACGTAGTCGGGGTTCCAGTTCCCGCGCCAGAGCGGGGTGTAGACGTCATTGACGGCGGCCAGCATGCTGGGGATGTCGTCGTAGGAGCTGTTGTACCCGCTCAGCACCTGCTTGTAGGTGGTCAGGTAGCGGCCCTGCTCGTTGGCGCTGTCCGAGAGGATGATGACCTCGCCCAGGACGTCGCCGTTGTCCGAAGTGACCTCCTTGGAGTGCGAGTTGGCGAAGAACGCGTCCAGGCCGCCCCGGGAGGCCGTCGCCAGGGTCGGGCCGTAGTCGCCGACGTCGTCCGGGTGGTTGGACTGCACGTAATAGCCCGCGCGCAGGAACAGCACGAGCTGCCAGGCGTGCTCCGAGTTGTTACCGGGATATGTGGTCGCCCTGCCCTGGAAGGCGTTGGCCACGGTGACCATCTGGTCCTCGCGGAAGACGTTGTACCCGTCCTTGCCGGTGACGCTGAACAGGGTGTTGACGCAGTCCGTGGTCGAGGCCTCGATGAAGGTGACCAGTTCGGGGCCGGTCCGGCTGCCGAAGTCGGACGGGCTGCACGCCGCCGCGGAACCGTGGTCCGCGCCCTTCCGGTGGCCCGCCGCAGTCGAAGAAGTGGGGGGACTCTTCGCGCTGAGCGGGGGAAGTTGGGCGATGCCACGCGGTTGGCCCTGAAGCGCGGACCTTTCGTTCGTGCCGACTGCCGGGCCGGTCGGCGGTACGGGGTGGGAGGCGGTCCGGGACGCGGGGACGAGCCGGTCGGCGGTCGGCGAGTGTGGGGCCGCCAGTGCCGGTGAGGCCAGCAGGCCGACGGTGGCGAGGCAGGCGGCCAGGCCGCCGGCCGCACATCTGGGCAGGGGGAAGCGGTAGCGCATCCATGCTCCTTCGTGGACAGATGCGCCTCGGGATCGAGCTGAGGCGTGAGTGGCACCTTCTCAGCGCACACCGATCGCGACAATAAGGTGTGACATAGCACCTGGGGTGGGTTCGTCATAACATCCGGGGAGGCGGGGATGGATGGGCGATGGCCCGCAACTGCCGTTCTGGAGCTGCGCGTTGGGTGGATTGCCTGGTGCTGAACCAAGTCCTACGGTCTGGTCACGCTCCAGGTTCGGGAGGCCCAGGTCCGGAAATGGGGGGACTGGGCGATGAGTGCCCGGTAGGCCGCGGCGGCGGAGCCGAAGAGGGTGTCGGCGACCTCGTCGGCGGCGCTTTCGCGGCGCCAGGCCAGCACATAGCGGCACCACAGGGGCGTGCCGACCAGCGGTTTGACGAGGACGTCGGGGATCGGCCGGAGCGTGGCCTGCACGATGGAGACACCGATTCCTTCGGCGATCATGTTCTGTAACTGCTGCTGATCGCCCAGGAATTCGTGCACCGCCGCCGGGGTGAATCCGGCCGCCCGGCACGCCGCGTAGAACACTCCCGGCCAGCCGGCCCCGTCGTCCGGGGTCAGAAACCATGCGTCGTCGGCCAGATCGGCGAGCGTCACTTCGGGGCAGTGCCGGAGCCGGTGGCCGGCCGGCAGGGCGACGAAGGACGGTTCGGTGACGATCCCGCGGTGTGTGACGGTGGCTGAGTGCCGTAGTTCCCGGCCGGGGTAGTCCGCGGCGATGGCGGCGTCCACCTCGCCGTGTTCCAGCAGCTCGACGATCTCCGAGGAGGGATAGACGCTGCTTACGGTGAGCGCCAGCTCGGGCAGTTGACTGCGGAGCCGGATGAGCATGCCGGCCAGGACCGGCGAGTTGGTTGCCGCCAGGCGGAGGGGCCGGCGGGTTCTCGTACCGTCCGGGGCGGGCCGGCGGCCGATCGCCGCGGCGCGGGCCAGTACGTCACGGGCCTGCGCCAGGACCTCCGTGCCGTACCGCGTCAGTTCCACACCCGAGGTGTTCCGGACGAACAGCGGATGGCCGAAGTGCTGCTCGATCCGCTGGAGTTGGGTACTCATGGCCGGTTGTGAGTACCCCAGGTCCGAGGCGGCCCGGCCCACGCTCCCGGCGTCGGCGATCGCACACAGCACCCTCAGGTGCCGAAGCTCCAACTCCATGCCCGCACTCCTCCCGTCCGCGCAGCTGCTGTCCGTGCCGTCCCGTGCCATCACGGGGCGGTGCCGGGCGCGCGGCCCTCGTCCGACTGTTCGACGTGGAAGCCCACCTCATCGTTCTCGGGCCGCTCGCGCCAGAGCCGGGAGCTTCTTCGCGACGTAGGAGACCTCGAAGCGGACGCGCTGCACGTGCGCCAAGGGGCGGCCCGCGTCTGCGAGCCGCCCCTTGGACGGTGCTTTCCCTTAGTGGTTGCGCCAGTTCGCGGTGCGTCAGTTCGTGGTGTGCCGGGCGCGTGGTGCGTCAGTCGGTGGTGAGTGCCCGTGGGGTCTCGGCCAGGGTCTTTTTGCCGTCCCGGTCGGTGATCACGAGCCGTGGAAGCCAAGGCCCCTTGTGGTCGTAGGCGTGGGTGACGGCCGCCTCGTCCGTCTCCCGCTGGGTGCCGTCGCCGAAGTACCAGTGGTAGCGGTATCCGGTGGCGGGTGCCGTGCCGTCCACCGTGACCGACAGGGGCACCTCACTGCCGACGTGCGCGTGCTCGGGGACCTTGAGCTGGGCCCGGGGGCCCTGCCGGGGGAGGTGGAACCACTCGCGCAGGCTCGGGTTGAGGAGGAAGGACTCGGCGTACTGCCGGGCGCCCTCGATGTCGGGGTGGCCGACGGCCGCGCTCAGACACTGCACCGGAGTGGCGCTGAGCTCGGGGCAGGCCCGTGTGCGCAGCGGGAACGCCGGGTCGGTCACCGGGGTGCCCCAGACCTTGGAGTCCGGGGTGAGCACGGCATTGTCCACGGTGAAGAGTCCGTCGGCCGCCGTCGCGTACGGGCCGTCCGAGGACGCCTTGTTGGCGGCGGTCGCGGCCTGCCGGTAGGCGGCATTGGCCAGTTGGGTGTACTGCTCGTAGCGCTCGGACACCCTGCCGAGGGCGCCCTTGCAGGAGAGCAGCCGCGCCGCGGTGATGCCCGGGACCGAGCAGCGCTTCAGCGGGATCGGGGAACTGCTGCGGCTCAGCGCGTAGTAGAAGTCGGCCACGAGCACCTTCGGGTGCCCCGGCAGGGAGTGGGCCTTCTCGATGGCCGCCTGCATGCCGCGTCCGCCGTAGCCGACCTTCGCACCGCTGAAGTAGGGCACGTCCTTCGCCGGGTTCTCCGGGGCCGCGCCGACGCCGGAGCACTCGCGCTTGACCGCCTCGGGCAGGTGCTCCGAGCCGGGGGTGATACCGACGCCGATGCCGAAGAAGGGGTCGAGGTCGTTGATGCACCCGTTGATCACGACCAGATCGAGGCCGTAGCCGCCCGCCCGTGCCTGTGCGCCCGCCTTCTCCAACTGGCAGAACACATCCGGCATTTGCTGGGTGACCTCGCCGAACTCCATCTCCCCGTCGCCGTCCGGGTCCTGCTTCTCCGTGCTGCGCAGACAGGCCGCGTCCTTGTTGCCCGCGGGCAGCTCGGGTGCGTCGAGCACCGCGCCGGAGATCGAGTAGTCCAGCTGCTGATGGCCCCGGCCGGTCTCCCGGCCGAGCATCTGACCCGTCAGATAGGGGAACTTCTGGTCGTGGTCCAGGCCCTGCCCCCAGACCACCGAGTCACCGACGGAGGCCACCCGCACCGGGTCGCATCCGCGGCGTAGGGTGTCCCGCCATACCTTGCCGTAGCGGCCGGGCTTTTCGTCCTCGGCGGAGGCGGCCGTACGGGCGTCGATCTGCAACGCGGTCTCGGTTGCCGGCACCTGGTCGAAGGGGATGTCGAACGTCGCCGTGCCGACACCGGCGGTCATGGCGAGACGCCCGCCGGCCAGCTGCTTCGCACCGGCGCGTACCCGCCACTCCACGGTCGCTCCGCCCTTCGCCGCGGCGGGGTCGTAGACCTGCACCCGGCCGTGCACAGGGCCACTGCATACCGGATTCGGGGTCATGTCCACGTCGAGGACGAGGGGGAACGCCGATCCCGGCAGGGCGCCGGCCTGGGCCACGGCGGGGTGTCCGCCGAGGAGCTGGCCGAGGAGTACCGCGACCGCGCCGACCGCCGCGAAACGCCCCGCCGCCCGTGCGCGAGGGGCCCGGGCGTCCACCCCCGGCCCGCTCGGGACGGGGCTCGCGCCGGTCCCCGTCCGCTGTCGCACAGCCCGCCACGACCACGCTAACTTCACGCCAACACCCCTGATTTCGCCGTCATTTCGGTGCGTGCGGAATCAGCTGGATTCCGCATCGGTAGGGATCATGGCAGTCGGGAGGGCGGCATGGTCAGCGGGTGGGGTTCCGTACCGAGTGAAACTGATCACTTACCGGTAGTCATGGGGCTCGGGTGGGCGCGGCGCGGCCGGGGATCGACGCGCCTGCGCCAAGGCGGTGGTGGGGGAGTGGGTGCGGCGGTGGTGAGGGGGTCAGCCCGCCACGGTGTTCTCCGCGCGGGACAGGGCGACTTCGAGTACGACCAGCAGGGCGTCCCGGACCGAGCCCGTGTTGCGGGCGTCGAAGACGACCAGCGGGACGTGGTCGGAGACGTCCAGCGCCCAGCGCACCTCATCGAGGTTGTGGTGGACTTCGCCGTCGAACGCGTTGACGGCGACGGCGAAGGGGATGCCCTTGTGCTCGAAGTAGTCGACCGCGGCGTAACAGTCGTCCAGGCGGCGGGTGTCCACGATGACCAGACCGCCGAGCGCGCCCTCGACCACGTCGTCCCACATGAACCCGAAGCGGTCCTGGCCCGGCGTGCCGAACAGATAGAGCTTCAGCGTCGGGTCGATGGTGATGCAGCCGAAGTCCATGGCGACCGTGGTGGTGGTCTTGCCGGGGGTGTGGGTGAGATCGTCCACGCCCGCCGCGACCTCGGTGATGGCGGCCTCCGTGGTCAGCGGCCGGATCTCGGAGATCGCGCCGACGGCCGTGGTCTTGCCGACGCCGAAGCCGCCGGCGATGACCAGCTTGACCGGTACCGGCGGCTGTTCAACCGCTGTCACGGAGTGTGTCCCGTGAGTCGGGGACGGCACGGAGACCATCAATTACCCTTCGCAGTACGGAAATATCCTGGGTTGTGCCGACGTCCGGGACGTGGACCGCCAGATGTCCGGCGGCGCGCAGGTCCTCCGCCAGCACCCGGACCACGTTCAGGTGCAGGCGCAGCCGCGCGGCCAGTTCCGCCACCGACTGCGGCCGTCGGCAGGCGGCCACGATGTCGTGTTGTTCGAAGGCGAGCGAGCCCAGGGCGGAGAGTCCGGACGAGGTCGCCACGACCTGGGTCTCGACCGGGAGCGGTGGGCCGGTGCCGCCCCCCGCCACCCGGCCGGCGGTCAGCAGGAACGGCCGGATCGCGGGCGCACGGCCGACCGGCTCCGACGGGCCCGGGGCGCTGCCCTCCCCCAAGCTCTCGGCTCCTCCCCCACTCTCGGCTTCGCCCGAGCGGGGGGACCCCCATGAGCAGGGGGGACCCCCACCCTCGTCCGGTCCTGGTTCACCGGCGGCCATCATGATCCTCTTCTCAGCACCTTGATCCCGCCTCCGCGGAGTGGAACGGTCAGCGGGCCGGTGTGGCGCCGGCGTTCTTCTTGAGCTCCAGCACCAGCTGGGGGGTGAGCGCGCTCCCGGCCCGGTTGGCGAAGAGGGTCATCTCGTAGGCGATGTTGCCGAGCTTCGCCTCCTTCGAGGTCACCACGCCGAGGACGGCGCCGCAGCCGATGGCCGACACCAGGACATGGCCGTTCTCCAGGTCGATGATGACCTTGTTGAGACCGCCCAGGCCGTAGTTGCCGGACGCGCCGGCGGCCAGGCTCGTGACACCCGACACGATCGCCGCGAGCCGCTCGGAGTCGGCTTGCTCACGCAGTTGGGAGACCGCGATCAGCAGTCCGTCGGAGGACACCGCGATGGCGTCGACGACACCGGCGGTCTGGGTGGCGAACCGGTCGAGCAGCCAGGTGAAGTCGGCCGCGGCAGCGGTCAGATCCATGGGTTCCGCACGCTCGGAACCGCTCTTACCTGTCGGCGTGTTCACTGCCCGACTCCTTCCGGGGTTGCTGGTGTGGCGAGGACGCTGAGTCCCTCGGGGGCGGAGCGGTTTCCTGCTCCGCCCGGCGTACGGCGGCTTCGAATTCGTCGAGTTCCGAGCGGACCGCGTCGGCGTCGACCGGCGTCCGCACGTCCTGGGCCGCTCGGTCGGGCGGCGGGGTGGTCATGGTGAGCGTCGCACCCCGGACCCGACGTCGCAGCGGGCGGGCGGAGTCCGCCGGCCGCGGCCCGGACGCGGCGCCGGCTTCTTCCTCGTCCGTACGCTGCGGGAGGCGCCGGGGGAGCTCGCCTGGCTGCGCCGGGGCGGTGGACCGCCGCTCGGGCAGGGTGGCGGGGGTCCGCACCGGCAGGGGAGTGGCCGGGGCCGGCTCGGGCTCGGGGGCGGTGGACTCGGGCTCGGGCTCGGGGGTCGCCGGGGGAGCCGACGCGGCCCGGTCCCCGGTGACGTCCGCTGCCGTGGACGGGGTGCCGGCGGGCTGCACGGCCAGCAGCAGCGCGGCGGGGAGCCAGACGGTGCCGGTGACGCCGCCGCCCGGGGTACGGCTCAGGGTGACCCGGATGCCCGAGCGGCGGGCGAGGCTGCCGACCACGAACAGGCCGAGGACCTTGGTCGGTACGAGGTCGAGCCGCTCCCGGCGGATCAGCCGGGCGTTCTCCTCGTCGAGCCGTTCCGCGCTCAGGCCGAGGCCGTGGTCGATGATCTCGATCAGCGCGCCGCCGTCCGCGGTGATGTCGGTGCCGGGCCGGACGACCACCTCGACGGGGGTGTCGGACGGCGAGAACGAGACCGCGTTCTCCAGCAGTTCGGCGAGCAGCAGCGTGAGGTCGTCGACGATGTCGGGTCCGACGGTGACCTCGGTCTCGGACCGCAGGGACACCCGCTGGTAGCCCTCGATCTGGCCGAGCCCCGCCCGGATGACGTTGACCAGGGTGGTCGGCCGCGCCTCCACCTCGGGGTCCCGGATTCCGGCGAGCAGCATCAGACTGTCGGCGTTGCGCTGGAGGCGTACGGCGATGTGGTCGATGCGGTACATCCGCTGCAGGACGTCGGGGTCGGTCTCCTCGCGTTCCACGGCGTCGATCAGCATCAGCTGGCGCGAGGTGAGGTTGCTGACCCGGCGTCCGACGTTGCCGAACATCTCGGCGACGTTGCGGCGGCTGAGCACCTGCCGCTCCAGCAGCGCCGCAGCGGTGACCTGCACCTGGTTGAACGCCTCGGCCAGGTGGCCGATCTCGTCGCGGACCGGGACGGGGATCGGCTGCGGCCGCAGCGGGGCGCGCTCCGGCGACTCGTCGTCCTCGACCCTGGCGAGCTCCTCGCCGGCCACGTCGACGACCTGCTCGGCGGCGCCGGTCAGGGCCGTCAGGGGGCGGACCACCGAGCGCCGGACCAGCACGGAGAAGGTGAGCCAGGAGGTGAAGCCGAGCAGGGCGAGGCCGAGCATCGCCAGCGCGTTGCGCAGGGCGCTCGCGGAGAGGCTGTCGGCCTCGTCGGCGATCTGCTCGATCAGCGTCCGGGTGATGTCGAGACGGGCGCCGGCCTGCCGGGTTCCGGCGGCCATCGCCTTGCGCAGCTGCTGCGGGCTCTGGCCCTGGAGGGAGCCGGGGTCGATCTGGAGCTCCGCGAACTGGGCCTCGATGCCGTTCTCCTCGGCATCGCGCTCGATCCCGCCGAGGCGGAGCATCTGGTCCGGGTCGGCGATCCGGCCGAAGCGTTGCGTCTGTTCGTCGTAGAGCTTGTGGGCGCCGACCGCGCGGGTGTACTCGGTGAGCGCGTTGGCGTCCCGCGTCTGGGCGGAGAACACCCCGCTCTCGAAGGCCGCGTGGGCGGCGTCGGCGCGCAGCACCGTGTCGAGAAGGTTCGTGACCGAGGACGACGAGGTGCCGACGAAGCGGTCCAGGCCGATGCCGTCGATCAGGTAGTCGACCGCGGCGGCGTACGCGGGGTCGATGCCGGCGGCCGGAACCGAGCCCCGCTCGGCCTTGTCGCGCAGCACCGCGAGGCCCCGGATGTAGTCGAGGGCCCGCGCCTCGTCCTTCGGCAGGCCCGGCCCGAACGCGGACTGCACGGCGGTGACCTGTTCATCGGTCGCCTGCTGCGCCCGGCGGTAGGCGGCGGTGGACGGCAGGGCGGCACCGGGCCGGGTCGACTCCTGTTCCACGGACAGCAGCAGCGCCTGCCGGTGTTCGGCCTGGATGTCGTTGATCAGCCTGGTGACCTGCTCGCTGTCCCGCACCAGCTCCGAGGTCCGGTCGGCGTCGAGGGCCTTGTTCATCTGCGTGGTGACGCCGATGCCCAGCAGTACGCCGACGACCGCGACCGGCGCGATCACCAGCACATTGAGCTTCCGCCGGAACGGCCACCGGTCCAGAAGCGCGCTCGTCTGCGGACCGAACCACGGCCTCATCGGTGAACGCCGGGACCGGTCCGGTTCGTGTGACGGGTCCACTGTGTCCACAGACACCCAGGCCTCCTTACGACGTGCTCCTGAGCGGTGACCGAGGTGTTGTTGTTGCCGACCGCTGACGATGGGGGGAAAGTGACGCTTTGTGGGTTTCGCTCGAACGCGAACGAAAAGATTGCGCCACATGCCCGACCGGCCGTGAACACTACCGCTTGTGCACGCGCATGCAACACATGACGACCAATGGCCAGGTGGTATTCAAGTCTTTGTCATGTTTGGCCCGTTGCCTCCCCGGCGGAGAGCAGTGCCGACGGATGGGATGATTGGCCGGATTCCGCGGGGAGCGGGGCGCACGGAGCGGCCCGTTCCGCACCGGGAACGTGTGCCGGAGGGATGCGCCATTCGTTCCCGAAGGCGGCTGCTCCGCCGAGCACCGCCACCCGTAACCTGTCTCCCCCCACCCCGAACCCGTATCCTCATCCCGCCCTGCGAGGAGACCCGTGCACCCCACCCGCAAGGCGGTCGTGACCGCCGCCGCACTCCTGGTCATGGCCACCTCCGCCGGCTGTGAACCCGGCGCCGCCGCCACCGCGTCCCACCGGGACTCCTCCGCCGAGCCCGGATGCCCCACGGTCCTGTCGAAGGCCAAGCAGGCGGTCAAGAAGGCCGAAGCGGTCAACGCGCCCTGGCGGGGACCCACCACCGGACCCAAAGCCGTCCACGGCAAGACCGTCGTCTACATAGCTCAGACCCTGACCAACCCCGGCGTCGCCGGAGTCGCCCAAGGTGTCCAGGAAGCCGCCAAGATCGCCGGATGGCACGCCCGCACCCTCAACGGCCAGGGCACGCCTGACGGTCAGCGGGCCGCGTTCAAGCAGGCGCTCCGTCTCAAGCCGGATGGCATCGTCATCAGTGGTTTCGACCCCGGTGTCGCCCCGGCAGAGGTCAAGAAGGCGAATTCTGAGGGAATTCCGCTGATCGGCTGGCACGCCGCCCCGGCTCCCGGCCCCAGCAAGGAACCGAAGCTCTTCAGCAACGTCACCTCCCGGGTCGAGGATGTCGCGAAGATCAGCGCCGACTGGATCATCGCCCGGTCCAACGGGCGCGCGGGCGTCGTCCTGTTCACCGACGCCACGGTGCCGTTCGCGAAGCACAAGTCCGATCTGATCAAGAAGGAACTCGCGACCTGCTCAGGCACCAAGCTGCTGAGCTACACGAACCTGCCCATTCCCGAGGTCAACCGCCGGTCCATCAAGGAAGTCCGCTCCCTGATGTCCCGCTTCGGCAGCAAGTGGACCTACTCCGCCGCCATCAACGACCTGTACTTCCAGCACGCCGCGCCCGCGCTGCGCGCCGCGGGCAAGGACGGCGCCGGCGCCCCGTTCAACATCGGTGCCGGTGACGGCGATCCGTCGGCCTTCCAGCGCGTCAACGGCAAGGAGTTCCAGGCCGCCACCGTGCCCGAGCCGCTCTCCGAACAGGGCTGGCAGATCGTCGACGAGTTCAACCGCGCCTTCACCGGCGCCCCGGACAGCGGGTACGTCGCCCCCGTCCACATCGCCACCGCTACCAACAGCGGCGGCGCACTGTCCTGGGACTCCGAGGGCTACCGCCAGGCCTACCGCAAGATCTGGGGCGACTGACCTCTGGACCCGTGCCGCCCGGCAGGCGCGCGGCTTCCCGGGCCGCGCCCAAATCCGTTCGGCGGCTGGTCACTTGGGGATGGTCGAGGCGACATCGTCCAGCGTCGTCTCGGTGACCAGGCCGGTGTCCTCCAGTACGTCCATGTGGTCCTGGACGGTGTTGTTGGTCTGGGTGGCCAGCCGCCGGATCAGGGTGTTCTTCGTGGTGGCGCGCACTTCGCCGATGGTGATGAAGATCTTGCCGTGGGAGGCGCGGAGCAGGTCCACGAAGAGCTGGTCGAACGCCTTGCCCCGGGCGTCCTTCAACTGGTCCACCCAGCCCTGTTGTTCGGCGGTGGCCTCGTCGGGGATGGGCACGCTCAGCGCCTCGGAGTCCTCACGGGCCAGCTGGTCGAGTTTGCTGTGCCCCTCCAGCAGGTGCATACCGGCGCGCTTGATGGCTTCGCTCGATGCGTGCGTCTGAGCGAGCCGGCCCGCCGGCATCTCCCACAGCCCGGCTTGCCGGACCTTGGTGAGGAAGGTCTTGTCCAGGGCGCTGAGTGCGCCCGCATTGCCTCCCTGAGGCCCGGCCAGGGCCGCGTTCGCGGCCGGAAGATGGGCCGAGTGCGACTCGTCGGCGGAGCTGTCTCTCTGTGCGAGCCACACGGATACGCTCGCGATGACCGCGAGCAGAGCGACCGCGGCGGCTATCAGACGGCCACGGCTCGCTGTGGGCTGGGCTTTGCGTGCATGGGATTTCATCGTGCCTCCTGATTGCGCGCGAGGGTCGCTGGAGCGCTGTCGCCCATGGGGCTGTTGGGGCACGGTCACGCTAACGTTTGCATTGAGCAAAGAAATCGATTCAGCGACGATGCGCAAATCCCTGGGGCGGCCGGCGACGATGAGCTACCATGCCGCCTCCTCGTGCGCGCAGGGGGCCTTGCGCCTCATGCTGAGGCAGTGCCTGAGACAGCGGTGAGGGCGCCGGTTCAGCCACTGACCGACGGCGCGCCTTCAGGGGCACTCAGCATGGCCGGCGGCAGGTAGGCGGACCGGACGCGCAGGTCCCAGCCGTGTACTTGGACTGCCAGTGCGGCCAGGGCGATGGTTTTGTGCGGCAGGAGGCTGCGGGGTGCCGCATCGAAGGGTGCGCTCTCCCGGTGCTGCACCAGACGCTGCTCCAGCGCCCGCTCGAAGGCCGACTGGTCATCCTCCAAAAGCACGCGCAGCAGGCGCTGATCCGGCGTCAGCGCATCGAGCATGTCCAGCTGCCGCTTCGCCTCGGCGCGCTCGCCGGCAGTCGGCTTGCACAGTGCTACCGACGGCCAGTGCCGGGGCAGATGCCCTTCCGCCTGGGTGAGGTAGCCGCACAAGGCGTCCATTTCCGCCAGCTCATCCGGATCCGACTTCGATTCCAGCTTCGAGTGCGGCACACCACGGTGAATGTCAGGCGCGATGTCGCCGCGCAGCAGCAGCCCGATGACCAAGTCCCGTTCCCAGACCATGCCGCTGATCACAGACAGTGCGAACGCGGCCAGCCAGCTCTCCGCGGTGGCCACCTGCTCCACAACGGCCTCGAAGTCCGTGTCCTCGCTGCTGAGCTTCTCGTCAATGAGGGTGAAGGAGATCTCTTGGTCGCCGTTGGGGTAGCAGCCGAGGTCCAGGAGGCCCATGGCGCACTCGGCCGCGGTGCGCAGGACGACGCGTGACGGGGCGGTGCCGGGCTCGGGGTCCGCCACCGTGCGGGCGGCTATGTGGTCGAGGAGTTCGTCGCGCATTCCCGCCAGCTCCGCATCGGAGTAGCAGTCGTATTGCATCGTGTGCCAGCGGCTGAAGGCCCGCCCCCAGATGTCCTCCAGCGCCTGTGCGATCCGCTGCTCACTCACGTCATGCCGGGCTACGTCTTTGATCGTCATGAGCATCATCCTGGCAGCCGCCACTGACACCGCAGGTGTCCAGCCAGGGACCCCGGGTCACCCGCGCGGCGGCCCGGGAGAGGCCTCAAGGCGTACGAACGGGATGCGCTGCCCCGCCCGGCGGTAGGCGGCTTCGCTGCCGTCGACGTCGAAGCCCATGAAGGAACACAGTCGGCGCGCCAGCCTCGGATGCGCCGGAGCGTAACGGGCCATCAGGGCGCCGCCGTCCTCCGGGGAGAGGAAGCGGGCCGTAGTGGTGTACCGGTGGTTGCCGCTCTGCACCACCGCCTGCGGCGAGTGCCGCAGATTCTGGTACCAGGCGGAGGACGGGCCGAACCCGGCGGCGACGGTCCAGCTGAGTCGGTCGCCCTCCCGCTCGTACGCGATGACTTCCAGGACGACCTGGCGGCGGATTCCGGTGCGCCGGCCGGTGTGGTGCAGCAGGAGCAGCCGTTTGCCGAAGAGCGCGCCGAGCCCTGCCCGGTAGAGGCGAATGGGGAGACGCGCCAGGAAGCGCCGCCATCCCGTGGGGAGCGGTGGGCGTCCCTGCGCCGAGAAGGGGTGTGTCATGCGTTCCTGCCTTTCTTCCGGAGGCGGGGCGCTTCGGTCACCGGTGACCGGCGCCGCCGCTCGCTGGACGGGGAGGGGAGGCGGAAGAGCAGTTTGTGGCCCGTACCAGTTTGTGGCCCGTGCAACTTTTGCATAGTGCGCATTGCCGGGCGGCGGCAAGGGGCCAAGTGTCCGAAGAGCCGCAGGCCAGGCGCTTTCCGGCGTCCTATGACGACGCCGGAAGATTCCGGGCGGTAGAAAGGGGAGATGGCGGAGCGCATGGCCCCCACGAGGGGCATGGATGATGTGGATGCGGTGACCCAAGCGGTGCTCACGGCGTCGAGGCTGCTGGTCGCGGTGTCCGCGCGGTCACTCGGCGAGGTGGAGGAGCGGGTGACGCTGCCGCAGCTGCGGATGCTGGTGGTGCTCTCCACGCGGGGCGCCACCAAGCTCGTGACCCTCGCCGAGCTCCTCCAGGTCGCCCCGTCGACCGCGATGCGCATGGTGGACCGGCTCATCACGGCGGGCCTGGCGCTCCGTCAGGCCAACCCCGACAACCGCCGCGAGACCTTGCTCCAGCTCACCGGCGAGGGGCGGCGCACGGTCGAGGAGGTCACCGCCCGCCGCCGCGCCGAGATCAGCGCCATCGTCGAACGCCTCGCCCCCGCGCAGCGGGCCTCGCTCATCGAGGCACTCACCGCGTTCAA
Organism: Streptomyces platensis; assembly: GCF_008704855.1. NCBI lineage: Bacteria > Bacillati > Actinomycetota > Actinomycetes > Kitasatosporales > Streptomycetaceae > Streptomyces > Streptomyces platensis. Next base: position 7,666,044 of record NZ_CP023691.1, read on the forward strand.
CGAAGCGGGTGGCGAACCACCCGTGGACGCGGCGGAGGAGCACCCGCTGGGGTGAGGCGCGGTCGCTGAGGTGAGGGCGGTTGCGGTGTGGGCAAAGTGCCGTCCGGGCGCGTCGCCGGGCTCTATGCTCGGACCACATTCGCTCGTGGACCGGAGGCTCCCTGTGCAGATCACGATCCGGTGTGAAGGTGCCGATGCCTCGGGGGAGTTGGCCGCGAGTCTCCATCAATGGCTGCTCGACGAACCGGACGCCCGCCGGCACGCCGAGGTGCAGCTGGTCGGTGCCGCGCCGGTCGAGGGCGAACTGGGCTTTGTGCTCGATCTGGTGCAGCTGATCGTCGGCTCCGGCTTCAGCGCGGGGTCCCTGGGCTACACCGTCGCCCAGTGGAAGAAGATGAACGCCCCGCAGCTGGCCATGAGTTTCGAGCGGAACGGCCGGACCGTGACGGTGAGCGGGACGGACGCCGAGGAGATCGCTCGCGTCATCCGGCAGCTCGACGAAGAGTGAAGCATTGGCTCGTTTGCCGCGGTTCGACGCTTCGTATGCCTTGCTGATCGGGGTGTCGGAGTACCAGGACCACGAGTTTCCCGAGGTGCCGGCCGCGATCCACAATCTGGCGGGGCTGCGCAGTGTGCTCGCACCGTCCGACGGCGGAGGCTTTCCCCGTGAGAAGTGCCGGATGGTCTCCAACCCGCGCACCGGCGAGGGAATGCGGGTCGCCATCAAACGGGCGGCCGAGTCCGCCACCGATGTACTGCTGCTCTACTACATCGGTCACGGCTGGAAAGTCGATGGCGACCTTTATCTGGCCTCCCAGTCGTCGAGCCCTGATTCGATCGAAACCACGGGGCTGGCGTACAAGACGGTCCGCCGGCTGGTCCGGAGCTCCCCGGCCGCGATCCGGATCATCGTCCTGGACTGCTGCTTCAGCGGGGTCGCCACGGGACTGCTGAGCGGTGCGGGCGACCTGCGCCTCAGCGAACCCGAGGTCGAGATCCCGCTCGACGAGGAGCTGCCCGATGACCATGCCGACGGTGTCTGTGTCATCGCCTCCAGCGGCCCCAACCAGCCGTCCCAGGACTCGGACGGGGCGGATCACACGGCCTTCACGGGGCACTTCCTCGCCACGCTGAAGGCCGCCACACAGGCCGGTGAAGTGCGTGATCTGGAAGCGGTGTTCGACGGGACAAAGGCGGCGATGATGTCCGCAGAGCTTCGGCATGCGCCGTTGATCGCCTCGATGGGAGGGGCCCGCCGGCTGGCGCTGGTGAAGAGCCTGACGGCCGTCGATCCCGTTCCTGCCGGGGTGCCCGAGGCCGCGGTCGTCCGCCATCCGGCGGCGGCGGACGAGACCGTGGTCGCCGCGGCGGTCGCGCCGCACGGCGACGGGCCGGCCAAACTCATGAGCTGGCACACCCCGGTGGGCAGCGCGGACATCTTCGATTCCGCGCTGGCACTGACGCTGCTGCAACAAGCCATGGCAATGGGGGGTGACGATGAGCACGCCGGATAGGAAGCGGAGCGGGGAGCTCGACCGGCTGCGCGCACAGGCGGAGGAAGACTTCGGGACCTACGGCCCACAGCTCGCGGACCGGCTCCTGACCGCATGTCAGCGGCTTCGGGCCGCCGGCGAAGGAGAGGAAGCCCTCCTCATCGCGCAGGAAGCGGTGGGGATTCACCGGGCACTCGTCGACCGCTACCCCTCCGTCTCCGTCGGCACCGGGCCGGCGCATGCGTTGCTTCAGCTGGGGCTCTGCCTGGCCGAGCTCGGGGCGGCCGAGGAGGCGGTCGATGTGTTGGCGGAGTGTCTCGCGTTCACTGAGGTCCTGCCGGCGTACTTGTGGCCGTCCGGGCTGCGGTTGCGCTGCAACGCGCTCGAATGCCTGGCGCTGATCCTCGGCTCGTCGGGCCGCACGGCGGAGGCGGTCGATGCCTCGCACCAGGCGATCACGGGCTACCGGGAGCTGTTCGAGGAAGACCCGAGCGTGGCGCCGGAGCTGGCCCGTGGTCTGCACAACCTCGCCACCCTGCTGGCCGCCGGGTCCGAGCGGGAGCAGGCCCTGATCCCCCTGGAAGAGTCCCTGGCGATGTACGACCAGCTCTCCGTAGGGGGCAACACGGCGCTGGCGGCGGAGCGGAGCCGGGCCCAGCAGTTGCACGCCGTCCTGGCGGGAGGAGAGGGGGAGGCCGGGGACGTCGCGGGCGAAGCGCTGTCCGCCTACCACCTGGCGGCGGAGGCCGATGCGTACTCGGCCACGTCGGGACTGGCCGGCATCCCGGCGCATGTAGAGATCCATCGTGTTGAACCCGTCGACCACGTCATACAGCCACACAGAGAGCAGCGGAGCATGGACCGGAACCGGATTGACCTGACCGAAGCGGTGCAGGCCGTACGCGACGATCTGCGCGCGGCCACCGAATCGTTCGACGGCGGTGACCTCCAGTTCGACATGGGACCGATCGAGCTGGAATTCACCGTCGAGCTGGAACGCGACCCCCGGGCACGGTCGGGTGTGCGCACCTGGGTCGTCACGGACGCCGCCGCGGGGAAGGCGTCGGCCCCCGCCAGGCACCGGCTCACGCTCACGCTGACGCCACGACAGCTTGCCTATCGGAGCGTCGACGTGGCGGACAGGATGTAAAAGGACGCCGGTCCAGGCCAACTTCGGCCGCTCGGCGACGCCTTCGGAACCCTGCCGCACGGCCGCTGCGGAGGGTCGACGCCGGTACCCCGGACGCGTACTCTCCGCAGGGTGCTGAGGCTCATCAAGTACACGCATTCCTGTGTCCGGTTGGAGCGTCCGGGAGGCGGGACACTGGTCATCGACCCCGGTATCTGGAGCGAGGCGCGGGCGCTGCACGGTGCCGACGCGATCCTGGTGACGCACGAGCATGCCGACCATGTCGATGTGCTGCGCCTCAAGGGGCTCGGCGCGCCGGTCTACGCACCCAAGGGAGCGGACTTCGGCGGCCTCCTGGACGTCATCGAGGTGGAGCCGGACGAGGAGTTCAGCGCGGCGGGCTTCCACGTCACGGCGCACGGCGGCCGGCATGCGCGGATCTACGGCGACCTCCCGGACTGCGCCAACCTCGGCTACCTGATCGACGAGCGCCTCTACCACCCCGGCGACTCGCTCCATGTGCCGGACGAGCCGGTGGAGACGCTGCTCGTGCCCGTGCAGGCGTCGTGGCTGCGTACGTCCGAGGCCATCGACTTCGTCCGGGCAGTCAAGCCGGAACGGGCCTACGGCATCCATGACGCGCAGATCAACGAGCGGGGCCTGCACAGCGTCAACGGCTGGCTCGACGAGGAGGCGGGCGGGTGTTACGGCTGGGTGCCGCCGGGTGCCTTGTTGCCTTGCTCGGGGCGGTGAGCGCAGGGCTGGGCCGGATCGCCTGATGGTCTTGTGCGGGGATGCCGTACGGGGTCCCGTACGGAGGCCCCGTCCGACGGCCTCGCCCCCCGCGGTCCCGTACGGCGCTCGCTCGGTCGAACCGTCCTGCTCAGGCTCCCGGAGCGCCCGCGCGCAGGCCGTCCATGACGAGGTCCAGGAGGCGTTCGGCGCGTCCGTGCCAGTCTCCCTGCGGATCGATCTGCCAGAGGCCGGAGATGGCCAGCACGAAGTCGTCGGGGGTCACCCCCGGGCGGATGGTGCCGGCCTCTTCGTTCGCCTTCAGCAGCAGGGCGACGGCTGAGGTCACCGGGCCGTGTCCCGGTCCGGCCAGCGCGCCGGGCGCGCAGGTGGTCTTGCGCATCGCGTCGGCAAGGCCGGCCTTGGCCATGGCGTACTGGGCGAGGCGGTCCATCCACTCCCGCAGGGCCTGGTCGGGGGCGTGCGTCTCCAGCAGCTGGGACGCGGTCGCGGAGACCTGCTGCACTTCGTGGCGGTAGACCTCGAGGACGAGTGCCTCGCGGTTGGGGAAGTTGCGGTAGAACGTCGCCTGCCCGACGCCCGCCTTCTTCGCGATTGCGCTCAGCGGGGCGTCGGCCGACCGCGTCAGTTCCGCGAGGGCCACTTCCAGGATGCGTTCGCGATTCCGCTGCGCGTCCGAGCGCACCGGCGCGGGCTTTCTCTCCTGCACTCGTCCTCCACCCGGAATCCACCGACGGCCGGGTCTTGCTAAGCGGACAACTGTCCGGTAGATTTTTCGAAGCTAGCGGACAGCTGTCCGCTTAAGTCCACCATACCGCCGGATGCGGCCGATGGGGATGGTCCGCGACCCCGCGACCGGCTCCTCGCCCACCGCGCCCGCCGCAGAAGCCCCAGCCGACGCCGCCACGCACAGCGCCTCCCTCCCGAACCACCTGCGGGTCCGTCCCGTTCGACGCTCTCGCACCGCGCGACAAGGACAGCTCGACGTCCTGGTCGGCCACGCCCTCAGGGCCGGCCCGCTGCGCCTCACCCATGCGAAAGAAGGCTGATCATGGCCCTATCGACGTCCAGCGTCATCACCCTGAACATCAACGGCGAAAAGCGCACGCTGCCCGTCGACCACCGCACCACCCTGCTCGACGCGCTGCGCGAGCAGCTCGATCTCACCGGCACCAAAAAGGGCTGTGACCACGGTCAGTGCGGTGCCTGCACGGTACTGCTCGACGGTAGCCGGGCGGTCTCCTGTCTCCAGCTCGTGGTCGCCGCCGAGGGACGGGAGATCACCACCATCGAGGGCGTGGCGGACGGCGACCGGCTCCATCCGGTGCAGCAGGCCTTCCTCGACTTCGACGGCTATCAGTGCGGCTACTGCACACCGGGGCAGATCTGTTCGGCCATCGCCGTGATCGAGGAGCATGCGGCGGGCTGGCCGAGCGCCGTCACCGCCGACATACGCCCCGAAGCGGGAGCGCCCGCGCTGACCGCCGAGGAGATCCGGGAGCGGATGAGCGGCAATCTGTGCCGCTGTGGCGCCTATGTATCGATCGTGCAGGCGGTCGCGCAGGCGGCGGAGACCGAGGCCCGACGGACGGCGGGCGCAGCGGAGGGGGAGCTGACGGCATGAGGGAATTCGGATATCAGCGGGTGACCGAGGTCGCCGGGGCGGTGGCGCTGCTCGGGGCCGATCCTGACGCACGCTGTCTTGGCGGCGGTACCAACCTCGTCGACCTGATGAAGGCCGGGGTGGAGCGGCCCGCGCTGCTCATCGACGTACGTGACCTGCCCCTGGGCCGGATCGAGCCCGGGGACGACGGCGGGCTGCGCATCGGCGCGACGGTCACCAACAGCGAGCTCGCCGCCGATCCCGAAGTGCGCCGGCGCTACCCTGCGCTGGCCGAGGCCGTGCTGGCCGGTGCCTCGGGGCAGCTGCGCAATATGGCCACGGTCGGCGGAAATCTGCTCCAGCGCACCCGCTGCGGCTACTTCACCGACCCGGCCAAGCCGTGCAACAAACGCGCCCCCGGCAGTGGTTGCCCGGCCATCGAGGGCGAGCACCACAACCACGCGATCCTGGGCGCCTCCGCGCACTGTGTGGCCGTCCACCCCTCGGACATGGGAGTGGCGCTGACGGCCTTCGATGCCGTCGTCTCGTACGAAACCGCGGACGGGCCGGGCGAGTTGCCGCTCGCGGAGTTCTATCTGCCGGTGGGTGATGCCCCGCACCGGGAGACCGCACTGCCGCCCGGTGCGCTGATCACCGGTATCACCCTGCCGCCGGCCCCGGTGGCCGCCGCCTCCCGCTACCGGAAGGTGCGCGAGCGCGCGTCGTACGCGTTCGCGATCGGCTCGATCGCCGCCGCCCTCGATGTCCGGGACGGTGTCGTCCGCGAGGTGCGCCTCGCCTTCGGGGCGGTCGCGTCCCGGCCGTGGCGGGCCCGGACGGCCGAGCGGGTGCTGACCGGGGGCCCGGCGGACGCCGCGGCGTTCGCCGCCGCCGCGGACGCCGAACTCGCCGCCGCCGAGCCGCTGCCCCACAACGGATACAAGGTCACCTTGATGCGCAACCTCGTCGTGGCCGTACTGACCGAACTCGCCGAGGAGGCCGCCCGATGACCACCACCACGGAAAACCTCGCGGTGGCCGGGGCCGTGGGCGCCGCCCACACCCGCCTGGAGGGCCGGGACAAGGTCACCGGAACGGCGCGCTTCGCGGGCGAGGTCCCGTTCGCCGAACTCGCCCACGGCTGGCTGGTGTTGTCCACCATCGCCCGCGGCCGGATCCGCTCCGTGGAGTCGGCGCCCGTCCTGGCCCTGCCCGGCGTCCTCGCCGTCCTGCACCACGACAACGCCCCGCGCGTCAACGGGGACTACCAGGGGCCGCTCGGTCCGCCCGACCCGATCCTTCAGGTCTTCCAGCACGACCGGGTGCCGCATGTCGGCTGGCCGGTGGCGCTGGTCGTCGCGGAGACCCCCGAGCAGGCCAGGGAAGCCGCCGAACGGCTGGTCGTCCGGTATGACGAGGAGCCGCACGATGTCGCCTTCTCCGCCGGGCGGCCCGGGATGTACACACCGGAGAATTCCCCCACCGTGGCGGCGGAGACGGCGAAGGGCGACCTGGACGCCGAACTCACCGCGTCCGCCGTGGTCGTGGACGCGGAATACACCACACCGGAAGAGCACCACAGCCCGCTGGAACCCCATGCGGCGATGGCGCGCTGGGACAACGGCCGGCTGGAGGTCGTCGACTCCAATCAGGGCAGCAGGTTCGTGGCGGAGGAACTGGCGCAGCTGTTCTCGCTCGACCCGGGCTCGGTGCGGGTGCGGTCCGAACACGTCGGCGGTGGCTTCGGCTCCAAGGCGACCCGCCCGCATGCGGTGCTCGCCGCGATGGCCGCGACCGTCCTGCACCGCCCGGTCCGGGTCGTTCTGACCCGCCGGCAGATGTTCTCGGTCGTCGGCTACCGCAGCCCCACGGTGCAGCGGGTCCGGCTCGGCGCCGACGCCGACGGGCGGCTGCGTGCCTTCGACCACCAGGCGGAGTGCCTCACCTCGACCGTGTACGAATTCGTCGAGCGCAGCGCCAACTTCGGACGGCCGATGTACGACGCCGCCGCGCACCACACCGTCAACCGCGTCGTCCCGCTCGATGTCCCGACGCCGACCTGGATGCGGGCACCGGGCGAGGCGCCGGGCTCGTTCGCGCTGGAGTCCGCGCTCGACGAACTCGCCGAGAAACGCGGTATGGACCCGATCGAACTGCGCGCACGCAACGAACCGGACGTGGGCCCGGTCTCCGGTCTCCCCTTCAGCAGCCGCCGGATGCTCTCCTGCTTCCAGGAGGGCGCCCGCAGGTTCGGCTGGGCGGACCGGGATCCGCGCCCCGGCACCCGCCGCGAAGGGCGCTGGCTGCTCGGGACCGGCACCGCCGCGGCCACCTTCCCCTCAGGGGTCGCGCCGTCCACGGCCGCCGTGACGGCGGAGGCGGACGGCACCTTCACCGTACGGATCACCGCGGCCGACATCGGAACCGGCGCACGGACCGCGCTCGCCCTGATCGCCGCGGACGCGCTGGAGGTGGCACCGGAACGGATCCACATAAAGATCGCGGACAGCGACTTCGGCCCGGCGATGATCGCCGGTGGCTCGATGGGCACCCGCTCCTGGGCCTGGGCGATCACGGCCGCGGTGCGCGAGCTGCGGGAGCAACTGGCCCTGGGCGGCAGCATCCCGCCGCAGGGCATCACGGCACGGGCGGACACCGGCGAAGCCGTCAGGGCGCTGGAGAAGAAGGAACGGCACTCCTTCGGCGCGCAGTTCGCCGAGGTCGCCGTGGACATCACGAGTGGCGAGGTGCGGGTGCGGCGGATGCTCGGCATCTTCGCCGCGGGCCGGATCGTCAACCCGCTGACCGCGCGCAGCCAGTTCATCGGCGGTATGACCTGGGGGCTGTCCATGGCGCTGCACGAGGAGGCGGCCCGGGACCAGGCCTCGGGCGGCCATGTCGGCGCCGATCTCGCGGGCTACCACCTCGCCGCGCACGCCGATGTCCCGCCCATCGAGGCGGACTGGGTGGACGACCCGGACCCCGACGACCCGGTCGGCATCAAGGGCATCGGCGAGGTCGGGATCGTGGGAGCCGCGGCGGCCATCGCCAACGCGGTCTGGCATGCGACCGGAGTACGTCACCGACACCTGCCGATCCGCCCCGACCGCGTCCTGCTGGCCGCCACCGCACCAGGAGGAGACCGGGATGCTTGACCTCGCCGACGCCTTGCACCGCTGGCTGGCGGAGGGGCGGGACGTCGCCGTCGCCACGGTCGTGGCCGTCGACGGCAGCGCGCCGCGCGGTCCGGGCGCCGCCCTCGCCGTCGACAGCCGGGGCACGGTCATCGGCTCGGTCTCCGGCGGCTGTGTGGAAGCGGCGGTCCACGACCTGTATGCCCAGGCGCTCCAGGACGGCCAGGTGGTGCTGGAGCGGTTCGGCCCGGGCCCCGAGGACGCCTTCGCGGTAGGGCTGACCTGCGGCGGAGCCATCGAGGTGCTGGTCACGCCGATACGCGCGCACACTCCGGGCCGACAGGTGTGGGCGGCTGCGCTGGCGGCCGCCACCGGGGGAGCGGCGGCAGCCCTCGCCCTGGTGACCCGTGGACCGGCCGAACTCCTCGGCCGTCCCCTGCTCCCGCCGCACCCACGAGGACCGCAATCGCCGGCTGCGCGAGGCCGGCCTCACCGCACGCGAACTGGCCCGGCTCCGCTCACCGATCGGCCTCGACCTCGGGGCCCGTACCCCCGAGGAGACCGCCCTGTCGATCGCGGCCGAGATCGTCGCGATACGCCAGGGCGGCACGGGCGTCCCGCTGACCGGCTCGCGGACCCCCATTCACCACGATGCGCACCAGCGAAGATCGGACCAGGCCGGACCGCATGCGGCCGCATGACACGGCCGGGTCCGGGCGCCCGGCGCCAGGGCGGGTCCGCCCGCACGTCCCACCTGGCTCGCGGCGTCTGCCACGCCCCCTGGGGACGCCGCGAGCCCCGCCCTCCCCGGGCGGACGAAGGGACTTTGCGGACACGCCCCAAGGCAGGAGGCCCGAGGTATGCCCGATGGCTGATATCCGGTGGCTGGGTGGCTGGGTGGGCTGGGGGGCTGAGGGGGCTGAGGCGACTGATATGCCGTGCCCCGGACCGGGCAGGGATGCGGATATGACCGTCCTCGTCGGAACCTCCGGCTGGCAGTACAAGGACTGGCGCGAGGTCCTCTACCCGCAGGACCGGCCGCAGCGACTGTGGCTGGAGGAGTACGCACGGCACTTCGCCACCGTCGAGAGCAACGCCGCCTTCTATCGGCTGCCGGAAGAGAAGACCTTCGCGGACTGGCGGGACCGGACCCCCGACGGGTTCGTGATGGCCGTGAAGGCAAGCCGCTATCTGACCCACATCAAGCGGCTGCGCGAGCCGCAGGAGCCGGTCGGGCGGCTGATGTCGCGTGCCGCCGCCCTCGGCCCCCGGCTCGGGCCCGTCCTGCTCCAACTGCCGCCCACACTCAAGGCGGACGCCGGACTGCTGGACGACTGCCTCAGCTGCTTTCCCGCCGGAACCCGGGTCGCCGTCGAGCCCCGCCACCCGTCGTGGTGGACCGCGGAGGTCCGTACGGTGCTGGAGCGGCGGGGCGCCGCGCTGTGCTGGGCGGACCGCGGTTCCCGGCCGGTGACGCCCCTGTGGCGGACCACCGACTGGGGCTATCTGCGCTTCCACGAGGGCCGCGCGGAACCCTGGCCGCGTTACGGCAGGCAGGCGCTCACCACCTGGGCACGGCGGATCGCCGACACCTGGCCGGACCGGGCCGACGTCTACACCTACTTCAACAACGATCCGGGCGGGGCGGCCGTCCGCGACGCCACCACCTTCGCCCGTGCCGCCGCGGCCGCCGGCCGCACCGTGAGCCGTGCGCCGTCCGGGCGTGGCGCCGCCCGGTGACCGCGGGCCCGGGATATATCTGCGCTCGGACGGCCGGGCCGGGCGAACGAGGTGACGAGGTGAGACACGGATGATCCGCAGACGGGTGGTGGTCTCCGGAGACGTGCACGGCGTGTTCTTCCGCGACACCTGCCGGCGCACGGCCGACGGCCTGGGAGTGGCCGGCTGGGTGCGCAACCTCCCGGACGGGACGGTGGAGGCCGTGTGCGAGGGCGAGCCCGAGCGCGTACAGAAGCTGGTGGACTGGGCGCATCAGGGCCCGCCCCTGGCCACCGTCGACGCGGTCTCCGTACGGGAGGAGGAGCCCGAGGGGCTGACGGGCTTCGAGATCCGGCCGACACCCGCAGGGTTCTGACCGGGCGGGCACCCGGGCCGGGCCGTGTCACGTCCCGGCCGCCCGCCGCCCCAGCCGCCCCCGCCCCACGACCGACCACGTCACCCCATCAGGAACGCCGCATCCCAGCCGTTCACCTCAGCCGCGCCGACTCCCCGGCGGGCGTCGGCGTACTCGGCCAGGACGAGTGCGACCCCGGCGGCGCCGTCCAGCAGCCCGGGGTGGTGCACCCGGTGCGGTGCGGGCCCCGACGCGGGGGAGGGCGGCACAACCTGGCGGTAGCCAAAGGGAGTTCGGGGGTCGTACTCCGCCACGAGCTCCTGGGCGAGGTCGTCCGCCCTCGCCCACCACTCGGTGCGTCCCGTGGCGACGGCCATCCGGCTGACGGTGTGCAGGACGCCCGCACGGCCATGGCAGAAGCCCGGGTCGGTGGCTACCGCGGCATCCAGTGGGTGGCGCGCCAGGCCACTGACCGCGTCCTCCGCCAGGGCCGTCAGCCGGCCGTCACCGAGCGCCCGCCCGGCCAGATACAGGGACCAGGCGATCCCGGCGGTCCCGTAACACCACCCCGGCCGGCTCCTCGCCCCCGCCTCCCGGGGCGGCTGGAGCTCCTGGGGCGGGTGGGAAGACTCCCCGGCTGCCTCCGTAGGGGCGACGCGGCCGGGCCACCGCATGCCCAGGTCGCCGGTGTACGCCACGCTGACCACCCAGTCGGCCATACGGCGGAGGGCGTCCGCCATCCCCGGCACCCGGTGTCCGGACCGGTACGCCAGCGACATCAGGGCCAGGGGCCCGCAAATCCCGTGCGCGACACCGACGTTGAGGTCACCCCTCGGGTACTCCTCGCGGTCACGGGCGAGGAGATAGCGGTCGGGGGCGCACCACCATCCCGGTACGTGGCTTCCGTCGGCCACCGGGGACCGTACGGGGTGCGTCATCCGGACCAGATGGGTGAGGACGTCGCGGAGTGCCTGCGCGCACCGCTCGTCGCCGTGGTCGGCCGCCAGCAGGAGGCCACGGGCCTCGCCCGCCAGGCCCGAGATCACGTCGTAGTCGCCGGCCGCCAGCCCTGGGCCGTGTTCCTGCCGCCGGGCCGTCAACCGGGCGACCCGGGCCCGGACGTATGCGGCGTGCACCTCGGCGCAGCGCGCCAGCAGCCGGGTATAGCCGCCGTGCGCGTCGGCGTGCAGCCGTGCAGGCAGCAGCAGATCACCGACCGCGGCCGGACCGGCGTCGGTGGTCGCCGCGACGGCCGCCGCGAGATGGGCGTGCCCGATCGCCGCATACCGGGCGTCGTTCCGGGCGCATCTGGTGTGCAGCAGTGCGATGCCCGGGTGGCCCATCAGCAGCGACGCGGGCTGCCAGGCGGGTTGCCACAGGTCCGGCGGCAGCGCGGTGAGCGCCTCGTGCGCCGTACCGGCCACCCGCTCCGGTGAGCTCAGCAGATCGGCGACGCGGTACGCGATGTCGGACGCCGCGTCGCACAGCGCGAGGGGTGCGGTCATCGGTTGTTCCGCCGCCGTCCGAGCCACCGCGCCAGCGCCTCACGGGCCGTCACTTGCGCCGTCCGTTCCGATTCGGGCCGTGGGCCGAGCAGCCGGTTGCAGTGCATATGGGCCAGGCTCAGGGCGATCCGTGCTGTCCGGTCGCGGTCCGTCGCACCGGCCGCCAGCACCTCACCCAGACCGGCCAGCGCCGGGCCGCGGGTGCTCCACCCCACGCCCCAGCCGTCCGCCGCGGCCGACGGCCGGGGCCGGGCGTGCGCGTCCAGCAGCGCGGCGACCTCCTGCTTCCGGGACCGCGGGACCTCTGCGCGGTGCGCCAGTACCGACGGGCCGCTGAGCCAGTTGAGCGCCTCGTCCGGGGAGCCGAGGCGGGTGACGATGTCGAGGATGCCCAGCGCGGCCGGCAACGAGGGGTCGCCCAGCTGGTCGGGGGCCATGGCCAGCAGTGTGACGACGGACTCGCTGTCGGCGTGGAAGACGCGCTCGGCGTGATCGAGGGCGGCCGGTCCGCCGTACCGCTCGACCTCGGGTTCGTAGGTGTCCAGGACCATCGTCCCGAGGAGCCCCGCCGCCGCCAGATCCCGCGCCCAGGAGTGGAGCTCGGGCAGCAGCACCGGCCACAGGGATTCCGGCGTGCCGTGGAAGCGCAGCCGGATGTGCGGCGCCGGGTCCTCGTAACGGAGGAAGAACCAGCGGTCGGCGCCCGCCCTGCGCAGCAGCTCGGGGTCGGTCAGCGCGCCGAGGTGACGGGCCAGCACCTCCGGCTGGCGGGCCGGGGGCACATAGAGCTTCGCGTAGAGCCACTCGCCGCCGGGCAGATGGGTGCGCGTACTCCGGCCGCCGTCCGGGCCGTTCATCAGGGGCGCTACCGGCGCCGCGGCAGGCCGGACCTGCCGGGTACCGTGCGCGGCGCCCCGGCCCGCGGACCGGGCGAAGACGGGAAAGACGAACTCGGCGGCATGGGGGCCCTCAGCGCTCCGGAACCACTGCCGTTCCGCCCGGCCTCCGTACTGCTCCACCAGCGTCAGACCGGCCGCCCGCCGCACCTCGTCCCGCAGGACCGGGAGATGCAGCGGATCGTCGAGGTCGACCGCGACGCGGTGGTCGGCCTTGGTGAGCAGCACCCGCCGGGGCACATCCCAGCGCCGCCGCCACTTCCCGACCTGCTCACCCCACTCCTCGTCCCCGCGGTCGGCCGCCGCGCGCAGGGCCCGGTCCGGCAGCCAGCGCGCCGGGGAGAGCACGGTCCGGCCGTGGCGCACCCGCGGCAGCACGGGAGCCGAGGCCCAGCGTCCCCAGCTCCACGGTGCGCAGAAGGACCGACCCTCCTGTCCGAGCTCCAGCAGGAACCGCGCCACATACGGAAGATGACCGTTGGCCGGATGGAGCATCGAGTACGAGAGCGGGCGCACCCTGCGGCCGGTCGCGCCGTCGATGAGCCGGAGGCCGTCGGTGTCCGCGTGGACCGCGAGGTTCTCCAGGCGCAGATCGTGCGCCGTCTCCGCGGCGGCGGGGCCGACACCCAGGGGGATGCGATGGGTCAGCCACTGCGGAACGGCGGAGACATTGGCGGAACGCGCCACCCTGGGCCGGTAGGCGACACAGGCCGGAATCTCGTCGTCCGGTGCGCTCTGCTCCGCGTGCAGCGCCAGCTCCTGAACTCGCGCGCCCGAGGGGCCGAATACCGGCGCGAATCGGCTGAACATCGCCCCCGCCAGCGGCGACACCGCCTGCGGCGCGAGCACCAGATGAAAGTCCCCGGCGCACAGGGCCTCCCAGTCCGGAGCCACCAGCTCGGCGCCCACCTCCATACTCAGCGGGGCGGGCCCGCGCTCGGCCGGTTCCAGGGTGCGCACGGTCTCCTCGTCCAGCACCACTTCCCGTACGCCACGGCGCGCCGCGTCCATCAGCAGCTCGCCGAGGACCCGGTCGCGCTCCCCCGACTCGGGAGAGGGCACGGCTTCGGGCTGCCGATAGGCGAGGGGGAGCCCCAACCCCCGGGCCTCGTCGAGCAGTTCCAGGACCGGCACCGCGTGGTCGGTGCCATACCGTTCGAGGAAGGCCAGGTGGTAGTCGCGCAGATGCGGATTGCCGCGGTGGACGGGGGAGGTCCGCCACAGCACCGTCGCGGCCTGTGCCGCTTCCCGGGCCACCTCGGGCGGCAGAGTCAGCCGTATGTCCAGGGCCAGGTCGGTCTGGAGGACGTCGGCAGCCGGTTCCAGCGCCCGCATCCGTGCGGAGACCGCGGTCAGCCGGGCCCGCCGGTCGCCCGGCGGTGCGGCATCCAGGGACGCCAACTCATCGTGCACCGCGTCCAGTTCACGGGCAGTCGGATGGTCAACCCCGTGCAGCTGGTCGCGTAAGTGGTCGAGGGGGGCGGTGCAGTCGGGCGGCGGCGTCAGATCGGTCAGCAGGAAGTGGCCGCGCACGAGCTGGGTGATGCTGCCCTCGACCGCGCCTTCGGGCGCGTGGGGGAACGCTCGCCGGCCCGCTTCCACCAGCAGAGGAAACGGCGTGGGCCGCGCCGCGGCCGCCAGGAGGTGCTGGACCACCCGGGTGTGGCGCACCGACCCCGCCAACTGCCGTTCGCCGCTGGGGTCGTGGTGGTCGACCAGCACCAGCCGGCCGTCCCGTACGGTGTGCAGGTTGTTGGCCGTGAGCCGCGAGCGCTCCAGTACGGCGGGGAGAGCGCGCAGCGTCTCCAGTACGCCGTCCAGCCAGGCCGCGTCCGGCCGGGTCACGGTGCGCCCGTCCCCGAGCAATTCCCGTGCGGGTGCCGGCCCGAATCCGGCGAGGCCGACCCCGGCGAACAAGCCGAACGGGGTGGGTCGGTGGGACATCCGTGAGCGGTATTTCATCAGTGACATCGCGATACGGCGCAGCGACTTGAGCCGGAGCGATTCCCCGGCGACGGCGCGGTCCACCTCGTCCGCGAGGCTCACGCTGGCCAGGCTGACCGCCGTCATCAGCCGTGGGTCGACGGCCAGTTCCGCTATCCGGCGGCGCAGCCGGGCTGCCTCGTGCGGCGCCTCGCCGGACGGCCGGGGCTCGGGGGCCGGGGGATCGTCCGAGGGCAGTGGGAGGGCCGCGGCCCGTACCAGAGCCACCTTCCCGCACTCGAATCGCACATCATCCGCACTGCTCACGCCTGTCCCCGCCCCGCCCGTTCCGTGCCACCGCTTCGCCCGACGACGGTGCGGGGTGCCGCGGGAAACGATGTCCCGCAGCACCCCGCACCGGTGTGGTCAGCAGCTCCAGGAGGTGGGCGGGCAGACCTGCGTCATCAGCTTCGAGTCCTGGGCCTTCGCCGCGGTCGTGGCCGACTCCATGATCTCCATGTCCAGGTCGAGGTCGAATTCGTCCAGGTTGATGGTGACGTTCTCCATGGTCCCCTCCAAGGAAAGATAATTTAATTCCGGATCATTTCCGGTTGTTGCGGAGATATTTCGCAACTGCCGAGGTATTTCATACGAGGTCGCGATCTTCGTCAAGAGCGTTTAAAGGCCGCCCAGCGAGGGCAACACCCTTGCTCTGCACCGGAGTTGACCTGATGGCGCGCCGGTTGCACGCCTCCGCTGCGGCCCTCTGGCAGTGCTCAGAGGAAGTCGAGTTCGGAGGTGAGCCGGACCCCCGTACGGTGCAGCACTTCCTGCTGTACGAGCTCGATCGCCCGGGTGAAATTGGCGGCGGTCGCCCCCTCGTCGGCGACGAGGGTGTAATGCAGCGAGGAAACGCGCACGCCCGTGACGATCGGGGTGCTCAGCTCGAAACCGGCCTGCCGGATGAGCCAGCTCGCACTCACCCGCGTCGAGCCGTCGGGGAAGCGGTTCACGGGGGCGTTGCGCGCTCGCAGACCGTCGGCCTGGGCGGGCGAGATCTCGGGGCTGAGGAACACACTGCCGACCGATCGGTCATCGGTGCCACTACAGCCCAGCACCATGCCCTTGCTCCGCCGGACGGCGAGCACCGCCTGGGCCACCTCGTCCAGCGGCACCCGGCTCCCGACCGGCACATCGAGCGCGGCGGCCACCGTCCGATACGTCACCGGCGTGCTCAGCGCGGACCGGCGCAGCGCGAAGACCAGAGTGAGCAGGGTCCACCGGCGGGAGTGCTTGAAGACGCTGGTGCGGTGGCCCAGCCCGCAGGCCGCGGCGTCCAGGGTGACCATCCGGCCCAGTTCCCAGTCCCACGCGGTCACTTCCACCAGACAGTCGGCCGTCTCCTGGCCGTAGGCGCCGACATTCTGGACCGGGGTGGCGCCGGTGGTCCCGGGGATGCCCACCAGCATCTCCATGCCCGTCAGGCCCTCGGCGACGGTGGTGTCGACCAGGTCGCCGAGGAGGTGTCCGGCCTGCACCTCGACCAGCACCCGCCCCTCGTCGGTGTGGCCGGTCATCCGGACGCCCTTGGTGCTCATCCGCAGCACCGCGCCCGCACAGCCGGCGTCGCTGACCACCACATTGCTTCCTTCGCCGAGACAGACCGGCCGGCCCGGGGAGGCGTCGGCCAGCGCGACGAACTCGGGGAAGTCCGCGGGGTCGAACAGCTCGAAGAGGACCGCCGCCGGTCCTCCGAGACCCAGTGTGGTCATCGGGGCAAGCGGTGCCTCGTGAGTGACTCGCATATGTTCCTGTTTCTCCTGGATGCCGTTCCGTGTCGAGGGGTCGTGGCATGGGAAGGGGCGCGGGGGCGAGGGCCGGCCCTCAGGGGGCGACGGGCCGGACGCCACCCGGCGCCACCGCACGACGAGCGGGGGCCGGGGCCCTGCTGACGGTCCCGGAACGGCACGGCGGCCGACGGGTGCTCGTGGCCACGTCTCAGCACGCCGCCCGCGCCCGGCCCGCCGCCAGCAGCGCGTCGGCCCGTTGCACGATGTCGCGCGCCACCGCACTGTCGTACCGCACGAACCGCCGCCGCAGCGCCATCAGCCGCGCGTGGGCGCGCTGTGAGCTGACGTGCTCGGCCAGCGTCAGTGCGTCCGTGGCGGCCGCCGCCGCGCCGTCGAGCTCGCCGCGCGTCAGCCGCGCCTCGGCCAGCGAGGCACTGTGCAGCAGCAGGTTGCGGGGCTGGCTGCCCTGGAGCATGTCGATCCCGCGCGTGAGATACGGCTCAGCCCGCTCGGGGCGCCCCAACTCCAGCCAGGCCCGGCCGGC
Organism: Streptomyces platensis; assembly: GCF_008704855.1. NCBI lineage: Bacteria > Bacillati > Actinomycetota > Actinomycetes > Kitasatosporales > Streptomycetaceae > Streptomyces > Streptomyces platensis. The sequence goes on from NZ_CP023691.1 coordinate 7,682,887, forward strand.
ATCGGCCACCATGACCGCAGGGGTGAGCCAGTACGCCCAGAGCGGCTCGGCCGAGGGCCGGCCCGCCCGGCTGAGCTCGGCCGCGTCGTCCAGGGCCCGCTGACAGGCCGCCTCGTCGCCGAGACTGGCATGGGCCCGGGCCTCGCGGGTGGCCAGCAGCGCCTGGCCGATGCCCATATCCTCCTGCGCCGACCCCTTGCGGGCGATCCGGATCAGCCGCAGCGCCTCCTCGGGCCGGCCGGCCCATCCGGCCCGGTAGCTCATACAGGAGATGATGTACGCGGCGAGCGGCCGGTCACCGGCGGCCCGTGCGGCGCCCAGGGCGGCCAGGAAGCGGGAGTTGCTCAGCTCGTCCTGGCCCTGATCCGCCGTCAGCCAGGCGGTGAGCTGGCCGAGCTCGGCGATGATGCGATGCAGTTGCCGTCCGGTCGACGCGTCGTAGGAGTAGTGGGCGGCCATCCTCTCCGCCCACTGGAGGTCCTGGAGCGCCCAGTCCAGTACGAGCCCGCTGCTGCCGCTGTCGTCCAGCTGGCGCAGCTGCTGGATTCTGGCGGTCAGCATCTCGATCGCGATCCCGGGAATCTCCTCACCGCGCAGCCGCGAGGGCGGCGGCAGCGCGTCGTCGGCCACCAGCCAGTCCACCGACGCGGTGAGCGGATCGAGGGTGGCCGGCGGCTGCACGGGCGCCGCGGGGCGCGGCTGGGCGGAGCTCCGCCGCTGCGGCGGGACCGCGGAAGCGAAGTGCCCGGGCCACAGCGCCTCGACCGTGATCGGCTCACCGAGGTGGTCGGACAGGATCGTCGCGATGATGTACGGCAGCCGACGCCGGGGGCAGGCGCCCTTCAGCCAGTTGTACGGAGCCTTGCTGCTGATGGTGCCGCTGCCGCACCGCCGGTTGATTTCACGGGCCAGCCGCTCCGGTGGCCAGGACAATCGCGCCAGGCAGGTCGCTAATACAGAGGTGTCGTTCATCGGCGGAGCACCTCGGCCGCGGCGGCGCTCGATGCCGGGGGTGGGGTGGCCGGGACCGTCGGCTCCGGCGACTGCCGGGGGAGCTCCGGAGTCATCTCCGACCGGAGTGGAATCGGGCCGACGATCTGCATAGCCGCTTTCCACGCCCCCCTGCCGACAACTGCCCAGCCATAGTAGGGATTCCCGGGGGCGGGAGGCCGAATCTGTGATGACCGACACAGCTACTGCACACTGTATGCAAGTACAGGATTAAAGCATCAGGCGCCGCCCGGGCCTCAGACCCTGTGCAGCTCCCGGGCCGGGACCGCCTCCCGTACCGATGCCGGACGCAGCGCCCTCCAGTACAGCGCGACCCCGACCGCCAGCACGCCGACCGCGAACAGGAAGGGCGTGGCGAACGACCCGCTCACCTGCGCCAGCCAGCCGGTGAGCAGCACACCGCCCGCGGTGGCCGCCGTATTGAGGAAGTTCATCAGCCCGCTGACCGCACCCACCGCCCCCGGCGGGGCGAGCAGCCCGGGCAGCCCCCAGGCGACCGGCGCGGCGATGGCCAGCCCCGCCAGGGAGACGGACATCCAGCAGACCGCGAGGGCGGGGGATCCGGCGCCGCCCGCGGCGCCGATCGTGGCACCGAGCGCCAGTCCGCAGGTCAGCACCGTTCTGCGGACCACCCACGGGTCACGGCCCCGGCGGATCAACCGGTCCACCAGCCAGCCGCCCACAGCGAGTTCGGCCACTGTCGCCACTGCCCATGGGACCATCGAGTAGAAGCCGGACTGCAACAGCCGCACATGGAACTCCCGCTGAAGGAACTCCGGCATCCAGGTCAGCACGATATTGATGGTGTAGCCGTAACAGGCGAAACCGCAGGCCACGACCCAGACCCGGCCGGAACGCAGCGCCGCGCGGGACTGCCGCAGCCCACCCCGGTCGGTGTCCCGCGCCCCGCCCCGGAGGATGAACTCCCGCTCGGCCGGCCCCAGGGAGCGGTACTCGGACGGGTCCCGGTAGCCCCACCACCACACGGCGGTGAACAGCACACTGACCGCGGCGCAGAACAGGAACCCGGCCCGCCAGCCCCACTCGCTCATCACGAACGCCAGCACCGGGAACGCCACCATGTTGGCCAGCTTGGTGGCACCGTCGAACAGGGCCGTCGCCCTCCCGCGCTCATTGACCGGGAACCACGCCGCGGTCGCCTTGGAGGCGCCGACCATCGACGGACCCTCGGCCACCCCGAGCAGCAGCCGCGCCAGGATGATCGGCCCGACCCCGCCGGCCACCGCGGTCAGCAGGCCCGCGACGGCCCACAGCGCGGAGGCGATCCGGGTGAGCCGCGAGACGCCCAGGAGGTCCACGAGCATGCCGGCGGGTAACTGCACCAGGCAGTACGACCAGGTGAACGCCGAGAGCACCACCCCGAGTTGCTGGAGGTCCAGCCCGAATTCGTCGGCGATCGAGGAGCTCGCCACCGATATCGCCGTACGGTCAAGGAAGTTGACGACGATACCGCCGGCGAGCAGTCCGCCGATCGCCCAACGGGTACGTCCACGGGGTTCCACGCGCGTGCGCCAGCCTTTCCTGGTGGGGCCTCGGAGCCGATGCCGGGCGGACGCTACTCCAGTCGCCGGGGGGGCCGGCCGTCGGGGGTGTCGAGAAATGGCGGTGGCGCGCCAGGAACGCGCCATCGCACCGCCCGCTCAGGTGTGCCGGCTCACTGACCGACACCCCGAACAATGGCTGAAATTCGGGAAGATCGCGCACCCGGCGCCCCGCCGTCAGGACACGACGTCCCGCAGCGGCTTGCCCTCCAGATGGCCGACGACGTTCTGCACCGCGGCCAGGGCGATGCGGACCAGGGTCTCCCGGGTGACGCCCGCGACGTGCGGGGAGAGCACCACATTCGGGGCCTTGAGCAGGCGCAGCGCCGCCGTGGGCGGTTCGGGGTCGAAGACGTCGAGCCCGGCCCCCGCGAGGGTGCCCGCCTCCAGGGCGTCGGCGAGGGCATCCTGGTCGATGAGGGCGCCGCGTGCGGTGTTGATGACGAAGGCGGTGGGCTTGAGGAGGGCGAGCCGTTCGGCGTCGAGGAGGTTGCGGGTCCGGTCGGTGAGCGGGGCGTGCAGGGTGATGTAGTCGGAGGTGCGGAGCAGTGCGTCGAGGTCCAGGTGCCGGGCGCCGCCGAGCCGGGCCTCGGTCTCCGGTCCGGCGGGCCGCGGCCCCGTATAGACGATGGTCATGTCGAACGCGAGGGCGCGGCGGGCCACTTCCTCGCCGATGTGGCCGAGGCCGATGATGCCGAGGGTCTTGCCGGAGAGTTCGGTCAGCGACTGCTGAAGGCGCGGCAGCGCCCAGTCGGCCTCGACCAGGGCCGTGTGGGCCGGGACCAGTTGCTTGGCGAGGGCGAGCATGAGCGCGAAGGTCTGCTCCGCCACATTCTGCTTCTCCGCGCCGCTGGAGCCGATGTTGCAGACCGGGATGCCCCGCTCGCGGGCCGCGTCCAGGTCCACGTAGTCGAAGCCGTGGCTGGCGCACTGGACGAGCTCCAGCTGCGGTGCGGCGGCGAGATGGCCCGCGGTGACCGGACTCAGCCCGGTGATCAGCAGATGCGCCTCGCGCAGCGCCGCCGGGTCCTCGTCGGCCGACTCGACGACGGTGACCCGGGCCCGGCCGGGGAACAGACCGGCCAGCGCGGATCCGGCGGCCCGGCCGCCGACATGCGGTGAGACAACGGCGAGAACGTTCTTCACGGGCTGCGGCTCCGGAGCCGGGTCCGAGTGCGGCGCGCTGGTCATACGGATTCCTCGATCAGGTCGTCGGCGGTCAGGGTGGCGGGGCGGGAGTGCCCGGACAGGGCGAGGGTGAGGTCGAACTCGGCGAGCAGACAGCGCAGGACATGCTCCACGCCCGCCTGTCCGTCGAGGCCGAGTCCGTAGGCGTAAGGCCGCCCCACCAGCACGGACTTGGCGCCCAGGGCGAGCGCCTTGAAGATGTCGTCGCCGGTGCGGATACCGCTGTCGAAGAGGACGGTGAGCCGCCCGGCGGCCGCCTCGGCGACCCGGGGCAGTGCGTCGGCGGCAGCGACGGAGCCCGCCACCTGGCGGCCGCCGTGGTTGGAGACGACCACCCCGTCCACCCCGGCGTCGGCGGCCCGCAGCGCGTCATCCGGGTGCAGGATGCCCTTCAGCACGATCGGGCCTTCCCAGTTCTCCCGCAGGAACGCCAGGTCGGGCCAGGTTTTGCCGGGGTCGGCGAACATCCCCACGAAGTGCCGGACCGCCGCGTTGGGATCCTCGTCGACCGGCTTGGCGAGCCCCGCCCGGAACGCGGGGTCGGTGAAGTAGTTGGCGGTGCCCACACCATGCAGGAACGGCAGATAGGCCTGGTCGAGATCGCGCGGCCGCCAGGCGAGGAGCGGGGTGTCGAGCGTGACGAACAGCGCCGTGTAGCCCGCCGCCTTCGCCCGGTGCAGAAAGCTCCTGGTGACCTCGCGGTCCTTCGCCCAGTACAGCTGGAACCACCGCTCCCCGTCGCCCATCGCCTCGGCGACCTCCTCCATGGGGGTGCTGGAGGCGGAGGAGAGGATGTACGGCACGCCCTGCGCCGCGGCGGCCCGGGCGGCGGCGGACTCGGCGTCCGGGTGCATGATCGACAGCACCCCGACCGGCGCGAGCGCGAGCGGCGCGGGCAGCGCGCGGCCGCACACCTCCACGGACAGATCGCGTTCCTGCACATCGCGGAGCATCCGCGGGACGATCCGCCGGCGCTCCAGTGCCGCCCGGTTGGCGGCGGCGGTGCTGCCGGTGCCCGCGCTGCCCGCCACATAACCGACCGGGCCGGGCCCAAGCCGCTGTTCGGCGAGCCGCTCCAGCCGGGTCAGATCCGTCGGCAGCCGCGGTACGACGCCCGTCATGCCGTGAAGGTAGATCTCGTACTGGAAGTCCGCCCAGTGCTTCGCCATCCGTACGTCCCGCCTCTCGTCGCTGAGACTGCGTGCTCCCCGGAGATCCTGGCGACAGTGACAAGTCCCGTCCACCGCGCTGCGCACAACACGCGGGTGGAATCATCACCCTGTGACAGAGGAACGGGAGCGCATCCGGCAGCAGCTGCTCGCCGCCCCGCGGGTCGTCGCGGCGATCGTCGCCGCCGTGCCCGAGCAGGTACCGGCCTACGTGGTGCTCGACGACGGCCGGCTCGACGAGGTCCGTGCGATCGCCGCCTGGGCGCTGGACTCGAAGCCGCCAGCCGGCCCGCGCATTCCCCGTATCAGCCCTCCTTGTTGGCCTTGAGCTTCTGCCACACCGTGCTCAGTGCTTCGAGGTCCTGCTGGTCGAGGAGGTCGGTGAAGACCGGGGCCAGGCAGGCGCGCCGGGTGGCGTCGGCCGCCTCGAAGAGCTGATGGCCCTCGGGGGTGAGGGAGACCTCGACGGAGCGGGCGTCGCGCGTCGACGGCGTACGGGTGACCAGGCCGCGGCTCTGGAGCGCGTCGACGACGCGGGAGACCTGGCTGCGGCTGAGCATGGTGCTGTTGCCGAGCACCGAGGCCGGGACCGGATCCGGGCTGGAGGCGAGCCAGAGCATCACCTCGAACCAGGAGACCGGCAGGTCATGGGCCTTGCTCAGGGCGCGGTCCACACGTTCGGTGAGCACGGTTCCGGCCCAGACCAGCCCGTAGAAGGCGTGATCGGCCACGGGCATCTCGGCCTGGGTGAGCTTCCTTTTCGCCATGCGGCAAGGTTACCGGTTGCGTGTGCGCACACATAATGCTTATGGTGTGTGTACACGCACTTAAAAATGCTTCGTACGGCCCGAAAGGTTCGCCATGTCTTCCTCCTCGTCCAAGGTTGTTCTGATCACCGGCACGTCCTCCGGCATCGGGCTGGCCGCCGCGGTCGCCGCGGCGCAGGCCGGCTGGCGGGTGGTGGCGACACTGCGCGACACCGGCCGCTCCGGTGCGCTGCGCAAGGCGGCCGGGGAAGCGGGCGTGGAGCTCGATGTCCGGCAGCTGGACGTCACCGACGAGCGCTCCGTCGCCGCCGCGGTCGACGGCGTGATCGCCGATCACGGCCGCCTCGACGCCGTCATCAACAACGCGGGTGCCGGACACCTCGGCACCCTCGAAAACGAGAGCGTGGCCGATGTGCGCGCCGTGATGGAGGTGAACTTCTTCGGCGTGCTCCATGTCTCGAAGGCGGCCCTGCCGCATCTGCGGGCCACCGGTGGCCGTCTGATCACCGTCACCAGTGTCGGCGGGATCATCGGTCAGCCGTTCAACGAGGCGTACTGCGCGGCCAAGTTCGCCGTCGAGGGCTACATGGAGAGCCTGGCGCCGGTGGCGGCCCGGCTCGGTGTGGCCGTGTCCGTGGTCGAGCCCGGGGCCGTGGCGACCGAGTTCGTCAACAACATCGGGGTCGACCTGGCGGCCGAGGTCGCCGCCGCGGGCCCGTACGCGGACGCCTTGCAGGCGTACCTGGACCGCACCGTCGCGCAGTTCCTCAACGGCGCGCAGACTCCCGCCGAGGCCGCCGGGGCCGTACTGGAGGCGCTCACCGCGGACCGGCCCGCGTTCCGCCTCCAGACCTCGGACTGGGCACGCGAGTTCACCGGCACCAAGCTCACCGACCTGGACGGCTCGGCGGTGCTCGGCCTCACGGGTGGCTGGGTCGGCTGACCCGGCAGGCGGCGCCCGCGCGCACGCCGGGAGCCGGGCGGGGGTCTGCGCCTGACGTGCGGCCTCCGGGCCCGGCCGGGCTGCTCGTACGCGGCGCCCACGCCCGGTGGTACGCGATGGCTACGTCCGGTGGTACGCCGTCGCTACGCCCGGTCGCGGGAGAGTGCCGGGACGCGCATCCGGCTCGCGCTCTCGTCGTCGAAGTCCGCGCAGAAGGCGCCGAGGACGTCTTCGAGATGTTCCAGGGAGCGGACGGTGTAGAGGACGGGCTGGTAGCCGGAGATGCGGTACGGGGTGGCGGCCGCGGCGCGGGGGTCCAGGGGACGGATCGTCCGCCCGTCATGGGCGCCGATCTCGCCGAAGGACGACAGGAGCGCGGCGCCGAAGGCCTTGGGGGTGCCCGCCTCGGTGATCAGCCCGTATTCGAGGGTGAACCAGTAGACCCGGCTGAGGATGTCGAGGGCCTCAGCGGTCTCGGTCCGGTTGGCGGCCTGTCCGATGAGCCGGTACAGCCGGGCGAGGCGCGCGCACGACAGGTGGACGCCATGCCCGAAGACATCGTGCAGGACGTCCGGTTCGGGCGCGTACAGCGGGACGGCGGGGTGGCGGACGAACTGCACGGCATGGAAGTAGCCGTGCTCCATCGCCCCCAGGAACCGCTCATTGGGCACCACCCCGCCGGCCAGGGTGAAGGCGAATCCCGTGCGGGCGGTGAGGGCGGCGCTGACCTCCGTGTGCTGGGGGATCCGGTCGGCGCGGATGCCCGCGTCCTCACCGGCGTCCAGGACCGCACGGCAGGCGTGGGCGTGGTGGGCCGGGCCGAGCGCCTGGTGTACCGCCCGCCAGGTGCGGTGCTCGTCCTCGGTGTAGTCGACGGCCGGGTACGGCGCCCCCACCTGATGGCCTTCGGCCCGCGCGGCCAGCGCGTCACGACGGCGCCGGTAGGCCGGGTCGCTGCGGCCGGGATGCTGGCTTGCGAGTCCCAGCCGGCCGTCGGCGGAGATGGGGGTGTGCTGCCACGCCGTACTCATGTCCGTCACCTTGCTCTGCACCCAGGTGCACCGGGCACCGGCCGCCGCCCACCGGCATCTGCGGGGGATCGGCGGGGTCGCCCGTACTTCCTCAGGATCTCATCGAACGGGGCGGACGGCGAGGGGCTGGGGGCGGCTGCCGATAGCCGTTGGCGGGTGCGCTCGCCCGCGGAGGGGTTACCCGTGGCAGAAAATCAAGCTGATGAGATTCCCTGGGAATTCCCTTTGCCGTCGCTGTATTTGATGGCGCCGCTGGAACGTAAATACTCGGCAAGGTTTCTCGTCATCGGGGCGGCGGCGATCGGCGCAGCAGCTGTCCTGGCCGGGGCGACCGGCGTCGCAGCGGCTCTGTGAACCGTCGGAAAGCTGTGCCCGGCAGCTATTTTCCCGCTCTCCGCGTGGTCCGGTGCGCGGGACGAAAGGCGGTGATCGTGTCGCCCGTGCGCCCGCCGTCCGGCGTGAACGTGCAACTCCGTGCGCGTTTGGGCTGGTTGACGGTTCGGTCGGCGGGGAAGGGGGTGGTGTTACCGCGCGTTACACTTCCGGATTCGAGGCCGAGTGACCGGCCGGTAAATGGAACGTTCCAGAGCGATACGGAACGAATTGAACTTTTCGGTACTGTCCGGCACGCCCGCCGGGTGACGGTGGTTCAGAGGGTCAACTCACAACTCGCTTTCATATCGTTGTGGCTTTGATTCTTGACGGTAGGGCCGCAGGTGGCGTTCACTTCAGCCGTTCTGGGCCGGTCAGGCGGCCCCTTTGGAGGTACCGGAAATGAATGCAATAATGCGGCGTGCCCTCACCGGCGCAGTGGTGATTTCGCTGGCAGCACCCTTGGCTGCCTGCGGAAGCGACCAACAGGATGCCGGTGCGGGCAAGGACTCCATAGGGCTGCTGCTCCCGGAGAGCAAAGCGGCCCGTTATGAGAAGTTCGACCGCCGTATCATTTCGTCGCGTATTGCCTCTCTCTGCCTCGAATGCAAAGTGGATTACCACAATGCCGAGCAGCAGGTCGACAACCAGAAGAGACAGTTCGACGCGCTGGTGAAGAAGGGCGTCAAGGTCATCATTCTGGACCCGGTCGACGCCGCGGCGGCCAAGAGCTGGGTGGACTCGGCCGCCAAGAAGGGCGTCAAGGTCATCGCATACGACCGGCTCGCCGAGGGCGATGTCGCGGCCTATGTCTCCTACGACAACGAGAAGATCGGCCGGCTCCAGGGGCAGGGGATTCTTACCGCCCTCGGTTCCCAGGCGGCCACCTCCGATGTCGTCATGATGAACGGCTCGCCGACCGACCCGAATGCGCCGGCCTACAAGAAGGGCGCCCACGAGGTCCTCGATGACAAGGTGCATAAGATCGTCTTCGAGAAGGACATCCCCGACTGGTCCGCGGCGGCGGCCAAGAAGGAGATGACCGATGTCATCAACGCCCAGGGCGCGGAGGGCTTCGACGCGGTCTACTCGGCCAATGACGGTATGGCGGGCGGCATCGCCGCGGCGCTCAAGTCGGCCGGTATCAAGAATGTGCCGGTCGGCGGCCAGGACGCCGAACTCCCCGCGCTCCAGCGGGTGGTAGCCGGAACGCAGTACTTCACGATTTACAAGGAAGTCCGGCCGGAGGCCGAAACCGCCGCCGAAATCGCCTTCCGTCTGCTGCGCGGCAAGAGCATCAAGTCCCTGACGACGACCACCGCCGACAGCAAGAGCAAGTCCGGTATCCCCGCCCGGCTGTTCAAGGCGCAGATCGTCACCAAGAAGAATATGAAGAACACCGTGGTGCGCGACGGCGCCGTGCGGACCGACCTGCTCTGCGAGGGCGTCACCGCCGCCTGCAAGTCCGTCGGTCTGGAGTGACGTCCCCGCATTGAGCGCCCTCCAGGGCAAGAAGTGCCTGACGGTGGCCGGGTGTTGAGGCACCGGCCACCGCCGGGCACGGGGGGGCATCCCCACCCGGCCGTTCGCCCCGTCTCGTCATCTCCTCCATCGACGCCCAGCCGGCGCGCGGCCTCCAGGAATGCCCACCCCCCAGGATGCCCAGCGGCGGCTCAGCGCGGCCCGGCGCCGCCCACCGCCTCGACCAGCGGCAACATCCGGTGCGGCACCCGCTCCCGCAGCGCCATCTCCGTACGGGTGCGCACCACGCCCGGCAGGCTGATCAGCCGCTGGATCACATCCTCCAGATGCGCCGCGTCCCGTGCCACCACCCGGGTCAGCAGATCCCCGCCGCCGGTCGTCGAGAACGCCTCGATGATCTGCGGCACCTCCGACAGCGCGTCGGCCACCTCCTCCAGATGCCCCTGGGTGACCTCGATGTGGACGAAAGCGAGGACGGGATGGCCGAGCGCGGCGGGGGACAGCCGGGGGCTGTAGGCAGTGATCACCCCGTCCCGTTCGAGGCGGTCGAGACGCGCCTGAACGGTGCCCCGGGCGATGCCGAGGAGGCGTGCGTACTCCCGGACGCTGGTGCGCGGCTGCTCCAGCAGCAGCCGCAGGATCTTGGCGTCCAGGGCGTCCACGGCCATGTCAATGATCTCCTCACGAGTGGCTGAAAAGGGTCCGTCACCCTAGGTCACGTCCCTGTCCATTGGCCTCCTTCTGGCGGCCAGGAAGGCCCTGAGACTGTACCAATGGCACAGCAATCACAGCCTCTGTTGAGCAACCTGCCGACATGATGCTGTGATGGCCCCGTCGATGGCGCTGCGGACTCCCGCGGCGCCTTTTTCATGCGGGCTTGTCGAAGGGGCGGAAGCTGTGCTGAAGAGGGTGTTCGTGGCTCCGGATCCGGGCCTGCTGCGGCTGCGCAGCGCCACTCGGTCCGTCCTCGGCATCGGCCTGGCGGTCACGGTGTGCGCACTTACCGGCCACTCACTCGTCGCGGCCATCACCGGCGGGCTGGCCGCGCTGCTGGCCCTCTTCACCGTCACCGACGCCACGGTCCGTGGCCAGCTGGTCACCACCGCGCTGCTGCCCGCGGTCGGCTTCCCGGTGCTCGCCGTCGCGGCGCTGCTGCACGACCACCCGGTGGGCCGGGACGCGGTCTTCGTCGCCGTCGTGGGCGCGGGGGTCTACGCCCGCCGCTGGGGGCCGCGCGGCCATGCCCTGGGCGTGTTCGCGTTCATGACCTTCTTCGCGACGCAGTTCCTGCACACGGTGCCGGACCAGCTGCCCGAGCTGTACACCGCGGTCACCCTCGCGCTGCTCGCCGCCGCCACCGTCCGTTTCGCCGTGTGGTGCTACGAGCTCCGGCTGCCTCCGGTGAGCGTGCCCGCCCCGCCGAGCGCCCGGGGGCTGGCCCGGGCGACCACCCGCCAGGCGATCCAGGCGACCGCCGGCAGCGCCTTCGCCCTCCTCGTCGGCCAGCTGCTCAGCGAGCAGCGGTGGTACTGGGCCGTCGGCGCCACCTGGTGGATCTTCGTGAACACCACCTCGCGCGGCGAGACCCTGGTCCGCGGCTTCCGCCGGGCCCTCGGCACGGTGCTCGGCATCGCCCTCGGCCTCGTCGTCGCCGTCCCGCTGCACGGCGCGCTCGTCCCCACGGTCGCCCTCGTGGCGGTCAGCGTCTTCGGCATCTTCTACACGGCCGCGGTCTCCTACACCTGGATGATGCTCGCGGTGACGCTGATGGCCGGGCTGCTGTACGGGCTGCTGGGGGTGCTGGACCCCGCGCTGCTCGCACTGCGCCTCGCCGAAACGGGCGTGGGGGCGCTCGGCGCGGCGTTGGCCGTGCTCTTCGTGCTGCCCGTCACCACCCACGCCACCACCGACGCCTGGATCCAGCGCGCTCTGCGCTGCGTCCACCGGTGCACCGCCGAGGCCGCCGCCCGCCTCGCCGGCTCCACCACCGCCGACCCCGCCCCGCATGTCGCCGAGCTCGCACCGCTGCTGAGCCGGGTACGGCTCTCGCTCGCCCCGCTGGTGCACCCCCTCAGCCCGCTGCGCGCCCGTAAGGAACGGGCCCGGCAGGTGCTCGCGCTGCTCGACGACTGCGCCCGCGAGGTCCGCGGCCTGGCCTCCATTGCCGCCGACCCGGAGGCCTCCCACGACGCCCGGCTCACCGCCGCCTGCCAGCGCGTGGAAGCCGCCGTCGAGGCCCTCACCGCACCGCGCAGCACCCGCCACCCGGTGGCCGCCGCCGTCGCGGTGCCGCAGCCGCCCACGGCGGAACCCGCGCTCGTCCATCTGCACGGTCTGGAACGGGCGCTGGCCGACCTCTCCGCGCCGCTGCGCAGCTCTCCGCGCTCCGCGCTGGTCGACGCCTGACCTGCGGGTCTGCTGGCCCCGCGGCCGGGCGCCCGGGCGGGCCGCGCCGGGAGGCACGCGCCCTTCGCGGCGTCCTGAGCGCCCTCGGGAGTGCGTACGGTCCGGGGCGCCGATGGCGGGAACCGGCCATCGCCCGGGTCGCCCGGCCGCTGCCTGTTAGCGTCGCCGCAGCACCTCAACGGGCAGGCGGACGAAGGGCGGGCCAGTGGGGACGAGCGTCAACGGCCGACGGGCGTACATCGGATCGTTCACCACGGCCGGTGGCCTCGGCATCACCACCGCGGCCGTCGACCCGGAGTCCGGCGCCCTCACCCCGCTGCACTCCACCGACGCCGTCCCCAACCCCTCCTACCTGGCGCCGAGCCCCGACGGCCGGTACCTCTACGCGGTCAGCGAGACCCCGGACGGCGCCGCGGCCGCCTTCGCCCTCACCCCACGGGGGCCCGAGCTGCTCGCCCCCGCCGTCCAAGTGGACGGCGCCGACCCCACCCACCTCACCCTGGCCGACGGCCGGCTCATCACCGCCAACTACAGCTCCGGCAGCGTCAGTACGTTCCCCGTACGGGCCGACGGCACCCTCGCCGGCCCCGCCACCGTGCTCACCCACCAGGGCAGCGGCCCGCGGACCGACCGCCAGGAGGGCCCGCACGCGCATGCCGTGCTGCCCGACCCCGGCGGCCGCTGGCTGCTCAGCGTCGACCTGGGCACCGACTCGGTACGCATCTGCGCCCTCGGCTCCGGCGACGGGGCGCTGACCGTACACACGGAGGCGGGCCTGCGGCCCGGCAGCGGCCCGCGCCACCTCGCCTTCCACCCGCGCGGCGACCGTGCCTATGTCATCAATGAACTCGATCCGACGGTGACGGTCTGCCGCTGGGACACCGACCGCGGCCTGCTGACGCCGCTGGGGGAGACCCGGCTCCTCCCGGACGGGGCCGCCACGGAGGGCACCTTCCCCTCCGAACTGGTCATCTCCCGGGACGGCCGGTTCGCCTGGGCCGCCAACCGGGGCCATGACAGCCTCGCGGTCCTGTCCCTCGGTGCGTCCGGCGACACCGCGACGCTCGTCACCACCGTCCCCTGTGGCGGCCATTGGCCCCGCGACCTGGCACTGCACCCCGACGGACGGCACCTCTACGCCGCCAACGAGCGCTCCGGCGACGTCACCTGGTTCACCGTCGACCCGGCGACCGGCATCCCGGCCCGGGCCGGATCCGTGACGGCACCGGCCGCCTCCTGCGTGGTCTTCGTCTGATCTGCCCGCGACCGCCTCACCCCTGCGGGAAGTTCCCGCCGAAGTACACCTGGGTCTCGGTGACCCGGCCGTCCCGCACCGTCATCACCTCGACATTGCGATGCTGCTCGCCCGTCGTCGCGGACGACATCGATGTGGACATGAACTTCCCTTCTGGACGGCCCGCTCGTTCACGAGGGGCGAGCGTTGGCGATGGCCTCTACAGGACGTCAGACCTGGTCGGATGCCCGGACTCATCGGTCGGCGCGTCAGGGGGACAGCAGGCGCCCTGTGTGCGCCTCTCGCGGACGTACGGCCGTCCGCCCGCCCGCACCGCACCCTTAGCCCTGCCGGGCCGCCTGGCGGGCGTCTGCGCCGCTCGGAGCGCAACCGGACGTATCGCCCTCGCCCGGACGCGGCGAAGGGCCGCCCCGCGCACTGCGCGAGGACGGCCCTTCGGAGAACGGTGTCCGGTCTCGGGACCGAGGCTCTGTCGTCTAGCGGACCGGGACCCCCTGCGCCTGCGTCGGAAGGGTGATCCCCATCGCCGCCGCGTAGTTCGAGAGCACCAGCCGGCCCACCGTGCCGTAGGCGCCCAGCGCCTCGGCCGACGCGCAGCCGGCTTCCGCCGCGGCCGCCCCCAGCAGGCCGTCGCTGATCTCCGGGCCGATCAGGTACGGGGCCAGCGCCAACTGCTGCGAACCGGACTCCCGCAGCTGCTCGGCCGTACGGGAGATGGCGCCCTCCTGGTCCAGGGCGGCGGCGAGCACCGGCACCGCGAGCCGCGCCGAGAGCAGCATGCCGGTGATCCCGGCGGCCTGCACGGCTTCCTCGCCGCCCACGGTGGCGAGGATGATGCCGTCCGCGGCCGTGGCGACCGTGAACAGCCGGGCGCGGTCCGCCCGCGCCAGACCGGCCTCGGAGAGCCGGACGTGCAGCGCCTCGGCGAGCAGCGGGTGCGGACCGAGGACATCGGTCAGCTCGGCGCCGGAGCCGCTGTTCATCATCGCCTGGCGTATCCGGCGCAGCAGGGCGCTGTCCGGGCCGGCCAGCAGCGGTACCACCACGGCGGCGGGGCCGGGGTCGGGCTGTCCGTCGGCGCCCACCCGGTCCTTGTGCTCGGCGGCGGCGTGCGCGAGCACGGCCTCCAGGGACGGGAACTCGTCGTCGCCACCATCGACATAGCCGATCCGGGCGTCGAGGCCCGGGAGTTCGGAGCGGGCGATGCTGGAAACCTCCTCCGCCAGGCTGCGCGAGGCGCCGGACGGAGTGCCGGGTACGGCCAGCACCAGGGCGGGCGCGCCCTCGGGTGCGGCGAGCGGCTCCGGCTTGCGGTGGCGGCCGGTCTGCCTGCGCGGCATCCGTACCGGCAGACCGGGTGCGGCTCCCGGGCTCGGGGAGGCGGCGTCAAAATCGGGCGAGCCAGGTGCGGGCCCAGTGGGGGAACTCATGGCGTCGCATGCTAACGCCTCGGACCCCCCCGCGCGGAGGGAGGGTTGGGTGGAGCGGTATCCGTCCCGATTTATCCCGCGCGTCACCCCGGCGCAGGCCGTGTGATCTGCAACAACTTCCGATCTGTGGGCAGCGTCAGACGGTCGCCGGCCAGTGCCGCGGCGAGGGTCAGTGCCCCGTCCAGCGGACTCCCGGCGGCGGCTGCCGTACGGGCCTGCGGCAACCGCTCGGCGAGTGCCGTACGCAGCGGAGCCAGCAGGGGTTCACCCATGCCGAACAGCCCGCCGGTACAGGCCACCGCGCTGCCGGCGCCCGGCGGGCAGACCGCGGCCGCGGCATCGGCGATATGGCCCGCCGCGGCCCGCAGGATGCCGAGGGCCACCGGGTCGTCCCCGGTGGCGCAGCGGGCGACCTCCGGGGCGAACGAGGCCAGCACGGCGGGCCGGTCGGGGCGCGGGTAGAGCGCGCCGGGCAGCCCCGCGACCGGCCCGAACACCGCTTCCGCGCGCGCCAGCAGGGCGGCCGAGCCGCCCGGCCGTCCGTCGTACGCGCGCAGTGCGGCCTCCAGTCCGGCGCGGCCGATCCAGGCACCGCCGCCGCAGTCGCCCAGCAGATGGCCCCAGCCGTCCGCGCGGCGCCAACCGCCTTCCGGGGTCAGGTCGGTGCCCAGGGCGATCATGCCGGTGCCCGCGGCGACCACCGCACCGGGCCGCTGGCCCAGTGCCCCGGCGTACGCGGTGACCGCGTCCGCGGCGAGGGCGACCTGCCGCACCCCGAACGCGGATGCCAGCGCGCCCGGCAGCCGGGCGCGGAGCTCCTCGCCCAGCGTGGCCATACCGGCCGCCCCCACGCATACCGCGGCGAACCCGTCCGCGCCCGCTTCGTGTGCCAACTCCGCTGCGGCGGGCAGCAGTTGGGACAGCAGATGCTCCGCGTCGATCCCCGCGGGGCCGGTGCGCACCGGCTCGTCCGAGGAACGGGCGGCCAGCGGCCGGGCCTCGGCGTCGTCGGCGCGGGCGACGGCGCACCGCAGCCCCGAGCCGCCGGAGTCGACGCCGAGGACAAGGCCGGCCCGGAGGGTGTCCGGGCGGCGGCCGGCCGGCTCACCCAAAGCCGCGGGCGTCCTGCTTGAGCGCGGTGTCGACCGTCAGGGCCGTGGCGACGACCAGGCTCAGCAGCGGGTCGGGCAGCTGCTGGTGGATCTGCAGGACGTAGTTGTCCGCGCTCGTGAACATCGTCTTGGCGAGGCCCTCCCAGGTCTTGGTGATCCGGGCGATCTCGGTGTCGGCGTGGTCCACGATGGCGAAGTTCCAGGCGCGCCAGTTCTCCGCCTTGATGGCGCCGATCTGCTGGCCGTTGACCATCATCGCGAAGTTGATCTTCCCGATGGCGTTCTGCTGCACGATCTCGCCGACCGGCGAACCGTCCGGCCGCTGCACGATCACCTTGGACTTGATGATCTTCGCGGGCCGGGTCAGCACCAGCTGCGGCTGGCCGTACGCGTCCCGGATCTCCAGCTTGTGGGTCATGTACTGATCGAGGCTGGAGACCACCCGGAGCACCTTCTTGGCCGTGCTCTGGCCGACCTGGACGACCGCGCCCAGGGTGTTGCCGTGCTGGTCGAAGACGCTGTACTCGTTCGTGACCTCGATGAGCTTGGCCTTCTGGTTGACCACCAGCACCGGTTCGGTGAACAGGGTGCCGCCACCGGGCCCGCCGGGCGCCACGCCCGCCTTCTGCTGCACCTGCTGCTGTACGGCGGCCGGATTCCCGCCCGGCTGCCCCGCCATCGGCTGCTGTCCGTACGGCTGCTGCATCGGCTGGCCGGGCATCGGCTGACCGGGCGCGTGCTGGCCGGGCGCCTGCTGCGGGTAGCCGTAGGCCTGGCCGTGCGGCGCGCCGCCCTGCTGCGGGCCCGGATACGGTGCCTGGCCCGGTGCCTGCGCGGACTGCTGCGGAGCGAACTGCTGTGGCATCTGCTGCTGCGGGGGCTGCTGGGTGGCCTGCTGCGCGGGCGCCTGCTGAACCTGGTGGGGGCCGGGCTGTGGTGCCTGGCTCTGGGCGGGCGCCGCGGCCTGTTGTCCCGGGTGGGTGTGCTCCGTCCACTGGGACCCGTCCCACCAGCGAAGTTGGTGGGGGGTGCCCTGCGGGTCGGCATACCAACCCGCAGGGATGTTCGCATTCGTCATGCGGGGCACACTATCGCCCGGGGTCAGGGCAGCCTCCAGTCGACGGGCTGGGCGCCCTGTCGCTCCAGGAGCTCGTTCACCCGACTGAACGGCCGCGAGCCGAAGAAGCCCCGGTCGGCGGACATGGGGGAGGGATGGGCGGACTCGACGGCCGGCAGCTCGCCGAGCAGCGGCCGCAGATTGCGGGCGTCGCGCCCCCACAGCACCGACACCAGCGGGCGTCCGCGCGCCACCAGCGCCCGGATGGCCTGCTCGGTGACCTCCTCCCAGCCCTTGCCGCGATGCGCGGCGGGCTTGCGGGGGGCCGTGGTCAGCGCTCTGTTCAGCAGCAGAACACCCTGGCGGGTCCACGGCGTCAGATCGCCGTTCGAAGGGCGGGGGAGTCCGAGGTCGGAGTGCATCTCGCGGAAGATGTTCTCCAGGCTGCCGGGCAGCGGGCGGACGTCCGGCGCCACGGAGAAGCTGAGCCCGACCGCATGCCCCGGGGTGGGGTAGGGGTCCTGTCCGACGATGAGGACCCGCACCTCGTCGAAGGGCTGTTGGAAGGCGCGCAGCACATTGTTCCCGGCCGGGAGATAGGTGCGTCCCGCGGCGATCTCCGCCCGCAGGAAATCACCCATCGCGGCGATCCGTCCGGCGACCGGCTCAAGTGCCTTGGCCCAGCCCGGTTCGACAATGTCTTGGAGAGGTTGTGCAGCCACGGGATCACCCTACTGGCCGCGGGCCCCTCCGCTTCAACCGATGGCCCGAGCCCGGCCGCCCGGAGCGGTGGGGCGCCCCAACTGTCCAACCCCACCGCTGCGTTACTCGGTATTCCGGTGCTCTCCCTGCCCTCCATGCTTCCCCTCAGGTAACGGCGGCCGCCCGTACGCACAGCACATCCGGCAGATGGGAGGCGAGCTGCTGCCAGCTGTCGCCGTCGTCCGCGCTGGCGTACACCTCGCCGTTGCGGTTGCCGAAATACACCCCCGCGGGGTCGCTGTCGTCGACGGACAGTGCGTCCCTGAGCACCGTGCCGTAGTGGTCCTCGTGCGGCAGGCCTGCGCTGAGCGGCTCCCAGCTCCGGCCGGCGTCGGCGGTGCGGTAGACCCGGCAGCGGTGCTCGGCCGGCACCCGGTCGATATCGGCGGTGATCGGGAAGAGATAGGCGACATCCCCCGTGCGCGGATGCGCGGCCACCGCGAAACCGAAGTCCGAGGGGAGCCCGCTGCCGATATCCGTCCAGGTCGCGCCCGCGTCATCGCTGCGGTAGACGCCCCAGTGGTTCTGTAGATAGAGCCGGTCGCGGTTGACCGGGTCCTGCGCGATCTTGTGGACGCACTGGCCGAACTCCGGATGCTGATCCGGCAGGAAGACCGCCTTGACGCCCTTGTTGGACGGTGCCCAGCTGGCGCCCCCGTCACGGGTGCGGAAGACTCCGGCCGCCGAAACGGCGACGGTGACCGCGTCGGCGTCCCGCGGGTCGGTGACCACCGTGTGCACGGCCAGCCCGCCGCCGCCCGGCACCCACTGCTCCCGGCTCGGGTGGTCCCACAGTGCCCGTACGAGCTCAAAGGTCTCGCCGCCGTCCTCGGAGCGGAACAGGCCGCCGGGCTCGGTGCCCGCGTAGACCACATCGGGGGCGGCGGGCCCGGCCGGATGCAGCTGCCACACCCGCTCCAGCGAAGTCCCGGTGTCCGTGGGGTACTTGACCGCGGGGCGGGCGGGCTCGTGCCAGGTCTCGCCCAGATCGTCGGAGTGGAAAACCGACGGGCCCCAGTGGGCGCTGTCGGCGCCGGCCAGCAGCCGGGGGGTCGCGCGGCGGGTGTCGATCCCGAGGGAGTACACCGCCTGGGCGGGGAAATGGGGACCGCTCAATTCCCAGTCACCATGCCGCCGACGGCCGATGAAGAGCCCTTTGCGGGTCCCCACCGCGAGTAGTACGTCAGTCATGCCGGAACACCTCCGGGACGCCGTTGTCTCAGATAGTGGCAAGTCTGCACCCGACCACTGACAATGGCGTCCCGGCGGGAATCCGCGCAGGTCGGACGGTGCGGCACCGGCTCCCGCCGCGATGCCGCAGGCCCGTCCGGCGGCCTCAGACGGCCCGGAGGTACTGCTGCGGCACGGGGATCTCCGCACCCAGTTCCCGCGCCGCCTGCTGCGCGAAGCTGGGGGAGCGCAGCAGCTCACGGCCGAGCAGCACGGCGTCCGCCTGGCCGTCCGCGATGATCTTCTCGGCCTGCCGCGCCTCGGTGATCAGACCGACCGCGCCCACCGCCAGACCGCTCTCCTTCTTGACCCGCTCCGCGAACGGCACCTGGTAGCCGGGCCCCGTGGTGATCTTGGCGTCGGGGGCGTTGCCGCCCGTGGAGGTGTCCAGCAGATCGATGCCGTGCTCCCGCAGGTCGCGGGCGAAGCGCACGGTGTCGTCGGCCGTCCAGCCCTCGCGCGCATCGCTCTCGTCCTCGGTGAGCCAGTCGGTCGCCGAGATCCGGAAGAAGACCGGCAGTTCGTCGGGCCAGACCGCCCGTACGGCGTCCACGACCTCCAGCGCGAACCGCGTCCGGTTCTCGTACGAGCCGCCGTACGCGTCGGTGCGCCGGTTGGTGAAGGGGGAGAGGAACTCATTGATCAGATAGCCGTGCGCACCATGGATCTCGGCCACCTGGAAGCCCGCGGCCAGCGCCCGCCGGGCCGCCGCGCCGAACTGCGCGACGCGCTCCTGGATCTGCTCCACGGACAGCTCCGCCGGGGTCGCGAACCCGTCGTCGAACGGCACCGCGCTCGGCGCGACCGGCTCCCACCCATGCCGCTGACCAGGGAGGACCGGGCCGCCGCGGTTCACCCAGGGGCGCTCGGTGGACGCCTTCCTTCCGGCATGGGCGATCTGGATTCCCGGGATGGTGCCCTGCGCCTTGAGGAAGTCGGTGATGCGCCGGAACGCCTCGGTCTGGGTGTCGTTCCACAGCCCCAGGTCGTACGGGCTGATGCGCCCCTCGGGGCTCACCGCGGTCGCCTCCGCGAGGATGAGGCCGGTTCCGCCCGTCGCCCGCGCGGCCAGGTGCTGGAAGTGCCAGTCGCCGGGCGCCCCCGCTTCCGGGCCGTCGGGGGCCGCGGAGTACTGGCACATCGGGGCCATCCAGAGGCGGTTCGGGACGGTCAGCGAGCGGAGGGTGATGGGCTCGAACAGTGCGCTCACAGCAGGCTCCTGTACCTGAAGATGAACGGGTACCGGCCGGAACCCGCAGTCATACGATAGTCGTCGTACTACGGTGGATGTCAAACTACGACGCTTCTCGTACAATGAACGGGCGGGTCGGTACGTCAGGCCCTACCGCGCCCCGCAGAAGAATCAGGAGCCGTCATGCCGACCGAGACCACCTCCCCGCGCACCCCGTCGGGCTCCCGTTCGCTGGAGCACCCGGCCCGTGCGGACATCCGGCTCGCCGAGGTGCTGCATGCGCTCGCCGACCCGATGCGCCTGCGCATCGTCCGCGCCCTGGCGGCCGCCGAGGGCGAGCTGAACTGCGCGGACATCGAACTCCCGGTCAGCAAGTCGACCTGCACCCACCACTTCAGGGTGCTGCGCGAGCACGGCGTCATCCAGCAGTTCTACCGGGGCACCGCCAAGATGAACGGACTGCGCCGGGCCGACCTGGAGGACCTCTTCCCCGGCCTGATCGACGCCGTCCTCCGGGGGGCGGAGCTTCAGGCGCGCCACCTCGGGGAGGAGTGAACGGGCGGCAGCCGATACGGCGCATCGGCGGCGGACGCACCCGATCCGCTTGCGTAGCCGGTCAGCCCGCGTGCCCGGTCCGCCCCCCGCACCCGATCTGCTCGTGCACCCGGTCCGACCGGCCCGCCGATCAGCTGCTCCGTTCCGCCGTGTGGGCCGCGTCCAACAGCCCTGACCAGTCCGGCAGCTTGACGGTGCCCCGCCCCAGTCCGCGGCCCCACTCCGCCTCGGCGGCCTCGATGGCCAGCCAGCCCGGCCAGGTGACCGGCCGCTGCCCCGCCCGGATCAGGGCCGTCACCGGATCGCCGGCCGAGGCGTGCTCCGCCAGGGCAGGGGCGTCCGCCAGCAGGGACAGCGCGGTCTCCTTCGCGCACGGCCGGTTCGTGCCGATCACCCCCGTGGGGCCCCGCTTGATCCAGCCCGCCACATACACACCCGGGAGCGGCGAGCCGTCCCGCAGCACCCGCCCCGCCTGGTGCGGCACCGTCCCCGTCGTCTCGTCGAACGGCAGACCGGGCTGCGGCGTCCCCCGGTAGCCGACCGAACGCAGCACCAACTGCCCCTCGATCTCCTCGAATTCACCGGTACCCGAGACCCCGCCGTGCCCGTCCGGCGCCGTCCGCTCGAACCGCACCGCGCGCACGCCGCCGGCATCCCCCAGGATCTCGACGGGCCGCAGGAAGAACCGCAGGTGAATGCGGCGGCGACGGCGCGCGGGCGACGACTCCGGCGCGGTGTCCGGGCGCTCCGGTCCGGCCGCCTGCCGCTCCGCCCAGCCGCGCAGCACCTCGACATTCCGCCGCGCCACCGCGGGCAGCGCGCCCGGGTCCTGGTAGGCCGGGTCCAGCGCCAGCTCCTCGGGCCGTACCCGTACCTCCGTATCCGGAAGGGAGCCCAGCTCCCGCAGCTCCTTGGTGGTGAACTTGGCCTGGGAGGGGCCGCGTCTGCCGACCATCCAGACGTCCTCGACACGACTGTCCGCGAGTGCGCTGAGCGGCCCCTGCGGCATGTCGGTCGTGGCGAGTTCGGCGGCACCACGGGACAGCATCCGCGCCACGTCCACCGCCACATTCCCCACCCCGATCACCAGGGCGGACCTGGCCGCGAGGGTGAAGCGGAGCGCGGCGGCGTCCGGATGCGCGCTGTACCAGGCGACGAACTCGGTCGCCGGATGGCTGCCGGGCAGCTCCTCGCCCGGGATGCCCAGATGTCGGTCGGTGGCGGCGCCCACACAGAACACCACCGCGTCGAAGATCTCCCGCAACTCCGCGACGCCCAGCCCCGGTGCCCCCACCTCGACATTCCCCACGAAGTGCGCCCGGGGATGCTCCAGCACCGTGCGCAGATTGTTCTGCAACGACTTGATCTTCTCGTGGTCCGGTGCCACGCCGTAGCGCACCAGACCGTACGGGCAGGGCAGGCGGTCCAGGACGTACACCTCGAGGTCCGGTACGGCCTGCTGCTCGATCAGGGACTGGGCGGTGTAGACGCCGCTGGGCCCGGAACCGATCACTGCGACACGAAGCACAAGTGGCCCCTTCCGCGGAATACCCCCAGGATCGCACCGGCGGGCGCGCGACGGGAGATGCGCTATCGGGGTTGCTCCCCGTGGGATGAGCGTGCCGCGCTACTGGGCCGGGTGAACGGGGGGCTAGGTTTTCAATGTGTCGGAAAGTGACTTTTATACCGTTAATCACCGATATGAAGCCCAGGGCGCGCCCTTGGAGTGGCCCACGTGGGAGCTTCAGGCGCACGGCTCCGCCGCGCCCGCTCCCGACCCCGCCGCCCCCGGCGATCCGGCCGGCTCCGCCGGTCCCGGATGCCCGCTGCCCCGGCTCGACCCGCTGGGCCCGTGGTGCAGCGCCCGGCTGACCTTCGCCGACGGCGCCCGGGTCGAGGTCCTCGTGACGGTCTCCGACGACCACATCACCGTCGAGGACGTACGCGCCGACCCGCCGCTGACCCTCGACGGCCTCGCCGACCTCGGCCGCTGGATCGCGGGCCCCCTCGACGACGCCTTCCGGGCGGCCACCGGGCAGCCGCGGAAGACCCGGCCCACACCACGGCAGGCCGGCCCGGCGGACATCGCACCGGAACGGGGCGGAGGACCGGAACGGGGCAGAGGGCCGCAGGCCGGGCCGCCACCGGAGCCGGGACGCGGTGCGGCGACCGACCCGCTGCGGGGCTCGCGGCCGGGGGCGCCGCAGGGGCCGACACGACACGCCCGGCCCACGAGTGGTTCGGCGCCGGCGGGCGAGCCGGAACCGGCGGCGATGGCGGCCGGGGCGGAGGCAGCAGCAGGAGCGGAGGCGGCGGCCGGGGCGGCGGAGCGCGCACCGCGTACGACGGACGAGGCGACGGGGGCGGGCGCGGCGGGGGCGGGTGCGTCGGAAGCAGGGCCGACGGGCGCGAGGGGCGCGACGGGGCTCGGCCAGGGTGAGGGCGTACGGCACCGGACGGCACCGGACTCCGGCATCGGCCACCCCGCCGACCCGTCTGCGGCCCCGTCCACCGACTCTCCTGCAGAGCCGAGCGGTCAGCCGAGCTGCGAACAGCCCAATGAGCAGTCCTGTGAGCAGAGCTCAGGGCGGCCCGCCCCCGCCGAGGCATGCGTGCCCGCCGCGTCCTCGACGTCCCCCGCCGGGTCCTCGACGCCTCCCGACGCCGCGGAGCCGTCTCCGTCGTCCCCCTCCGCCCCACCGGCCGAGCGTGCCCGCTCCGCCGTTCTCGCCCGGACGCGGGCCGGTGAGCGACGCAAGATCGCCGCGGACGCGTACCGGCAGGCGCAGCGGGAGGGGCGCGATCCGGTGCTGGCCGTCATGCACGCCACCGGCCGTAACCGCCGGAGGTCGCTGCGGCTGATCGCCGGCGCCCGCGACGAGGGGCTGCTGACGCCACGTCACAACAAGCGTTAGGGCCTGTCACCCCGATCTCCGTGGGCCGGTCCGCGGTGCCGGATGCCGCGCCGCCGGCCCACGAGGGCCGGGGTGACAGGCCCCGGTGGCGTGGGCCTCAGGGCGTCAACTCGGCCTGGATCCGCCGCATCCGCCCGATCTCGGCGCCCTGCTGTGCGATGACCTCGCTCGCCATCTCCTCCACCAGCGCGTTGTTGCCCTCCGAGAGCACTTCCGTCGCCATGAAGACCGCCCCCTGGTGGTGGGCGGTCATCAACTTCAGAAAGAGCGCGTCGAACCGCGCGCCGCGTGCCGCCCGCAGCCGGTCGAGCTCGTCGGCGGTCGCCATCCCCGGCATCTCCCCGTCGTGGTGCGGGTGCCCGCCCGCCTCGTGATCCCCGCCATGGCTGCTCAACCAGCCCTTCATGGCGCCGATTTCCAGCCCTTGGGCAGCGGCGATCCGCCCCGCCAGCCGTCCCACCTGCCCGCTGTCGGCATACCGCTTCGCCAGGTCCGTCATCACCAGCGCCTGCTGGTGGTGCGGGATCATCATCTGGACGTAGGCGAGGTCCGCAGGGTTGGGGGAGTCGTCGCGGCGCGCCTTCTTGGCCTCGTCGGAGGTGAGGATCCGGGCCGATTCCCCCGGCCTGCCCGGCGCCAGCACCTTCGGTCCGTCCGCTGCGCTCGCCTTGGCGTCGTCATCGGCCGAACAGCCGCTCAGAGCAAGGGCGAGGGCCAGCACCGGCCCACAGCCGGCCGCGACGAGGACGCTCGCTCTCCTGGGACGCTTCACCGCACACCTTCCTGTCCGCCGGACCATCCATGGGGGCCGCCCGGCCGTCGTCCGCCCGCTTCCGCGGGTGCCGGGGTGTGACATCTTCATCCTCTCCTCTTGATATGTACATGAGTAGCGCGATACTCGGGCCGAGAACCGTTCACCTCGGAACGGACTTCAGGGAGGTCCTCGTGACGTCGTTGCACAGACCCCGCGTGCGGCGCAGATCCCTCGGAGCGGTGACCGCGGCCCTCGGGCTCGCGGCCGCTCTCCTCGTGGCCGGACCGGCGGCCGCGACCCCCGACCCCGGCGATCACCCCTCCGCCGCCCAGAAGGTGAGCCGCGGTCAGGAGGCGGACACCCGGGCCGCGATCAGGAACGGCGAGATACCCGGCGTGGACGAGGTCGTGCACAGCGACAACGTCCGCCCGCTGGCACACCTCCCCAAGCAGGCGCTCCAGGGCACCAACTCGGACCTCGCCTTCCAGGGGAAGTACGCGTTCGCCGGCAACTACGACGGCTTCGTGATCTACGACATCTCCCGGCCCGCGGCCCCCAGGACCGTGAGCCAGGTGCTCTGTCCCGGGTCGCAGAACGACATCTCGGTCTCCGGCAACCTGCTCTTCCTGTCCACGGACTCCTCGCGCAGCGACAACTCCTGCGCCAGCACCACCCAGCCGGCGACGGAGAAGTCCTCCTGGGAGGGCATCAAGGTCTTCGACATCAGCGACAAGAAGCACCCCCGCTACGTCGCCGCCGTCGAGACCGCCTGCGGCTCGCACACCCACACGCTGCTCCCCGAGGGCCGCAACGTCTACGTCTATGTCTCGTCGTACGCACCCAGCGAGGCATTCCCCGACTGCCGGCCGCCGCACGACGGCATCTCCGTCGTCAAGGTCCCGCGTGCCGCACCCGAGAAGGCCGCCGTCATCGGCTTCCCCGTGCTCTTCCCGGACGGCGGCAACCCCGGCGGCCCCGCCAACCCGGGGGTTTCGCAGACCACCGGCTGTCATGACATCACCACCTTCCCGAAGCTGAAGCTGGCCGCCGGCGCCTGCATGGGCGACGGCATCCTCATGGATCTGTTGAACCCGGCAGCGCCCAAGGTCATCGACCGGGTCCAGGACAACGTCAACTTCGCGTTCTGGCACTCGGCCACCTTCAACGAACGAGGAAACAAGGTGGTGTTCACCGATGAGCTGGGCGGTGGCGCGGCGGCCACCTGCAACGAGCAGACCGGGCCGAACCGCGGTGCCGACGGCATCTACGACATCACCGGCAAGGGCAGCCATCGCAAGCTCGTCTTCAAGAGCTACTACAAGATCCCGCGCCACCAGGCCGACACCGAGAACTGCGTAGCCCACAACGGTTCGCTGATCCCGGCCAGGAACCGCGATCTCATGGTCCAGGCGTGGTACCAGGGCGGCGTCTCCGTCTGGGACTTCACCGACTCCGCGCACCCGAAGGAGATCGGCTACTTCGAACGTGGTCCGCTCTCCACGGACTCACTGGTCACCGGCGGTGCCTGGTCCGCGTACTACTACAACGGCCACGTCTACTCCAACGACATCGCCAAGGGCTTCGACATCCTCGCCCTCGACGACCGGCGGACGGACAGCGCCAAGTCGGTACGGCTCCGGGAACTCAACGCCCAGACCCAGCCCGACTACCGCTGACCGTCCCGCACCGGTCCCGGTATCCGCGTCCCGCCGGGCGGTCCCTCGTCCGGCGGGACTCCCCACTCCCATACCAGCCCGTACCGCTGGAACAGCTCGGTACGCAGCCGCGCCCGCGGCATGGCCGCTCCCGGCAGCAGCATCGCCACCACCGACCCCATCAACAGGGCCCGCAGCAACGGATAGTCGGCATCGGGATCGGACGAGCCGTACGCCACGACCGTCTCCCGCAGCAACTGCGCCAGCCGCTGCTGCTCGGGGCACTGGATGAACCCCTCGGCCGTCAGGATCCCCGCCATATGCGTCCGCATCAGCAGCGGATGCTCATGCGCCAGCCCCAGGATCGCGTCGATGGCCCGCGCCATCAGCTCCTGCCCCGCCTCCGGTCCGCTCGGCCGCGGGGCCCGCTCCAGCGCGGCCTGGAGCGTGCGATGCATCAGCCGGTGCACGGCGGACTGGAGCAACTGCCGCTTGCCGGGGAAGTAGTAGGAGACCAGCCCCCGCGCGACCCCCGCCTCCCGGGCGATGTCCGCGAGCCGCGTCGCCTCGTAGCCGTGCTCGCCCACCAGCTCGACCGTCGCCTGGAGCAGCCGCTCACGGGAGCGCCGCCGCAATTCTTCATTGACCGATGCGCTGCGGGGGGACATCCTGTAACTCCTGCGTTGACTGGCTAGGGGCCAACGCAGTCAGTATGACTCCGGATCCCCGTCCTTGGAACGGATCCGGTCAAGCTGCCCGATTCGGGCGACGCGGGGGATCGCCCGAATCGGGTGAACGTGAGGCCGGGGACGGCCTCTTGACCTGCGACTATCCAGGCCGAGGGGCCGTCCCCGACTCATGCGGGGAGGGAACGGGTCTCCCGTCGCTCCCGGTGCCTCTGAACGCACTTTGGCCGGTCTTCGGTCGGTCCCTCTCCGTCAGTTCTTGAACGTTGCCGGCGGTGCATCGGGCATACGCCGTAAATGCCATCACGCATGGAATTCCTGTCGCCTGTTCCGGTCGGCGCGCTTTATGCCGTGTGCCTGGGGCTGCTTCGCGAGCCGCACCGCAGAACACGTGCCGTCGGGTCGGCTTGCGTGGGCCGAGGGGACTCATGCCATTGAATGGGCGGTGGTCTCCTGTTCTCCTGGGCAGTAACTGCCCCGCCATAGCAACTAGTTGAGGGGAAAACATATGAGCGCGCAGAGCTTCGCCGGCAAGGTCGTTCTCATCACCGGCGCCGGGTCCGGCATCGGGGCAGCTACGGCGGACCGTTTCGCACGCGACGGCGCCACCGTGATCGCGGTCGGGCGTACCGAGGAGAAGTTGCGCAAGACGGTCGCTGCGGCGCCCGCCGGTTCGACGATCGTCGCGCGCGTGGCGGATGTCTCCGACGAAGCGGCGGTCACGGCTCTCGTCGAGGGAGTGGTCAGTGACCACGGCCGGCTGGATGTGCTGGTCAACAACGCCGCCGCAGCCACGGCCGGAACCGTCGAGCAGACCGACACCGCCAGCTGGCGGCAGGTCATGAACGTAGTGGCCGACGGTGTCTTCTACATGTCGAGAGCCGCACTGCCGCATCTGCGCGCCGTCGGCGGCAACATCGTGAACGTCGGCTCGGCCTCCGGTCTCGGCGGTGACTGGGGGCTGGCCGCCTATAACGCGGCGAAGGGCGCGGTGGTCAACCTCACCAATGCCATGGCGCTCGACCATGCCGCCGAAGGCGTACGGGTCAATGCGGTCCACCCGAGCCTCACCGCCACGGAGGTGGCCGCGCCCATCCTCGAAAACGAGTCGACTCTCGCCGCATTCCGGCAGCGCATTCCCATGCAGCGCCCGGCCGAGCCCCAGGAAGTCGCCGACGTCATCGCATTCCTGGCCGGCCACGACGCCCGATTCGTCAATGGCGTCCATCTCCCGGTCGACGGCGGACTCCGCGCCTCCTCCGGACAGCCCCGTATGTTCTGAGCAGCGGCGTCACGCGAACAGCACCGCCGCGCCGTGCTGATGCGCGTACTTCGTGGCCTTCAGGATGGCCTGGACCGGCTTGCCCTTGTCGTAATGGGTGGCCAGCGACGAGTTGTCGATGTCCAGAACCACGGCGGACTTCTCCCCCTGACTGACGTCGGCCAGGCGCTCCTCCAGATGGCTGCGTACGTGGGGGCGTCGTTCTCCGCACCGCGCGTGAGGCGGTACCAAAGGAAGGGACCGACCGCGATCGCCGTCGCGGTCGGTCCCTTCCTTGCGCTGTTTCTCGCAGCCGGGTCGGGCAGTGGGCCCTACGCGAGGGTGTCGAGCAGGGCCTGCGCCTCGGTGCGGCGGCGCTTTGTGGTGTCGTCGGTGTCGGGGCTGTCCTCGTCGCCGTAGTCGGCAAGGACGGTGCGGGCGCGGGTGATGGCGGCGGAGGTGTGGCCGAGGTCGGACTCCAGCCAGGCGGCCATGAGCTGGGCGGCGGTGCGGTCGTGGCGGGCGGGCTCGCCGAGTGAGGCGAAGGCGGCGATGGCCTGCTCCGCGTAGCCGAGGGCGTCCTCGTAGGTGCGTTGCGCGGTGCCGTCGTCGTCCTCGTCGCCGGGCTCGGAGTCGCAGCCGCGGACCAGGAGTTCGGCGGTCTGGCGGTAGGTGCCGGCGAGTTCGGCCCGCAGTGTGGTGCGGCTGCCGTCGTCCGCCGTCTCGGCGATGGCCTCGGTGAGCAGGCGCTCGGCGGTGGCCATCACGTCGAGGGCGACCGGCAGGCCGCTCCCCGTGGTGCGCAAGGTGATCCAGGCGCGGGCGCGTACGGCGCGGGCCGCGCTCTGCGGTCGGCCGAGAGTGCGCCAGAGTTCCTCGGCGCGGGCGTACGCCGCGGCGGCCTCCTCGTTCAGCCCGGCACCGTTGAGGGCGTCGCCGGCGAGGTGGGCGAGGACGGCGTGGTCGCGCTGGCCGTCCCAGCCCTTGGCGATGTCGGCGGCGAGCAGGAAGTGCTCACCGGCCTGCCGGTGGTCGTCGAGCTCCGCCAGGCATTCGCCGAGCCACCAGCGGGCTTGCACGACGTGGCCTTCGTGGTGGTGCTCCTCAAGGGCCGGCAGCGCGCTCTCCAGGACGGATGCGGACTCGTCGTAGCGGCGGAGGCGCAGCAGCGCGCCGCCGAGCACGAGCTGGGCCCAGGCGCCGAGCCCTTCGCCGCCGTCCGCCTGGTCGGCCCAGTGTGTGGCTTCGAGTGCCTGGTCGGCCACCTCGTTGTCGTCCTGACCGGTGGCGGCCAGGGACTCGGCGAGGATGAGGTGGAGATGGGCGCAGCCGAGCGGTTCGAACAGTCCGGCGCCGTGGTCGAGGGCGGCGCGGGCGGCCTGCTCGGCCTGTTGCGGGCGGCCCAGCGAGAGGGCGGCCTCGGCGAGCCGGGCCTCGGCCTCCGCGGCGTACCAGGGGACGGCGGCCTCGTGGTACCGCTCCACCGCGCGGGCGAACAGCTCCGCTGCCTGCGGGGCGTCGCCGCGCCCGGCGAGCAGGCCGCCCAGCAGGCAGGAGATGTCGGCGATGCGGGAGCACATCCGCGGGTCCTCGGCGCGGTGTTCCTCGGCGAGGGCGAGCAGCGCACGGAGTTCGTCCGTGAGGGCGTCCGCGGCAGCTGCGGGGTCCGGTGCCGCCTGGAGGGTGCCCATGCGTACGCGGGCGGACGCCAGCAGCGCCCCGGTCAGCTGCCGGGCGGTGGCCCGGCCGTCGGCGTGCAGGGTGCGCAACTCCGCGCAGAGCGCGTCGAGTTCGGCGAGACCCTGCTCCGCGCGGCCGGAGACCGCCATGGTGTAGGCGGCACGGGCCCGGCCGGCGGCGGCCTCACCGGGGTCACCGGCGGCCTCGAACTGCTCGGCGGCCCGGCGGAACAGCGTGCCGGCCGCCTCCGGGTCGTCGAGCGCGTCGACGGCGGCGTGGTAGGTCACCTCGGCGCGGTCGGACAGGTCCAGTGCGGTGCCGGTCCGGTCGGCGGCCCCGGCGACCGCCCGCCATGCGGCGCGGGCGTCCGGGTGCTGGGCGAGGGTGCGGCGCCGGGCCTCGGCCAGCAGCGCGGCGAGGTCCGTGGACCCGCCGTCCGCTGCCGCAGCCCCCGCTTCTGCCGCTTCCTGAGCGGGCTCCGGCGCGGACTGCGTACGGGCGGGGGAGCCGGCGGTGAGCCGGGCGCCGCGGACACCGAGGGGCAGCCGGTCGGTGAACGGCGTGCCGGCCATCCGCGCGGCCACCCAGGTGCTGACCTGGTCGGTGCCGTTGCGCTCGTCGAAGCGGCGGGCCAGGTCACGGGCCGCGTCCCGGGTACGGGCCAGCAGCTGCTCCGTGGTGACGGGGGCGTCGCCGGGCAGCGGCACGGGCCGGTCGGCGTGGCCGAGTTCCGTCAGACGGCGCAGCAGCAGGGCCGCCGCGCTCAGCAGCTGCAAACGGGAGAGCGGTTCCTCGCCGTTGTCCAGATACGCCGCGTGCTCGGCGAGGATCTCCAGGCCACGGGCCTCGTTGCCGGTCAGTGCGCAGAATTCGATGTGCCGGGCGAGGGCCGGTACGAGACTGCCGTTGCCCCGGGCCAGGCGATAGCCCCGCAGATGGTTGCGGCGGGCCTCGTCGAACCGCCCGAGGCGCAGCAGCGGCACCAGGGACAGCGCGAGGATGAGATGCGGCTGCTCCGCGCAGGACTGCTCACCGTTCAGTACGGGCGCCCAGGTGGCGAGGGCGCGCTCGTCGTCTCCGCAATCCGCCTGCCATTCGCCCTGCTCGTTGAGTTCGCAGGCCAGGCAGTCGCTCATCCTGTCGCGGTCGGCGGCGGTCCACTCCGTCAGCAGCCGGGCGGCCAGGCCGTCGTCCCCGAGGTGCTGGGCGAGGTGGAACTCCGCCGCGCGGACCGGACGCACCGAGTGCCCGGCGACGCGGTAGTGGCGCTCCATGTCCGGAAGCCAGCGGCGGACGGCGTCCAGCGGGATGTCGGGGTTACCGATGAGGCTGTAGACGATCCACTTGAACTGCCAGTGCAGCCGGTGCAGGGCCCGGCTGTGGAAGTCCGCGGGACGCTCGTCCCACATGCGCAGCAGCCGGGCGAACGGCACCAGCGTTTTGCCGCTCTCCGAAGTGAACTGGTACGAGTCGATCAGACCCAGGAGCGCGTCGAGCAGCAGCACCCGGTCGCCGGTCGTCTCGGCGAGGCCGACGAGTTCCTCGGCGCGGGCGTTGCGGGCCGGCCCGTAGGTCTCGGAGTCGTTCTCCCAGAGCGCGTGGCGGATCGACTCGGCGGTGTACGGCGTGTTCTCGTGCGTCATCGGCTTTCCTCCTGGCCGTCCGAGTGCGTGGCCCAGCGCAGCAGGTCCAGGAACGCACGGTTGAGCAGTGCTGAGTCGGCCGGCCGCAGCGGGCGCGGGGCCATCAGCAGGGCCTGGCCGTACAGCGCCTCGGCGGCGGTCCCGGCGAGTTCCGGGTCGTCGATCCGGGCGATCCTGCGGACCAGCGGGTTGTGGTGGTTGAGGACGAGCCGGGCGCGCGGTGCGCTGCCGCGCAGGCTGCCGAGGATGCCGGCCCACAAGTTGTCCGCCTGTGCCTCTTCCTCGGCGCGGGCCCGTTCCTGGCGGGCCGAGCGGTCGTCCAGGTGGAGGGCGGGGACGGACACCGGGTGGAAGGTGCGCAGCACCACGTCGCAGCCGAGCGGGTCGAGCTTGCTCCGGGCGGCGGCGAGGAAACCCGACAGGGCCAGTTCCTCGGCGGGGTCGACCGGGTCGAGGTGGGCGGCGACGGTGTCGGCGTCGAGTTCGGTGACGTCGGTGCCGGGCCGGACCGACGGCAGCAGCTCGACGAGCTCGGCGTCATAGGTGTAGCCGCCGTTGACGACACCGATGCCCTGGGCGGCGGCGATCGCGGCGACCTGCCGGTACTCGTCGACGGTCCGGGTGAAGTGCACGACGGGGTGCCGGCGGGCGAACTCCTCCAAGGACAGCTGCCCGTCCGTGGTCTCGAAGGGCAGCCACGGCAGCATGGTGGTCAGCACGTCCCGGTCGTGCCGGGCCAGCGACTTCACGCCCAGGTGGTGCACCGCCAGGAACTGCGCGAGCCGCTCGGGCTCGCCGGCGGCGAGCCCGGTGAACCAGTCCTTGATGCGCGCGCCGAGAGCGTCCCGGACCGCGGCGAGGGTCTCGTCGGCGTACAGGCTCTCGCGGGAGGCGGTGGGCCGCAGGCTGTCGGTGTCGATGACACAGCGGACGAAGAACGCCCAGTCCGGCAGCAGCTCTTCGGCGCGTTCGGTCAGCAGCATGCCCTTGAGGTGGACCCGGTGCCCGGCGCGCTGGGCGGGGCTGACCGCGGCGGGCAGGACGTAGGCGACACCGCGTACACCCGCGACCGGCACCTCGAGGTCGATGGAGTCGAGCGGGGTGAAGCCGAACTGCTGGTGACAGTGGCGGGCGAGGGCGACCCGTCGTGCGGCGGGGTTCGGGTAGCGGCGTTCCCAGACCGCCGGACGATCGGTGACCGGCTCCTCCCCGACCCGTACGTCGTAGGGCAGCAGCGCGCCGAACTCCCTTGCCAGGGTGCACACTTGCTCCTCGGCGAACCATTCGGCGGCGCCGGGACGGGCCGTGAGATGCACGGTGGTGCCGGGCTCGGGGTGGGCGTCCCCGGGCAGCGTCCGGACGGTGTACGAGCCGTCGTCACGGGCGGTCCACTCGACGGGCGGGGCAGCCGTGTCGCGGGCGGAGCGGCTGACGACGCGGATCTCCTCCGCGACGACGAAACACGCCAGCAGACCGATGCCGAACTGACCTAGGAAGCCGGCGCGGGCCGACTCCAGGCCGTCGCGCTTGGAGCTGCGGCCGATGGTGGCCAGCAGGTTGTGCACATCGGCCTCGGTCAGGCCGATCCCGGTGTCCGTGACGCGCAGTCCGCCGGCCTCCGTGTGCAAACGCACCCGAGTGGGGCTGTCGGGTTCCTCGGCGCGGCGTGCGGTGATGGCGTCCACGGCGTTCTGGAGCAGTTCGCGCAGATAGACCCGGGGGCTGGAGTAGAGGTGGTGGGAGAGCAGATCCACCAGGCCCCGGAGATCGACCTGGAAGGTGTGCGGTATGTGATCAGCAGTCATGTAGGGGTGCGCCGAAGGACATTCGCTGCCCGACGGCGCGGGTAGTGCGGCCGTGGCCACCGGTGGTCAGGGCTGGCCATCATAGGAGCCCCGGCAACGAGCTGACCATGGAATTCCGTGCCGTCAAGGGCGCGGTGCGGGAGGGCGAGGCGCCGTCCCCGTGGAGGTGCGGGAGAGCCGGCCTCGGTGTGGGGGAGCCTGCCTGGCGCCGACTTCGAACCGCCCCCTCAGCCAGTAGTAGGCCCGCTCCAGTAAGCGTCCTGCCACTCCATGGCGTCGGGGCTGAATTCGACCTCGATTTTGTCGGCGGCGTCGGGCGGCAGGGAGAAGGCGTACTTGCCGATGGCCTCCTTGCCGGGGAGGACATAGCCGGTGATGACCTTCTGGCGGCCGCTGCCGTCGATCAACAGCTCCGCCGACGCTCCGTCGGCGTCGCTGACTTCGGGGAGGCCGGTGTCCACCTTGACCCGCTCGGTGCCGGTGTTGAGCACCTTCACGATGACCTGGACGGCCTTGTTGCCCTTGGCGTGGCCGAGGACGTAGTCGTCCGGGGTGTACGGCTTCGGCTCGGCGACCGTGACCTTGAGCCCGTTCTCGAAGGTGTAGGGCTCGCCGAAGGAGAGGTGGCGGGCTTTCTCGGACGCCGAGGCGGAGGCCTTCACCTCCTTGACCTTGGCGCGCGCGTCGTCGGTGACCTTCTTCACCGCGGTGACGGTGAGCACGGCACCGCCGGCCGCGGCCAGCAGGCCGACCACACCCAGGATCACACCGGCCAGTGCCATGCCCTTGTTCGTCGCCCGGCCGCGTCGCGCCTGGCTCATCCCGACGGAGCCGAAGATCACGGCCAGCAGGGCCGGCAGCCAGGACATCCAGAACAGGATGATGAGCAGGCCGAGGACGAGGCCGACGATGCCGAGCACCAGGGCCGTGATGCCCATGCCGTTGCGGGCCTGCGGCGCCGGCAGGGGCGCCATCGGATACGACTCCCAGCGGGGCGGGGGCGTCGTGCCGGGCGGCGGCGGTCTCCACGGGTCGTGGTCGTCCGGTATCCGGTCACCGGGCTGCCGGCCGTCGGACGGAGTGGGCACGGTCATGCACAGTCCTCGAAGTAGATGAACTGACGACATTAGCAGTCGCTTTGGTCATTCTTCACTGGATTTCGGGCAGGTCCGGACAAGCCGTCGTGGGTGTGATCCGGCGGTCGGCCGGGGCGGTCGGCGGGCGCGCAGCCGTCCGACGCGCGACCATGGGACCGGAGACCGATACCCGGCCGCCGGAGCTTGGGCGGCTTGCGCTGTTCGCCGTCGCCAAGACGGGGCTGCGGCATGTGGGGCGCCGGCGCTCGGCGTCACACAAGGGGGCCGGGTCGGCCGCTCATGGACTCACCATTGCTGATGCCCGGACAGGGAGCTCTCCATGACCACACCGCGGGACCTGCTGATCGTTGCCATGGACGCGGAGTCCGGTCGCGCTCTGGAGCGGGGTGACCTGTCACTCGCGCTCGCGGGAGCCGAACTGATCGATCTGCTGAGTGCTGAGGCCGTCCGACTGGACGGTGAGCGGATCGTGCCGGGTTACCGGCCGACGCTCCCGGACCGCCTGCTGGACCAGGCCGCGTCCTCGCTCGTCCAGCAGTCGCCGTACGAGTCGGTCGACGACTGGCTGTGGCGCCGGGGACACGGTCTGGCGGCGGCCTATCTGAGCGCCCTGGAGGACGACGGGGAGATCACCCGGGAACACCGCCGCTGGCGGCCCTTCGGGGCCGGGCAGACGGCGCTGGCCGATTCGCCCGCTCGTCGCCGGGCGGTGGACCGCTGGACCTCACGGGAGGCCGTCCTCACCACCCTCGCGACGGCCGCCGGGATCGACGCCGCAGGCACCGGAGACGAGCCGGTCGACGTCGACGACGCGGTGTCCACCGTGCTCGCCGCCGTCCATGACGCGGTCACGGAGCTGGAGGCGGAACGGCAGCGCCGCGCCATCGAGAAGGCCGCCTTCGACAACATCTGGCGGGGCGACGGCAACTGATCGCCCCCCGTGTCGATGTGCCGCGGACAGCGCTCAGGGCCTGACTGCGCACGCCGCCACCGCGCCCGGTCGTTCAAGCTGCTCACCAGGAACGACCCGCCAGACCGGGCGCAACACCCGCCAGCGGCCCGGACGTTAGTGGGGCGTTAGTAAGACAGCGGTAGATCATCAGCAGCGACCGGCAGTCTTGTTCTCCCGAGCCCGAATCACTGGACAGACTGGGAAGAACATGTCGCACACCGCCCTCCTTCACGCCCGCAAGGCCGCAGCCGCCATGGTGATCACCGTCGCCGCGTTCGGGCTCACCGCCTGCCAGGGCAGCGGCACCGATGCCTCGGCACCCTCCTCGTCCGCCCAGCCCACTTCCGCGCGCAAGATCGCCCGGGACTCCGCCAAGGACGCGCCGACGGGCACTGCCGAGAAGTCCGGGACGCGCTGCACCGACCAGATCAACTACGCGGGCGACCCGAGGTCCAACGCCGAGATCAACACCATCGGCGAGAAGACCGGCCACTGCCCGGTGCCGGAAAAGGGCGACAAGCCCTCGGGCACCCCCAAGAAGCCCGGGACGAGCTGCACCGACCAGATCAACTACGCGGGCGACTCACGGTCCAACGCCGAGATCAACTCCATCGGCGAGAAGACCGGCTACTGCCCGCCGGTCCGGAAGTAAGTGAGGGGGCCCGGGGCCGGTCCGGCAGATCAGCCTGTCCGGCAGATCAGGTCGCATCAGGGCGGCCCGCGCCTTTGGGCGGGCCGGGCCCCCGACCGCGGCGAGATCCGCCGGACAGGCCGTAGCGAGGTGCGGGCTCAGCTGGTGGCGGCCGCCCGTTGGTCGCGGCGCTGCTTGAGGTGTCCGGCGCCGGCCAGCGCCGCCACCACTGCGGCCGTGCCGATGAGCTGCTGACGGCCGTCCGGGCTGGCGGCCATGACGGCGAAGACACCGAGGATGGCGGCGAAGGTGAGCCAGGTCAGATAGGGGAAGGCCCACATCCGCACCGAGAGCTGCTCGGGGGCCTCGCGCTCCAGACGGCGGCGCATCTTCAGCTGGGTGAGGCAGACGATGGACCAGACGACCAGCACCGAGCAGCCGGCGATGTTCAGCAGCCAGGCGAACACGGTGGTCGGCCAGACGATCCCGGCGATCACGGCCGCGAAGCCGAACACACAGGACGCCAGGACCGCCGCCGCCGGCACGCCCCTGGTGACCTTGCTCAGGAATCGCGGGCCCTGACCGCGGCTGACGAGCGAGAACGCCATGCGCGACGAGCCGTAGATGTTGGCGTTCATCGCGGAGAGCAGCGCCACCAGCACCACGATCTGCATGATCGTGCCGGCCGCCGGGATGCCGAGCGTGTCGAGCACGGTGACGTACGGGCCGTTCTTGGCGACCTTCGGGTCGTTCCACGGCACCAGGGTGACGACCACGGCCATGGAGCCGATGTAGAAGACGGCGATGCGCCAGACGGCGGTGCGGACGGCGCGGGCGACGTTCCGGCTCGGGTTGTCGGACTCGGCGGCCGCGATGGTGACGGTCTCCAGACCGGCGAACCCGGAAATGGTGGTCAGCAGCCCGGCGGCGAGCCCGGCGACACCGGTCGGGAAGAAGCCGCCGTGGCCGGTGAGATGGCTGGTGCCGGGGGCGTCGCCGAACACCCCGAGAATGCCGAGCAGGCCCAGCACCAGAAACGCGACGATCGTGGTGACCTTGATCGCGGAGAACCAGAACTCGAACTCGCCGAAGTTCTTGACCGCGGTCAGATTGCTGGCGCAGAAGAACACCATGAAGATCGCCACCCAGCCGTAGGCGGGGATGAACGACACCCACTGGTGCATGATCGTGCCCGCCGCGGTGGCCTCGGCGGCCACACCGGCGCAGAGCATCAGCCAGTACATCCAGCCCGAGGTGGTCCCCGCCCAGGAGCCGACCTCCTCCTCGGCATGCACCGAGAACGAGCCGGTGGAGGGCCGGGCCGCGGACATCTCGCCGAGCATCCGCATGATCAGCATGACCAGCGCGCCGGTACCCATGAAGAGGAGGACGATGGCCGGTCCGGCCGCGGCGATGCCGACTCCGGAGCCTACGAAGAGCCCCGCGCCGATGACCCCGCCGAGGGCGATCATCGACAGATGGCGCTGCTTGAGGCCGTGCGACAACACGGACTCGGAGTTCTGCCCGGCCTCCGGGGAGTACTGGGGTGACCGGGTGTTTGTCCGACTCATGGTCGTGCCTGTTCATTGGTGGTGACGTTCGGTGAGCCTGACGAGTGTGGGGGGACGTGTTGCGCGTACGGCGTGAACGCCCGCTATGCGGACAGTTCACTTACCTGTGGTGAAGCTGTCGACACGCATTGAAGTGGGTCTGCTTCGGGGTGGGTCCTGGTGGCGTCGCACCGTGTCGCACCCTGCCACCCCGCTCTGCCCGTGGGCAGTGGATCTTTCCCTCGCGGCATATCGGCACCCGAGGCAGTGGGTGAATTCCGCGAGGGGCTCATGTGATCGAATTCTTCGCGTGCGGAGATGACGCGTTCCCGGGTTTGCCGCAGGGGCATTCGGATATGGTGGAAATCACTTGCGGGTGGGGTGACTTGAATTCGGGGGAATCATGACCGTGCCTTTTGGTGTGCCTGCGCATTTTCCTGACGACACCGGTGCCGACACGTTCGTCGCGCAGCTTCCCACGGCGGTGGCTCCCGCCGACCGCGCGTATCTGTCGACCAAGCCGCCGCTGTTCCTGCTGCGGGTGCCGGGACACGGCGAGGAGTACGACAGAAGGGTCCGCCGGGTCGTCGAGGCGTTACGCCAGCCGCTCGACGACATGGGGAAACTCGTACCGCACGCCGTACTGGAAGCCGGGGCCGCGGGCAGCGGTCCGCTGGCCGCGGTGGCGGGGGAGCGGCTCGGATACGGGATTCCCCGGCACCTGACCCCGGACCGCTTTCCGCAATTCTCGCTGCTGCGCGATGTGATCGCGGACGTCATGGAACACGGCGCCGGTGCCGGGGCGGCCGCCGGTGCCAAGGCGCTGCGTGACCGGGCCTATGAGCAGCGGGTGCGGCGGGGCGGGCTGCCGGCCGTTCTCTGGAAGCTCGGCGGCGGTGAGAACCCTCCGGCCGCGAGTTTCTACGGCTGGCTGCTCGGCGTCCTCTGGCTGCCGCTCACCCAGACCTTTCCGCGCTGGTGGTGGGCGCTTCGCAAGACCCGGGAGCTCGTCCGGCCGATGCGTCTTTCACCGTTCCGCCGCACGCGGTGGCTGGGTGCCGAACTCCACGCCGAGCGCGGCAAGGAGAACCTCTTCCGGGTGCTGGACGACATGGCCCAGCGGCAGGTGCTGAGACTGGCGCTCGACGAGGCGCACCCCCAGCGCGAGGAGTCGCTCCAGCGGCTGGAGGATCTGCTGGTGCGGGCGCTGCTGGAGGATCTGCGGGTGCCGCAGCCCGGCCGGCTGCTGCCCAGGCGGCGGCGCCGGACCGCCCGGCCCGTGCTGCTGGTGGAGGTGCCCCCGGAGGGAACGGCGGGGGCGGAGCAGGCCGAGCGGTTCCTGCGCGCGTTCCACCGGGCGCGTGCCGCGGCGCAGCCGCCGGGGCCGCTGGTCATCGCGGTGGGCCGGCCCTCGGACGCGCTGCTGGCGGAGCTGGGCGGCCCGGCGGAGAGCAACCTCACGCAGGCGGGACTCCAGCTGACCCAGAAGGACGGCCACCCGGTCCTGGTGACCTTCCGCGACGAGCCCCTGACCCGGCACGGCCTGCCCATTCCGCAGGTGAACCCGAAGACTTTCAATACCAGTTGGCAGACCGCGACCTCGCTGGTGACGGCCGGCGCGGTGGTATCCGCAGCCGTGCTCGGCGTATGGGTCTTCGGGGTGGTCCAGGGGCCGCCGACCCATCCCTGCGTCGGCGGGGACGACTCCGTCGCCGCTTCCACGCAGGCGGAGCCGGTCGGCGTCCGGCCCAAGGAGTGGTACGACGCCGCCACCGGTGCGATCCGTAAGGAGAACAAGCGGGCCGAGGCCCTCGCCGCGGCCGGCAGCACGGTCCGCACCGTGGTGGCCTTCGAGTCGAACCGCCCGACCACCGAGATCAACACCCGGTTCGACGGCAGCATCCCGGAATTGCGCGGTATCGCCCTGTGGCAGCGGAGGCTGAATGACGAAGCCATTTCCGATGACACCCGGGTGCCGCTGCGGGTGGAGGTGCGCAGCGCCGGAGCGGAATTCCGGGACGCCGAGCAGGAAGCGCGCAAGCTCGTCGCGGAGCAGAACGACGGCAGCCGTCGCAAGCCTTACGAGCAGGTCATCGGCGTCCTCGGGTACTCCCAGAGCAGGGACGAGACCCGGGCCGCCCTGAAGGTGCTCAGCGCGGCGGGCATCCCCACCGTCGGGACCACGGCCACCGCCGACGAGATGCTGGACGGGGACAACCAGAGCTACTGGCCCTTCGCGCCGGCCAACAGCACGGAGTCCCGGATCGGGGCGGACTTCGCGGGCAAGTTCGACATCGTGGAACGGCGGAACGGGGAGGGCGGCTGCGCCCCGGCCGAACACGCCGTCATCGTGCAGAGTCCGGCGGATCTGTACAGCAGAAGCCTGACCGGGAAGTTCAGCCACGACTTCCCGGGAAGTTCGCAGGTGATCAATTTCGCGCAGGACGGCGACTTCCGGCGGGCGCCCGCCGGCACCCCCCGGGTTTCCAGCGCCCACGACCTGGCGGAAACGGTGTGCCGGGCGCTGAAGACGCAGCCGAATTCCGTGGTGGTCTGGTCCGCGCGGGCCCGTGACTTCATCGCCTTCATCAACGCGCTGAACGCCCAGGGGACCTGCATCGAGGACGACATCACGGTGTTGGGCGGCAATGAGCTGACGATGGTGGCGCAGACCGGCTCCTTCAGCGACAAACACTGGCTGCGGCTCTACTACTCGTCACATCGCATGCCGGTCACGGACAAGCGGGCCAGCGAGAAGACCCGGGAGTTCGTCGAGGTCTATGACCGCTTCGTGCGCGACACGACGGACGGCGCCGACCCCTGGCGCGAGGACGGCCATGCGGCGGTGGCGTACGACGCCTTCCATGTCCTCTCCCGGGCGGCCGATGTGACGTATCGCGACAAGCACGCCGACCGCCGGTCCATGCTGACCGCGCTCACCAGCGGGATGAGCTTCGACGGAGCGACCGGCTATGTCTCCTACCTGGCGGGCGCCAACGCGGCCCCGGTCGACAAGACCCTTGTACTCCTGCGGCAGGGCGCCAAGGGGGCGGTCTCCGTGGTCGCCTGCGGTGCCTACCGGCAGGGTCTGACGACCCAGGAGCAACCCCCGCCGTGCGCCGCCGAGGCGCAACACTGACCTCAGCCGACCGGAACCGTCGTGGCGTGCTTCCGCTCCATGGAGCCCGACCAGGTGCGTCGCGGCGGGCGGCCGACGAACTTGCCGAAGAGCAGCGCCGCCGCGGTGGCGGCGAGGACCCCCGGCACCATCTCGTAGATGCCGGACTGGAGCGGCCCGAGGAGCGGGTCGATGTGCTTCCACAGCACGACCGTGGCCGCCCCCGTCAGGATCCCGGCCATCGCCCCGGCTCGGGTCATCCGCGGCCAGTAGAGCGACAGCAGGATCACCGGGCCGAAGGCCGAACCGAAGCCCGCCCAGGCGTACGCGACGATGTCCAGCACGGCGCCGCCGCTGAGTGCGATGACGTAGGCCACCAGCGCGACCACGACCACTGTCGCGCGGGCCGCCAGCACCATGGACGCGTCCGAGGCCTGCCGCTTGACGAACGCCCGGTAGAAGTCCTCGGTGAGGGCCATCGCCGAGACCAGCAGCTGGCTGTCCGCGGTGGACTTGATCGCGGCCAGCACCCCGACCAGCAGGATGCCGGCGACCCAGGGATTCACCAACTGGGCGCACAGCGCGATGAAGACGGTCTCCGGGTTGTCCGGCGCCTGGTCGAGCGCGGCGATTCCCACCAGTCCCACGAGCGAGGCGCCCGCCAGACAGACGACCACCCAGCCCACGCCGATCCGGCGGGCCCGGGGTATGTCGCTGGTGCTGCGGATGCTCATGAAGCGGGCCAGGATGTGCGGCTGGCCGAAGTAGCCCAGCCCCCAGGCGAGCAGGGAGATGACCGCCACCGCACCGAGCGGCCCACCGGACGTCCACCGGCTGCCGTCGAAGCCGGCCTTCGCCCCCATGTCCAGCAGGGCGGGGCTCTCGCGGGTGAGCGCTCCGCGCAGCGCGCCGAAGCCGCCCAGCGCCGCGATGCCGATCGCGGGGAGTGCCACCGCCGCGCAGAACATCACCGTGGCCTGGATCGAGTGCGTCACACTCACCGCACGGAAGCCGCCGAGGACGGTGTAGACGACGATCACCACGGCGAAGACGGTGAGTGCGAATTCGAAGCCGCCACCGAAGATGCCCTCGAACAGCACGCCGCCGGCCAGGAGTCCGCTCGCCACGTAGACGGTGAAGAAGACCACGGTGACGGTCGCCGAGACCAGGCGCAGCAT
The DNA here is from genome assembly GCF_008704855.1 of Streptomyces platensis. Classification (NCBI taxonomy): domain Bacteria; kingdom Bacillati; phylum Actinomycetota; class Actinomycetes; order Kitasatosporales; family Streptomycetaceae; genus Streptomyces; species Streptomyces platensis. The sequence goes on from NZ_CP023691.1 coordinate 7,724,336, forward strand.
TCTGCTGCCGTCCTCGAACCGTTCCTCCAGATATGCCGAGAGCGTCTTGGCGTCGCCCGCCAGCTCGGTGTACGTACGCAGCCGCGGCGCGACCAGCAGCCAATTGAGATAGGTGCCGATGGCCAGGCCGACGGCGATCCATGAAGCGCCGATCCCCGCCGCGTACACCGCGCCGGGCAGTCCCAGGAACAGCCAGCCGGACATATCACTGGCACCCGCGGACAGCGCCGCCAGCGGTGCACTCAGCCGGCGCCCGCCCAGTGCGAAGTCGGAGAACGTCACGGTGTCCTGATACGTCCAGATGCCCACGGTCACCATGGCGAGCAGGAATATCCCGAATGTGATCATGACGGGTACGATCAGGGGTGTCACCATTGCTCCCTAGCTGCTGGCACTGCCATCGAAGGCACGGGCGCCCGGGGGGAGATCTCGCGGGGAGATCCCGGGGCGAGAAGGCTCCGGCGCGAGCAGACGATACGGATCTGCCACCGGGAGCGGCACCCTTTTGGCAGATGTCCTTGGCGACCGCAAGCCCCCGCCGCCCCGGTCCCGGCAGGCCCGGGGCGGGACCGGCGCCAGGACCTTATCGCGGGGCCCGGACCCGGGCGGCGGCCAACACCCCTACGGCGCACGGGACTTGGCGCATTCCGATGGGGTGGGGGCCGTTCGCCGGGGTCGGTGCGGCAGCTGTCAGGCGGTCCGGCGGCGGAGCTTCACGGTGTTGTCGGTGCGGGGGTCCGGCTTTCCGTCGTGGCCGGTCCGGAAGCTCGGGTGCTCCTCGCAGCGCAGCAGCTCCCACTGGTCGTCGGGGAGTCCGAGGCCCGCGACGACTTCGTCCGGAGTGGGCAGGTGCACCTCGGAGTCGGGCTCCCAGGCGGGCAGTCCCGCATGGCCCACGACGAGCAGCACACCACCGGGTGCGACGGCAGCGGCGGCCTTCCGCAGGATGTCCTCGCGCGGCATGGCGTCGCTGGGGGAGTGCAGGAACTGGGCCGTGACGAGATCGAAGGTGCCGGCGGGGAACGTCGCACCGAGGTCGTGCTGCTGCCAGGTGATGCGGTCGGCGACCGCGGCCGCCGTCGCGTGCCCCGCCGCCCGGCCGAGGGCGACACCGGAGATGTCGACGGCGGTGACCTGCCATCCCTGCTCGGCGAGCCAGATCGCGTCCGCCCCTTCCCCGCATCCCAGGTCCAGTGCGCTGCCCGGGGTGAGGTCGCCGGCCTCCCGGACAAGGGCGGAGTTGGGGCGGCCGCTCCACATCCGGTCGCTCTGCGCGTAGCGGGCGTCCCAGTACTGCTCGTCCGGGACGGTGACGTCATGGGCCATGAGAGTCCTCCTCGGTCGTGCTCCTCGGTGAGGTGCGGCAGCGCCGTTTCCGTGACCTGCCGCCCTTGCCGGGATGTTCCGCCCGAGTCAGCGAAAATGACAAGCTTCGTTGCCGTATCGGCAAACGAGGGGGCGGGCCGAGGGGCTATCGCCGACGCGGCCGTTTCGGGAGGCAGCGTCACCCGTACGGCCATAGCGTGAAGAGAGGGCCGAAGACTTCCCCTCAATGGAGCACTGGGGTGATGAGCAATGACCGAGTCCGGAGAGCGCGGGTCGCGGAACACCGGGAGCCTGGGGCGGACGACCATCGCCGATGGTGTGGTCGCGAAGATCGCCTTCCTGGCGGCCGGTGATGTGGAAGGAGTCCATGCCCTGGGCAGCGGGCTCTCAAGGTCGGTGGGAGCCCTGCGCAAACGCGTACCCGGGGGCGGCACGACCACCACGCACGGTGTCAAGGTCGAAGTCGGCGAGAAACAGGCGGCGGTGGACCTGGACATCGTCGTCGAGTACGGCGAGGTCATTCCCGAGGTGGGGCAGGCGGTGCGGGAGAACGTGATTTCCGCGGTGGAGCGGATGACCGGCCTCGAAGTCGTGGAGGTCAATATCGCGGTCAGCGATGTGCGGCTCCCAGGGGAGGACGAAGCCGAAGCGGAACGGGTGGTGTAGCGACTCGGCACGGCACGGCACGGTCCGCGGGCGGGCACCGTTCGTCCGGCGGGTCAGCGCGCGCGGGACGAGCCGTCCGCGCCGGGCAACGCGCAGACGGCGATACCGCGTTCCGCGACGCTGCCCAGCGCCAGCAGATGTTCCGTCCGGCAGACACTGGTGACCATCCGGTACGGAGACCGCACGGCAGAAAGATCCCAGGCCGGGCCGCCGTCGGGGCGGACCGCCAGGACCCGCGCCGTCGGGTGCGGAGGCAGCGAGAGCCGCAGCCGCTTCGCCACCTCCCAGGCCGTCCGCCGGACCCTGCGCGGCATGCCATGCAGCAACTCCACACCGGCTGACCGGGGTCGGGCCAGGGCCACCCAGAACGCGCCGTCGGGACCGAGGGAGAGGTTGTCGGGGTAGCCGGGCAGCTCGCCGGCCAGGGTGCCGGTGGTGCCTGCCCGGGGGCCGGCGAGCTGGTAGCGGCTGAGGCGGCGGGCTCCGCTCTCGGCCACGACCAGGAAGGACTCGTCCGGGGCGAGGGCCACGCCATTGGCGAACTGAAGCCCGTCCAGCAGGACTTCGGGGGAGCCGCCGGGCCGCAGGCGCAGCAGCTGTCCGGTTCCGGTGTGCTCCAGGAAGTCGCCCAGCCACTCGTCGAGACCGTAGCGGCGGCTGGAGACGGTGAAGTAGACCGTGCCGTCCGCCGCGGCGGTGACATTGCTGGCGAACCGCAGGGGCGCGCCGGCCACCTCGTCGGCGAGCACCCGGACGCTCCCGTGCCGCGGGTCGACGCACAGCAGACCGCGCCGGGCGTCACAGACCAGCAGCTCACCGCCGGGGAGCGGCTGAAGGCCGAGCGGTCTGCCACCGGTGTGGGCCACGGCCGTTGCCTCGTCCACCGCGCCCGGCGCCGCGAGGCGCAGCCGCCAGATCGCACCGTCCGCGGCACCCGTGAAGAGGGTGCCGTCGGCATCGGCCACCACGTCCTCGGGGCCCTCGATCTCGGGCGCGACGATACGGAGCGCCGGCAAAGTCTGCGGGCCGCCCTGCGCCGCGCGGTCCGTGAGCTGCCCGCTCACCGTGTCCCACCACGCCGGGCGGCCGGGCTGCGGTGCAGGTCCATCTTTCGCCTCCGGAATCCTGTGCCCGACGGCTTGCGGACGCCGCCCGTACACACCGCCCGTGCACGCCGCACGGATCATTCACCGGCCAGCCAAGCAGAACCCTCCGCAGCCGGCATCCGGGGAATCCCGGGTCGGCCCGGCTGTTACGAACTGCCACCCACCCGGGCCACTTCGGGGGTTTCGGTGTCCAGCGGCACCGACCAGGAGCGGACCAGACCCAGCTGGACGGCCTGCCGCGGCAGCACCGCGTCCAGGAGCCAGTCGGTGGCCACTCGGACGCGGTTGCCCGGCATCGCCAGGAGGTGGTAGCCGCGGGTGACCACCCCGGCGAGCGGGCCGGACAGCGGGATGTGCAGCGGGTTCGCGGCGGCCTGGATGCCGCCCAGGTCCACCATGAAGCCCAGGTCATGGTGCTCGTAGGCGCGCGGGGTGCCCTGTCCGCAGGACGCCGCCACATTCTGCGCCGCGACCTTGCCCTGCCGCTGGGCGTGCTGGGCGGTCATCGGCGTCATCTCGCCGGGGCGGGTCAGGTCGGGCACGGCCGCGGCGTCACCGCAGGCGAACACCTCCGGCCGGCCGGGCAGGCCCAGGAACTTGTCGACGCACAGCCGTCCCTTGTCGGTGGGCAGCCCGAACGACTCGACCAGCGGGTCCGGCCGTACACCCACACACCAGATCAGGGAGTGGCTGCTGACGAACTCGCCGTCGTCGAGCAGGACCCCGTCCGGGGTCGCCTCCTTGACGGAGGTGCGGGTGCGGATATCGACGCCGCGGGCGCGCAGGACCCGGTCGGCGGTGCGCGACAGCCGCTCGTCGAGCTCGGGCAGCACCCGGTCGGCGATGTCCAGCAGCAGCCAGCGGGGGCGTGGGCCGTCCCGCAGGCCGGAGTTCTGCCGGGCCAGGGAGTCGGTGAACCGCACACCGTGGGCGGTGACTTCGGTCCCGGTGTAGCCGGCGCCCACGACGACGAAGGTGGTCCTGGCAGCCCGCTCGGCCGGGTCCTCGGCCTCGGCGGCCAGCTCGATCTGCCGGGTGATGTGGTCGCGGAGGTACAGCGCCTCGGGCATCCCGCGGAAGCCGTGGGCATGCTCGGCGACGCCCGGGACGGGCAACAGTTTGTTGACGCTGCCGACGGTCAGCACCAGCCGGTCGTAGGACAGCGAGCCGTCCCGGTCCTCGGGGTCGGTGTAGGCCACCCGGCGGGCATCGAAGTCCACCTCATGGACCTCGCCGAGGACGAGCCGGACGCCCGGCAGGGTCGCGGTGAGTGAGACCGAGATCCGGCGGGGCTCCAGGATTCCGGCCGCCACCTCCGGCAGCAGCGGCACATACAGAAAGTAGTCATGGGGATTGATGAGCACGATCTCGGCGGCCCCCTTGGCCTGCCGGGAGAGCGTGCGGGCACATTCGTAACCGGCGAAGCCGGCTCCGACGATCACGATCCGAGGACGACGTCGCTTCACGTGGACTCCTGCGGTCGAGGATGGTGCTCGGAGCGCCGGCCGAACAGGTCACCGTCCGGTGCGGGCCGACGGCCGGCGCGGGCACACCGTGGTGCCTTGTCGGCTAACCGGTGTGCGGCCGGGTACACATGGCTCCCCTGTCATTCTGCGGGCGGCGGCCCCATGGCGGCACGCTGGGGGGGACCGTGCAGGCCGGTCCCGCGCGGCGGCGAGGCGGCCGCACATGCGTCGCCGGGCGCCCCGCGCGACAGTGAGAGATGCGGCCACCGGAACGAAGGGCAGGCGGGGCACATGGGCGCCAAGGACGGACTGACGGCATACCGCGGCAAACGGCACTTCGACCGGACGCGCGAGCCGCCGGGCGCCCCGGCGGCGGCCGAGGACACCTCGTCCTTCGTCGTCCAGATCCACGACGCCAGTACCCTGCACTTCGACTTCCGGCTGGAGGTCGACGGAGTGCTGAAGTCCTGGTCCGTCCCCAAGGGGCCGTCCGCCGACCCGCACGACAAGCGGCTGGCGATGCCCACCGAGGACCATCCGCTGGAGTACCGGGAATTCGAGGGTGTGATCCCGGCGGGGGAGTACGGCGCGGGCACCGTGATCGTCTGGGACCAGGGCAGCTACCGCCCGCTGCCCCGGAAGAAGAAGGGCCGCAGCCTGTCGTTCGGCCAGGCCCTGGAGGACGGCCATGTCTCCTTCTGGCTCGACGGCAGCAAGCTCCACGGCGGCTATGCGCTGACCCGGTTCCGTACCGGCGAGGGCCCCGGGAAGCGGGAGTCCTGGCTGCTGGTCAAGGAGAACGACGACCGGGCCGGGCGGGGCGGTACGCCGGACGCCCGGCGGGCCCGCTCCGTGCGCAGCGGCCGCACCCTGAAGCGGGTGGCCGCCGACGAGGGCCCGGGACAGCCCGGCTGACCGGGGACGCCATGTCCGGCAAGGCGCTCATCGTGATCGACATGCTCAATTCCTATGAGCATGCGGACGCGGAACGGCTCCTGCCCTCGGTGCGACGGGCCCTGCCGCATATCACCGCGCTGATCGAAAGGGCCCGAAAGAACGACGTCGAGATCATCTACGTCAATGACAATTTCGGCCTGTGGCGCTCACACCACGACGAACTTCTGGACACCGTACTGAGCGGCCCGCACGCCGATCTGGTGGAGCCGGTCAGGCCGGACGAAAAATCGCTGTTCGTGGTGAAAGCACGGCACTCGGTCTTCTTTGAAACGCCGCTGGAATATCTGCTGCGGCAGCACGGCATCGACACGATCGTGCTCTGCGGCCAGGTCACCGAACAATGCGTGCTCTATTCAGCACTCGACGCTCATATCCGGCATATTCCGGTCATCGTCGCCGAGGATGCCTGTGCGCATATCCATGAGGACCTCGCCGCCGCGGCGCTGCGCTTGATGGAGCGCAATATGCAGGTCCGGATCGCGCGCTCGGCGGACACCGACGTCCTGTGAGCTCGGCGAACACCGACGTCCTGTGAGGGCGCCCGGACAGGTCCTAGAGCTCCCGGTCCCCGTCCCCCGCGTCGTCCCGGGCGATATGCACCGCCGCCTCCTCCGCCGACGCGGCGCCGCCGTCGATCCCGACGTCCCGGGCGGCGATGTCGTTGCTGCCGCCGCGCCAGAACCCCTCGTCGGAGCCCACGAGCCGGCCGGCCCGTTCTTCGCCGCATTCGGGGTCGGTCGGTTCCCCCACCCCGCCCGGGAGATCGCCGATCCCGTCGCCGTCGGGGGCGCAGACCTCCGGTACCTCCACCGACAGCCGGTGTTCCAGCGATTCACGGTCGTGCAGCTCGCGCGCGGTGGTTCCCTCGTGGTTCACCACGAAGGGCCGCTCGGGCGGCGAATAGCCGGAGTCCAGCGTCTGGTCGAGGTCCGGCTCGTCCAGGGCGTCCTCCATGTCGAGCGCGTTGGGGTTGTCCCGGGGGTCGGATCTGGGCGGCTGGTAGACCTCGTCGCCCATCGCGTCGTCGGACATGACCGCCCTCCCTCTTCCCGTCCCTTCGCCCGGCCGCGGGGTGCGGCAGGTGCTCTACGACCAATTGTCCGCCTCCCGGTGGCTCCCGGCAGCGCCAGGATGAGCGGACCGGGCCCGGCCTCAGGCGTGCCGGTGCTCCGTCGCGATCCCGACGGCCTCGGCGATGCTCTGCACATTGCCGAACCGCTCGTGTGCGGGCAGCCGCTCGGCCAGGGCGACCAGCCGGTCCGGTGCGTTGTTGCGCCGCAGGGTCTCGATGACCGCGTACTTGTCGGCCGGGTACAGGCTGCGCCCGAGGTGCTGGGCGAGTTCGGAGCGCAGTCCCACGTCCTCCTCGGTCATGCCGCTCGGTGTGCCGCCCCGGAACTCGCTCTCGGGGGACCACGCCGCCACCGGCTGGTCCTCGCCCGCCGGCTGGAGTTCATGCTCCTCATCCGTCCGCAGGGAGCGCTCCGCCGTCAATTGCCCCCGTAGTTGCTTCTTCATCATCTCGTCCCGGGCGGGGCCGGTCTTGTCCGTTCCGTGTTCCATGACCATGGGTGCCTCCGGCTCCACGAGTCATACAGACCCGTCGCGTTACTCCCAGTTTCCCTGCTCCCCCAGCCCTAACAACCCGACGGCGCCGTTTCAACCACGCCTACGCAAATCACGCAGCCAGGCACGGAACGTAACGGCAGATGCATATGCCCTTGATGCATACGCCTTTCGGGAACGGGAATTCGTAAGGCAGCCCACCGATGACGGCCCGTGCACCACAGGAGAATCCACGGAATCCGAGGAAGCCAAGGAGGCAGCGCCATGCGAATCTCGCTCCTGCAACCGGTCATCGACCGGCCAGGCCCCTGGGCATCCGTCTATGCCGATATCTCGCACAGCACCGAGGACGCCGAGAAACAGCAAGAGTTGACGGCGAGCGCCACCACGGCGCAGTTGTTCGCGCTCGGCGCGGACGAGGCCACCTGCGGCGCCGTGCACGAAGCACTGCTCACACGGCACGCAGGCGAGTCCGGGGAGCACTCCGGGCGGGTGCTGTTCGCCGCCCACGGTGAGATCGTGCTCGACACCCCGCTTCCCGGGCCTCCGGCCACCCCGTTCGCGGCCTGGGGGCCGGTGCCCAGAGTCACTCCCTTCCTGGCGGCGGTCGGCGACGACCCGGTCTGCCTGGTGGTCCGCCTGGACCGGGCGGGAGCGGACTTCGCCGTCCTCGGGGAACGGGGCACCGAGGACGCCGGCCAGGTCAGCGGCGCCGACTGGCCCCTGCACCGCACCGCCTCGGGCGACTGGTCGGAAGGCCACTTCCGCGCCAAGGTGGAGAACACCTGGGAACACAACGCGGGAGAGATTGCCGATGCGGTGCGCAAGGCGTTCGAGGAGTGCGGCGCCGAGGCCATCGTCCTGATCGGCGACGCCCGCGAACGGCACCTGGTGCACGACAGGCTGCCCGAACCGCTGCGCGCCCTCACCTACGAGAGCGAGCACGGCGGGCGGGCGCCCGGCGCCGAGAGTACGCTGGTGGACCGGGACATCGCCCAGGTCAGGGCAGTGCAGGAACGTGAGCACATCGCGCAGGTGGCGGACCGCTTCCGCACCGGTGCGGGGCCGGGAGGCAAGAGCGCCCCGCACGCCGCGGCCGGCATCCCCGCCCTGATCGAGGCGGCACGGGAACACCGGATCGACACCTTGCTCGTCAGCCCGCACGGCTCGGACACTGCCCGGCAGGTCTGGGTGGGCTCCGAAGCCGATCAACTCGGCGTACGGGGCACGGAGTTGCCGTACCTCGGCGAGACGCGACCGGCTGCCGCACGGGCGGATGACGCGCTGGTGCGGTCGGCGGTGGCGAGCGGCGCCGACATCGTGGTGGTCCGTGACCCCGAGCGGGCACCGTCCGGCGGGCTCGGCGCCATCCTGCGCTGGACGGACGACACGACACCCGGGTGACCTGCCGCCCCGGCAGGCGCTCCCGGACCGACGACCCGGCCGAAGGCGGCACTTCAGGTGTGTGCCGGACGGCCATGACGGAGGTTCACTCATGTTGCGCGCGATCGCAGACGTTCTCAGGTCGATCGGCGGCGCCGTCGCCACCGTCGTCACCCTGCCCTTCCGCGCCGTGGCACGGCTCTTCGGCGGGGCCGCGGACACCGCACGCGGACATCACTGACGGCGGACACCGCAACGGGCCGCCCGCCGACCGGATTGCGCGGTCGGCGGGCGGCCCGTGTTGTGCGGTGGGCGTCTCAGTCCTGTGCTTCGGCCGCCACCGGCTTCGGGATCAGGAAGGACGTCGCGATGGCCGCGGCCAGGATGACCACGCCCGCGATCATGCCGGCGGTGTAGCCACCGGAGGACGACGGGTCCGCCGGTGACGCGGCCGTCTTGACCGCGTACAGGAGCGCGAAGCTGAGCCCCGCGCCGAGGTTGAAGGCGCCGGCGTTCAGACCGGGCAGGAAGCCCGGGTTCTCGCTGGGGGAGAGGACGATGCCCAGGCCGTTGAGGACGATGTTCGCCACGCCGGCGTAGGCGATGCCCACCAGGACGGACGTCACCAGCAGCAGGATCTGCGACTGGCTGTGCATCGTGAGCAGCATCAGCGCGACCGTCGCCACCGACCCTGCCAGACCGCACCGCAGGACGCGCCCGTAGCCGAAGGTCGCGGCCAGGCGGCCGGCCAGCGGGCCCATGGCGAGCCCGGCGAGCGCGTACGGCGACAGCGTCCACCACGCGGACTGCTCGGCGCTCATGCCGAGTCCGGCCTGGGCGTCCTGCGCGAAGGCCGGGATCAGCCCGTTCATGACGGCGAACACGCCGGTCATGGTGAGCACGGTGGTCAGCAGGGTCGCCCAGGTCGCCCGCTGCTTGAGGTGCCTGGTGGCGACCAGGGGGTGCCCGCTGCGGTTCTCGGTCCGCCAGAACAGCGCGAACGCGGCCGCGGACAGAACGAGCAGGACGGCGATCAGCGGCCAGTTGGCGGCGGCCAGCTTGCCCGCCTCGTTGAGCGCGATCAGCAGCGAGCCGACCGAGACCACGAGCAGCGCGACCCCGGGCCAGTCCATCCGGCTCGCGGCGGCCGCCTTCGACTCGGGGGTGAGGGTGGCGACCAGAACGGTGGCCAGGGCGGCGACGACCGCCATCGCCCAGAACACCGACGCGAAGCCGTGGCTGTCGGCCAGGTAGCCGCCCGCGAGGGAGTCGACACCGGCGATACCGCCGTTGACGGCGGTGATCACGCCCAGCAGGGTGCCGTACCGCTTCGGCTCCTGCACCTCCACCCGCAGCATGATCAGACACAGCGGGACGACCGGACCGGAGACACCCTGGATGATCCGGCCGGCGAACAGCATCGGCACACTGGTCGCCAGCGCGGCGACGACACAGCCGACGACCATCAGGCCGAGCATTCCGGCCAGCACCCGGCGGCGCCCGATGACATCGCCCAGCCGCGGGAGGAAGAGCGAGAACAGCGCCGCCGAGGTGAAGAACGCGGTCTGGGTGAGGCCGATCTCCGCGGAGCTGGCGCCGAGGGTGTCCTCGATGTTCTTCAGCGCGGGGCTGAGCATGCTGGCGTTGAGCTGGAAGGCGAAACAGGCCGCGAGCAGCGCGGTGACCAGTACGCCTATACGGACCCCGGACCCGCCGCCGGTCCCTTCAGCGGGGCGCCGGCCGGTGGCGGTGCTCACCTCGGCGACGGTGCTCTTGGCGGTGTTCTTGGCGGTGGATGTGTTCATGCCTCGATGTCGCCGATCCGCTCAAGGGCGTCCACGACGAGGTTCCAGAACCGCTCGTGGTCCAGCTTGACCGCGACCTGGGTGGTGCAGTCCTCCGGGGCGGGCGCCCGGAAGTCCGTGACGGTCATCCCGACCGTCAGCGCACCGCGCAGCTCGATGTCGACCGGGGCCTTCCGTACGGTCATCACGTCCGGGTCGATGACGTAGGCGACCGCGCACGGGTCGTGTACCGGCGGGTAGGTGAAGCCCTGGTTCTCCCGGTAGGCCTCGCGGAAGAAGTCCAGCAGCTCACCGACGAACTTGGCGGGGCGGGTGCCGACCGCGGCGATCTTCGCATCGACCTCGGGGGTCGCCAGTGCCTGGTGCGTCAGATCGAGGCCGACCATGGTGACCGGCCAGCGCTCGTTGAAGACGATATGCGCGGCCTCGGGGTCGATGATGATGTTGAACTCGGCGACCGCGCTCCAGTTGCCCTCGTGGTAGCCGCCGCCCATCAGGACGACCTCGCGGACCCGCTCCGCGATCCGCGGCTCCTTGCGGACGGCCAGCGCGATGTTCGTCAGGCCCGCGGTCGGGACGATGGTGATCTCGCCGGGCTCGTGCGACATCACCGTGTCGATGATCAGGTCCACCGCGTGCCGGCGGTCCAGCTCGATGGCCGGCTCGGGCAGCTCCGGGCCGTCCAGACCGGTCTCGCCGTGGATGTCCGGCGCCGTCTCGATGGCCCGGACCAGCGGACGGGGGCAGCCGGCGGCGAAGGGTACGCCCGTGATCCCGGCGATCCGCGCCACGGACAGCGCGTTGCGGGTCACCTTCTCCAGCGTCTGGTTCCCGACCACGGTCGTCACGGCGACCAGTTCGACATCGGGGTTGCCATGTGCCAGGAGCATGGCGATCGCATCGTCATGCCCCGGGTCGCAGTCGAGGATGATCTTTCTGGCCAACGGAAGAGCCCCTTTGCTCTGCTGCTCGGAAATGTGGTGCGGAGTGGTGATGCGGGGCCGGTATGGCCTCCGGTGCACAGCGCGCCCGGCGGTCACCCATGGCGAGCCCGGGCGGGAAGTCAGCCACGAGCGAGCAACATGGGAAAACGTTCTCCGGAAACTTGACCCATGGACTGGCCGGTTGTCAACGGTTCAATCTCTGGCCTACCGGGCGTTATCGGGGCGAAACGCGGCCGGTGTGGCGGGGAGAACGACCTCCCATGGGACAACGTTTGCCAGGCAGGCAGCGGAGCGTATGCTCCCTCCGGTCCGGGCGGGCCGAGCGAAGGGAGCCGGGAGACGGTGGCCGAAGTCACGCTGAAAGACGTCGCGCTGGCATCGGGCTGCTCCATCGCCACGGTCTCCCGCGTGCTGGCCGGCACCCGTCCGGTCGGCGTCGAGACCGCCCGCACCGTACGCGAGGCGGCCGAGCGGCTGGGCTACCGCCCCAACCATGTGGCCCGCGCCCTGCGCAGCCGCTCCACCGGCACCGTCGGTCTCGTCCTGCCGCAGATCACCAACCCGTTCTTCCCCTCCCTCGTCCGGGAGCTGGAGCATGCGCTGCACGCCGAGGGGCGGGCCGTGCTGCTCGCCGACTGCGATGACGACCCGGTGACCGAGGCGGCCCGGATCGGCGCGTTCCTGGGACGGCAGGTCGATGCGCTGCTGCTGATACCCGTCGACGAGCGGCGCAGCCGGGAGGCGGTGGCGAGCGCGGCCGCCCAGGTGCCGCTGGTGCTGCTCGACCGCGGCTGCGGCCCCGGCGTCGCCGACTCCGTCGCCGTCGACAACGCCGCCGGTATGGCCCTCGTACTCGATCATCTGGCCGCGACGGGCCGCCGCCGCCCCTGCTTCGTGGGAGCCGCCGGAACCGCGTCGGCGGCGGTCGAACGGCGCGCGGCGTACGAGGCGGGGGCCGCGGCGCTGGACCCCGAAGCCCCCGGGCGCGTCGCGCTCGGCGACTTCTCGGTGGAGTGGGGACGCGCCGCCGTCGACCGTCTCCGGCCCTCCCGGCCGGACGCCCTGATCTGCGCCAACGACCTCATCGCCGCCGGTGCCCTCCAGCGTCTGCGGCAGTTGGGTGCGGACGTACCGGGCGAGGTCGCCGTCACCGGCTTCGACGACATCCCGCTCGCCGGCCTCGCCGACCCGGCGCTGACCACCGTCCGCCAGCCGGTCGGCGAACTGGCCGCGGAGGCCGCCCGCCTGCTGAGCCGCCGGCCGTCCACCGCGGACCCCGGCCCACGCCGCACGATCCGGCTCGCACCGCACCTGGTCGTCCGGGCCTCCAGTGCGCCGGCCGGGGTCTCTCCGGCCCGCTGACCGAGGCGCCTCACCTGCGCATGATGTTGCGTCAAGAATGCTGCAAGCACGGTTAGTTGGGCGCCTGCGCGTCCGGTACGCGCTCACCCGCCGCCATGGCCTGCCGTCGGCATGACACGCACCCCTCCCGTGCGCCGCACCTCTTGACCGTACGCGGTCAGCGAGTAAAGTCTAGACCAATTGGTGTGCACCTTCGCGTCATTCACCCCCTCGGTGAGGCTTCCGGCGGGTGGACGTGCGGCGCCGCGGCGGCGTCGGGTCCACTGCTTTCGCGTGGCGGCCTCTCTCGCGAAAGGTTTGACATGCACAGGAAAAGAAAGCTGGCCCTCGCCCTCGGTGCGGGCATCGCCCCGCTGCTCGTCGTCACCCTGCCGGTCAACCCGGCGAGCGCGCACGGCTATGTGTCCTCGCCGCCCAGCCGGCAGGCACAGTGCGCCGCGGGCACCATCGATTGCGGTCCGGTCAAGTGGGAGCCGCAGAGCGTCGAGGGCCCCAAGGGCCTGACCAGCTGTAGCGGCGGCAACAGCCGGTTCGCCGAACTCGACGATGACAGCAGGGGCTGGAAAGTCACCCCGATCGGCAGCTCCCAGACCTTCAACTGGCGGCTGACCGCCCGTCATTCCACCAGCACCTGGCAGTACTTCGCCGGCGGGCGGAAGGTCGCCGAGTTCAACGACGGAGGTGCGCAGCCACCGGCGACGGTCTCGCACACCGTCAACTTCGGCGGCCTCACCGGCAAACAGAAGGTCCTCGCGGTCTGGAACATCGCCGACACCGCGAATGCCTTCTACGCCTGTATCGACGTCACGATCGGCGGCTAGCCTCCCGTCTCCTCCCTCATCCCTCCCGTCCCCGCCGCCCCGTCTCCCTCCACCGGTCACCTCCGTGAGCGGCGGCGAGCAGGGCGACGGGGGCGGCGGGGCACCCGTTACGATCGGCCCATTCATGGCCGTTGTGCGTGGCCGCTGCCGGGAGGAAGAGATGGGCCTGTTCCGCCGAGGACCGAAGCGGGATTCCCGCGAACTGGCACGCGACGGGGAGTTCAGCTTCTTCTCCGAGCGCGAGGGCGGTGTCTTCAGATCACAGGTCCGGCAGGCCTTCGCGGAACGGGGGCTCGAAGTCACCGCGTACGCGGGCGTGGTCACCGACTCCGCGGGCCGGCAGTTCGGCCTCGGCAACCTCGCCGCGGTGTGCCACCGCGACCGGCGCGGGGAGCGCAGCTGGCCCGCGCTGATCCGGGATCACGTCGGCAAGGTGCTCCGTACGATGGACGGCCCGCAGCCGCTGGAGATCCTCAGCGGGGACGAGATCCGGGCCTGTCTGTACCCCCGTGTGGTCGCCCAGGAGACGCTGCCCGCCTCGGACTCCTTCCGCTACGGCCGGGCGCCGGCGCCGGGGCTGCGGGAAGTGCTCGCCCTCGATCTGCCCGAGGCGGTGCAGATGCTCAGCGAGGACTCGCTGACCGATCTCGGGGACGTGGCCGAGCTGCGGATCCGGGCGATGAACAATCTGCGGGCGCTGCCGGTCGAAGGGCATGAAACGGTACGGCGCGGCGACGGTTCGGCGTTCGAGGTGCTGCTCGGCGACTCCTTCTTCACCGCGAGCCGGGTGCTGGTCCTCGACGAGCTGGTGCAGCGGCTCATGGGCACCGGGCTCACGCCGGACGGTGCGCTGGTCGCGCTGCCTTTCCGGCACCAGCTGGCGTTCCACCGCATCCACGACGCGCAGGTCATCCCGGCGCTTCAGGCCATGGCGCAGTTCGCTGCGGCCGGTCACGAGGACGCGGCGGGCGCGATCAGCCCCAGGGTGTTCTGGTGGCGCCGGGGCGTGATGACCCCGCTGAGCGAGCCGGACGGGGACGGGCTGCGGGTGGTGGCGGACGCGGACTTCCAGGAGATGCTGGAACGGCTGGTGCAGGGCGAGGCCTGAGGGGCGGGACGGCGGGCACCGCGCCCGGCCCGTACAAGATTTTCTCGCGAAATCTTCAGCGTGCGGGAACCTGAACCGCCTTCCACCCGTTTCTACAAGTGAGGCCCCACGCTCTCCCCCGTGCGTGGGGCCTCACTCTGTGCCCGCCCGGGGTCTCCCGGCGCCCGGCCGCCCGCCGCTTCAGCCGCTGAGCCCCGCGCGTTCCTCTTCGGTGAACAACCGTGAGCGGATCAGAAAGCGCACTCCCTCCGGCGCCTCCAGCGAGAACCCGCTGCCCCGCCCCGGTACGACGTCCACCGTCAGATGGGTGTGCTGCCAGCGCGCGAACTGGTCGGCCGACATCCAGAAGTCCACCGGCTCCCGCACGCCCTCCACGCCCAGCCGGGCCAGCAGCACATCCGACGATCCCGTACGGAATTCCCCCGCCGGGTAGCACATGGGGGCGCTGCCGTCGCAGCAGCCGCCGGACTGGTGGAACATCAGCGGGCCGTGCTCCTTCCGCAGCAGCCGCAGCAGTTCGGTCGCCGCCGCGGTGAGCCCGACCCGTGCCGTGCCCTCCGGGGCCGCGGGGCCCGGAGCGGCCGTCTCGCACCCGTCGCCGGCGGCCATCAGAAGCGGCCCGGCTTGCCGAAACGGCCCCGCTTCGTGGCGGGGCGGCTGACCGGCAGATTCTTCGTCCCCGGTGGGTACATGTGTCGTCCTCTCCTGGCCCTTCCGCTCCTGACCAGCGGAAACGGATGTTGTTCGGTGGGCCGGGGCGGGCCGCCCGGGCCCGGCCGGATCGTGCCCACCGAGCCGTCCCGGCGGCGCCGGTCCAGTTAACTCCGTGCAAGGTTGCGACATGGTTGCACGCGACGCCGTGATGTAAGGGCAAGCACCGGCCGTGGACACACATCTGGGCGACCGGCTCAGGCAACCGCAGCCGCCATCGGAACGTCTCGAAAACCAGACGAGAACGACGAGAGTTGAGCAACTGGTGACGTTCGCACATTCCCGTGACGCGTGCGGTGACGACTGGCCGTTGGTGGGACGCGAACGCGAACTCGCTGTCATGGACGCCATGGCCGCCGACGTCTTGTCCGGCCGTCCCCGCGTCGTGCAGCTCGAAGGGTCGGCCGGCATCGGCAAATCGGCCCTGCTGAGCACCTGGTGGGAGCGGAACGGGCAGTTCCGTGTGCTGCGGGCCCGCTGCCATCCCCTGGAGCGCGCCTTCGCCTTCGGGGCCGTCCGGCAGCTGTTCAAGCCGCTGCTGGCGGCGGTCTCCGACACCGACCGGGCACGCCTGCTGGCAGGGTCGGCGGCGGCCACGCTGCGGGCCCTGGACGACGCCGCCGCCACGGATCCGCTGCCGGATAACGCCAATGTGACGGCATCGACGCTGCGGGAACTGGACGCACTCGTCTCCCGGCTGGCCCGCCGGCAGCCCCTGCTCCTGGCCGTCGACGCACTCCAGTGGATCGATCAGCCGTCCCTGCGCTGGCTGGTCCATTTCATCGGGCGCGCGGACAGTCTCCCCGTGCTGATCGCCGTGACCACCCGCAGTGCCGAGGGCAGACGGCTCGATCCGCTGTTCGCCGAGCTGGTCCGGCCCGCGAACTGCCACACCCTCGTCGTGGAGCCGCTCGACGTGGACGGCGTGGGGCAGTTGGTGCGGACGCTCTGGGGCGCCGAGGAGCCGGACGCGGCCTTCTGGGCCGCCTGTCACGCCGCCACCGGAGGGCATCCGCTGTTCGTCCGTGCCCTGCTCCACCAGGCCCAGCGCAGTGGGGTGAAGCCGACGACGGAATTCCGGGACCGGATCCCCACGGTCACCCTCTCCACGCTCGGCGGGGAGATCTCCCACCGGCTCTGCCAGGCGTCCGACGAGGTCGTGGCACTGGCACGGGCGCTGGCCTTCCTGGGCGACCGCAAGCCCCCGGAGCTGCTCGCCGCGTACTGCGGGACCGGGCGGGCCGTGGTGCAGTCCGCCGCCGAGGAGCTGCGGTCGCTCGGCCTGTTGCGGGCGGACGGCGACCCCCGCTTCACCCATCCCGTCGTCCGCGACACCGTGCTGGCCACGCTGTCACCCGAGGAACTCGGCGTCGGGCATGCGCGGGCGGCCCAGGTGTCCTGTCTGAGCGGGCGCCCCGACGAGGAGGTCGCCGCCCATCTGCTGGCGGCCGGCCCCGTCCACGGCTCCTGGGTCCTGCCGGCGCTGCGCCGGGCGGCCACCGAGGCACTGCGCCGCGGCGCACCGGAGACCGCCGTGACCTATCTGCGCTCCGCGCTGCACCAGCCGCTGGACGAGCCCGAGCACGCCCGGGTGCTCCTGGAACTGGGCACCGCGGCCAGCCATTACGATGCCGCGCTGGCCATCTCCTGCGTCACCGGCGCACTGGAAGGGCTGACCGACGAGGCGGCCCGCAGCGACGCCCTGGGGGTGCTGGCCTACTCCCTGCTCCTCTCCCGGGGGTCCCGGACGGACCTGTCGAGCGTGGACCGGAAGATCGCGGCATTAAGCGAACGGTCCACCTCGGGCCCCGGGGCCGCCGACCGCGAGCTGGCGCTGCGGATGAGCGCGCTGCGCTCGTGGATGGAGTTCGAGCGGCCGTCCGTCACCGGCCCGGCCCCCGCGCCGTCCCCCGGCAAGGACGACGACCTGGCCGACCGGACCGCGGGCGAACGCCAACTGCTCGCCATCCGCGCCTTCCACGCCCTGCGCGCGGCCCTGCCCGCCCCGTACGTCACCGCTCTCATCGAGCGGGCGTCCGTCAACCTGCCGGCGTTCTCCCACGACCTGTTCCCGCTGCACTACTTCGTCGCCCAGACGCTGCTGTACCTCGACGAGCTCGACACGGCCGACCGGCTCAACCGCCATCTGACCCGGGAGATCTCCGGCCGGGGCATGGAACTGCTGGTCTCCTCCCTGACGGTCTACCGCGCCGTACTGGCGCTGCGCCGCGGAAATATCACCGAGACCCTCGCCGCGGCTCAGGACGCCGCCGACCACGCGTCCCCCACCGGGCGGCTGCCGTACTCACTGACCCTGGACACGATCAGGATCGACGCCCTGCTCGCCCAGGGCCGGGTCGAGGACGCCGAGCGGGTCGCGGTCACCCATGCCGTGGCGGGACAGACGGAAGTGGCGTGGGAGCGACCCCGGTTCCTGATGAGCCTGGCCGCCCTGCGGATCGCCCAGGGCGAGCCGCGGTCCGGGCTCTCCCTGCTCCGCGAGTGCGGCCACCACTCCGAGGCGCTGGGGACGGTCAGCCCGGCGATGTCCCCCTGGCGCTCCCGCGCGGTCCCCGTCCATCTCGCCCTGGGGGAAACCGAGTCGGCCCATGCGCTGGCCGAAGAGGAGCTGGACCTCGGCCGGCGCTGCCGGCTCCCACGGGCCCTCGGGGTGGCGCTGCGGGCGGCGGGGGCGGTCGCAGCGGGCTCCCGGGGGCTCGACCTGCTGGCCGAGGCCGTGACCGTACTCCGACCCACCCCCGCACGCCTCGAACTCGCCCGCGCCTGCCACGATTTCGGTGTCGCCCTGCTGCGCCGGGACGACAAGCGCGGCGCCCGCAGAACCTTGCGCGAGGGCCTGGACCTCGCCGTCGGGTGCGGTGCCACGGTGCTCGCCACGCGACTGGAGGAGGGGCTGCACCTCGCCGGCGGACGCGTCGCCCGCTCCGGGAGCCAGGGCATCCGGGGGCTGACGGCCGGGGAGGAACGTGTCGGCACCCTGGCCGCGCAGGGATACAGCAACAAGCAGATCGCCGAACTCCTCGTCGTTTCCCTGCGGACCGTGGAAACCCACCTCACCGGCGCCTACCGCAAGCTCGGCATCACCGGACGCCCCCACCTGGCGGCGGCGATGGCCGAAGCGGGCAGGAGCCGCGGGGGGAGCGAGCCGGCGGACTCCTGAGCGCGGCCGTACGGTCGCGAGCCCCGCACCTCGGCCGGCAGCCCCTCACTTCCCCGCAGAAGCCCCTCACCGTCCTTCGGGTGGGGGGCTTTCGGTATGTCCCTGGGCGGGCGGCGCTCCTGTGGTCCGCTGCCGGTGCGAACCGTGGTTCCTCGTGGTCGGAAGCCGTGGTTCCCGTCTTCCCGTGGCGTTTCTCGTGGTTGCCCCGGAGGGGAATCTCCGGGTACCGAAGTCTTAGCCGGATCCAATTGATTCGGCAGCTCTCTCATGACTTACTCATCGAACGGCGTCGAATTCTTCCGGCGCCACCGGACAGTGCAAGAGGGAGTAACAACCGTGAAGATCAACCATCGGGCTGTATTCGGTCTTCTCGCGGTGGGGGCCGCGTGCTTCTCCACCGTACTCTCCGCGCCCGCCGCTTATGCGGGTTCCCAGAACTACATCCAGATCACCAACCACGCCGGCATCCTCGCCAATACCTGCTACAAGTGGCGTGACGCCGAGGGCAAGAACTACTGCCACAACGTCCGGCCGGTGAATGACACCTGGCAGGCGTATTTCCCCGAGGAAGCGACCGGCGTAAAGATCGATCTCAGCACCAGCATTGTCGACTACGCCACGGTGGACACCGCCGCGGTGACCGACACCAACCGAAACCACTGCTTCGAGATCACCGGACTCGTCGACCGGCCGAAGCTCCAGGAAACGGGCTGCTGAACACCCGGATATCGCAGGGAGCGCCGCCGTCACGCCTTCCTGCACATCGGAATGACCCAGAACAGAGCGAGGAAACGTTGATCTCCACATCCACCTCCGCATCCCGCATGGCGCTCACCCTCGGCGCCGTCGCCGCCGCGCTCGCCCTGGCGGCGCCCACGGCATCCGCCGCACAGGGATCCAGCCTCCCCGACGTCAATGGCCACACCGACAAGTGGGTGGAGGAAGGCAGTCCCTCCGTCACCTACGACAACGGTTACCAGGTGAATTCCGCGGAAGAGGTCAAGCGCGCACTGGAACAGTGCAATGACAGCAAGGTGTCCTGCTCGTCGACGACCCTGGAATCCAAGCAGGTGACCAAGTGGTTCGACGTGGACAACGCCGGTATGGGCATCGGTCCCATTCAGAACTGTAGCCCCGGCGCCGCGGAAATCAACCAGACGCTCAGCGGCACCCGCACCTTCAGCTGGGGCTGGAATGTCGGTGCCAGCGTCGATATCACCCTGGTCAAGGACAAGCTGGGCGTGGGCGCCTCCGCGCAGTACAGCGAGACCAACACCGAGTCGAAGAGCGGCGACATCAGGATCACCATCAAGCCCGGGCAGAAGGGGATGCTCCAGCTGGGCCACGACATGGAACAGCGCGTCTCCGATGTGACCATCCAGGGCGGCGAGTTCGGCGGCGCGAAGATCTCCGGACTGCGCACCGAAATCCCGCTCAACACCTCGGCACGCGCCGACACCGACGTGGTCGCCTGCGGCGCCACCCTCAAGAACGGCCGCTGAGCCGCCGCTCCCACACGCGACACACTCACGAAGGGGCATCCTGTGCGGAACATCAAGAAGTCGGCGGCCTACGGGGTCGCCGCTCTGAGCCTCGCGCTGGTCGGCGGCGCGATGACAGCGCCGTCCGCCGCGGCCGCGGGCTCGGGCAAATACATCAGCTTCAGCAACAAGGGCTGGTTCATCGCCGAGACCTGCTACCACTGGGCGTCCTCGACCACCCCGGACTCCTGCGACAAGGGGAAGGCCATCGGCACGGACTGGCGGGTGGAAATCCCCGATGACGCCCAGGGCGTCAAGGTCGAGGTGACGGTGGACGGGCAAATAGCGGGGGACAACGTATCGCCGCACATCACCGACTTGACCAGTAGCCACTGCTACGAGCTGAGCGGCTACACCTGGGGCCCGAAGAGAACCGACAAGACCTGCTAGGCGTGCCCGGACCATTGAAGCGAGAGGTGAAATCCAGCATGCGAAGCAAGAAGCAATCCCTGGCATACGGTGCTGCCACCCTGGGCCTCGCCCTGGCCGGCGCGGTACTGACGGCACCCACCGCCACTGCCGCCTCGGACAACTATCTCCAGTTCGACCACCAGGCGGCGTCGCTCATCGACACCTGCTATGAGTGGAAGGGCCCGGAGGGCATAGAGAAGAAGAACTACTGCCACAACGTCCGGCCGGTGGGCGACAGCTGGAAAGCGTATTTCCCCGCGGAAGCCACCGGGGTCACGGTCCAGGTGCACTGGTCGGGAGGCTCCACGTCGCTGTACATCAACGAGCCCGACAAGAACCACTGTTACCGGATAGAGGGAATACTTCCCAGCATCCACGTCCTCGACCTGAAGTGCTGAGCTGAGCGACGGACCCTGCGGCCCGTCGGCGTCTCCCGCCGACGGGCCCCGTGCATTACACGGGGTCCGCCCGCACTGCCCACCCGAACCCTGGACAGGCCACCCCCGCCTCCATAAGGTCCTCACCATGGTCCACAAAATCGAACCCGCCGCAGAGCCTCCGGTAACTCTCACCAGCCCGTACGACCTGCTGACCGGCTACCTCGATTTCTACCGGAACGCCGTGCTGCGCAAGCTGGAGGGAATGTCCGACGCGGAGCTGAGGGCCAGCCGCGTGCCCACCGGATGGTCGCCCCTGGGACTGTTCAAGCACCTGGCCTGTGTGGAATTGCGATGGCTGCAATGGGGATTCGAGGGCGAACACATCGAAGAACCCTGGGCCGACGTCAAGACCCGTCCCGGACCGTGGCACGTGGGCCCCGAAGAATCCTTCGAGGACATCAAGAAATTCTTCCAGGAACAGTGCGCCCGATCCCGCGCCATCGTCGCGGCGGCCCACCTGGAGGACCGAGCGGCCACCCTCGGCGGAACGGTCCCGCCCGACGAAGACCGCCCCACCCTGATCTGGATCCTCTTCCACCTCCTCCAGGAGTACGCCCGCCACGCCGGCCACCTCGACATCGCCCGCGAACTGGCCGATGGGGCGGTGGGGGAGTAGGAGGTCGCTTCTTGGCGGGCGGGACGGAAACGACATCACCTCGCGCCTGCCACCGCGCTATACCGTGTGGCCATGTCGGCGTTCATACAACAGCTCCCCGCCCTGATCGGCGTAGTAATCGGTGCCCTGGGGTCGTACTTCGTCAGCGTGCGCGGCGATCAAGTCCGCTTCCGTCGCGAGCAGGCGGCCCATTGGGCGGAACGGCGGCTGACGACCTACGCCGGCTTCGCCAGGGCGCTGAAGAAGAGCGTCACCCTGACGTACCGGATCGCGGCCCACCTCGGCAACGACCCTCACCCGCACCCCTTGTCACCCGAGGAAGCGGCGCCACACCTGGCCGAAGCCACTGATGCCCGGGACCCGGCCGGGGAGGCACTGCTGATGCTGGGCACCCCGGACGTGGTGGAGAAGGCCCGGGAATGGGTCGTCGTGGTGATGGAGATGGAAGCGTTCCTGCGAGACCGGACGTACAGCCCGGAAACATGGTCAGCCATGCTCCAGCGCCAACGCACCGCACGCGAGGGGTTCTACGCGGCCGTCCGCCGCGACCTGGCACTCCCACCCGGCCACTCCGGCGAATGGCAGCTCGCACCGACCCTGACGGGCTGAGTGGGCAGAGCCCTGGCGGGCGGGGCTGTCGCGTTCGGGGCGCCGATGCCTGAGCGCCCCAAGGCCCCCGGGTGAGCCGTGTCTCACCCCCGCGTCGCCTCTTGTCTATGCAACTCGTTGCATAGAAGGATCGGGGTATGGCGCTCGAGCACGCGATTCTTGTCTCCCTGCTGGAGAAGCCGGGCTCCGGCTATGAGCTGGCCCGGCGGTTCGAGCGGTCCATCGGGTACTTCTGGACCGCCACCCACCAGCAGATTTACCGCGTCCTCAAGCGTATGGAGAGCGACGGCTGGATCGATGTCCGCGAGGTGCCGCAGCAGGCCCGGCCGGACAAGAAGGAGTACTCCGTCGCCGCTCTCGGCCGGACGGCGCTCGCCGAGTGGCTGCACGAGCCGATCGAACCGGAGAGCGTCCGGCACGACCTCGCGGTGAAGATCCGTGGTGCGGCCTTCGACGATCCCGCCGCGCTGATCCGTGAGGTCGAACGGCACCACCAGATCCACAGCGACCGCCTCGCGCACTATCTGGCGGGGGAGCGGCGTGACTTCACCGGTCCCGGGGCGCCTGCCACGCCCGACGCGGGCCAGGAACTCCAGCATGTCGTACTGCGCGGCGGTATCGCCTATGAGCGCATGACCCTCGACTGGCTGGACGACGTACTCGCCACCCTCCACCGACTCCGGCCCGAGCGCTGAACGGGCGCCCGGGTGAGCCAACGCGCCTGCCCGGCTGCCGCGTTCGGGTCAGCCTCAGCCCCGAGCTTTCCCGTCCACCACCCGCAATCCGCAACCTGAGCCGGAAAGGCGAACTTCCATGGCCGACCCGCTGCTGTTCAACCCCCGCACCTACGACCCGGCGCACTTCGACCCCGAGACCCGCCGGCTGCTGCGCGCCACCGTCGACTGGTTCGAGAACCGCGGCAAGCGCCAGCTGATCGAGGACTACCGCTCCCGCGCCTGGCTATCGGAGTTCCTCGAATTCTCCAGCAAGGAAGGGCTGTTCGCGACCTTCCTCACCCCGGCCTCCACCGCCGACGGAAACCAGGACAAGCGCTGGGACACCGCCCGGATAGCCGCCCTCAACGAGATCTTCGGCTTCTACGGGCTCGACTACTGGTACGCCTGGCAGGTCACCATTCTCGGCCTCGGCCCGGTCTGGCAGAGCGACAACGCCGCGGTCCGCGCCCGCGCGGCCGAACTCCTCTCCCAGGGCGAGGTGTTCGCCTTCGGTCTGTCCGAGAAGGCCCATGGCGCCGACATCTACTCCACCGACATGCTGCTGGAGCCGGACGGTGACGGCGGCTTCCGCGCCACCGGATCCAAGTACTACATCGGCAACGGCAACGCCGCCGGACTCGTCTCCGTCTTCGGCCGCCGCACCGACATCGAGGGCCCGGACGGCTATGTCTTCTTCGCCGCCGACAGCCGCCACCCGGCCTACCACCTGGTGAAGAACGTCGTCGACTCCTCGAAGTACGTCAGCGAGTTCCGCCTGGAGGACTACCCGGTCACCGAGGCCGACATCCTGCACACCGGCCGCGCCGCCTTCGACGCCGCGCTCAACACCGTCAACGTCGGCAAGTTCAACCTCTGCACCGGCGCGATCGGCATCTGCGAGCACGCGATGTACGAGGCCGTCACCCATGCGCAGAACCGCATCCTCTACGGCCGCCCCGTCACCGCCTTCCCGCACGTCCGCCGCGAGCTGACCGACGCCTATGTCCGCCTCGTCGGGATGAAGCTGTTCAGCGACCGCGCCGTCGACTACTTCCGCTCCGCCGGGCCCGACGACCGCCGCTACCTCCTCTTCAACCCGATGACGAAGATGAAGGTGACCACCGAGGGCGAGAAGGTCATCGATCTGATGTGGGACGTGATCGCCGCCAAGGGCTTCGAGAAGGACACCTACTTCGCCCAGGCCGCGACCGAGATCCGCGGCCTGCCGAAGCTGGAGGGCACGGTCCACGTCAACCTCGCCCTGATCCTCAAGTTCATGGGCAACCATCTGCTGAACCCGGCCGAGTACGCGCCCGTGCCGACGCGCCTCGACGCGGCCGATGACGCGTTCCTCTTCCGGCAGGGCCCGGCCCGCGGTCTGGGCGCCGTACGCTTCCACGACTGGCGCACCGCCTACGACGCCTTCGCCGGGGTGCCGAACGTCGCCCGCTTCCGCGAACAGGCCGACGCCCTCTGCGAGTTCGTCATCACCGCCGCCCCCGACGAGGAGCAGAGCCGCGACCTCGATCTGCTGCTCGCCATCGGCCAGCTGTTCGCGCTGGTCGTCCACGGCCAGCTGATCCTGGAGCAGGCACAGCTGACCGGCCTCGACGAGGACGTGCTCGACGAGCTGTTCGCCGTCCTCGTCCGGGACTTCTCCGCACACGCCGTCGAGCTGCACGGCAAGGACTCCGCCACCGCGGCACAGCAGAGCTGGGCGCTGGGCGCGGTCCGCCGCCCGGTCGTCGACGACGCCCGTTCGGCGCGCGTCTGGCAGCGCGTGGAGGCACTGTCCGGGGCGTACGAGATGGCCCCGTAACCACGCCGCAATCCGCCGCCGGCGCCCCGGTCCGGCAGGCTCGGCCCCGTCCGCGCAGGATGGCTGAGTCTGCCGCGCCGGGGCGCCGCCGCGCGAGCGCCGCCCCTCCGGGCCGATCGGCGCCCGAGACTTCCCCGGCCCTCCGGACGGGCACCCGGAGACCCTCTAGTATCGGCATCCTGATCAGTTCGCGCAGCGGGCGCAGGCCCGGGAGAGGGGTACGCGAGCGTGCAGCCCCTGAGTTGCCCGCAGCCGTCCGGAGACGCCGCCGGCGGAGGCCGAACGGATCAGCGGTCACCGTGACGATCCTCCCTGACCCCGCTGCCTCGCAGGCCCTGCTCATCGGCGTCCATGACTACGAGAGCATGCCGGCCCTGCCTGCCGTCGAGCGCAATCTGACCGGGCTCACCGGGGCGTTCACCGACCCGGAGTTATGGGGGCTGCCGCCCTCGCACTGCGTCGCCCTGTCCCAGCCGCCGAGCGCCCAGGACGTGCTCGACCCCCTCAGCCGCGTCGCCCTGCGCGCCACGGACACGTTGGTCGTCTACTACGCCGGACACGGACTCATCGACCCGTACAGCGACGAGCTGTATCTGGCGCTGCCCGGCTCGGACCAGGAGCGGCTCTACAGCGCGCTGCCCTTCGAGTGGGTGCGCCGGGCGGTCCTGGATTCGCGGATCGGCGCCCGGCACAAGGTGGTGATCCTGGACTGCTGCTACAGCGGGCGGGCCCTGGTGGGCGGTATGAGCGGTACCACCCAGGTGGCCGACCACGCGCTGATCGACGGTACGTCCCTGATGGCGGCCTCCGCACAGACACGGAAGGCGCTGTCCCCGCCCGGTGAGGAATTCACCGCGTTCAGCGGCGAATTGATCACCGCGCTGACCGAGGGAATCGCCGACGGCCCGTCCCTGCTGGACATGCAGACCCTCTACCGGCACCTCTACACCGAGCTGGCGTCCAAGGCCAGACCACTGCCCCAGCAGCGCAACCGCAACACCGGCGGGCTGATCGCCCTGGCCAGGAACCGGGCCCACGCCGACCACATCGCCCGTCGTCCTCGGCCGCTGGTCGAGCCGTCGTCGCCGGAGGCTGAGCCGTCGCCGTCGCCGTCGCCGTCGGCCGAGCCGTCCCCGTCGCCGGGCGAGCCGTCCCGCAGCGATGACCGCCCGCACCCGCACGCGCAAACCCCCACACCCCAACAGCCCCCGACGCCGAATGCTGCCCGCGCCGCCGAAGGGCAGAGTTCCCCAGGAAGTTCGGCCTCCGTCCGGACCAGGACCATCGCGGTGGTGTCGGCGGCCCTCCTGGTCGCGGGAATCTCCACCACCCTCGCTCTGCTGAACGGTGCGCAGGGAGGATCCGACGACGGCAAGTCCAAGGACGGCGTCACCAAGGCCACGTACAACGCCGCTGTCGGCCACGTCCTCAAGCGGGGTGGCGGCAAGGGCGGCACGCTGAAGTTCGTCAGCTCCATCGATGCCGACTCCTGGGACCCGCAGCGTGGCTACTACGGCTTCGTAGCGAACTTCGCCCGCTACTACACCCGTCAACTGGTGACCTACGACCCGAAGTCAGAGGGCACCGTACTCACCCCGGACCTGGCCACGTCCAAGGCCAAGATCACCGGCCACGGCCGGACCTACACCTACACCCTGCGCAAGGGGGTCACCTGGGAGGACGGATCGCCCGTCACCTCCGAGGACATCAAGTACGGCATCGAGCGGCTGTGGGCGACGGACGTCATCACCGGCGGACCGAGCTACTACCTCAGGGAGGCGCTCGACCCCGAGGGAACCTACCGGGGCCCGTACAAGGACACCTCGGCCAAGGGCCTGACCGCGATCGAGACGCGCGGTCCCGGAACCATCGTCTTCAAACTGCCCCGGCCCAACGGTGACTTCGAGCAGATGCTGGCCATGATCGCCGCCTCGCCTGTGAAGAAGAGCCAGGACACCAAGGCCAAATACGGTCTCAGACCGTTCTCCAGCGGCCCGTACAAGTTCCGGTCGTACCAGCCGGACAGATCGCTGGAGCTGGTGCGCAACCCCCACTGGCAGCCGCTGTCCGACCCGATCCGTAATGCCCTCCCGGAAGTGATCAGGGTCCGGATCACCGGCGATCAGAACTCCGTGGACCGCAGTCTGACCAGCGGCGATGACGACCTGGCGCTGGGCACCACAGGGCTGGGGCCGGCCACCCGGGCCAGGGCGCTGTCGGACCGCGACCTCAACAAGAACCTGGACACCCCGCGGTCCGGCGTCGTGCGCTACGCGGCGTTTCCGCAGACGGTGCAACCGATGGGCAACGTCCACTGCCGCAAGGCGGTGGCCTACGCCGCCGACCGCCGGAGTCTTCAGACCGCGCTCGGCGGCCCCGCCGCGGGGGGCGACCTCGCACCGAGTCTGCTCCCGCCCGGCATCAAGGGCACCGACCCCACCTTCGATCCGTACGGCGTGCTCAAGAACCGCGGCGAGCCGGATCTGACCAAGGCCAGGGACGAGCTGAAGAAGTGCGGCCGGCCGGACGGCTTCCCGACCACCATCGCCGTGCGCAACGACCGGCCGTCGGAGAACGACGCCGCGGAAGCGCTGACGAGTGCACTGGCCAGGATCGGCATCAGGGCGGAGGTCGAGCGCTTCGACGGGGCGCGGATGCCCACCCTCGTCGGGGCGCCGAGCGAGGTGCGGAAGCGGGGCTACGGGATCGTCATCGCGAGCTGGGGTGCCGACTTCCCGACGGGGCAGGCCTTCTGGCGCCCGCTCGTCGACAGCCGGATGCTTCTGCCGAGCGGCAACTTCAACCAGACCGAAGTCGACTCCCCGACTCTCGACAAGCTTCTCGACAAGGCCGTCGCCGAAACCGACCCGAACACGGCCGGTGAGACCTACGAGGAGATCAACCACAAGGTCTCCGGGGAGGCCTACTACCTGCCGTTCGTTTACGGCAAGTACGTCAGCTGGCGCAGCCCGCGGCTGACCGATGTCCATGTTGCCGACGTCTACGGAGGCTATGACTACGTGCGGTTGGGCGTCCGCGGAACCTGACAGCACAGCCATCACGGGGTGGACGGCCCAATCCTCACCTTTCAGGCATATCGGAATTCTCCGACTGTGCGGTCGGGTGCAGCGACTATGATCCGAACAGGCTCAGCCCGCACCATGACTGGAAGAGATGTGCTTCTGCTCCGTTCCTTGCATTCCCCGGGGCCGGTACGGATGACGTCGTTCGCACTTGCGGCGACGGGCATCGCGGCGCTGTTGGGTGGCTGCACGGAGAGCGGGGAGCCGCAGAGCGCCGGCCATACCTCGGCCGCCTCCGCCCCGGTGCGGCTGTGGCCGGATCGCAAGCCCGCGCCGCAGCCCGAACGGGGCAAGGGCGAGAACCTCCCCGCGGCCGTTCCCGGGGTGCCCCGGGTGCCGTCCGGGGACATCCGCAAGGCGCCGCTGCTCACCGTCGTCAAGGCACAGGTGGACGCCGGTTCCGCCCTCGACGGCGGACCGCAGTTCGACTCCGCCACCGAAAGCAGGATCAACGCCTGCGCCAAGGCACCGGAACACTGTCCGGTGCGGAAACCGCAGTACCTGGATCTGACCGGTGACGGGAAGCCCGAGTTGATCGTGGGCATCGAGGCGCTGGACCGATCCCTGGCGCTATGGGTCTTCACGCTGCGCCACGGCGTGGTGACCCGGATCATGGATGCCGGCGCGACTCCGCTGTCGGTGGAGATCGCGAACGGCGATCTGATCCTGCGGGAGCCCACCGGCACCCCCGGGTACGCCACCCGCACCGTCTACGAGTGGGACCCCCGGACACGGGCCATGACGCTGCGAGCCATGGAGTTCGACGAGGCGGACCCCGCCACCCCCGCACCGAAGAGGACGCCATGAGCGCCGGCCGGCCCCGTGCGCGGCTGCGGCTGCCCGCGTGGACGGCGACGCTGTACTGGAAGTTCGCCGTCTTCGTCATCGTCATGTGTTGTGTGCTCGCCACGGTGGTCGGCGTGCTGGTGCACGTCCTGGTCGGCCGGCAGACCGAAGAACAGGCCCGCAGTGCCGCCCTGGCCGAGCTCGACACCGCCGCGGCGGCGTATGTCGCCGGGGAGCCGCTCGGCCGCAACGCCGCGGTGAACCCCGCCGACCTCCCCGCCTCGCTGCTCACCATGGCGCGGCACGGCCAGCGCGGCACTCAGCTCGGCGAACACCGGGGCCGCCCGGTGATGTGGGCCGTCACCCCCGCCGACGGCAGGGCGCTGGCCGTCCACCTCGACCACACCCAGCGAGCCGCCGCGCTCCGCGGGCTGGACCGGGCCATCATCGGCTCCTCGGCCTTCGCGATCGCCCTCACCCTCCTCGTCGGGCTGTTCGCCGTCTCCCGTATTACCCGTCGGCTGCACCGCACGGCCCAGGTCGCCCGCAGGATCAGCACCGGCGATCTGGACGCCCGGGTGGACGATCCCCGGGTGCTGCGGCCCGACCAGGCCCAGGACGAGGCCGCCGCGGTGGCGGCCGCACTCGACGCGATGGCCGCCGCACTCCAGGCCAAGCTGAACAGCGAGCAGCGTTTCACCGCCGATGTGGCGCATGAGCTGCGCACCCCGCTGACCGGGCTGCGGGTGGCGGCCGAACTGCTGCCGCCCGGCCGTCCCACCGAGATGGTGCAGGAGCGGATCGGGACCATGAGCCGGCTGACCGAGGATCTGCTGGAGATCTCCCGTCTGGACGCGGAGGTGGAGCAGGCCGACATCGATCTGCATCAGCTGGGGCCGCTGGCCGAGCGTGCGGTGCTGGCCACCGGGCTGGCGGCCGAGGTCCGCGTCGAGCGGGACGCCCGGGTGGAGACCGACCAGCGCAGACTCCAGCGGGTGCTCGGAAACCTCGTCTCCAACGCCCACAAGCACGGCCGCCCGCCGGTGATCCTGACCGTCGACGGCCCGGCCATCACCGTGCGGGACCACGGCGACGGCTACCCGGGCCGGCTCCTCGACCATGGCCCGCAGCGCTTCAGCAGCCACTCCGGAAGCGGCAAGAAGACCGGCCACGGCCTCGGCCTGACCATCGCCGCCGGCCAGGCCAGGGTCCTCGACGCCACCCTCCACTTCTCCAACGCCCCCGACGGCGGAGCCGTCGCCGAACTCGTCCTCCCCCCATCGCCCCCGGACCGGGCCCTCCACCAGCCGACGGGCGCGGACGACTGCTAGCCCGCCGCCTCCGGCACGCGGCTTACCCGCAGCGCCGTACGGCCCTGACGGCAACCGGTGCTCCCGCCGAACCCCGCCCCACCCCCTCACCCCGCCGAGCGCAGCAGGTCCAGTTCGCTGCCGATGGCCTGCCTCAGGGCATCGTGCTGTGGGCCGAGCCGGAACCGGGTGTCGGTCCACCGGTCGCGTGGATAGAGCCATACCGGCGCGCCCACCACATCGGCCGGTTCCCAGTCGAACCGCGGCCAGACGTGCGCATGCAGGAAGGGATCAGTGTTGCCCAGGATCTCCAGATTGACCCGCCGGAAAGCCGGGTCCAGCCCGCGGCAGGCCCGCTCGACCGCTTCGCCGAGCCGGTCCATGTCGGACAGGAACGACAGCCGCTTGCTCTTCGGGAGGTCGGACAGCCGCTGCACATGCGGGGTGTCCACCAGCAGAACCGAGTACCCCGGCAGAAACTGCACATCGCCGATCGCCGCGAACCCGGACTCCAGCCGCCGCAGCACCGTCGGGTTCGCACCCCGCAGCGCCGCGCCGATCCGGTCCGTCCGCCAGTCATCAGTCATGGTCAGAATCTATCGGCAGGTGATCAAGGCGTTCAGCGTGCGGGCCCGGCCGGCAACCCTCTGCCGGCCGGGCCCGGTCCCCCGACGCGGGGAACGTCAGAGTCCTTCGGACCCTCAGAACAGACCCTGCGTCAACGCGACCGAGTCGGGTACCGCGACCTCCTCGGGGGCCGTCAGGGGCATGATGCCCAGGATCTGCTGGACGACGTAGTGGGCCGACATCATGGCGCCCTCCTGCCAGCCGGGCAGCGGGGAGATCTGGTCACCGGTGACGAAGAACGCGTCGGTGCCCTCGGGCCGGAGCAGTTGTTTGTATGCCTTCTTGTGGGCCGGCTGTTGCGGTTCCCAGGCCGCCCAGCCGCCCAGTTGGTAGGGCACCTTGTGCCAGGCGATGGAGATGCCCTGCTTGTCGGGGACGAGCTCCTTGTTCTTGAATTCCGGGTGGAGTTGGACGGCGCCTTCGCGGGCCAGCTGAAGGCGCTTTTCGGGGGTGAGTTTGCCGAGGGTCTCGGCCGCGGTCCCGAAGTTGTAGGCGCCGGTCAGGGTCCCCTTGGCGGAGAAGTAGTCGTTGGACGGATACCACATCTGGGTGATGTTGTGACCGGTCCAGCTGATCCCGCCGTAGATGCCCTCGGTGTCATCGCAGCCGCCGAGGTCGCCTTCCCAGAAGCGGCGGTTCGCCTGCCAGCCGACCTTGCAGGTCTTCTCGAACTCCACGACGCGCAGCGCCTGCTCGAAGGGGTCCGAGAAGCGGGTCAGTTTGATGGTGCGGAGCACCGGGACCGGGATGTTGCTGACGCAGTAGCGGGCGTCGGCCTGGAGCTCGTCGTCGCCCTTGCGGTATTTGAGGCTGACCGCGAGGCCGCGGGGACCGATTTCGATCTCGCGGACCTCGGCGCCCAGCACGATCTTCGCCCCGGCCCGTTTGGCCTCCCGCGCCAGCGCCGTGACGATGTGGTCCATGCCGCCGACCGGCTGGAACATCGTTGCCTGCCACAGATGGTCGACGGGCTGGTAGAAGCGGGTCTTCCAGAAGCCCGAGTGCACCAGGTCCTCGAAGGACAGCGGCGGGGCCGGGACCGGCCACTCCGCGATCTCGGGGCTGTCCAGATAGCCGGAGCGGGTCGAGCCCCGGTACTTGCCGTTGGCGTCGAGCGCGCCGAACACCCGCAGCAGGTCGCGGAGTTCACCGGTGAAGGCGTCCCGGCCGTTCAGCGTCTCGGCGAGCTTGGCCGCGAGGTGCCCGCGGGTGTCGTTCGCCACCCGCCGGTTGGGCCAGGTCACGTCGGCATGCGGTGGACGGACCCGGTTCGCCGTGGTCTCCATGACGTACGGCTCCAGCGCCACACCGAAGTCCCGGCAGTACTTGAGCACCCGGCGGTGGTGGTACGGAATACGGCCCGGCCCGAGGTTGAGGTACAGGCCCTCGTCGAACTCACAGCGGTGCGTCGGAGTCGGAGTGCCGTGAGCGTCGAGCTCGTAGAGCTGGTCGCCGCGCCGGGCGGTGCGGTTGCGACCGCCGATGCGGTCCTGCGCTTCCAGGACGGTGACCTGGTAGTCGAGCATGCTCAGCTCGTACGCCGCTGTCAGGCCCGCCACACCGGCGCCCAGGATCAGCACCTTCGCGCCCTTGCCCGGGGTTCCGGCGGGCCGTACGGTGCCGGTCCAGCCGGTGGCCTCCGGCCCGGACAGCCCGCTCATGGCATGCCGCAGCGCTTTCGCCGAGTCATCCACGGGGGTGTCCGCTGCGGGCCGCTTCGTGCCCCGGCGGGTCATCGCCTGCTCCCTTCCGACGCCCCGCCGACGGGCGGCGGACAGTTCTCGGCGACCTTGTACTTGAGGGCCTCGGGATAGTCGTGCCGGTCCAGCTGCACCCGCACCACGATCGGGCCCTGGTTGATCGCGTCGCTGGGCTCGGCGATCCGCTTCAGCAGGGCGGTGAGTTCGTCGTGCCGGCGGACCGCGAAGCCGTGCATCGGATGCTTGGCGGAACCGAAGACATCCGCGAGCTTCTCGTACTGCCAGGGGTGCAGTTCGTTGTAGAAGTCGGCGCCGTCGGAGCGCGGCGTGCCGTCCTGGTAGTAGCAGGGGTGCACCAGCATCTGCTCGATGCCGTAGAACGCCTCGTTGTCCAGGACGAACACCACCGGGCACAGACCGTGCCGCACATGCGTGGACATCTCCTGGCACGTCTCCTGGAACGAGCCGTCACCCACGAAGACCATCGGCCGCTTCTCCGCCTGACTCCGGCCGAGCGCCACCCCGGTGGCCGCGCCGACCGAGTAGCCGATGGACAGCCAGCTGTTCTGCGCCACGTACGAGGCGCGCTCGGCCATCCGCAGATTCATCGAGCCGATCAGCGCGAACGCGGCGTCGCACACCACCGTGAACGGGTTGCTGCGCTCCTCCGGCGGCTCGCTGGTCTGCGTTTCGAGGAAGGCGTTGAGGTGCCGGAAAAGGCTGTCGTACGTCACGTTCTCCGGGTACGGTCCGCCGGTCTGGGAGGCCAGGTAGGCGTCGGTGCTGTCGGGAACCGCGAGGCCCGCCTTATGGGCGCGGGCGAAGTAGTCCGCGGCGAAGGCACCGTCGCCGAACTCGGCCACCAGGCGTTTCCGCAGCGCGGGGAGGAACTGGGCGAGCTGCACATCGGGGAAGTACGAGGCGCCGACATGCACCCCGTCGTGGGCGGCGACCGCCCAGTCGTCCCCGATCGACCGCACCCCGCCGAGGTTCTTCGAGGTCGCCCACGAGCCCAGGCCGATACGGCAGCCCGCGTTGTTGAAGACCTCGGCGACCTTCTCGTTGCTGGCCTTGCCGTTGTAGACACCGGAGAAGCCCGGGGTGTACTCGGACACCACGGACTTGGCGCCGATGGTGGTGCAGAACGGGATGCGGGTCTCGTACACCAGCTTCTCGAACTCGTCCGACAGCCGGAAGCGGTCGATCTCCTCGCCGGCCCACAGAATCGGGTTGCCGTACTCCCGGATCAGCTCCACACATGCCTCGACCGCACGGTCGAGCATCTGCTGCTTCTTCACGGTGACGGGCCGCTCGCGCCGTGTCAGCCGGCCCTGCGGCGCGGGACACTGCGCACCCCAGACGTCATCCATGACCTCCAGATAGACCGGCCTGCGGTGCGAGAGGCACGCGGTGATCGCGCTGTCGATCTGGGTGGGGGCCAGCCCGGGATTGGAGATGGCCTGGGCGTCCACGGTGACCTGGCGGTAGACCTCCAGGTTGCTCTCCGGGCGCTGCGACATATGCGAGGTGAGCAGGCCGATCGCCTGCTGGTTGAGCCATTGCTCGTAGGACGGAGCGGCGTTGATCGCGATCAGCGGGACGTACTCGGCGAAGGCCCCGCCGATCGAGTTGAGCAGGTTGAACGCGCCCACGCTGTAGGTGACCGCGACCGCGCCGATGCCCTGCTCGCCGAGCGCGATCTCCGCGTCGGCGGACTTCACCCGGGCATAGCCGTCCGCGGCCTGGCCCGCGCCGCCCTCGG
This sequence comes from Streptomyces platensis, assembly GCF_008704855.1. Classification (NCBI taxonomy): domain Bacteria; kingdom Bacillati; phylum Actinomycetota; class Actinomycetes; order Kitasatosporales; family Streptomycetaceae; genus Streptomyces; species Streptomyces platensis. Next base: position 7,758,158 of record NZ_CP023691.1, read on the forward strand.
TGGGGGTGCCCACCCAGCGCACCGTGGTCTTCTCGTGCAGGGTCGACAGGAACGGGCCCAGGTGGTCGCCCGGAACGCCGAACAGATGGGTGATGCCGAGCTGTTCCAGCCGGCGGGCCAGATACTCGGCCACCGTGCAGGTCGGGGAAGTGGTCATGACGTCAGCACCCCTTCGTGCGGCTGATCCGTCGATCCGGTGACGGTCCGGCGCTCGCGAGGAGCCGCGGCCCGTGCGCCCAGGGCGCTCTCGTCCGCCGCGGGCGCCTCGTGGACGGCGAGGGCGGCGCGTACGGCCGTCTCCACCGCACCCTCGATCCAGGCGTGCTTGAGCGACACATGCTCACCGGCGAAGTGCACCGGCCCCTCGGGCCGCACCACATCCAGGTGGAAGCTGGTCATCTGGTGCGGGGTGTAGACCGCGGCCTCTCCGCAGGCGTACGGGTCCCGCAGCCAGCTCTGGGTCTGGCCGGCGCCGGTGTAGAAGACCTCGATCCGGCGGCCGTGCACCGACTGGAGGTTGAGCAGGGCGTAGCTGTAGCGCTCGGCGTCCTCGAAGGAGTCCCAGCGCGCGGCGTCGTCCGACCAGGAGTAGCCCGCCAGCACCACGCCGCCCTGACTGCCGGGGACGGGGTGCGAGGGGTAGTACATGAAGCGGTTGGGGTTGTCGGTGGTGGAACCGCCGCCGTAGGCATGCGTGGCCGGGCGGACGCCGCTGCGCAGCGGGGAGTTGCGGTAGTACTCCACCTGCTGCGCGCTGATGTTCTTCTCGTCCACGCTCGGGTGGGCACCGAGCAGCCCCGTGGGCAGGTCCCGCAGGCTCTGCGGTACGGCCAGCGCGGCCTCGGCCTCGTCCTCACCCCGCTGCTGGTAGTAGTCGTACAGCCCCGGCGCGATCGCGTCGAGCTCCCGCTTCCAGTCCTCCTCGGTGAACTCCCACCAGCGGCGGGAGAACTCCAGCAGCACCTTGGTCGCCTGGTCGTAGTGCGTCTCGATGACGGCCCGGCGCTTCTTGTACGAGAACGGCGGGGTCACCGCGGTGAACCGCAGGCTGGAGAACGGGATGGTGACGATCGCCAGGTCCCCGGTCCAGGTCTCGACCGGCCCCTGCGGATCGCCCTCGGGCACGGTCTGAATGGCGACGGCGGGGCCGCCCGGTCCGGCGAGTCCGCCGTGGTGGCCGTCGCGGCCCGGGTCGTAGTACTCCAGCCGCACCATCCGCTGGCCCATCACGATCTGGTCCCGCAGATCCTTGGCGAGCGCCTCGGGGAGCTTGCGGCTGCCGCCCTCGATCTCCCAGTAGGTGGCGGTGGGGTCGATGTCGCTGCGGCCCAGGAAGCTGTGGAAGAAGGCGAGGTGCAGCCGCGAGGTCATGTTCTCGATCGTGCCGATCGCCTCGATGGCCTCATCGCTGAATCCGGCGTACTCGCGCAGGAAGCGGCCCATCGAGAAGCCGTCGAAGTCGCGGATGACCCCGGCCCAGCCGTCCAGCCACTCCTTGAACGGCTTGTTGACGCGCTTTCCGTCGCTCTGGAGCACCGAGTAGTAGTCGCGCACCGGCTCCAGCGCCTGGTTGACCATCTCGGACACGGTCAGCCGCGATTCGCAGCCGGTGAGATGGAAGCCCTCGTTGATCTGGGACGGGTCCTGGGCGTAGTGGGCGCGGCGCACCTGGGCGCGGTTGGTGCGGATCCAGGTCTGGTTGCGCTTCTCCGGCTCCCGGAACTCGGGGCTGGGGTCGCCATATGTCCAGATCTTGCCGTCCTTGAACGACTTGTAGATCACCGGCGGGACCGGGGCGGTCTGATTGCCCGTCGACGGATCGATGTCGACGTTGAAGAACAGCCGCCGCTTCAGGCCGAGTTTGTCGATCAGCGCCAGGGTCAGCGGATGGAAGCTGGGCAGCCGCATCGCCCCGGCCTCCGCGTACTGCGCGGGGTCGGTGAAGGGCGGCGGCTCGCCCTTCTTGGCGTGGAAGGTCTTGATGCGGCCGCCGACCCGGTTGGCGTTGGCCTCCAGGATCGTCACATCGTGACCGGCACGGGTCAGCAGATCGCCGGCCACCAGACCGGCGATGCCCGCTCCGACGATCAGGATGCGCTTGGGGACGGCGGGGCGCTCCAGCCCCTTGTCGATCAGTACTTCGAGGTAACGCAGCTTGAGGTCCTCGTTGGCCGGCTCGGGGCCGACCAGCAGCAGTTCGCGGGCGAGCTGCTGATAGGTCTTCTCGTGGGCGCGCTCGGCTCCGGTGGGCTCACCGCGGAGGTCACGACGGATGTCGGTCATAGCGGCTCAGCCCTTCCCGTCGAGGGACTCGTTCGCGGCGAGTCGGCGCAGGGTGCTGATGGAGGGGGTGAAGGCGTACACCGCACCGGTGGTCTGCACGAACCGGTTCATCGAGACGGTGCCCTTCTCGCCGTCGGCCAGCTCGATGTGGGCGTCCGGGCTGCCCGAACCGCCCTGCCGGATGGTGCCGGTCACCTTGTCGATGCCGTTGGGAGAACCGGGATCGCCCGGAACGAAGTTGGGGTTGTTCGACCAGGCGCGCTGGAGGAACTCGAACTGCCGCTCCAGCGAGGTGCCGTAGCACACGAACATCAGGCCACGCTCCGCGTCCGGATTGCCGCCCGTGTACGCGGGGCCGTACGGAATGCCGCGGCGCATGACGCGGTGCTTCTGGGTGGACTCGAAGTGCCGGGGATGCGACCTGCGGATGTGTGCGGCGCAGGGGGTCTGCTTCCCCTGGCCGTCGTTCGCGTAGGTGAAATCGTTGCGCTCCGGACCGACGCCGGTCACCGGGTTCTCGCCCTGCGCGAGCGGCGTGCCGTCCTTCTTGCGGCCGACCAGACACGCGCCCAGCCGCTCCTCGGAGATGGGGTGCGGCTGGAATTTGCCCGCCTCGCGCTTCACGGCCTCATTCCAGCCGGGCACGTCCTGCGCGAGTCGGCGCACCACCTGGAGGGAACCGTTGTCCAGCCACTTGGGGGCCTCGGGCGGTGCTCCGCTCTCACTCTTGTGACCGAAGACGAACTCGCCGGGCTCGACCAGGGTGGACCCCGGGCGGTTGTCGCGGAAACCGGGATTCTCCCGGTCCTCGCGATGGAAGTCCTTGACCCCCGGCTGGGAAATGCCGTCCTTGTACCCGAAGTGCTCATGCCCGCGCAGATCCCCGGTCAGGGTGCGGCCGTCGTCCTGATGGACCAGGGTCACGCCGTGCGCCGAATCCGCGGCGGCGATATTCCGGAGCTTTTCGTTGAGCGCCTCCTCCGTGTCCGCGGCGACGATCAGCACGGCGTGTACGCCGGTCCGGTCCGAGCCGAATTGCCAGTGCTCGGGCGCGCTCGTCCCGTCGTCGCCGAGGCTCGCGGCCTGTCCGGCCGCACCCTTCACAAACGACTCGAACGGCGCCAGCTCCTTCTTCACCTTCTCGGGTTCCCGGGCCACCTGAAGGAGGCCCTGGTACGTCAAGGACACCCCGACCCAGGTCGCGATGAGGGCGGGGTCCTGGCCGTAGGCCCGGCGGGAAAGCGAGAACTCCTCGTTGAAGTCCTCGACCGTGGCGGTCACCGAGACCGTATTCAGCATGACCGACAGCCAGCCACGCCCGCCCGCACCGTCCGGGAAGCGGACATAGCGGAACGCCATATAGTCCTTGTTGAAAGCGGAAAGAATGTTGCCCTGGATTTCCCTGGATCGGCGCAGGGGCGGTTCCGGAAGCTGCTCGATTTCCGGAGCGCCGGTCGGGCGCAACGAGGTAGTGGTCACTTCTCTCCTTCGGGGAGCTGCGGTGCTCCGGGGGCTTCGGGAAATTCGCACGCAGGCGAAGCCGGCTCCCGGCACGCAGAGGCGGAGTCGATACGGAAGAGGTACAGGGGCACACCAAAGACAGCCGGTGAACGGCTTGTTTCGCCAGCCCAGCACCGAACCTGCCACCTCGCAGGACCACCTACGCCAACCGGAGCAGCCGGTCACCCGTTCCGGTGACGGACCTCGCCCTCCCGGCGCCGCGAACCGAAGAACCTACCCGCCTGGCCGGTGCCCTCATGCCCACAGCCGCTCCGCACGGAAGCACCCTTTCGCCGGAACTGGCGTGGGCGGCCGGACCGCGCTCGGGGCATGCGCCACACACCACCGGGGCACCATGAATGCGCCCCTCTTCGCGCCCCTGGATCACAACGTTAGCGCTGTTCACCACCGATCCCGAGGGTCGGTGCCGCGCCCGGTTCGGGCGTGGGTGCGGGCCGTCACACCTTCTGTTGAAGGCCCTTGGGTGCGGCCTCGGAGCGAGGGGAATTCAGCAGATCCTTCTCCGTGGTCGGGCGCGCTGCGCGCCCACGACGGAAGGACACGGCTATGCGACGCACCATCGTCGGCACCTGCGCTGCCCTCGGGGCACTGGCCATCGGGCTGGCCGGCCCGGCCACCGCCGCTCCGGTTCCGGTGACGGCGCTCAACTGCGATGGCGACACCTATCAGTGCACGGCCAACCTCCGCTTCGGTGACAACAATTGGAAGGCCAGCTGGGGTGCGAACATCTTCCACCAGACACCCCGGTCCGCCTCTCGCGCGCCGGTTCCGGTGACCGCGCTGAATTGTGATGGCGACACCGGAAAGTGCATCGCCAACCTGCAATTCGGTGACGGATACTGGCGGGCGAGCTGGTCGGCCACCATCTTCCACCAGGGACTCCGCTCCGCCGACGGCACCCGGATGGCGGCTCCGGTCCCGGCGAACAGCCTGAACTGTGACGGCAACATCGGCAGGTGCTCCGTCAATCTCCAGTTCGGCGACGGAAATTGGAAGGCCAACTGGGCCGCCACCATCTACCACCTGTAATCGGTCTTCCCCTCGGTGCGGGGATAGATCAGCAGGCAGAGAACGGGCCCGGGGACACATGCCATCCGTCCCCGGGCCCGTGCGCTTACTTCAGCGATTGGCCGTCCGTACCGTGGGGCAGCAGCGATATCCCCGCGCACCCGCCGCCCGCACCCACCGCGTGGAAAACGGGGCGGCGGAATACCGGCGTGCGCCGGGAAGCGATGCGGGCGTGACGCTCATCTACGTATTGTCATTTTGATCGCCGAACGCATCATTGCTGTCACGTACACGCCTTCTTCCGATCCGTCGGGAACCCTACCGTCGCAGGCACCCAAACATTCGACGGCGGCAACTTCCGCTCCGCGATGACCCGTTCACGAATCGACTCGTGACAGGGCGACGGAGCGGCGGCTGCCCAGGGAGAAGTCATGTCCGACGTCATACAGCAGCATGGAAATCCGCAGACCCTCGGCTCCTGGCCCGGCGGGGACGGGGGAGGGGGAAACTGGCCCAGATATCCCAGACTCTACGACGCCATTCCGGCCTCCGGACCGACCGCCGGGGGGAACACCGTCCTGCTGACCGGGTCCGGCCTCCAGGGCACGACCCTGGTCACCTTCGGCGGCGTCCCCGCCACCATCGTCGCCCAGGACCCCAACGGCAACTCGGTCACCGTCCTCGCACCGGCGCACGCCGCGGGCACCGTCCAGGTCGTCGCCACCACACCCCAGGGCAACTCCAACCCGATCAGCTACACCTACACATTCACTCCGCCGACCGGTCCGACGGTCACCGCCCTCGTGCCCAACACCGGGTCCAGCGCGGGCGGCACCGCGTTCGCCATCGTCGGCAGCAACCTCACCGGCGCGACGGTCACCTTCAACGGCGTCGCGGCCCTCGGCGTGTCCATCAACGCCGCGGGCACGGTGCTCACCGGCACCACACCGCCCGGCCCCGTAGGCAACGTCCCGGTCGTGGTCACCACACCGGCCGGGACCACCACCGTCGCCGGCGGCTTCACCTACACCGCACCGCCGCCCGTCGCCACGTCGGTGTCGCCCTCGTCGGGCAGCACTGCCGGCGGTACCGGGTTCGTGATCACCGGGAGCAATCTGAACGGGGCGTCGGTCACGTTCAACGGGGTTGCGGCGACCGGGGTTTCGGTCAACGCCTCGGGTACGGCGCTGGTCGGCTTCACCCCGGCCGGTGCGCTCGGCAACGTCCCGGTCGTGGTCACCACACCGGCGGGCAGCGCCACGGTCCCGGGCGGGTACACCTACACGGCACCGCCCCTGCCGGTGGTGACCCTGCTGTCGCCGCCGTCGGGCAGTGCCGCGGGCGGTACGGCGTTCGTGATCACGGGCAGCAATCTGAACGGGGCGTCGGTCACGTTCAACGGGGTTGCGGCGACCGGGGTTTCGGTCAACGCGGCGGGCACGGCCCTGATCGGTTTCACCCCGGCCGCTCCGCTCGGCAACGTTCCCGTCGTGGTCACCACCGTGGCCGGCAGCGCGCTCGTCGGCGGCGGATACACCTACGTGTGAGCGGCCGCTCCGCCACCAGCGCCCACGGGGCAGCCGGGGCCCGGGGGAGTCCGCTGCCGCGATGACCCGGCGAGCAGTGCCACCGCGCCCGCGCCTCGGCAGGGATCGTCCCCTTCCGTCCCTGGCGAACCGCGGCCCGGGCGTGTTCTTCCGGCATGTGGGTGACGGGTGACACGCCCGGGGTGGCACTCCGACGAGGTGAGGGCCTTCCGGCCCGGAGTGGATGGCGACATCCGCGCCGGCGCCGGGAGGCCCTTGCGCGTGTGCGGGCGGCCGACGGGTGGGCGGCGCACCGGCTCGCACCGCCCGTACCGGAGTGTGATCCGCGCCACTCCCGCCGCGGGCGATCCGCCAACGTCGCAGGTCAGAAGCTCAACGTGAGCGGGCGACTGCGGATGGTCATTTTGGTCCGCGGATCTGATTAACAATCACGGCCGCACGGGCGGTCTAGGGGCAAGAGATGCGGTCTTCTCCGGCGTCATCCGGACGCTGGGGAGTTCACCGCGAACAGCGAAAGGAGAGGCAGTGGACCACCAGTGGCCCTGGGGCACGCCAGCCATGGGCGGCGCGGCCAGGACGATCCCGGCTGTGCTCCGCGCCCGTGCGCGCGAGAGCACCCACACCGCCTCGCGGACCTGCGGCCCGCCGGCCGGCAGCACGTTGTGTGACCCGGACCGCGGAAGCCGGTGCGGTGCGGAACGGGACCTTCAGGCGAAGGTCCACCCCGGCGCCGTCCGCCCGCCGGTGGCAGGCCGAGGGATGGCCGCCCGGTGAGCGATTACGGAGACGGACAGCAGTTGCGCCCCGACCCGATGGGCGGCCTCCGGGGCGACTTCACCGCCTTCTTCAAGGAGGCGCAGTACGGCTACCTCGGTTATGCGTACCAGCTGCTGCGCCACCGTCAGGACGCCGAGGACGTGGTGCAGATAGCCGGGATGAAGATCCATGCGAAATGGGACGAGTTCCAGTCGCACCCCAACTTCCGGGCCCTGTGCCTGCGCGTCCTGCGGGACGCCATCAAGGACTACATCCGCTCGCGAAACCGGGCGAGCCGCCGCGAACGGGCCGCCGCCGCGGAAGCCGGGCTCCACCAGTCCTGCGTCGACCGGATTCTGCACCTCGGCACCTTCGACGCCCTGGACCGCGCCATGGACGAACTGGCCCGCCGGGAGCCGGTGCAGGCGGACTGCGTCCGGCTCCGTGTGGCGCAGCTGAGCTATGAGGAGATCGCCGAGACCCTCGGCATCACCCCGGGCACGGCGCGCACCTACTACTCCCGCGGCCGCCAGCTCGCCAAGGAACTCGCGGCCTCCTATCTCCGGAACGATCAGGAAGGAGAACCGTCGTGACCATCGAAGACATTCTGCAGGCCGAAGCCGATGAGGTGGGAAGCGTACTGGCCGACCACGACCCGGAAGCCTTCACGCGCAGACTGGCCGAGCGGATCGCCGAGGCCGAGCGGCAGACACCGCCGCCGGCCCGCCCGGTGCCCGACGGACGGCACGACCGCGGCCCGGCCCCGGCGCACCCCGGCCGGGCCCGGCCGCTGCCCAGACGTCCGCGGCCCCGGCCCGTTCCGAGCGCCACGGCGGGCCCGGAGGAGCTGCGCCGGCATCTGCACACCCTGTGCGAGTCGGTGCTGCGCGGAGGGCACAGGGGGCGGCTGGAGAAGTTCGCCCGGGACTACGACGCGGTCGGCGCCCGGACCTTCGCGTGCCTGCTCTACTCCATCAACCGGCGGGACGCGGCGGTCTTCTGGTGGCGGTTCGCCGCCGGCGCCGAGGACCAGCTCTCCGCGCACTGCCTGGCGATCCACCACGCGGCCGACGACAACCTCATCGACGCACGCCTGTGGCGCACCATCGCCACCGCCCTGGGCTACTCCCCGCGCCGGCATCTGCCCAACCCGGCCCCCGGCGCGCCGCTCCCGGACCCCGGCTGGCTGCTGGCGCGTTCCGGGCCCGAGCTCCAGCAGTTCGCCGAGCCGCAGACCCCGCTGTCCGTGGGGTGTGCGGGGCGCTGACGAGGCCGGGCAGTGGAGCCGGGCCTTCCCAGGAGGCCCGGCGGCGAGCCACGGCCCGCACGTACCACCACCGATCAAGGAGACGCCCATGAAGGATCATGCGGAGGACCGGCAACCCCCGCCGCGTGTTCCCGCGGAGTCACGGCGCCCGTGGCTCAGGAAGTACGCCCGCTTCACCGCCGCCCATGCCATCGAGGGGGTGGCCGGGGCCGTGATCTCCGCTCTGCTGCTGTACCTGACCCAGCGGTAGACGGGACCGGCCCTGGACGCCGCGTCCGCCGCCGGCCCCGAGCGGGCCGGCGGCAGACGCGGCTCCGGCCGCGGTTAGTGGCTCCGCCGCCGGGGAGGGTTCCCCCGTACCCAGTCGTCCCGGGGCAAGGCCTCGGCGGACAGGAGGCCGGATGACCACCGAACCGATGGGAACCGTTGAACTGGCGGCAATGGGCGAGGACTTCGTCCGTGACCCCTTCGAGGTGTACGCGCGGCTGCGCGAGCGAGGCCCGGTGCATCGCGTACGCCTCCCGGAGGGCACGGTCGTCTGGCTGGTCGTCGGCCATGACGCGGTCCGCGCGACGCTCAGCGACTCCCGGCTGTCGAAGGAGTGGCGGCATGCCTCGTCCGCGCAGCCGATGCAGCCGGTGTCCAGCGGCGTGTCGATGCTCCGCGCCAACGCGCCGCAACACACCCGGCTGCGCGGCCTGGTGGCCCGTGCCTTCACCGCGCGCCGGGTGGCGTCCCTCGCGCCGCGCGTCCAGGAGCTGACCGATGAGCTGCTGGCGGCGATGCTCGCCGCCCCCGACGGCCGCGCCGATCTCGTCGAGGCGCTGGCCTTCCCGCTCCCGATCACCGTCATCTGCGAGTTATTGGGTGTGCCCTTCCTGGAGCGGGACACCTTCCGCACCTGGACCGACATCCTGATGGTCGGCGCCCCCACGCCGCGGACCAAGGAAGTCCTGACGGCCATGACCGGCTATCTCGACGACCTGGTGGAGACCAAGCGTGCCCGGCCCGGCGACGACCTGCTGAGCGATCTGATCGCGGTGAGCGACGAGGGCGGCGACCGGCTCAGTCATGAGGAACTCCTCGGCATGGCCCAGCTGTTGCTGATCGCCGGCTACGAGACCACCGGCAATCTCATCGCCAACGGCGTGCTGGCGCTGCTCACCCACCCGGAACAACTCGCCGCGCTGCGCGCCGATCTGTCCCTCATCGACGGCGCGGTCGAGGAGATGCTGCGCTACGACGGGCCGCTGGAGACGGCCACCTTCCGCTTCACCCTCGACCCGGTCGACATCGCGGGCACGGTGATCCCCGGCGGCGGCGAGGTCGTGCTCCCCGTGATCGCCGACTCCGGACGCGACCCCCTCCGCTTCGACGACCCCGGCCGCTTCGACATCACCCGCGACGCCCGCGGCCATGTCGCCTTCGGCCATGGCATCCACTTCTGCCTGGGCGCCCCGCTCGCCCGTCTGGAGGCCCGGATCGCGGTGCGCACCCTCTTGGAACGCTGCCCGAAGCTGGAGTTGGACGCCCACCCGGCCGACCTGCGCTGGCGGCTGGGCGCACTGCTCCGCGGCCCACGGAATCTCCCGGTCCGCTGGTCGTGACGGCCCGGCGCGGCCCGTCGAGGGGTGCCGCGCGCCGCGCCGGTCCGACGCGCCTGATCACCACGGGGAGCCCTGGCCTGACGACCTCGGGCCAGGGCTCCGCCACGGCCGGGGAGTCATGGCCGGGAGCCAAATGGCCCAGCAAATGATCCGCCGGACGGGCCCCCGTCACCCTCGGGGGCGAGCCTGATTGCCGTCGTACCGGGGGAATCGCACAAGGTGATCCCGGAGAACCCCTACGGCGCGCTGCCCGCCGGATACCCGACGTTCTCCCGTTCCGTATCACTGACCCGCGTGCGAGGGAGAAACGTATGACCCAGGCTCAGCCCGCAAGGGACGGAACCATGGCGTCCGGTGGCCCGGACCGGATGCGGGAATACCGCCCCGGAGCGACGGCCGACCTCCGGCGTACGGGAATCAATCCGAATTTCTGGTATCCGGTCGCGGTATCCGGAAGCGTGCCGAAGAACAAGGCCTTCGCCACCGCCTTCGCGGGGGAGCGGATCGCGCTCTATCGCGGCGCGAGCGGCGCGGTCTTCGCGCTGGAGGACCGGTGCGCCCACCGCCAGGTACCGCTGAGCCTGGGCGTCGTGGAGGGCGAGACGCTGCGCTGCTGCTACCACGCCTGGGCCTATCGCGGGAACGGCCGGATCTCGCAGATCCCCTACCTTCCCAAGGGAGTCGACCGGCCGCCGCGCGGGGTGCGCTCCTATCCGGTCCGCGAACGGTACGGCCTCGTATTCGTCTTCCCGGGTGATCCGGAGAAAGCGCCCACGACCCCGCTGCCCGAGCTGCCGGAATACGATTCGGCCAAGCACAAGACCATGGTGTTTTCGCGCACGGTGCACTGCCACTACTCGTTCATGCACGAAAACCTGCTGGATATGAACCACCAGTTCCTGCACCGCGGTGTTCTCGGCAAGATCCAGCCCAAGCTCCTCGGGTACGACACCGGTCCGGAATTCGTCGAGGCCCGGTATCTGTTCACTTCCGCCGGCGGAAAGAAGGACCGCGGCGCCGGTCTGCTGTCCGGTGAGGGATTCGGCGGCGGCGAGTCGCCCGACGTCATCACCGTGCGCACCGAGTACCCCTATCAGACCCTCCTCGCGGTTCCCGAGAAGTCCGACCTCCCGTCCTTCTCCCTCTGGGCGGCCTACGTCCCGGAGGACACGGAGCAGCGCACCAATCACGCCTATGGCCTGCTCATGATCGCGAAGCCGCCGATCCCGGGAGCCCTCCATCTCGCCTGGCCGCTGATCCGGCGCTTCACCGAGCGGGTGTTCGCCGAGGACCGGATGGCGGTCGAGGCCGAGCAGCGGGCCTGGGACGAGCAGGGCGAGGACTGGAACCAGGAGGTCTTCCCGCTGATCCTCGATGTCCGTGACGTGCTGCGCACCAACGGGGTCCCCATCCGTCCCGAATCCGCCCTCTGCGGCGCCGCCGCGCTGTGCGACGGCTCACCGCGGGCCGGCGCCACCTCGGAGGCCGGATCCCCGCAGCCGGGCTGACCGGCCCGGCTCGTGGTGGCGGCCGCCCCGGCTCGGGCAGCTGCCGTCTGACCGGCATCACCGCAGGTCGGACGCCCTATGGCGGTGACGTACGGTGGGTGCGCGGGTGCAGCCGGTGGTGGGCCGACGGTGGGCGGGGGATCGTGGCAAGGTGGTGGGTGAGGTGCCTCCCTCGCCCATCCCCTGATTCCGATGTGGAGGCTCGCATGGACGACAAGGAGTTCTTCCGGGCAGTGGCGGACCGCGCGAGGCTCTCGCGGCAGGAAGGGGCCGATCTCACCCGCGCCACCCTCGAAACGCTCGCACTGCGTCTGAGCGACGGCGAAGCCCGCGATCTGGCCCTCGAACTTCCCGAGCCGCTGCGTGTCTCGCTGAAGCGGGAGCGGCGGGAGATGGAGATCTTCGGGCCGGACGAGTCGATCCGCAGGGTACGAGCGCGCACCGGCCTGTCCGCGTCGGAAGCCGACCGTGGTGTACGGGCGGTCCTCGGCACTCTTCAAGAGGCCGTCTCCCGTAAGGAGTTCGGGCACGCCATGTCGCAACTCGGCAAGGAGTACACGCAGTTGGTGGAGACCACGCGCTGACCCGCGGTCGCTTTCTCGGGGCCGTCGTCCCGTCGCCGCCTTACGGAGTCGTCGCCCTGCTCCGCGGCGAATGGTCGGCGGCTGGGGCGGTGTGGCCGGCCTCCACGAGGACTCCCGATCGCGCGGACGGCCGGGCGGTCGTTGCCCCTTCGGGCTGCGGCTTGCCCGGCCGCGCGGATCGAAGGTGGTCCTCGCACACACCTTGTGGCCCACGTCACTGTCTGGCTAAGCTCCGGCACGATTCGGGCACATTTCCTCCGTAAGTTGACCTATTAGTGTGCCTGATCTTCATGATCTGCCCACATGTGTGAGGTGGCTTCGCATGGAACGGTCAACGGCATCCCCGGCAGACGGCGCACCCTCCGACTTACCGAGCGTCTCCTCCCGGGCCGTGACGGCGGACGGCCTGACACGCGTCCGCACCAGCGGTCGTCCGCACCGCCCGGTACGGACTCCGCACGGCGATGCCCACCGCGGCGCCGCGAGACCGTCCCCGGGCCGTCCCTGATGACCGGGACCGCGCCGGCGGTGGCACCGGCCGCACCGCTGCCCCATGTCCGCCGCGATATCCGGCTGTTCTGGTGGGCGGGTACCTGCGACGCCCTGGGCAGCCAGACATCGGGGCTGGTCCTGCCCCTGTTGCTGCTGACCCTCGGCCGGTCACCCGCCGAGGTCGGAGCCCTCGCCGGACTCTCCGCGGTCGCGACGCTGCTGCTCGGCCCGTTCGCCGCCGTCCCCGCCGACCGCGGGGCGCGCAAGCATCTGATGGTGGGCTCCGCACTGGTCTCCGCCGCCGCGATGGCCGGGGTCACCGCCGCCGTCGCGGCGGGGCCGGTCCCGCTGGCCGTGCTCATCGCCGCCGTGCTCGTCGAGCGGTGTGCGACGTCCTGTTACGAGGCCGCGGCGCTCGGCACCGTCGCCCTGGTGTGCCCGCCCGGGGAGTACCGTCGCGTCCTGTCCCGATTACAGGCGGGGGAGCGGGGCGCCCTCGTGCTCGGGCCCGCACTGGGCGGGCTGCTCTTCCACGCCGAACGCTGGCTGCCGTTCCTCGCGGACGCTCTCTCCTACGCCGTCGCGGCGGGCTGTATCGGCGCCATGCGCGCGCCCCTCGCTCCGCCCCGTGAGCAGCAGTCTCCGGCCGGAGCGGTGCGCCGCGGCCGGCGGGCCCGGCTCGCCGAAGCCGCAGCCGGGCTGGCGCTGATCCGCCGTGAACCCTTCCTGCGGATGGCGCTCCTGTGGATCTCGGCCGTCAACGCCCTGCTCGTCGCGCTGTATTACACGACGGTGTTCGCCCTTCAGCACGACGGCCGGGGCGCGGCACCGCTGGGACTGGTCCTCGCGCTCGCCGGGGCGGCCGGCCTGGCCGGAGCGCTCGCCGCACCCCGGATCGCCGGCCGGCGCTCCGCCGGCCGGGTGCTGGTGACGGTCTCCTGGCTGATGGTGCCGCCCGCCGCGGCCCTCGCGATGGCCCGCGACGCCTGGCACTTCGGCCTGCTCTTCGGTCTGCTGTGTCTGCTGACGCCGGTGGCCACCGTGGCGCTCCAGGCCCGGATCATCCAGGTCATCCCACCCGGACTCCAGGCCCGCACCGGGACCGTGCTGGCCACCGTGTCGGGCGCGACCGCCGCCGTGGCGCCCGCCCTGGCCGGGCTGTCGGCCGACCGGGCCGGAGCCGCCGTCACCCTCCTCGGCTGCGCCGCACTGCTGGCCGTGCTCGCGCTCCATACGACCTGCGTGGCACCGTCCCGCACCCGCTGCGCCGGTTCGGAGGCCGCATGAGCACGACCGCGGCACACCTCACCGCACAGCCCCCGGCCGGCACCGGCTTCCGGGTCTACCACCCGGCACTGCCCGAGGTCTGTCCACGCGACCCGGCGCGGATGGCGCTGGCCGCGGACGCCGACGGCCGCTGCGAGATCTTCACCTGGAACGCCGTCACCGGCACCGCCCGCCAGGTCACCGACAGCCCGCACGGCACCCTGCACTGCGCCCTCGACGCCGACGCCCGGGTGTGGTGGTTCGCGGAGGACCGTCACGGCCACGGACTCTGGTACTTCCAGGACTTCGAGGGCGGAGCGCGGCAGCCGGGCCTGACCGGCCTGGCACCGGGCCTCCCGCACGGCCTCGCCGTCAGCGACGCCGGGACGGTGGCCCTCGGCTTGGGGGACGGCAGCGGAATGACCGTCCACCTCGGGAGACCGGGCGGCCCGGCCCGGCAGGTGTGGACCGTCGACGGGCAGGCGCTGCTGACCGGCATCTCACCCTCGGGAGGGCTGCTGGCCGTGTCCGGGGCGGCCGGCTCCGACCGGGCGGTCACGCTCGTGACCTGCTCCGGGAAGGTGCTCGACCAGCTCTCCGGACACCACGGCCGGCTCTGGGCGCTCGGCTTCGCACCGTCCCCGGCGGGCACCGAGCTGCTGCTGGTCCAGGAGCACGACGACCGCTACCGGCTGGCCACATGGCGGCCCGGCAGCGGACTGCTGCCCCAGGACTGGTGCCGCTTCGACACCGAGATCACCGCGCGCTGGTACCCCGCGGAACGCCGTGTCCTCATCCGCCAGGACCGCCACGGCCGTTCCACCCTCGCCGCGGCCGACCTCGACCGGCGCACCCTGACCCCGGTACCGTCCCCGCCCGGCACCCTGCTCGACGCCGCCCCGCACCCGGGCGACGACGTGCACTACCTCTGGACCGACACCGCCACCCCGCCCCGGATGTGCTCCACCGCCGGCACCCGGCTCCCGGAACTCGCCACCCTGCCCGCCCCCGCACCCGGCCGGCACCGCGAACTGTGGACCCCCGGCCCGGACGGGCCCGTGCACACCCTCCTCAGCGAACCGGAACCGGTCACCGGCCGCCGGCCCCCGCTGGTCTTCCTGGTGCACGGCGGCCCCGCCGACCACGACCGTGACGCCTACGACCCGGAGGTGCACTCCCTGGTCGCCTCCGGGTTCGCCGTCGCCCGGGTCAACTACCGCGGCTCCACCGGCTACGGCCCCCGCTGGCGCGCCGCGTACGGCGCCGGCGTCGGGCTGACCCAGGTCGCCGACCTCGTCGCGGTCCGCGGCGATCTGCTCCGCCGCGGCCTGGCCCGAGCGGACGCGATCGGCCTGTGGGGCACCTCCTGGGGCGGCTACCTGGCCCTGCTCGCGCTCGGCACCCGGCCGGACCTCTGGCAGGCGGGCGTCGCCGTCAAACCCGTCGCCGACTGCGCGGCGGCGTACCGCACCGGCACCCCCGCCCTGCGCGCCCTGGACGAGCGGCTGTTCGGCGGCACGCCGGACACGGTGCCCGAGCGCTACGCGCGGAGCTCACCCCTCCACTACGCCGCCGATGTCCGTGCCCCGCTGCTGGTGATCGCCGCCACCCTCGACACCAAATGCCCGCCCGGCCAGGTACGGAGCTACCTCGGCGCACTGCGGCGGGCCGGGGCGGCACACGAGTCGATGTGGCTGGAGACCGGCCACGACGGCTACACCGGCGCCCACCACGTGGCCGTACTGCACCGCGCGCTGGGCTTCCTGGACCAGCATCTGCGCCGCGCCCCCGCGGCCCACCGAACCCCCCGTCCCCCGGTGGACGGGGTCTCCGGAGGCACCGGCCCGTCCGGTGCCCCCGGGGCGTAAGAACCGTTCCGTAACCGGCAGAAGAGGAGAAGCAGCCATGCAGAAGGACATCATCCACAACGACCCGCTCGCGGGTGACGAGGAGAACCGCAGACCGAGCATCGGCGTCACGGTGACCGTCCCGTTCCGTAACGCCGAGGACACCGAGGAGGACTGACCCTCCCCGGCCGGCCCGGTGGCACACCGGGCCGGCCGGACCGCCGCACCTCACCGGCCGGCCGTCGGCCACCTCCCACCCCACCTGTCGTACGAGGAGCCGCCATGCGCGTCCTGCTGGTCAACATGCCCTGGTCCCCGATCGACCTGCCGTCCCTTGCCCTCGGCATCCTGAGACGAAGCGTCGACGAGCGCACCTCCGGCCGGGCCGATGTCCTGCACGCGAACCTGGAGTTCACCGACTGGATCACCCGGCGGACCGAGTTCACCGCGGACGACTACCAGTACTACGCACTCTCCTCCTACTTCATGGGATGCGGCGACTGGGTGTTCTCCTCCGCCCTCTACGACGACCCCGAGTGGCGGGTGCCGGAGTTCACCGCCTCGATGCGCGGCAAACTGCGTGACGAGCGGATGCGGATGTCCAAGGAACTGCACCGCGTGGTACCGGAGTTCGTGCAGGAGACCGCCGAGCGGATCGTCGCGGCCGGCCCCGACGTCGTCGGCTTCACCTCCACCTTCCAGCAGAACACCGCCGCGCTCGCCGCCGCCAAGTACGTCAAGCGCCTCGCTCCGCACATCAGAACCGTCATGGGCGGCGCCAACTGCGACGCCGAACAGGGCCACGCCACCCACCGCAACTTCCCGTTCGTGGACTTCGTGGTCCGCGGCGAGGGCGAGGCCGCCTTCCCCCAGCTGCTCACCGCGCTCGACGAGGGCGGCGACCTGTCCGCCGTCCCCGGGCTGTGCCACCGCGGCGCCGACGGCGAAAGCGTCGCGAACCCGATGAGCACCAGACCGCTGCCGCCCGCGACCATCCTGCCGCCCGACTACAGCGGCTACTTCGAGCGGCTGGCGTCCTCCGTCGCCCGCAACTGGGTGGAGCCCAAACTCGTCGTCGAGGGGGCCCGCGGCTGCTGGTGGGGGGAGAAGCACCACTGCACCTTCTGCGGACTCAACGGCTCCTTCATGCAGTTCCGCAGCAAGAGCCCCGAGACCTTCTACGAAGAGATCATGGACCTGGCCCGCCGGCACCGGGTGCTGGACATGTACCTCGTCGACAACATCCTCGACATGGGCTACCTCACCACCGTCCTGCCCCGCATCATCGACAGCGGCTACGACCTGCGGATGCATATCGAGATCAAGGCCAATATGCGCCGGCCCCAGCTGCGCACCCTCGCCCGGGCCGGAATGATCTACGTCCAGCCGGGCATCGAGAGCCTCAACAGCCGGGTGCTGGACCTGATGGACAAGGGCGTCAGCGGCTGCCAGAACGTCCGTATGCTCCGGGACGGAGCCGAGACCGGACTCTCCGTCTCCTGGAACTACCTCCACGGCTTCCCCGGCGAGAGCGCCTCGGACTACGAGCCCGTCATCGCCCAGATACCGGCCCTGGAACACCTCGACCCGCCGGTCGACCTGTCCGCCCGTATTGCCATCGAACGCTTCAGCCCGTACTTCAACCGGCCCGAACTCGGCTTCACCGGTCTGCGCCCCGAGGAGCACTACCGCTTCACCTACGACCTGCCCGAATCCGAACTCCTCGATATGGCCTATGTCTTCGAGGCACCCGAACGCGGGATCACCAAGCCCACCGTCACCGCGCTCAACGAGGCCCTCGCCGCCTGGAAGAAGCGCCACGCGGACAGCAGACTCACCCACGCGGACCTCGGCGACCGCATCGTGCTCGTCAGCCGCCGGCACGCCTTCGACTGGGGCGCCCTGGAACTCACCGCACCCACCGAGATCGCCGCCTTCCGGCTGCTCGACCAGCCGCACGCCCCCGCCGCCCTGACCCGCAAGCTCGCCGCCAAGCTTCCCGGGCACCCCGTCGACGAGGCCGCCGTCCACGCCCTCCTCCAGCACTGGGTGACGCTCGGGCTGGTCTTCACCGACGGCGGCCAGTACGTCCACCTGGCACCGGCCGCCGTCAACGAGGACCTGCTGCGCCTCGACTTCATGCGCCACACCCATGCCGTGGCGGCCCCGCCGGAGCGACCCGACGACGCCGCCCGGCCCCTCGTCGCCCACGTCTGACCCCCGCCCGGCCCGCAGCAGGACTCATCCGCCCCGCAGGAGAACGCCATGACCAGCACCGCCACCCCGCCCACCCGAGCACTGACCCTCCACGCCTGGCGGGACTACGACAAGGACGCCTGCGCCCTGCCGGGCATGAGCCTGGGCGCGGTCGACCTGACCGCGCCGCCGGACGACCAGGCCGCCCGGTTGTGGGAACTCGGGGCACGCCGGGTGGAGTTCACCGGGGAGATCGACCTGACCGCGGTCGACGACCCCGCCGACGCCGACCGGGCCGTCCGGAGCCTGTGCCTGATCCGCGATCTGACCGCCCGTGCCGTACTGGTGCAGTGGCAGCTGCGGCTGCCCCCGGAGCCCGACGACGGCTGGCGCGACCTCAGCCACCTCCAGCCGCCCCGTACCCTCACCGGCCCCACCGACCCCGCCGCCGCGCTGGCCGAATGGCGCAACGGGCACTATCTCTGCAAGTGCCTGTGGCGCCAGGGCCCCGGCTTCGTCCAGATCCGCGACCGCCGCTGGGGCGAACTGCGCCGTTTCACCGCCGAGGAGCCCGAATACCAGCAGGCGATCGACCGGCTCTCCTACGGCGCACCGCTCCGGGACGTGCCCCCGGCCATCGCCGCCGACTTCCTGGCGGAGCGCCTGGTCTCCCGCACCGGCCCGCTGCTGTGGTGGCTCCCGTACCGGGTGAACCGGTGGATCCAGGAGGCAATGGCCGTCTGAGGACCGGGCGGCAGCACCGGCGCATACGCAGTCCTCGTCAGGCCGCGTCCGCTGCGGGGTGGGCCCGCACGACCCGTGTGGGCCCACCCTTCTGATTCAGCTGTGGCAGTTCGTGAAGTCCGGGCTGGTCTGCGCCAGATAGATGCTGGACCGGCCCTGGTCATCGCTGCGCAGCGGGACCGTGACGGTGTCCTGCGCCTTCCACGGGAAGCCGTTCGCGTCGAAGGTCCACTCGCCGGTCACCTTCGTCGCCAGCTCCGACAGCGCCACCCAGCCGTACTGATGCGACGGCACGGTGATCACCAGGCTGTTGCCGAGGTCCGTCCGCAGGCCGTAGGTGACCTGGCCGGAGAGGGTGAGGCTGACGCTGGTCTGCACCGGGCTCGCCATGCCCGTGCCGAGGGTGGAGGTGAAGGACACCCCGAGCTGGCTCGACCAGCCGGTGGAGGTGTTCAGCGAGAACGTCCAGGGCACCGGCGCCTCGGTGCCGTTGTACCAGACGGGAGAGACGCACTGCTTCGGAAGCGGTTCGGCCGGGGCCTGCGAACCCTTCGTCCAGGAGCAGGTCGCGGCGTCCTTCTGGCAGCGCTTCGACGCATAGGTCACCGCGGCCTTCACCACGGCGCCGGTCGCCGAGGAGGGAACCTTCCACTGCTGCGCCTTGCTGCCGTTGCAGCCGTAGGTCTGCGTCCATGCGTCGTTGTACTGGGCGCCCAGCACGACATCGACGCACTTGTTGTCACCGGCGTTACGGATCATAAAAGTGTCGCTGGTACCGCTCACGGGCTGGAAGTACCAGCGCAGACCGGACGCTCCGGAACAGGACTGCTGCTTGAGCGGATAGCCCGCTCCGACGCACTTGCCCGTGACGTCATTGACGAGGGTGAACGATCCGTCGGCCTGAAGGCCGGCGTTCCACTTCTGGTGGTAGCCCGGCGCGGAGTTGGTGACGATGAAGACACCGTCCCCGGTGTTGCCGTTCTGCACATCCAGGTTCCGGCCGTTGTTGACCGACGTGAACGTCAGTCCGTTCAGGCCCGAGCCGTCATCGGCCTGGGCCGTGCCGGTCTGCGTACCCAGGCCGAGGGCGACGGCGAGCACGGCGATGAAGACGGTGAGTGTTCTGCGTAAGCCGCTGTGTCCGGTCGGTCTCATACCAGAACAACCCCCTTATGGATTCGGAGTGTTGGTGGTGTAGTCCACCGTGTTCCGCACGCTATCGCCCCCGCTGCCCCGGCGGCAGTGCTCAGCCGGCAGTGCGCTGTGCGCACTCCGCCGACACCTCGGCCTGCGCAGCCGTACGACTCCCGCGTGCGGCCTCCGGGACCTGCGCCCGCCCCTTCCCCCGCATCCGCGACACCGCGACCCCGCACAGGCAGAGGAGACCACCCAGCAGCGTCAGCCAGCCGGGGATCTCGCCGAGGAACAGCCAGGACAGGAACACGACGAGCACCGGTACCGCGTACGTCGTGGCACCCATCTTCCCGACGGTCGTACGGGAGATCGCATAGGCCCACGTGGTGAACGCAAGGGCCGTCGGGAACACACCCAGGTACACGATCTGCAAGGTCGCCGACAGCGGAGCCCGGCTCACCTGCGACACCAGCTGGCCGGCGAACGGCAGACAGGCCACCGCTCCGGCGAGCGCGCCGAACGTCGTCACCTGCATCGGTGTGGCGTGCTTCAGGGTCGGCTTCTGAAGCACCACACCCACCGCGTACGCCAGCGCCGCGAACAGACACAGCAGCACGCCGAAGAGAGACGACGTGCCACCGCCGGACATGGACAGCCCGACCACCACGGCCCCGGCGAACGAAACCGCCATACCCGCCATCAGCTTCGGCGGGAAGCCCTCCTTCAGCAGCCATCCGCCCAGCAGCGCCATCAGGATCGGCCCGACATTGACGACCAGGGAAGCCGTACCGGCGTCCACATGCCGCTCGCCCCAGTTCAACGCGACCATGTATGCGCCGAACCACAGCACTCCGGAGGCGAGGATGCCCGGCCAGGCCTCGCGGGGCGGGAATCCACCACGCCGGGCCAGCAGGAGGGCGCTCAACACGACGGACGCCACCACCAGCCGGCCCAGCGCGAGCGCACCCGGCCCGAAATCCGCAGCGGAACTACGGATCGCGATGAACGACGACGCCCACAGCACCACCGTGACGCAGGCCGCGGCGAGCGCACGCCCATCCGCCCGGCTCACGGACCCGGCATCGCCATCCACCGCTGTTGCTCCCACCCGTCGACTCACTCCTGCGACCTCCCAAAGCCCGTTGCATACGCCCGGCGCGCACACATGAGCCGCCAGCTTGTAAGAGGCCGCACCGCGCTGACAAGCGAATACTGGTGCTGCCCGGGGCATGCCGACCCGCGCAGCCCCCGGATTTCCCCTAGGAGCCGTCCGGCCGCCCAGGGCAACCCGCATGTGCCGTGACCCGGCCCCGGCCGCAGCGGGCCGGCGCCCCGGCTCAGGACGCGGTGGCTTCCCAGGCCGCCTCGATCATCCGGAAGACCTCGTCCACCGTGGCCCCGGGATCGTCCGCCTGGCAGGCCAGCGCGTAGGCGTCGATGGTGAAACGCGCGGTCGCCCGGCAGGCCGTCGCGCTCCGGGACAGGTGGGGATCGGCGGCCAGGGCCGCTGCCAGCGCCTGCGCGTGACGCAGGTTCATCGACTCCTCGTACTTCCGCAGGGCGGGTGAGCCCTCGATCATGCGCCGGACGGGGGCGCTGCCCTCCGCCGTGCAGTGCCGCACCAGGGCCTGGACCTCGCGGTGCAGCGCCGGGATGAGCGGCTCGTGCGGAGGCCGGTCGGTGACCGCCCGTGTGAGGCGCTGCTCGAAGTCCTGGTCGCGCTCGAACACCAGGGCCTCTTTCGAGGCGAAGTGGGAGAAGACCGTGGTGACGGCCACGTCGGATTCGGCCGCCACGTCACGGATACCCACGGCGTCGTACCCGCGCTCCAGGAAGAGCCGCAGCGCGGTGTCGGCGATCTTCTGACGGGTCGCAGCCTTCTTGCGTTCGCGGCGTCCGGGCGGCTCGGTCATGCCCTGACACTACCAGGTACGAATTCCTAACGGTTGTGAAACCCTAACGGTTAGGGTTACGTTCGGCCGCATGAGGAAAATTTGCTTCGCCGAGTTCGGCGGTCCCGAGGTCCTGCAACTGGTGGAAGCCGAGGAGCCCCACGCGGGCCCCGGTCGGATACGCATCGCCGTACGAGCGGCGGGCGTCAACCCCGTCGACTGGAGGATTCGGGAGGGCCAAGTCCTGGGAGCCCATCCGGTCGAGCTGCCCGCCGGGGTCGGACTTGACGCCGCCGGGGTGGTGGACGAGGTCGGCGAGGGCGTCGAAGGGGTCGAGGTCGGCGACCGCGTGTTCGGCGAAGGCGCCGACACATACGCCGAGTTCGCCGTGCTGTCGGCCTGGGCCCGCATCCCCGTGGGACTGACCTTCGACGAGGCGGCCGGGTACCCGTCGGTGGTGGAGACCGCGCTGCGCATCATCCGCGAGGTCGGCGTGCGGCCCGGGCAGACGCTGCTGGTCAGCGGCGCGTCCGGCGGCGTCGGGTCGGCGGTGCTGCAGATCGCCCGCGAGCGCGGCATCACGGTGATCGGCACGGCCGGGGCCGCGAACCAGGACTACCTGCGTGACCTGGGCGCCCTCGCCACGACCTACGGCGAGGGCTGGGTCGAACGGGTGCGGCACCTGGGCCGGGTCGACGCGGCCCTCGACCTGGCCGGCTCGGGCGTGATCCGCGAACTCGTCGAGCTCACCGGGGACTCGCGCAAGGTCGTCTCCATCGCCGACCTCGGTGCGCCGCAGCTGGGCGTCCGGTTCTCCGGCGTGGCCGGGAGCGTGCCGGACGCGCTCGCCGAGGCCGTCGACCTCATCGCCCGGGGCAGGCTCCACATCCCGGTCGAGAAGTCGTACCCGCTCACCGAGGCAGCGGCGGCGCACGCCGACAGTCGCGCCGGTCACACCCGGGGGCGCCGGGTTCTGGTCATCTGAGCCGCCGCCCGCCCGGCGTCCCCACGCCGAACAGCCGGTCACTAGCGAGTGGTGAAGCGTCGTCGGCGAAGCCGGGGCGGCTACGCCGCGCCCACCAGGGCGACTGCGGCGTCGTCCACCGAGATCCGGCTCGCCGTCGGCGTTCCCGGATGGGCCGGTCGCCGCCCGGTGCGGAGACGCTGGGGGCTGGTCCGGCCGATCATGTAACTCGCTGGGCTCTCCCCTCTCGGGAGGGGGATGGCTGTGGCAGTGATGACCCGTGAGACTGCCGTTTCACATGATCGGCCGGACGGCTCCTAGGCGTCGTCCGATGGGCGCGACTCGCGTCGCATCGCCCACAGTGTCGGCCCGCCGCCCGGCAGCTGGAGCTCCTGCTGCACGGTGAACCCGAAGTGCTCGTAGAACGGAAGATTGGTCCGCTTCGACGACTCCAGGGCTACGGGCATACCCGCCGCGTCGGCCTTGGCCAGCCCCGACCGCAGCAGGGCGGCCCCGTGCCCTTGGCCCTGGGCGGCGGGGTCGGCCCCCAGCACCGCCAGATGCCACTGCGGCTCCTGCGGGGCATGCTCGGCCGCCGCTTCGACGGCCTCCCGGAACAGGGCGGCCCGGTCGCCCAGGATGTCCTGGAGCTCCTCGATGGTCTCCGTGTCGGGCACGGCCTTGGCCATCGCCTCCGGCGGCACCCAGAACGCAGCCGCCGCCCCGGTACGTTCACACACACCGTGCCGGCCGTACTGCCGGGTGAAAAGGGTGCTGAAGTAACGGACGAGCCCCGCCGGACGGGCGGCATCGTCGGGAAAGAACCAGCGCATCATCGGGTCGTCGTCAAAGGCGTCGGCGAGGACCCGGCTGATGAGCGGAGCGTCGTCGATCGCGGCCGTCATCGGGGTGTTTGTGGTGTTGTTCCGGTTGGTTATCGGCATACGGGTCATTCTGCACGCTCGATGATCTTGAGTTGCAGGGGGATCGGTTTGGTGTGGCACGTACAGACCGCCACCCCACTCCACGGCGGCTGTGGTCACCAGGTCATGCGCTCGACCAACTGCTGCGTCGTTCGTGAGGGGTTGGCGGCGTGAACGGCCTCGGTGCGGTGTACCAGCCGTGGCTCTGCCACCGGGACGGCTGTGCCGCCGAGCGTCGTGGCGAGGGGGAGAGGGAGGGCGGCGAGGCCGTGGCCGGTGGTGGCGAGTGCGGCGAGGGCGTGCAGGTCGGTGCCGCGGTGGCGGATCCGGGGACGGAAGCCGTCGGTGCGGCAGATGTCGCGCAGCCGGTCGAGGGGTATGGCGGTGTCCGGGGCGTCGATCCAGTGGGCTTGTGCCAGGTCGGTCAGGCGCACTGTGCGGCGCCGTGCCAGGGGATGGTGGTGCGGGAAGAGCACGGCCAAGGGCTCCTCGGCCGCGACGAGGGTGGTGGCGGGCCCGAGGTCGGGCAGCGGGAGCGGGTCGCTGGGGGCCGCGGCGCCGTCGACGAGGCCGATATCGGCGCGTCCGGTGAGCACCTCCGCGAGCACCGCTTCCCGGCCCAGCGTATGCACCTCCAGATCCAACGAGTGTGCTGCGGCGCGCAGTTGGGACAGGGCCTGCGCGATGGCGGGGGTCAGAGCGGCGGGTGAGCAGGCGAGGGTCAGTCGCGTGGAGCGGGTGTGCCGCAGGCGGGAGATGTCGGTGCGGGCGGCGTCCAGCCGCAGCAGCAGGGCGGGAGCGTGCTCCATCAGCCGGGTTCCGGCCGGGGTGGGGGCGACCGGGCGGCGTTCGACCAGCCGGGTGCCCAGATCGGCTTCGAGGGCGGCGATGTGCTGGGAGACCGCGGATTGCGTATAGCCGAGGGCCGAGGCGGCGACGGAGAACGAGCGGTGGTCGAGGACCGCGACGAAGGTGCGCAGCAGATGTGGATCCATGGGCATCAGGATCGCTAATGGCGCGTGCAGACATCATCGTTGGACCTGATGTGCCCTGGGTTGCAGGATCGTCGCCATGAACCACACCGCACGTATCGCCCTGGTCGGCGACCGCTCCGACGCCGTCCGGTCCCATGCCCGTATCCCCGGCCTGTTGGAGGCGCTGCGGGTGCGGGACGGACTGGACCTGGACGCCTACTGGATCCCCACCGAGGACGCCGACCAGGGCATGGACGGCTTCGACGCGGTCTGGGTGCTGCCCGGCAGTCCCTACCGCAGTGAGCGCGGCGTCCTGGCGGCGATCCGGGCGGCGCGCGAAGGCGGCATTCCCTTTCTGGGTACCTGCGGGGGCTTCCAGCACGCGCTGCTGGAATTCGCCCGCGACGTCTGCGGCGTGACCCGCGCCGGCCATGCCGAGAACGCCCCGGAAACCGCCGACGAGGACGCCGTCATCCGCCCGCTCGCCTGCTCCCTGGTCGGCCACGAAGGCATCGTCGACGTCACGCCCGGCTCCCGGGCCGCCCAACTGCTCGGCGCCGACCGTACGCAGGCCCGCTACCACTGCAACTACGGCCCCAACCCCGACTACCTCGATGTCCTGCGGGCACACGGAATGGCCTTCACCGGCACCGATGAATCCGGCGAGCTGCGCATCGCCGAACTGCCCGCTCACCCCTTCTTCCTGGCCACCCTCTTCCAGCCTGAGCTGGACGGCGACGGCACCCGGGCGCACCCGCTGATCACCGGCCTGGCCTCGGCCGCCGTGGACCACCTCGGCGCTCGATAAGCGCGCCCGGCCACCGACCCAAGTGGAGCCGGCCGCTCCCGGGGCGGACCCGGACACTCCCGGACGAGTTCCGGCCATTGGGCGGCGGAATCGTCCCGACCGGTCATGGGTGCGGTAGGAAAGGGGCCGGTCCGCGGAAACTTCCCATCCAGGGAGGTTGAGGGAGTTCTCGGTACGTCACGGACGTGTGCGTGGCATGCCCGAGGTGGTGCGGGGAGGGTAATCGCTCCGCGCGGCCGTGAGGTGAGGTGGTCGGCCCCCGCCTCTCCCGTGAGCGCACCGAACGAACAGCTCCCCTCCGGCATTGCCGGGTCCTTCCCGTCGTGCACCGGCTGATTCCGGTGCCGACGGGGGCCATTCCCGTGTTCTCGGAAACGGAGACCATGATGCGAAGACCCATCCGTGCCGCGGTGGCGGTGGTCGCGACCGCGTTCCTCGTGCCTCTGCTGACGGCGGGTCCGGCGCCCGCCTTGTCGGGCCGGTCCACCGACGGCGCCCGTAAGCCCGCCGACTGCCGGCCCGCCCTCCAGGTCCTGGCCTCTCTGCCGGGCTCAGGCGGCAGTCAGGTCAAGGGACTTGGGCCGACCGCCCTGGCGGTGGGGGCATCGCGCGGGCTGCCCGTGTACTGGACGGGGACCCGGGTCCATCGCGTACCGCTGCCCGCCGGATTCACCGGTGGTGAGGTCGCGGCCGTCAACGCGAAGGGGCTGATGGTCGGTTCGCTGCACGCCGCGGGCCGTACCGCCGCCTTCAGCTTCCGCGCCGGCGCCCGCGCGGTGACCCTGCTGCCGGAAGGGGCCCATGCGGCGGACGTCAACGACCACGGGCTGATCGTCGGTGACGCGGTCAAGGACGGCTCTCTCGTCGGCCTCGAATGGGAGGGCACGCGGATCCTGCGTCGGCTCGCGCCACCGGCCGGGTACTCGCTGACCTCGGTGACCGCCCTCAACAACGCCGGTCAGATCGCCGGTTCCGGCGAGGCCGTCAAGGACGACGAGTCGTGGTCGGCGGGCGTCGTCTGGCCCGCCAGGAGGGGTGCCGCGGCCGTACCGCTCCAGCGCTTCTGGCCCGCGGGAGTGCCCTACGACTTCTGGTACCCCCGCGACATCGACCGCGCCGGACGCATCGTGGGCACCCACGACTACACCCGTCTGGACACCCGGACTCCCACTCAGTGGCTGCCCCCGTACACGACCGAGAGCGAACCGGGGCTGCTCGGGGAGCGCACCAGCGGCACCTTCGAAGCCATCAGCCCCACCACCAACGTGAGTGTGGGCACCGCCTCGGACAGTCACATGGTCGGGCCCTTCCCGCCGGAGACGGCGCCCCCGGAGCAGGCGCAGATATGGCCGGGCACCGGCCCCCTGCTGGCGCTGCCCCGGCTCTCCCCGGAGGGCGCCTCCCAGGCGTACGCCGTCAGCGACGACCAGCGCGTCGGCGGCTCCGCGGCCGATGCCAGGTCGACCACCCGCGCCGTCATCTGGACCTGTGCGCTTCGGCAGGCATACCGGCCCTGACGCCAGGGTGCCGGTCACGGCCTTCCCGCGCCGTACGTGACACGGGGCGCCCGGCGAGCAAGCCGGCGCCGGGCGCCCCGGCCCCGTTCAGCTGCGGTGCGCTATCGCGTTCTCCGGTCGCGCACGGGGAGGGGCGACATCCCCGGCCTGTCCCGTGAGGGGGCGGGCGACCGGATGGAGTGCCGCGTACTCCAGGGGCGCCGACGGGTCGATCGAGACATCGAGCGGCGCGGGTGCGGCGCCCGCCCGGACCAGGAGATCCCCGATGGCGGCGATCATGGCGCCGTTGTCGGTGCACAGCTTCAGCGGCGGGACGCGCAGAGTGAGGCCGGCCGCCGCGCACCGTTCCTCCGCCAGCGCCCGCACCCGGGAGTTGGCGGCGACCCCGCCGACCACGACGAGGGTGCCGACGCCGTGAGCGGTGCAGGCGGCGACCGCCTTGCGGGTCAGCACATCGGCGATCGCCTCCTGAAGCGCGGCAGCGCCGTCGGCCACCGGCAGGGCCTGCCCTCGATGCCGCTCCGCCCACCGTGCCGCGGCGGTCTTCAGCCCGGAGAACGAGAAGGCGTACGGGTCATCACGCGGCCCGGTGAGCGGCCGTGGGAAAGCGACCGCGCGGGCGTCGCCTCCGCGCGCCGCCCGGTCGATGGCCGGCCCGCCGGGATACGGCAGCCCGAAGACCCGCGCCACCTTGTCGAAGCACTCGCCCGCCGCGTCGTCGAGGGTGTCGCCGAGGTGCACGATCGGATCGCGGGCCAGATCGCGGACGAGCAGCAGCGAGGTGTGGCCGCCGGAGACGATCAGCACCACGCAGGGGTCGGGCAGCGGTCCGTGCGCCAAGGTGTCGGCGGCGACATGCCCCGCCAAGTGGTGCACGCCGTACAGCGGAACGCCCAGCGCATACGCCAGCCCCTTCGCACCGGCCAGCCCGACCTGAAGCGCGCCGGAGAGCCCCGGCCCGGTGGTCACCGCAACTGCCCCGATGTCGGACATCCGCAACCCGGCCTCCGCCAGCGCCCGGTGCACGACCGGAGTGAACACGTGGACATGGGCACGGGCCGCGATCTCCGGCACCACCCCACCGAACCGGGCGTGCTCCGCCATGCTCGACGCCACGGCATGCCCCAGCAGCCGGCCGTCGCGCACCAGCCCCACCCCTGTCTCGTCACAGGACGATTCGATGCCCAACACCACGGGCGTTCCCTGCATGCCGTTCCGTTCCCTTCTCGCGCACCGCGACCCCGGCTATTGCCAAGGTTTCGTTATTGCGAAGGGTATGCAATAAGGCTGCTCCGTGCCCGTGGGCCCTGATGGCGCGCGGGGGTACAGGCCACCCATCTGAGTGGGGTCTGCGCCTCTCAGGGCGAAGTCCTGCGCTGGCTTGGCGGCCAGGCCCACCGGACGTACGGCCCCCGCCCATCCGACAGTTGAGGCTCCACCACAGTGACGAGGCCCGCGCTCCGATCAGCGCACGCGCCCGCTCCACCACGCGCTTTCGTCCGGGCCGCTCCACACTGCCCTTCTGTCTGAGGCCAGGGCCAGGCTCACCTCCACCGCCATGCTCTTCGACGCGTTCGGGGGCAGGGCGAATCCCTGAGTGACCACCTTTGTCATTCCGGGGAGCAGCAGTGTCTTGCCCAGGCCGCGGGAGTGGTCGTCCCCTTCGAAGACGGCTTCGGCCGTGCGCCCGTTGGCGTCCTTGGCCGCGATGCCGAAGAACTCCGCCAGATCCACCACGTTGGTTGAGCCGTTGCGGATCGTGACCTCAACGGCCACGGTGCGGTTGCCCGGTGTGTATCCGCGTTCCCAGTCGTGCTTCATCTGGCGGGGGGTGTAGGGCTTGGGTGCCGAGACCGTCGCCTGGACCCCGTTCTTGAAGCAGTAGGTGGTGTGGAAGCTCGCCGGGCTGCTACCGGTTGCCGCGGAGGTCTTTGATTGCGGCTGGGACGGTCGGCAGGAGACTTGGTGGAGAGGGTCAGCGACGGCCACGGCGCCATTGAGGCACCACACGGTGGCCAGCCCGCCAAGGACCGCGCCGGTCACGCACTTGGCCCGGTGGCCGGCGTAACCCTGCTTCGCCCGCCGGGCCCCGAGAAGCCCCAGGACCAGCGCGGTGGTGACGAACAACCCCGCCACCCAGAACAGGATCCGGGCGGGGCCGGCCGCGCCGACGACGCCGAGGGTCGCGAGGAGGAGAAGGCCCAGGGCGGCGAAGGTGAGGGCGGCGATGCCGAGGCCGTTGCGGGGCGGCCTGGGGCGGGGAGCAGACGGTCCGGGGGAGTCCGAGTCCGGCGCGGCCGGGCCCCCGCGGGAGTCGGCAAGCGGGGAGGCGTCTCCGCAGGGGGCTCCCGCCTGCGGCTTCGGGGAATCTGCCATAGCCACACTCCTTTTTGTGACGTGCGGCCACGCGCCGGCCCGGGACACAACACCGGGCGGCGGCGACCTTTCGTATGCACGGGTTACCGGGGGAGCGGTGCGCGGAGAGCCGGCCCGGATCTCGGAGCCAAGGGGTCCCTGCACCGCCGGAGCAAGGGCGTTCCGGCCTGCTGGAGGGTAAGACGGGGATTTCGGAGAAACGGTTCGTGGAATTCCGGTACGGCCCGTCTCCGCTGGTGGGAGCGACTGCGGCTCGGCGCCGCAGGCCGCGGCTCGATGCCGGGGCGGTGTTCGCCGGCGGCCGTCCTTCCGGAAGCGGGCGTGCAGGAGGCACCCCGGTGTGACGAAGGCGTCTCAGGCCGGTTCCCGGAGTTGCGGAAGGATGCCGTGGGTGACCATCACGCGGACGTGTGAGACGTGCGGCATCGAGCTGCGCTCCACCACCCCACGCGCGCGAGACGGCAAGGACCGGGGCGGGCGGCCCGCCCGCTACTGTTCCGGCGCCTGCCGGCAACGCGCGTTCCGGCAGCGCACCGGTCGGCAAGGCGTTGGCAGTCAGGATGCCGGCCGGCAAGACGCCAGGAAGCCACCGGACGGTACGGCGGACCGGCCGCGCCACGGATTGCCGCAGCCACTCGACGAGTTCATCGGACGGGAGCGTGAACTGGTGCGCCTGCGCACTCTGTTGCGTTCCTCCCGTCTGCTGACCCTGGTCGGTCCCGGCGGGGTCGGCAAGACCCGGCTCGCGCTGGAGCTCGCGAGCCGGATGCGCAACGGCCGCCCGGGACGCGCCCAGCTGGTCGAGCTGGCCTCGCTCCGTGACGGCGAGCTCCTGCCGCAGGCCGTGGCGGTCGCCCTCGGGGTCGGCGAGCGCGGCAGCCGGGCGGGGATCGATTACGGATACCCGGGCGCCGGGCCGGCGTTGACCGCTCGGGAGGCGGCGGTCGCCCGACTGGTCGCCGAGGGCCTGACCAACCGGCAGATCGCCACGCACCTGGGCCTTTCCCCGAGCACCGTGGGCGGCCATCTCGACCGGGTCCGCGACAAGTCGGGGCTTCGTACCCGCACGCAGATCGCCCTGTGGATCACCGGGCGGAACCCTCGGCCCGCTCGGTGACGCCCTGCGCCTGCTGATCGGTGGCGACGGGGCCCGGCGGCCCCGCGGTTTCGTTACGCGCGCAAGTCACCGGTCATCCGATCCGTGTACGGAACGGCGCGGCCCCGGAAACTGTGCGGAACGGGGCGCTCCGGGGCTGCCGGACCCTGCGGCTTCCTTCCCGCCGGGGAGCCCCGCCCACCGAGTTGCAGCCGATGCCCGACTCGACGCCGATTCCACCTGGAGGCGCAATGCGGTACGACGACGAAGCGAAGGCGCCGGACGCCCACGGCGGCGCCCGGCGCCCGGACGCCCTGCACGTCCCGGACACAACGGACGGCAAGCAGGGCACCTCCCGAAGGGCGTTCCTCAGGACCACTTCCGCGGGTGTGACGTCCGCGGCCCTGGCGGCGACGGTCACCGCTGTGGCGACCTCGGCCGCCTCGGCGCAGCAGCCGGTACCGGCCGCCGCGCCGGAGCAGCCGTCACGGATGCGCCCCGCAGGGCTCACGAAGCCCGTCACGCCCGCCTGCTCGGGCCAGGAGACCCCGGCTTCCATCGAAGGCCCGCTCTTCAAGCCCGCCTCCCCCGAGCGCGGTGATGTCGTCACGCCCGGCACCCAGGGGGTGCGGGTCGACCTCGCCGGCGTCGTCTACGACACCGCCTGCACCCCGCTGCCGGGCACCCTCCTCGAATTCTGGCAGTGCGACCAGAACGGTGATTACGACACCTCGGGATTCGCCCTCCGCGGCCACCAGTACACCAACAACCGGGGCGCCTACCTGCTCCGGACCATCATCCCCCGTGACTACTGGGGCCGTTGGGGGCAGCGGGCACCGCATATCCACACCCAGGTCCAGGCTCCCGGGAGTCCCGTCCTGGTCACCCAGCTGTATTTCCCCGACGACACCGAGGCGTACGGCCGGGACTTCGCCGCCCTCAACGCCGCGGACCGGCTGCGCAACCGCGCCTGCACCATCGCACTCACCGCGCGGCCCGGCGGGGGCTACTCCGGCACCTTCGACTTCGTCCTCAAAACCACCGCCTGAGCCCCTGCCGACCACCGCCCATGACTCCCCACCCGACGGAGGACTCCATGACGCCCTCGCACCCATCCACCACCCCGGCACCGGAGCCGAGGCGCCGCCGGGCGCCCCTGCTCGTTGCGCTCGCCGCCGCCGCTGTCGCCGCACCCGTCGGTCTGGCCGCCCTGGCCGGCGACCCCGCCGCGTCGGCCGCGCCCGCGACACCTGTAGTGGCTGCGCACGCAGGCACATGGCAGCGCACGCCGGTACCCGTGGCGAAGGGCGATCTGACCGCCATCGCCGCACTCGGTGACACCCAGGCGTGGGCCGTGGGCTACCGGCTGAAGAGCGCCACCGCCCTCGACGCGGTCGCCCTGCGCTGGAACGGGGCCACCTGGACGCAGGAGTCCACGCTGCCGGCGAACAGCTTTCCGCAGGCCCTCGCCGTCCGGTCGGCCGGCGACATCTGGGCGGTCGGTTCCGCGACGGAACACTGGGACGGCAGCAGCTGGACCACCCGTCCCCTGGACCGGGATCCGGCAGGCCGGGTCGTCCCGGACGCCGTGGCGACAGCGCCCGGGGGTCGGGCATGGACGGTGGGGCGGGCCATGTCCCGCTCGGTCAAGGACGGTGTGCCGGCCATCCAGCTGTGGGACGGCACGTCGTGGAAGCGACAGACCTTGCCCGACGTGGGCATCGGTGAGCTGAGCGCGGTGACGGTTGTCGCCGCCGATGACGTATGGGCCGTGGGCACGTCGTACACAGCGGACGAGAAGACGCCTCAGACCGCTCTGTTGCTGCACTGGGACGGCACCGCCTGGAAGAAGATCAGCGCTCCTGACCCGGCAGGCGCCCACCACTGGCTGACCGGCACCACCGCGCTCGCTGCCGATGACATCTGGGCGGTCGGCGGCAGCGCGACCGACGGCTCCGAGCGCCCGTACGCGGTCCACTGGGACGGCACGAAGTGGACCACGACCACGACTCCCGACGTCCCGGACGGCCGGCTGCGTGCCGTGGGCCGGGCCGCGGACGGCACGCTGCGGGCGGTGGGCGGGAAGGGGAGCGCTCCCGTGGCCCTGCAATGGAACGCACCGGCCAAGTGGCAGCAAACCACTGGCCCAGGCATCGTCGTCCGCGGATTCACGACCGTCCCGAAGAGTTCCCAACTGTGGGCCGCGGGTATCGCCACCCACGGCGACCTCGTCCCGGCCGTCACCCGCTTCCCGGGCACGTCCCGTAGGTAGCCGACGGCTGCCGCCGGAGATCGGGACGTTCTTGAGGGGCTTGCCGTCGCGCTTGACCGTCATGGTCTGGGTGTTCATGTCGACGGTGGAGACCTGCCAGCGCCCGATGGTGAAGGAGACCGTCTTGGACTGGACACCGGTGATGCCCTGGCCGCCCTTGACCCCGTCCAGGTCGATCTTCATGGTGATCTTGGAGCCGGCCCGGATGGACCGGCGCTGAGAGGAGATATGACACCGGGCCCGAGCGTGCCCCGGACCCGGCGAGGTGTCTTAGACGGACGCCATCGGGCGGGCGTCGTCGGGGGTGACAGTGGAGCTCGGGGCGGTTTCCGCGGGGGTCGGATCGCTGGTCAGGCCGCGTTCGTGGGCCTTGACCCCGGAGCGCACGGCCCAGAAGTAGAAGACCGGGGCGGTGACCGCGATCAGGGCGGTGCCGAGTACGCCGGGGAGGACGCCCCGGCCGCCGAACTCCTCGCCGCCCAGCGCGGACACCGTGGCCGTCCACACCAGGAAGGCGATCATCCACCAGGCCGGCGCGAACTGCCGCAGCAGCTGCCGCTCACCGCGGCGCCACAGCACCACGGCCGCGATCGGTGCCGCCACCAGCGTCAGCACGGTGATCTTTCCGGTCTCCGGCCACTTCGACCAGTACAGCGCGCAGGCGGCGAAGGCGAAGGTGACCGGGCACAGCACCCCGGCGGCCGGCAGCCGGAAGGGGCGGGGCAGCTCCGGGCGGGTTCGCCGCAGCACGCCCACCGCGATCGGGCCGATCAGATACGAGATGACCATGGCCGCCGAGACCACACCGGCCAGCGCCTGCCAGCTGCGGCCGACGGTGAGCAGCAGCACGACGGAGAAGGCGAGGTTGAGCCACATCGCGGGGCGGGCGGTGCCGTAGCGGGGGTGCACGGCCGCCAGCTTCCGGGGGAAGAACCCGGTCTCGGCCAGGTTGGTCACCATGTACGCGGCCGAGGCGACATTGGCGATGTTGGACCCGGCCGGCGAGATGAACGCGCCGAACTGGAGCATGGTGACCACCCAGTGCAGCATCAACAGCCCCGCCAGGTCGGCGAACGGCGAGTTGAGGTTCACGCCCTGCCACCCGCCGGACCGCTCCAGCAGCTCGGGCGGCACCGACCCCAGGTACGCGACCTGGAGCGCCGTGTAGATCACCAGGCCCAGTGCGAGCGCACCGATGAGCGCGACCGGAATGGCCCGGCCCGGGTTCTTCGCGGCCCCGCCGAGGTTGACCACGGCCTGGAATCCGTTGAAGGCGAAGACCACACCGCAGGTGGTGACGGCGGTGAGCACGGCCGGCCAGCCGTACGGGGCGAAGCCGCCGTGGTCGGTGAAGTTCGAGGTGTGGAAGCCGGACCCGACCAGGGCGAGCACCGCCAGCACCGGGATGGCGAACTTGACCAGGGTGAGCACGGTGTTGGCGCGGGCCAGCAGCTGGACCGACCAGAAGCAGGTCAGCCAGAGCGCGAGGGTCAGAACCAGCGAGACCGCCGTGCCGGAGAGAGTCAGCTGGTGGGTGGCCGGATCGACCAGGCCCTTCGCCCAGCCGAAGCTCCAGGACGTCATGTACTGGGTGGCCGCGATCGACTCGATCGGGATCAGCGAGGCGGTCGCGATCCACACCGCCCAGCCCGTGAGGAAGCCGAGAACCGGACCGTGCGAGAGGTGCCCGTAGCGGGCCATACCGCCGGGGATCGGGTAGGCCGAACCGACCTCCGCGTACGACATCGCGATCATCCCGATGAAGATGACGCCGATCACCCAGGCGACCAGCGCCGCCGGGCCCGCCACCTGGGCAGCGGAGCCGGCCCCGAAGAGCCAGCCGGAGCCGAAGATCGAACCGATGCCGATCATGATGAGGGCGAAGAGGCTGAGCCCCTTGCGCTCGCCGGCGCTCATATCCATGGGAAGTGTTGTCCGTCCTGGTGGTGCGCATACCCCCGCACATCGGCGGGGCCGCTCTCGTCTGCCGCCGACCACCTTATTTCCGGCCAACCCTCGAGAACGCCGCTGAGCTGCCAGAACATCGCCCGGCTGGGCCCCGGCAGACCACAATCCCCGGCCCAACGGCCCCGCACGCGCGGCCCGTTCACTCCCCGGCCGCCACTCATCGGCGGCCCGGGAGATCACCGCATGAGACGCGTCACAGCTGGGGGTGGAGGGGCGCTTGTCCGTAGGGGCGGGCATGATCGCGCGAGGGGGCGCGGTGCAACATCAAATTCAGGGGTCAGTCCCACCGGGCCGACGACGGGGCCATCGCCCGGGTCTCCGACGGATACCACCGTACGGTCGCGGAGATCGTTAAACCGCAGTATTTTCCCAAGGCCGAATTCCTCATTCCGTAAGCGCTATTCGGCCTCAGTGGCCGAGAAACGCCACTCCCTCCCGTGATGTGAGTCACGTTTTGACGCCGATGTGCACCCCTTTGGTGGGCTTTGCCGAAGGCTCAAAGTCGCCCCTACTTCAGCAACCCACCATTTCGGCCATGTCGGGCAGCTCGTGCGGCGAATTCCTGTGTGAATAGAGTCCTGGTGTCCGGCGGGAGTTCGCCGGTTGCCCTTGGGAACGGAAATTCTGATTCCCCTTCGCGGATTTCCGGATTCCGTTTCAATGGGCCGTTGCGCTACGGCAAGGGGGTGCCATTATGCGTTACGCGTACTGAGGTATATGAGGCGTCGGCCGGGGTCACTGGGCCCCGGCCCGCGCGACTTTTGATGTGTGTAGCCCTCGTGTTCGTCTCACTCGCTCAGGACGGAATGTGTCTGACTACGATCCGCTTGACGCGGCCACGGTGGCCGATCCGTATCCCGTCTATGAGCGGCTGCGGAAGAATACGCCGGTGTTTTGGAGTGAGCGTTTCGGCTCGTGGATCGTGACGCGTTACTCGGATTGTCACCGCGTGCTCAGCGAGGTGGACGTATTCGCCAGCGACTGGCGCCGGGCGGGGCATGAGGCGCCACCCACCGCGGCCCTGAGCATGCAGGAACTCGATCCGCCCGACCACACACCGGTCCGCCGGCTGTTCACCACGGCCTTGCGCGACCAGGATCTCGACGCGATCGCGGCCTTCGCGGTCCGGGACACGGCCGCGGTCTTCGAGCAGCTGGCCGACGCGCCGTCCTTCGACTTCACCGCCGAAGTGGCCCGTCCGGTGGCGCTCCAGGCGGTATGCCGGCTGCTCGGCGTGGAGCCCCCGCCGGTCGCCGCGTTCGCCGAGCTGTCCGACGCGCTCGTACGCGGCATGGACGCCGGCCTGCTGCCGGAGGTACTGGAACCGGCGATGGCGGCCCGCGGCCGGATCAACGCGCTCATGGCCGAGTGGTTCACCGCGCACCGCCGGCCGGGCCTGCTCACCCAGGTCCTCCACGGCGCGGGCGCCGCGGGCGTCACGGAAGACGCGGTGTGGAACAACGTCCGGGTGCTCTTCCTGGCCGGATTCAGTACCACTGTCGGCGCGGCCGCCAACGCCGTGCTCGCCCTCCTCGAACATCCCGGCGCGCTGGAACGCCTGCGTGACCCGGCCCTGCTGGATTCCGGAGTGGAGGAACTCCTCCGGTACGACGGACCGGTTCAGGGCACCACCCGCGCCTGTGTCGAAACCACAACGATCGACGGCGTCACCGTGGAGCGCGGCCGGCTGGTGCTGGCGCTGTTCGGCGCCGCCAACCGCGACCCCGAACGGTTCGCGGCCCCCGACGAGTTGCTGCTCGACCGGCACCCCAACCGGCATCTCTCCCTGGGCTGGGGCCCGCATGCCTGCTCGGGCGCCCTCCTCGCCCGGATCATCATCAGGGCCCTCGTCCAGGAGCTGCTGGCCGCCCCCGCGCCCCCGCGTCTCGCCGCCCCGCCCGTCAGGGTGCCGCGGGCCACCCTGCGCTACCCGGACCGGCTGCCCGTCACGTTCCAGAACGCTGAGCCCGAACGCTGAGAGTGAGAGCCATGACCACTGACGCCGCAGTCGAATACCACCCACTCGACCCGGACACCCTGCTCGACCCCTATCCGGTGTACGCGTCCCTGCGGGCGGCCGGCGCACCCGTGTGGAGCCAGAAGCTCGACAGCTGGGTGCTCACCTCGTACCGGGACTGCCGCCAAGTCCTCCTGGATCACGAGAACTTCGCGGCCGACTGGCGGCGGGCCGGTGAGACCGTCCCCGACCCCGCGCTGGATGTCCACACCATCGACCCGCCCGACCACACCGCGATCTACGGAGTGCTCGCCAACTCCCTGCGGGACATGGCCTCGGACGGCCTCGCCGCCCGCACCAGGGACCACATCGCGGCCATGCTCGACGAGCGGCCGGACGGGCCCTTCAACGCGATCACCGAATTCACCGAGCCGCTGGCCCGCTGGTTCATCCCTGAGGCCATCGGCGTTCCGCCCTTCGACCTGACCACCGTGCGGCCGATGGCCGAAGCCATCACCCAGGCCATGGACTCCGGCCTCAACCCGGCAGCCAGGGAGCCGGGCGTCGCGGCACAGCGTCAACTGGCCGCGATGATCGAGGACTGGGTGACCGGGATGGACGCGGGCCACCCCATCCGCGTACTGGTGGCCAATGCCTTGGCCGCCGGCGTCCCACGCCATATCGCGATGAACTCGCTGCGCACCCTGGTCGTCAACGGCTTCACCGCCGTACCGGCCTCCCTCGGCAACGCGCTGAACCTGCTGTCCAGGGATCCGAGCCTCCTTGCCGACCAGCTCGGCAGCCCCGAGGCGATCGACCGGGCGCCGCATGAGTTCTTCCGTTACGAGGCGCCCATCCAGGGAACCACCCGCCTGGCCGTCCGGGACCTCGAATTCAACGGCGTAAAGGTGCGCCGCGGCCAGGGAATGCTGATGCTCTTCGCCGCCGCCAACCGCGACCCCGAGCAATTCGATGCCCCCGACACGGTACGGCTCGACCGGTGGCCGAACCACCATCTCACCTTCGGCTACGGCGCCCACGCCTGCACCGGATCGCTGCTCGCCCATCTGCTCCTGCGGGAGTTGCTGACCGTACTCGTGGAGCGTGGCACGACACTCAAGCCGGCCGGGCCCGCCGTACACAAGAAACTCGCCACCGTCCGCACCCTCGCAGAACTTCCCCTGGAACTCGGTAAATGAGCAGGTACCGCACTGCGCTGGGCATACGCGAATTCCGCGCGATTTTCACGGCACATATCGTCTCCATGGTCGGAGCGGTCACCGCGAATTTCGCGCTGGCGATGCTCGTCTACTCCCGCACCGGCTCGTCGCTGCTGTCCGCGCTGGTCTTCGCGCTGGTCCTCGCACCGCATCTGATCGCGGGCACCCTGCTGTCCGCGCTCATCGACCGGCTCCCGGCCCGGCGGCTGCTGGTCTGCTGCAATCTGCTCTCCGCGGGGCTCGTCCTCGTCATCTCGCTGTCCGGCACCCCGGTGGCCGCCGTACTGGCGCTGGCCTTCGCCCTTGGCCTGATCGAGCCGGTGTTCTCCGGCGCCCGCGCGGCCACCCTGCCCGACGTACTCCCCGGCGACGCGTACGTGCCGGGCCGCAGCCTCATGCGACTGGTCGCCCAGGGCGCACAGCTGGGCGGATTCGCGGTCGGCGGCCTGCTGATGGCGGCCTTCTCGCCGCAGGTGATGCTGCTCATCAACGCCGGCTGCTTCCTCTTCTCGGCCCTCGTACTGCGGCTGGGCACCAAGGAACGAAGGCTGCACCCCGACGACGGCACCACCGGGCGGACTTCTCTGCTGCGCGACTCCCTCAACGGGATCGGCGCGGTGATGCGGGTTCCGGCCGTACGCCGCACGCTGCTCCTCGGCTGGGCGGTCCCCGCACTGGGAGTGATCCCGGAAGCCCTGGCGGTGCCGTACACCGCCGGGCTCGGGGGAGGGGCGACCGCCGCGGGCCTGCTGCTCACCGCGATCCCGCTGGGGACCGTGGCGGGCGAAGTCCTCACCAACTGGCTGGTCCCGAAGGAACGGCAGATCCGCATGATCGGGCCGGCCGCCCTGCTGGTGTTCGCGCCCATGCTGCTCTTCGCGCTCCGCCCGGGCCTGGTGCCCGCGATCGCTGTGCTGTTCGCGTGCGGCCTGGGGTTCAGCACCCAGCTCGGCCAGGACCGGCTGCTGCTCCAGGTGGTGCCCGAGGAACTGCGGGCCAGGACGCTCAGCCTCCAGACGGCCGGGCTCATGTTCTGGCAGGGGCTCGGCTTCGCCGCGGGTGGCGCGGTGGCCGAGCTGTTCAGTCCGAGCGCCGTGATCTGCGCGGGGGCGGTGGCCGGCCTGTTCGCCGTCGTCCTGCTGCTGCGTGGCGCGGTGTTCGACACCGAGAAGTGGAGTCCCAGGAGTGCGGACGGAGTCGTCAGTGGCTGAGACGGGTGGCGGGACCGATGAGGAGCGATGGAAGGCACGCATCGGAGTCGCCCATGTGACGGTGCCCCGCTGGGCGCGTGATGCTCCCGACCGCTGCGTCTACCGGTCGAACGCCACCGGTACATGGGAGTTGTACGAGTGGGACCGGGCGAGCGACGCACGACGCAGGCTCACCGACCGCCCCCACGGCACCGCCCTGGGCTTTCTCGACCCGGCCGGCGCCTGGGTGTGGTGGTTCGCCGATACCGACGGGGACGAACGCGGCGTCTGGATGCGCCGACCGTTCGGCGGTGACCACGACGAACCCGCCGTGCCCGCTCTGGGCCCCGCCCACCAGGCCGGACTGGCCCTCGGCACGAACGGCCTCGCCGTAATCGGCACCACGATGACGGGCGGTACGACTACGACCGGCGGTACGACTACGACCGGCGGTACCACCATGACCGGTGGTACCACCACGTCCGGCGGCACCACCATCCACGTCTGCCGCCCGGGAACCGCACCACGGACGCTCTACACCCACCCCTCGGACGCCCACGTCGGGGCCATGTCCGCGGACGACACCCTCGTCGCGATCGGCCACAGCGAACACGGCGACAGCCGGCACAAGGCGGTGCGCGTACTGCGCCTGGACGGCACGGTGGTCGCGGACCTGTGGGACGGTGCGGGGCGCGGCCTCGGCGGCATCTGGGACGGCCCGGGCAAGGGCCTCGGCGGAATGGCGTTCTCCCCGGTCCCCGGCGACAACAGACTGCTCATC
Source organism: Streptomyces platensis (assembly GCF_008704855.1). NCBI lineage: Bacteria > Bacillati > Actinomycetota > Actinomycetes > Kitasatosporales > Streptomycetaceae > Streptomyces > Streptomyces platensis. The sequence continues at coordinate 7,797,856 of NZ_CP023691.1, forward strand.
GAGCACGAGCGCCACAGCAGGCCCGAGCCCATGATCCTGGACATCGCCACCGGCGAGCAGCGCGAGATCGCCCTCGACCTGCCCGGCGAGGTCAGCGCCGCCTGGTACCAGGACGGCTCGGCCTTGCTGATCTGGCATACCCACCACGCCCGCGACGAGCTCTACCGACTGGACCTCAACACCGCGGAAGCCGGCGGCCTGATCCGACTGGACACCCCCAAGGGCGTGATCAGAGGTGCCGGGACACGTCCCGACGGCACCGTGGAGTTCGCCTGGTCGAGCGCCGCACACCCGCCGGTCGTCAGGTCCACCTCCGGCGGCACCGTGCTGGCCCCGCCGGGACCGACGGCCCCGCCCTCCGTCCCGGTCACCGACGCCTGGGTCGACGGCCCCGGCGGCCGTATCCACGCCCTGATCTCCCGTCCCCCGGGCGCCGACGGCCCCCTCCCGTGCGTCTTCGAGGTACACGGCGGCCCGATCGGTTACGACGACGACGCCTTCGACCCCGTGGTCGCCGCCTGGGTCGACCACGGCTTCGCAGTCGTCCAGGTGAACTACCGGGGCTCCACCGGCTACGGCTCCCGATGGCGCGACGCGATCGAGGGACGCCCCGGCCTCACCGAGCTGGAGGACATCGAGGCCGTCCGCGAATGGGCCGTCACCAGCGGCCTCGCTGCCCCCAAGCGCCTTGTCCTGTCCGGCCGTTCATGGGGCGGCTACCTCACCCTGCTGGGCCTCGGCACCCGCCCGGACAACTGGGCCGTCGGCATCAGCACCATGCCGGTCGCGGACTACTTCGCCGCCTACGAAGACGAAATGGAGGCCCTGCGCGCGTACGACCGCTCACTCTTCGGCGGCTCGCCCGACGAAGTACCCGAGCGGTACCGGGCGTCCTCCCCTCTCACCTACGCGGACCATGTCACCGCACCGGTCCTGGTGATCGCAGGCGAGAACGACCCCCGCTGCCCGATCCGCCAGATCGACAACTACGTCAACCGCCTCGCCACACTGGGCAAGCAGCACGAGGTATACCGCTACGACGCGGGTCACGGCTCACTCGTCGCCGACGAACGCATCAAACAGATCGGGGCGACGATCGCGTTCGCCTGTGCGCATCTGCCCGGTTGATATCGGCCAGTTCGGGTGAAGGGCAAGGGGCCGCCGCGTCCGGCGGGTGTCCGCGAGTGGCGTGGGGATGGGCGTTCCCCCGCCGCCTCGGCCCGGCCCCGACCCGTCAGTTCAACTGCCGGAAGAGCTCCATACAGACCATGCAGCGCACCACTACACCGGGCCGGGCACCCCACCTCCCCAGAGATGAACCCGGTCACGTGGTTTTGACGTGGCCTGCTTGATCGTCGCTCGTATCCTGCAAGTAGATTCACCACGAACCGAGTTACGACTATGCACCGGCGTCCCTCGCCGGGAGGAGGGATGCCCTATGGGTGCCCACGCCCGCCCCAACCGCATACACCGCACCGGAGTCCGTATCGCGATGGTGGCACTCGTCGGTGCCGCCCTGCCGATCAGCGCCGGCGGCCTCGCCCAGGCGGCCACGCCCGATGCCACGCACTCCGCGGACGAGAACGGGCGGCAGGGGGGCGAGGCCGCCGGTGCGCAGGACGCGAACGTCCAGGACGCTCCTCAGATCAACGCCGACCACGCCTTCCTGCTGGACGCCCGCGACGGCAGCCAGGAGCGGGAGCTGTGGGGCGGGGCCAAGGCGGACGAGAGCGTGTCCATGGCCAGCACCACCAAGATCATGACGGCCCTGGTGGTGCTCAAGCATCCGGAGTTGCTGAACCGGCAGATCACGGTGAAGCAGGAGTACCGGGACTACGTGCAGAAGGTCGGCGGCAGCACCGCCGACCTCCAGACCGGCGACACGCTGACCGTTGAGCAGTTGCTGCACGCCCTGCTGATCCCGTCCGGCGACGACGCCGCGATGGCCCTGGCCGACAATCTCGGCAGGGGGGACACCGCGGAGGCGCGGATCGCCGACTTCGTGCACCAGATGAACGTCGAGGCGCAGCAACTGGGCCTGACCGGCACGAACTTCGACAGCTTCGACGGTGTCTCGCAGGGCAACAACCACAGCACCGCCCGCGACCTGGCCAAGCTCGGCCAGCGCGCGATGCTGAAGCCGGTGTTCGCCGACATCGTGCAGAAGAAGCAGTTCAAGACCGAGGCCGTGGCCGCCAACGGGCACATCCGGTACTACACCTGGAACACCACCAACAAGCTGCTGAGCAGCTACGACGGTGCCCTAGGCATCAAGACGGGCAGCGGCCCGGAGGCCGGCTACGCCCTCGTTTTTGCCGCCGAGCGGGACAACCGCACCCTGGTCGGCGCGATTCTCAAGGACGACCAAGGCCGCTTCGACGACGCAACCAAGATGCTCGACTGGGGCTTCGCCCACTGAGCGGGCACCCCCGGGGCCTTGCTCCGAGCGGGCCGCACGAAGAAAGGCGGCTGACGAAGGCCGGTCCGGAAATGGTCCGGATCTTGGTCCGGGCGGTCGTCGGGCGGGGAGGGCTGGGGAGAGGTGGGCAGTTCTGGCACGGCAGCGCACACCTTCCGGTTCACCCACCAGATGCTGCCGCTGCCGTCCACGGCCCAGTCCTGGCTGATCGCCCGCGGCTGCCACGAGGACAAGATGCTCCTCGCCGACGGCATGGGAGCCAACCCCGCCAACCATTCGCGGGCCTTGGCAAAGCATCCGAACGGCGGCTGCGCGAGCTGGAGCCTTGTGGCGAGACCGACCGGCGGCTGGTGGCCGGGTGGAACGTGGAACGCCACCGACCGGGAGACCCGGCACCACCACCGCTGTCGACCACCAGGGGGCCTGGCCCGGATGCGCGTGTCCTGGTGACGTCTCCCACCGTCTTGGATCGAGCAGGTAAGGGCCCTTAAAAAGATACGCAGATGTCTTGTTTTGTGACGCGCGGTCGAGAGTGGCGCTACCTGTCATGCCCTCCCACCGCAGTTCCTGACCTGCCTTGACGCACCCCGGCGATACGGAGTCGTGGGGCCGCCCCCTCCGGGCATGAGCAACGATCAAGCCATGCGCATCGATACGTCTTGAAAATCCATGATTCTCGGTGAGAGCATCTGTTCATCACATTAATGAACGCGGTGGGCCGTGAGGAATGCAGTTGATCTGCATTAGATTGCCTATGCTGGAACCCAAAAGGCATCCATGGATCAGGCGTGTGTAAATCTGGCTGAGCTCGGCAGCGCTGCCGTTCCTGCGGCACTGCGCAGCGTGAGGTGAAGCTCTCCGTCGAGCATCGATTCTCGAAATGCGCCAACGAGCGGGCGGAGGAAAGCCGCTGACCCACCCTGCAGTGGGAGTGTCTCGCCGTCATCTCCGCACCATCCGCGACTATCCACGAAATGTGCGAGCGCCTCCACGCTAGGGTTGGACGCCGCTGAACGGAGACCATCTGTCGATGGACCGTGCCACAACAGAAAACCGCGCCACAGTACGCCCTCAATACCAGCGCACCTTAACAAATATGTGACAACGCCCACGGTATGCGCGGGAGAAGTCGATGGGTAGAACGTCATTATGGGTATCAACGGCATTACTGTCCTTTTGGTCGACGATCAGACCCTGCTCAGGGAAACGCTGTGCCATGCGCTGGCGGCCCAGTCCGACATCGAGGTCATTGGCGGTGTGACCAATGACGAGATGGCCATCCATGTGGCCGCCAAGACGAAACCCGACGTGATCCTCCTGGATGGCACGGAGCCGTGCGAGATCATCTCCCGCATCGCCGGACTGCGGCAGGTGTCACCGGAGTCGCACTGCATTGTCCTGACGTCTCTGCATCACCCTGCGCTCATCGAGCACGCCCTGCGGCTGCAGGTGAGCGGATTTCTGACGAAGAGCCTCAACCGGGAAGAAGTGGTCTCCGCAATCCGTAGCGTCAGCAGGCATCCCGACCAGATTTTACTGGCCGTCCCAAAGGAAAGTCTGGCGGCTGTACTGCGGGATTCGCAAGCGCGTCTTTCCTCGCGGGAACTGCAGATTATGGAGAAGGTGGCACTGGGTCTCAGCAATGGTCAGATTGCCAGTCGGCTGGCCATCACCGAGTCCACGGTAAAACGCCATCTGCGGAATGTTTTCGAGAAGCTGGGGGCGGTTTCCCGTATCGATGCGGTCAACAAGGCGAAATCGATGCTCGTACTCGGATCCTCCGCGAGTGTGAACGGCAACGGGCAGACGAACGATAACGGGAGTAGGGAGAAGGGGGGTGTGAACGCGGCCTCTCGTGGGGTTGGGAAGGGACGGGGGAGTGTGTCCGGAGCTGCCCGCGCGAACGGGCACGAGCCCGTGGTGCCGTACCGGGCGCCACTGGGGGTGATGGCGGGATCCTGACGTACGGGATGTACGAAACGCAGGGGGCCGTTCTTGCCCTGTCTTCCTGGGGTTTCGGGGAAGAACGGCCCGACGCACATCAGCAGATGCAGCAGATGCAGCAGATGCGACAGGTGCGGTACGTGCTCACAGGCGCTTGACCGCGTGCAGGATGTACTCCTCCCGGTTCAGCGGGTCGGGTCCCGACGGGCGGGGGCGGACGGGGAAACCTCCGCTGACCGGCCGGTGGCCGTGCAGCTGGGACAGGAACACCCCTTCTCCGTTGGTGAGTCCGGGGATGCGCCGGCCGAGCTCATGGACATGGCTGGAGGGCAGGGTGCCCTCCAGGAGGAACACGTCCCCCTGGGCCGTGGGGATGTCAGGGGTGGCGCCCAACTCCGCCAGCTTCGCCAAGACGGTGCTCAGCGTGGCAGCCGGGATCTCCAGCTCGAACGAGCTGACCGGCTCGTACACCCGCGTCCCCGCCTGCTTGAGCGCGCCCATCAGGACCAGGGGCGTCACCTTGCGGAAGTCGTCTGCCGCGCTGACAGGGCTGGCGAAGCCGGAGCGGTTCAAGGTGACGACGACGTCGGTGACCTGCCAGCCGTACAGCCCATGTCGCAAGGTGGTGTGTACCGCCTCCTCGATGGCCTTGTGGAACGCCCTGGGCAGCGAGCCCAGTTCGACTGCCAGGCGGAAGACGATGCCGCTGCCCTCCTCGCCGGGCTCCACCCGCAGGCCCACCGTTGCCCAGAAGTAGTTGAGCTTGCGCAGGTCCCACTCCTCCAGCGCCGCACCGACTCCGACGGGTTTTTCGATGCACACGCTCCGGGTCTCCTCGAAGACGGCCCGGACGCCGAAGGACTCGGCGAGCGTGGTGTGGATGATGTCCTTCTGCACCTCCCCGTACAGGCGGAGCACCGCCCCGTGTGCGATCTGCTCGTCCTGTCGCAGCTCGATGGACGGGTCCTGCTCGCTCAGCATCCGCAGGGCGGTATGCAGCCGGCCAGCGTCGGCTGGGCGCTCGGGCCTGACCACCGTCTCCAGGTTGGGTGGGGCGAAGAAGTTTCGCGGCGGCTTCTCGTCGCTGTAACCCGCGCGGTCACCGATTCGGACGTCCTTGAGCCCCCAGACCTTGGCGATGTCCCCGGCCGTGGCCCGGGTTTCGGTGGTAGCGGAGCCGTCTTCGTAGACCCGCAGCGAGGTGATTCTGCCGGGGTGCTCGGTCACCTGGCCTGCGTGGTGGGCGCGGTGCAGCGTGACATGGTCGCGGGTGCCCAGCGAGCCCGACCACAGGCGCAGATAGGCGATGGCCTCCCCGCGCGGGCCGCGCTCGATCTTGAAGACGGTGCCGAGCAGCGGGCCCTCCCCGTGATCGTGCACCGAGGGCAGGAACTCCCGGATGCCGCGTAGCAGTTCCTCCAGACCCTCGCCCTTGAGCGCAGAGCCGAAGAACACCGGGTACACCTGGCCGCGCGAGGTCTGCAGGGCCAGTTCCTCGGCGCACTCCTTGTCGGTCAGTGGCGCTCCGTCGTCCAGCTCCAAATAGGAGGCGAGGAAAGCGTCGTTGTGCAGGGAAAGCAGTTCGCCGAGCTCGGTGGCGAACGCCGGGTCGTCGAGGCGGCGTGGCATTGCCTGGGCCGTGGGGGCGCCGATGTCCGTGACTGCCGATACCGCTACCGCGGAGGACGTGAGGCGTTTGGTGATCTCCTCCAGGGCGCCGTCGTAGCGCGCGCCGTGGCGGTCGATCTTGTTGACGAAGATCAGGGTGGGAATCCGCAGGCGTTGCAGCGTCCGCATCAGGATGCGGGTCTGTGGCTGCACTCCCTCCACGGCAGAGACGACCAGCACGGCACCGTCGAGCACGCCAAGGGCCCGCTCCACCTCGGCGATGAAGTCGGAGTGGCCGGGGGTGTCGATGAGGTTGACCTTCAGTCCGTCGGTGACGAAGGTGGCCACGGCGGACCGGATGGTGATACCGCGGCGCCGCTCCAGCTCCATGGAGTCGGTCTGCGTGGTGCCCGCGTCCACGCTCCCGAACTCCGCGATCGCACCGGTGTGGTGCAGCAGCCGTTCGGTGAGGGAGGTTTTTCCCGCGTCAACGTGCGCGAGGATCCCCAGGTTCAGCTTCTTCTTCATAGAGACTCTTCGATGTCCTGAAAGTTGTCATGTCCTTTTCCTGGCGGGGGTGGATGGTTGCCTGCCGCATTTCTTTCGACCTTCTCCGTTCTCCGATGAAGCTGCTGGTGTGGCTGGTTTCGCCGCTGCCCGGGGCCGTTATAAGGGCCTGTCATCGCTCAAAGCGACCCGGGACGCGTCCCGGCGGGTGCGGTTACGTTAACAAGTGGGCCTGTCGCAGGTCAGGACTTGATAGCGACAATCAGCCAGTCACCGAGGAGATTGTCGATGCGCTCGGCCTGCCGGACGGTGAACCCGGCCTCCTCCACGGACGACCGGTACTCCGCCACGCTGGAGGATGAGCTGTCCCCGCGGATCAGCCCGTGGTTGAGGCGCTGCAGGATGTCGTGCACGGTCTCGGACGCGGGGTCGGTCATCAGGTCGTAGATCACCAGGGCGCCGCCCGGGCGCAGTGCGTCGTGGATCCGGCGCAGCAGCGCTCGCTGCTGCGGTACGGGCCAGTCGGGCAGTACATGCCCGATGACCACGGCATCCGCCGCGGGCAGAGGGTCGGTGAGGAAGTCGCCGCCCTGGAAGCGGACCCGGCCGTCCAGACCGCGGTCGGTCACCAGCTCGGCGCAGAGCGGTGCCAGCGCGGGCAGGTCGAAGACGGTGCCGGACAGGTGCGGGTGGGCCAGTGCCAGGCGGGTCGCCAGGTTTCCGCGCGCACCGCCGATGTCGACGAACGAGCGGTACGGGGCCCAGTCGACGCGGCGCGCCAGCTCATCGGCGGTGAATGTGGTGAAGGTGTCGAAATGCGCCATGATCTGGCGGGCACGGTCCAGGTCCGCATAGTGCTGCGGATAAGCCTCGGGGCCGTGCGCCTCGGCCCCCGAGCCGGCCTCGCCCTCGCGCAGCGCCGTGGTGAGCCCGGCCCAGACGTGGTAATGCTTGCGGGCGTGCTGCAGGATGCTGCCCCCGAGGTACTCGGAGGAGCCGGGCACCAAGAAGGCGGCCGCCGTAGCGGAGTTGCGGTAGCGGCGGGGGTCGCCGTCTTCCGCCTCCAACAGCCCCAGGGCTACCAGGGCATTGAGGAACTCCGCCGCCAACGGGTGAGCCAGCGACAGCTTCTGACGCAGCTCCTCGACGGTCGCCGACCCGCCGGCGAGCCTCTCGAACAGACCCAACTCCACTGCCGTGTGCAGGATCTTGGCCTGATGGTAGGCGGTGTTGAGCAGGAGCAGTGAGCGGGCCTGATCGACCGGCGCGAGCGGTGAGGTGGTCATGGGTCTCCCTTGGCCTGAAGTGATCACCAGAGGTGCAGGTGGTGCACGAGGTGTGCGAAAGATGCGGTGGTGTTACGTAGTGGGGGCTCCGAACCAGGTGTGCAGCGCCTCGGTCAGGCCGTCCACGCCTCCGCCGGGCGTACCGGCCCAGCAGACGTAACCGTCCGGGCGGATGAGCAGTGCCGTGAAGTCGGCGGGCGCGGTGCCGGGCATCCGAACCGCGTGCACCGGGACAAGGTCGACCCGGTCCTTCCAGCCGGTGATCGCGTCGGCCTGTCCACGGTCCGGCGGCAGGGCTAGCAGGAGCCCCCGGGCCTCATGGAAGTAGCTGCTGAGCCTGCGGCTGCCCTCGCTGGTGTCCAGCAGCAGGTCCGGGACCCGGCGCCCGGTCAGCGGGTGCTCGCCGGGGATGTCGTAGCGCACGTCCAGTGCCGAAATCAGGCCCGCCAGATGACGGTTGGTCTCCGGTACGTGCAACAGCTCGATCATCAGCTCCCGCAATCCCTCGAACCGCGGGTCGGGGTCGATGAGGACGGCCTGGGCCCGGGTGTTGCGCAGCACACCCGCCGCGACGGGGCGCCGCTCGGACTCGTAGGTGTCCAGCAGACCCTCCGGGGCCGTTCCCGCAAGGACCGCGCCCAGCTTCCAGCCGAGGTTGACGGCGTCCTGGAAGCCGAGGTTGAGGCCCTGGCCGCCGGCGGGGAGGTGGATATGGCAGGCGTCCCCTGCCAGCAGTACCCGCTGATCCCGGTAGCGGGTGGCCTGCCGTGAGGTGTCGGTGAGCCGGGAGAGCCAGTGCACGTCGTGCATCCCGAAGTCGCTGCCGGCCACCTCGGTCAGCGCGGCGCGTACGTCATTCTCGGTGACGGGAGCGTGCCGGTCGGCGTAGGGCCGGTCGAAGAAGGCGACGGTGGCCCGGAAGATGCCGGGCTCCAGTGGGAAGGCCGCGAACCAGGCGCGCAGATCGTGCCGCATCACGCCGTACGGCCGCATGGGCCCCATGCCCTCGCCGTGCGGCAGCTCCTCCCGGAACCGGGCGTCCGCGATCACAGCGAACATATGGGGATCTTGGCCTGGGAAGTCGATGCCGAGCAGCTTGCGTACGGTGCTGCTGCCCCCGTCACACCCCACCAGGTACGCGGCGTCGATCTCGTACGGCCCGTCGGGCCCCTCGACCTGCACGGTCACGCCGTGCTCGTCCTGCCCCAGGTTGGTCAGGGCATGGCCCCGGCGCAGCTGTGCGCCCAGTTCCAGAGCGCGCTCGGTCAGCAGCTCCTCGGTACGGACCTGGGGAACGAACAGGGCGTAGGGGTGCAGGGTGTCGAAGGACTCGAACTGCAGCGGCACGCCGAGGCTGGCGAAGTTCCCCCCGCGCAGTTTCGGGGCATCCCGCAGAAAGGCCGTGGCCAGGCCGCGCATCTCCAGCAGTTCCACGGTGCGGGCATGCACGCCCAACGCCTTGGAAAAATCGACCGGTTCCGCAAGGCGGTCCACCACCAGGGTGCGGGCCCCGGCGAGTTGCAGTTCACAGGCGAGCATCAGGCCGGTGGGTCCAGCACCGGCCACCACTACGTCGTACTGCACCAGAAACCTCCTTATCCAGGGTCACCCCAGGGGCATCCAGGGATTCCGTTTCCGTGACGCATGCTGGACCTGTGCCTTAGAGCCGCCGTCCAGCCGGAATCCGGGGCTGCGGACTCGAAGGGCGCTCGAAGGGGGCTGCGTAACGTTCCCTGGACCCCTACGGACACCCAGGGAAGCGATATGCCGTTCACCCCGAAAGAAATCAGCTATATGCGGTCCCAAGGTTACGGCCGGCTGGCCACGGTTGGCCCGAACGGAGAACCGCACAATGTCCCCGTCTCGTTCCAGTTCGACGACGGTAACGGCGTTATCGAGATCACCGGGAGGAATATGGGACGTAGTCAGAAGTACCGCAATGTGCTGGCGAACGACAGGGTTGCCTTCGTCGTCGATGACATTCCCTGTCGTGATCCGGAAGTGGTACGGGCCGTGGTCGTCCACGGGCGGGCAAGGGCGCTGACCGCCGGCGGAAAAGCCCGCCGCCCGCACTGCGATGAGGAGATGATCGCGATTCGCCCGCTGCGGATCATCAGCTGGGGCATCGAAGGCGACCTGTCCACCGGTGCCCACTCCCGCCGGATCGCGAGCGAGGAGACCGTGAAGGCGGAAAAGACCGAAAAGGCGGAGGAGGGGGCGCGGCGATGAGGGAAATGCCGGAATTCCCGTGGGATGTCATTCTGCCGCACAAGCGGCGCGCGGCCGAACACCCCGACGGAATCGTCAATCTCGCCCTGGGGGAGCCCGTCGACCCCACCCCGAGGCCGGTACGGGAAGCCCTCAACTCGGCGTCCGACGCTCCGGGTTACCCTCTGACTGAGGGAACCCCGACCTTGCGCGAGACGGCCGCTGCCTGGCTGCACCGCCGCTTGGGCGTGAGTGTGGACCCCTCGGCCGTGCTGCCCGTGATAGGCAGCAAGGAAGTCATCGCCTGGCTGCCCTCCATGCTCGGCGCCGGCCCCGGAGACACGGTTGCCTTCCCGGAACTTGCCTTTCCCACCTACGATGTGAGCGCCCGGCTTGCCGGGGCCGTATCCCGCCCCGTGGCCTGGCCACCCGACCTGCCTGCCACGGAGCGCCCGGCGGTGGTCTGGCTCAACTCGCCCTCGAATCCGGAGGGAAGGGTGCACTCCCCCGACGAGATGCGCGCGCTGGTTACCTGGGCCAGGGAGCGCGGCACCGTGCTCGTCAACGATGAGTGCTACGTCGAGTATGGCTGGGAGACCCGGCCCGTTTCCCTCCTGAACCCGCAGGTGTGCGGGGGCAGTCACGAGGGGCTGCTGGCGGTGCACTCGCTGTCCAAGCGCTCCAACCTCGCCGGATACCGGGCCGGGATCTGCTCCGGGGACCCGGCTCTCGTACAACGGCTGCTCGGCATCCGTAAGCATGCCGGGCACGCAGTCCCGGCGCCGGTGCAGACCGCCATGACAGCCGCATTCGCCGACGACACGCATGTGGAGGAGCAGCGGGCGCGGTACCAGCGCCGTCGGCGGTCCCTGCGCGCGGCGCTGCTCGCGGCCGGTTTCACCGTCGAGCACTCGCAGGCGGGGCTCTTCCTGTGGGCGACCCGTGGCGAGTCGTGCTGGGCGACGGTGAAGGAACTCGCTGACCGCGGCATCCTCGTCGCCCCCGGCGCCTTCTACGGCCAGGCCGGGGAGCGTCATGTCCGCATCGCGATCACGGCGAGCGATGAGCGGATTGCCGCAGCAGCCGCTCGGCTGCGATGAGCGCGCCCGCTGCGTCGAGTTCCGCTCCGCGTCCTGCTGCCGACCCCCGGCCGGTGGCTCTGCTGCTGCCGGGGCAGGGCTCCCAGTACCCCGGCATGGCCACCGGTCTGTATGAGACGGAGCCGGTCTTCGCGGACGCGGTCGATGAGGTCCTGGAGGCGATGGGGGCGGAGGGCGAGCGGATACGGGAAGACTGGCTTGCCGGGGACGATGAGCCTGGCGAGGGCGAGCGGCGCGTCCCGCGGCCACGACTACCGATGGATCACGTCCTGCGCTCCCAACCCCTGCTGTTCACCGTAGACTTCGCGTTCGGTCGGCTGGTGGAGAGCTGGGGCATCCGCCCCGCCGCCCTGCTGGGCCACAGCATCGGTGAGATGGCCGCGGCCACCCTCGCCGGGGTGTTCACGGTGCAGGATGCCGCCAGGGTCGTGCTGGACCGGGTGGTACGGCTGGCACAGGCCCCACCGGGCGGACTGCTCGCGGTGGCGGCGGCCCCCGGCAGGCTGGAGCCATATCTGGCCTCGGGCGACGATCCAAGTAGCGGACTGGTGGTCGGCGCCGTCAACGCCCCGCAGCAGACGGTGCTGGCCGGGCCGGAGCACGCGCTGCGGGCGGTCGACGAACGGCTGCGTGCCGATGGCCTGGCCGCCCGACGCGTTCCCGCGCTGAGTCCCTTCCACAGCCCGGCGATCGCCCCGTATGCCAAAGGGGCCGAGCAACTGCTGGCTACGGTGGAGCGGCGCGCCCCCCGGGTGCCGGTGTACTCGTGCTACACAGCAGCACCGCTGACGGCGGCCCGGTGCGCGGACTCCGCGTTCTGGGCCGCCCAGCCCGTGGACACGGTGCGGTTCTGGCCCGCTCTGGACGCCCTGCTGACCGCCGGCGCCTACGTCCTGGTCGAGGCCGGGCCCGGGCGGGCGCTGTCGAGCGTGGCCCGCCGACACCCGGCTGTACGGCGCGGACACAGCCGTGTGGTAGCCCTGTCACCGAAAGGGGCAGGGGCGCCGGAGTGCGAACGGGCCTGCCTCAAGGCCGCTTTGGATGAGCTGAGGGAGGAAGGACATACGGTGCCCTAGCGGGCTCGTATACATGCGTACGAGCATGAGGGGCGCCCCGCACCATCGCGGGGCGCCCCTCATGCATGGACGCGTGGGAGGCAGCCGTCACGCGCCCTGGTCCTCGGTGTCGCTCTTGGTGTCCTCCTCGACGAGCGCCACCGCGCGGGTCCAGCCCGCGCCCGCGCCCGCGATCTTCACCGGGAAGCACGACACCACGAATCCGGTCGGGCCGGGCAGACCACCGAGATTGCTCAGCCGCTCGATCTGGCAGTACTCGCGCTCCCGACCCACGAAATGGGCCGGCCACAGCACCCCGCGGTCTCCGGTGCGTCGGTACTCGGTGAGCATGTGGCCGAAGGGGGCGTCCAGGCTGAAGGCATCGGTACCGATGACCTTCACCCCGAAGTCCAGCAGGAGATGGGTGGCCTGGGCGTCGAGCCCCGCGAATTCGGTGAAGTACGCGGGTGTGCCGGCCCGTTGGTCGGCCCCGGTGTGCAGCAGCACGATATCCAGGGGGCGCGGGGTGCGTCCGGCCTCGTCGAGCGCCCGCCGCAGCCGGTCGGCGCCGATGACCCCGGTCGGCGCGTCGGTGAGATCCAGCTTGAGGCCGGGCTGCAGAAACCAGTCCAGCGGCATCTGGTCGATATGTCGGGGGGTGCCGTAGCGGGCTTTGGACCCGTAGTGCGAGGGGGCGTCGACGTGGGTGCCGGTGTGGGTGGTCAGCTTCAGGGTGTCCAGGGAGAGCAGTTCGCCGTCGGGCAGCTCGGCCGGGTCGAACTCGATGCCGTAGTCGCGCCGCATCCCCTCGGCCATGTGGCGGCCGCCCTCGGCGGGGGAGAGGACCTGGTGTTCCACCGGGTCGATTTCCCACTGGTTCGCGTCCACGGCCGACGACAGATCGACAATGTGCATGACTGTCCTCTGTTCCGTTGTCAACTCGCTGGTGGCTGCCGGATGTGTACCGGCAGGGAATCCGGACGGGGTATCCGCGTGCGGGAAAGGGCAGGTCAGCGCAGTGTTGCTCCGCCGTCCACGGTGAGTACCTGCCCGTGCAGTCCGCCTGCCTCCGGGCGGCACAGCAGCGACACGACATCGGCCACCTCGTCCCGGGTGGCCAGGTGCCCGGTCGCGGACCGCCGCACCAACTGCTCCCGCACGATGGCGGGCAGGGCATCGGCACCAAGGTCGGCCAGCTTGCCCGCCGCCACAGCGTTGACCGCGATGCCCCGCCCGGCCAGCTCCACCGCGAGATAGCGGACCAGGGTCTCCAGCGCCGCTTTGGCCATGGCCGTGCCCGCGTAGCCTGGCACCACAGCGTGGGTCCCCGTACTGGAGATCGCCACGATCCGGCCCGCGCCGGCCGTCATCAACTCCCCGAGGCGGGAGGCTCCGTAAAGCAGCGGCCCAAGGGTCACGGCACCGTCGCGCAGCGATTTTCCGATGTGCGGTGCGGTGGTGGGGGCCGGGTGGAAGGAGGCGGCGCTGTGCACCAGGACGTCCAGCCGTCCGTGGGTGCGGCGGATGTCGTCGAGGAGCCGCACCGCGCCTAAGGGCGTGCCGATATCGGCCCGCATCAGGCGCACCTTGCCGCCCGCCTCGGCCAGTTGGCGCTCGGTGTCGCGTGCGGCGTGGTCGTCGTGCGCGTAGTTGAGCAGCACCTCGCAGCCGGCAGCGGCGAGCTTGCCCGCGATGGTGCGGCCGAGGCCGCTGGTGGCCCCGGTAACCAAAGCCACGGAGCCGCTGAGGGTGAGGGACGGTGCGTCGGAGCGGTCTGCCGAGTGCGCGCCCGCCCGTGTTGTCACCTTCGCCGCCGCATCAGTCATAGAAGTGCCCTTCTTCGTCGTTTTCGTCCCTGCCGTATGTGTCGGTCGTACGGCCCTCATTCGGTCCGCGCGTCCTGCCGTGGGCCGCCGTCCTCGTGCTCGTGCCGCGGGGAGTGCGCTACCAGGTGCTCGGGGATCAGATGGAGGCCGCGCAGCACCTCGCCCACTGCCGCGGCGGGGGCGTACGGCCCCTTGGCCGCCAGATAGCCGTCCGGCCGGATCAGTGCATAGCCGCCCGGAGGGACGCCGAGGCCGCGCCGCAGGGCGCCGTCCGGATCGGGCAGGGCGTCCGGCTCGCAGCGTTCCCCGTTGCCCGGGTGGACGCAGCGGACGCCCACAGCCCGGCCGAAGTGCCGCGTCAGCTGCGCTCGTACGGCGCGGTCGGCGTCGTGCCGGTCGGGGGCATCAAGCCCGGTGGGGGCATGACCGGGGGGCGCGGGGGCCGCCGGGAACAGCAGCAGCGTCCAGCGGGGGTCGGTCAGCGCCGCGCGCAGGGCCCGCCACCCTGGATGGTTCGCCTCGTCACGTGCCGTACACCCCACCCGGTACCCCGGCCGCAGCCCGCGGTCCGTGCCTCCGGCAGGGGCCGGGCTGAGCGGACCGTCCGCGTACTGCAGCGCGAGACCGGACAGGCCCGCCATGATCCGGTGCTCGACCCGCCGTTTGACCGGGCGCAGCGCCTTGAGGGCAGTGAGCCCCACCGGCATGAGCACGGGGGCGGCCGCATTGCGCAGCGCGACCAGCGCGGTGGCCTTGCGGGTAGAGGAGAGCAGTCTGCCGCCCACTGGGATGCGCTCGGCCGCATAGGAGTCGAGCAGGGCCTCACGGGCGTGGCCGCGCACGACATCGGCCAGCTTCCACGCCAGGTTGTAGGCGTCCTGCATCCCGGTGTTCATACCCTGGCCGGAGGCCGGGCTGTGAACATGGGCCGCGTCCCCGGCCACGAAGCAGCGGCCGGAGCGCATGGCGGTGATCATGCGCTGCTGTACGCGGAAGACCGAGACCCAGGTCGGCACGCCGACCGCGACCGGGCGGCCGAGCGCACGGGAGATCTTCGCGCCGAGCCGCCGGCGCACCGCCTCTGTGTCGGCCGCCCCGTCCGTCTCCTCGGTGTCCACCACCCGCCACTTGCCCGGGTCGGGGAAGGGGACGAGCAGGACGGTGCCGGAGCCGGTGTGCAGCAGATGGTTGCTGTCGCGCGGTAGGTCCGTGTCCAGCACCACATCCGCGTTCAGCCAGGTCCGGGTGGCATCGCCGACCAGCCGCAGCCTGAGTTCCTCGCGTACGGTGCTGCGCGAGCCGTCCGCGCCCACCAACCAGGGCACCTCTGCCTCTTCGTCGACGACCGCTTCGCCGCCCGCTTCGCGCTCTTCCACCTCCGCCACTCGGCCGGAAGCGGTGCCGTGCCGCAGCCGGGCGGTCACCCGCTCCCCGTCCGTACGGAGGCCCGTCAACTCCACCCCCCATTCGATTCCCACGCCCAATCCGGCCAGCCGGTCCCTGAGGACCTGCTCCGTACGGACCTGATCCAGCATCAGGGAAAAGGGGTAACAGGTGGGTAGATGTGCATAGTTCGTGTCGAAGCGGATCAGTTCGCGGCCGCGCAGATGCAGGGTGAAGTGCGTGACGCGCTGCCCGTGCGCCAGCAGGGCGTCGGCCAGGCCCATCTGGTGGGTGATCTCCAGTGTGCGTGGGTGGACGGCCAGCGCCCGGCTGGTGGTCGCCGGGCCTGCCGCCCTGTCCACCACCCGCACCCGAACTCGTCTGCGGGCCAGTTCGTGGGCGAGGGTGAGGCCGACTGGACCGGCGCCGACGATCAGCACCTCGGTGTCGCCGCCCGCCGCGGACCGATGCGGTGCGCGGTGGGCCGGCCGCGGCGGCTCAGGCGGCATGCCGTGCCTCTGCGAACTCCTTGGCGAGCGCGAGCGTGGCGGCGCTGTTGCCGCCAACCGCCTCGCGGACGTACCTGCGTGCCTGGGCCGGTGTCGCGCCCTCGCCGAGGACGGCGGGGATGGCTGCCGCGTTGAGCCGGATGGTGTGCTGTGAGGTGACCCGCAGCCCCTTGCCGGTGTCTGTCACCGTCCACCGCCCGGTGTGCAGGGCCATCAGGGGCGGGGTGGTCACCTGCTTGTAGACGATGGTCCGCTCAGCGGGGAAGCAGACTCGCACCGATTCGGTCGTGTGCTCCGAGCCGCCGCTGCCCGCGCGGGTCACCATGGTCATCTGCTGGACGCCGTCCGAGGGTTCGGCCAGCTCCATGCGCGAGACATGGGGCAGGCGGGTGGGCCATTGATCGGCGTCACGCAGAAAGTCATAGACCGTCTCTGTCCGGGCATGGACCGTCTCGTGGTCCTCGAAGGAGAAGAGCAGATCGTCCGACTCCGGCTCTCGCCAAGACTCCGCCAGCGTCTTGATGTTGGCGAGCTCGGTGCGGCTGTTGCGGTCGGTGGCAGCGGTGATCCAGGTGACATTGGCCGGCAGGTCGTCCACTGCCGCGTAGTCATGATGCAGCGTCAGCTTGCTGCCTCCGCCGGACTGTTCCTCGATGATCCACTCTCCGCCCATCGCGGCAACGGGGGGAGAGCAAACCTCCTGACGAAACGCCACACGTCGCCGGTGCGGGTCCAGGGTGCGGTGCGAGGTCCAGTGTTTGACCTCGCCGTTGGCGGTCGCCCAGATGTGCAGACGCTCGCTTTGGGTGCCGGTTTCCTCGCGCCGGACGTGGACGGTGGGCGTGAAGCGCTGCGGCCAGGACACGGCGTCGGCGACGAGCGCGTACACCCGATCGGTCGAGGCGTCGATGACCGTGTCGTGGACGGCATGGTGGGTGCGGGGTACGGGCATGGGGTTCCTTTCTCAGGGCGCGCAAAAGAGGGAAGAGGGGAGTAGGGAAAGGGTCAGTAACTGCCCAACCCTCCACATACATTGAGAGCCTGAGCGGTGATGGAGGCGGCCTCGTCGGTCACCAAATAGCCCACCAGTCCGGCCACTTCCTCGGGGGTGGAGTAACGCCCCAACGGGATCTTGGCGTTGAAGCGGGCGAGCACTTCTTCCTCGGTGGTCTGCCAGGTGGTGGCGTACGCCTGCCGGACGCGAGCGGCCATCGGTGTCTCCACGTACCCCGGACACACCGCGTTGACGGTGACACCGGAGGGCGCCAGTTCCTTGGCGAGGGCCTTGGTGAAGCCGATCATTCCGGCCTTGGACGCCGAGTAGGGCGCGCCCAGTGGCACGCCCTGCTTGCCGCCGGTGGAGGCGACGTTGATGATGCGCCCCCACCCGGCCTGCTCCAGCCCTCCGGTGGTCAGAACCTCGCGGGTGACCAGGAAGGTGCTGTTGAGGTTGGTGTCGATCACGTCGTACCACAGCTCGTCGGTGAGGGTGGAGGTGGTTCCGCCGCCGTTGCGGCCCGCGTTGTTCACCAGCACGCCCACCGTGCCGAAACGGTCGACGGCCGTACGGACAACCCGGTCCACCGACTCGCGCGAGCGGACGTCCCCCTCGCAGCCATCCACCTCGTACCCCTGCGTCCGCAGGTCCTTGACCACCGTCTCGACGGCGTCGCGGCTGCGGGCGCACAGGAACACCCGAAGCCCGCGGGCGGCCAGGGTCTTGGCGACGGCCAGGCCGATGCCGCTGGTACCGCCGGTGACCAGGGCGGTGGGGGGAGTGCTGCCGGCGGGAGTAGTGGTACTGCTCATGAGGCTCCTCCGGTTGTCCGGGAATTCGTCTGGGGTATGGCGCGCCACCAGCCTGCAATCGGAGGTTCGAGCTGGAACCGAGCGCAGTTGGGGCCGTAGCCGGGCCGGACGCGCTCGGCGGCCGCCGGTTCGCCGCTCTAAGACGGGTCGAAGCGCTGCTGTCACGCTCACGCCGGGTGGCCGCGGTACGCGCGGTCGCCGGAGAGGAGACCCCATGTCGCCATCGAAGCAGCCCGCATCGCACTCCGCGGCGCCAACTCCCGTGGACAGTGCGCTCTATCAGGAGATCCAGCACTTCTACGCGCGCCAGATGCGGTTCCTGGACCAGGCCATGGTGGAGGAGTGGGCACAGACCTTCACCGACGACGGGGTGTTCACCGCCAACGCCCATCCCGAGCCGTCCGTTGGCTGTGCAGCCATTGCCGGCGGTGCCCGCAAGGCTGCCGAGCAGCTGGCCGAGCAGGGGATCCAACGCCGCCACTGGCTGGGCATGCTGGAGGCCGACGAGCACCCCGACGGAACCGTGCACGCCCGGACGTACGCCTTGATCCTCAGCACTCCGCGCGGCGGCCAGGCGGCCGTACACCTGAGCACCACGTGTGATGACGTGCTGGTCCGGGAGGAAGGCGGACTGCGCGTCCGCCGTCGCGAGGTCCGAAGGGACGATCTGCGGTGACGTACGCCATATCGAAAGGGAACCCGGGGCCTGATCAGGAAGGGAACGGCACAGGAATCCCGGAGTGCAACAGTGGAATCGGCCGTGCGGGCGACAGCACCGCTACGGGCGCTCCTCTGGAGAGCATCGACCACCTCGTGGGCGGCCCCCGCATTGACGATCTGTTGCGGCGCGCCGCTCAGCGCGCCCCCGAACGGCTCGCGCTGGCCGGCCAATCGGGAGAGCTGTCCTATGCCGCCCTGGACGAGCGGGTGACCCGGTGCGCCGCCGCGCTGCGGACCCTGGCCGGTGAGCCCGGCCCCGACACGGTGATCGGTATCGCCGCGGTACTCGATCTGCCCTTTGCGCTGGCATACTTCGGCGCCGCCCGGGCCGGGCTGGTCAGTGCCATGTTCAATCCGCTGCTGCGCGAGGAGCGCCTGGAGCACGTACTGAAGTCCTCGGGCACCCGGGTCGTGATCGTGCCGCCCGCCATGTACGCACGTATCCAGGCGGTCCGCCCACACCTGCCCTCCCTACGCACGGTGGTGCTCACCCACCGGGAGGCGGAAGGCGAGGAGCGCGTGGACAACGACCACGTGCCCACCCTCGCCGAGCTGATCGACCGCGCCGCGCCCGTGGTGCCGGCGGTGGCCACCGACGCCGGGGCAGTGGCCAATCTGCAGTTCACCAGCGGCACCACGGGCGCCCCCAAGACGGTGATGCTCACCCACCGGAACCTGACAGTGAACGCGGCCCAGACAGCCCACGCCCACCGGCTGACCGAGGACTCCGTCCTACTGAACCACCTGCCGACCTTCCACCTGATGCATCTCAACATCGCGGTCACCGTCGCAGCGACCCACATCCTGTGCCCTGGGGACGACGGCGAGCAGGCGGTGCGGGAGGCGGCCCGGCGCGGGGCAACACACCTCTACAGTCTGCCGGTTCGGCTCTCCCGGCTGGCCGTGCACCCTAGCCTGTCCGGTCTGGCCGTGCCCACACTGCGGGCGGTGCTCTCCGGAGGTTCAGCGCTGCCCGCCCGTACCGCCGACATCCTGGGTGGGCACTTCGGTGTCCCGGTCATCCAGGGGTACGGGCTCGCCGAGACCTCGCCGTCCACCCACTTCGACAGCCTGGACCACCCGGTCACGGGCTCCTCGGGGCCACCTGTCCCCGGCACCCGGTGCCGGATCGTGGACCTGGAGACCCGGGCGGTGCTGCCGGTGGGTGAGCGCGGTGAGATCCAGGTCAGTGGACCACAGTTGATGAAGGGATATCTGGGGCGCTCCGCGCAGGTCGTGGCTCCGGACGGTTGGTTCTCCACCGGGGACATCGGCTATGCGGATGCAGACGGTCGGCTGTTCGTCGTCGATCGCGTAAAGGACGTCTTCAAGTGCGACAACTGGCTGGTGTCGCCGCTGGAGATCGAGAACGTGCTGCTGCGTAGCCCCGCGGTTGCCGACTGCGCGGTCTTCGACCACCCGGACGAGTTCAGCGGGGCCGTGGCGCATGCACTGGTGGTTCTCAGGAACCCGGACGGCGGGGTCGAAGGCGGACCGGCAGTCGAAGCCGCAGCCTCCGCATCCGTCGACGTGGTCGCTGCCATCACGCGGTTCGCCAACGATCAACTGCCCTACTACCAGCACATCAAGTACTGCGACGTGGTCGGGCAGATTCCCCGCTCGCCCACGGGCAAGGTCCAGCGTCGCGAGCTGCGGAACGCCACCCTCGCGCGGCGCGACTCGGCCTGACGGCGTGATCGCCGCATCTCATCTCATCACCTCCCCTCTCAACTCACCACCCAGCAGAAGGGAATGCGCATGTTCACTTTCATCAACCGGTTCACCGTCGAAGGCGGCACCGAGGAGTTCGAACGGCGGCTGGCGGACATCACGGCCCATATGTCCCAGCAGCCCGGTTTCCGCTCCCACCGCCTCTACCACTCAGGCAAGGACCCCAAGGTCTACGTGGAGGTGGCTGAGTGGGAGCACGCCGCCGACCACCAACGTGCCGCGCGTACCGAGGAGTTCCTTGTTGCGGTACGCCAAGTGCAGAAGCTGGCGAGTGCCGACCCCGCCCCGTACACGCTGGTCACCACCCACGCAGCCACCCCCTAGCCCGCCTTTCACGCATCGCATGCCTGGCAACCCCACGAACGAAGGGAATTCATCCGTGACCAGCACAGCCCGTATGTCCGGTGCGACCGATACCCCTGGTACGCCCGGCACCTCCGGCGCCGCCGGCACTCCCGGAACCGTGCTCCCGCCCGCCGTCATGCAGCTGCGCGAGCTCGCGCTCAGCGCCGCCTGTGCCGCGGCCGTCCGGGCCGCGGCCCGTCTGGGCGTGGCCGACGCCCTCGGCGACGAGCCCGCTACCGCGCAGGCCCTCGCCGCCACCGTCGACGCCGATGCCCACGCCCTGGCAAGGCTGCTGCGTGCCCTGGCCGCGCATGGCATCTTCGCCGAGCTGCCCGACGGGCGGTTCCGACACACCGAGACCTCGCGGCTGCTGCGCGAGGACGCTCCGCGCAGCCTGCGCTACTCCGCCCTGTGGGCCACCGAACCGTGGACCTGGGCGCTGTGGCCTCACCTGGAGGAGGCGGTGCGCACCGGCAAGGAGGTCTTTGCCGGACTGTACGGCAGCGAGTTCTTCTCCTGGCTGCACACAGAGGAGGCCCGGGAGTCATCCGAGGTCTTTGACAAGGCCATGACGCAGTCGAGCATCCTGTCCGCACGGGCCATCGCAGAGGTGGTCACGATCGACGGCGCGCGGGAGATCGTGGACATCGCGGGTGGCCAGGGCATGGTGCTGGCCACGCTGTTGGAGAAGCACCTCGGCCTGCGCGGTACCCTCTTCGACCTGCCCGAGGTGGTGGCCGACGCCGACCCGCGGCTGCGCGACGGCGGTTCGCTTGCCGGCCGGGCGCGGCTGGTGCCGGGCGACTGCCGTCGTACGGTCCCCGAGGGCGCCGATCTGTACCTGCTGAAGAACATTCTGGAGTGGGACGATGAGAGCACGGTGCGCACCTTGCGGAACGTGGCCGAGGCGGCCCCGGCAGGGGCGCGGGTGGTGGTCATGGAGAACCTCGTCGACGGCAGCCCCGAGGCCCGTTTCACTACGGCGATGGACCTGATGCTGCTGCTCAACGTGGGCGGCCGTAAGCACACCAAGGCCGGGCTCAGCGCCCTCATCCAGGAGGCGGGTCTGCAGCTGGAGTCGGTCCGGCCGGTCAACTCGTATCTCCACCTGTTCGAGAGCAGGGTCCAGGCGTAACGCTGAGGTACCGACTGCATGTAGGAGAAACCCCCGGCCGCAGAACATGCGGCCGGGGGCTTCCCGTACCCTCCGCATCCATAGAGGAAGCTGGGTTGAAGAGAACCGGACAGGTGCGGGCAGGTTGGGACGGGGATCAGGCAGGACCGGTCTCGGTCTCGTGGAAGAGATCCGAGCGGACCGCCACACCACGGTCGCCGTAGGCGATGCGTCGCAGCACTGAGCGGTAGGCGGGCGTGCGTGAGACCAGCAGCGCGGCCTTGGGCCTGACGAAGCCGGAGAGGCGGCCGCTGGAGAGCATCATCCTGCTCTGCATCACCTGCAACCTCGTCATCTTCCCTGTTTCGTCTTGCCGTTGGGCGACCAGGGGAGCCAGCATGCGGGCGCTGAGATCGCGCCGCCGCAGGCCCTCGCACAGCACTGGGTGGGCCGCGACCGCGTCCTGGACGGCCAGGTTGATGCCCTGGGCGCCGATCGGGCTGTGGGTGTGTGCGCTGTCCCCGATCAGCAGCAGGCCGTCCCGCGCCCACTGCCGTGCACTGCCCGCGAACACGTCCAGCAGGGAGAGATCCTTGAAGCCGCCGATCTGCTCTTCGACGGCGTCCGCGTACTCGGGCACCGCGGCGCGGATCCGGTCCTTGACTTCTCCGAAACCGCGGGATGCCAGCTCCCGGTAGCCGCGGTGCGGCAGGGTCCAGCCCAGCTGAACCTGGTCGGGGAAGGAGGTGTAGGCCAGCACAGGGCTGCCTCCGGCGCGGAAGATCCGCACCGTGCGGGTGGCGCGGGCGGCGAGTTTGAACCAGAGCACGTCCTGGTCGAAGAGTTCCACCCGGTCGTAAGGGATCCGGGCGAGGCGGCGCACGGTGGAGTACCGTCCGTCCGCCCCCACCACACATGCCGCGCGCACGACGCGCGTGTCCGGCTCGCTCCCCGTACCGGAACAGACCACCCCGCGGACCGCGGACGCCTCCTCCACCAGCCCGTTGACCCTGGTGCCGGTCAGACTGACAAAGCCCGGATGGGCCTGGCAGCGGCGCAGCAGCTCGGTCAGCAGATGCCGCTGGGGGAGGCTGAGCAGACAGTTGAACGTCCCCGGCAGCCGGCGGTAGTTCCCGTCGATCAGGACCCTGCCGTGTTCCTCCAGACGGAAACCGTCGTGTTCGTGACATCCACGCTCGCGGGCCCCCTCAAGGACGCCGAGCGTGGCCAGGAGCTCTTGCCCGCCGGGCTGGAGGATCTCCCCGCGGTACTCGCGCTCCAGCGAGCGGCTGCGTTCGACGAGCGCGACCCGCGCGCCCGAGCGCAGCATCAGCAGCGCCAGGGTCAGCCCGGCCGGGCCGCCGCCGACGATGCACACATCCGCGTACACCTCGGCGGGGCGACCGGCACCGGGTTTCACAGCTCCAGCCGGATGTTGTACGTGCTCAACCAGGTGTTCATCCACAGCACCAGCTCCATACTGCCGCGATCGTAGGGGCGGCTGACGGCGCCTACCGGACGCCGCAGCACGTCTCCGGCTTTCTCCAGATCCAGCAACTCCCTTATGGGGGCCTCTCCGTCGGCCAGCACGTCCGCCAGCTCCTGGCGCAGCAGCCGTTCGTACGCCGGATCCTGGGTGGCGGGGTAGGGCGTCTTGACCCGGGTGAGGACCGAGTGCGGCAGCAGATCGGTTGCCGCGGCCCGTAGCAGGCTCTTCTCCCGGCCATCGAAGGTCTTCGTCTCCCAGGGCACATTGAAGACGTACTCCACCAGGCGGTGGTCGCAGAACGGCACCCGCACCTCCAGTCCGGTGGCCATGCTCATCCGGTCCTTGCGGTCCAGGAGGGTCTGCACGAAGCGGGTCAGGTTGAGATACGACACCCGGCGCAGTGTGCGCTCCCGCTCGTTCTCTCCGGGTAATACCGGAACCTCGTCGCGGGCCTCCTCGTACCGGGCCCGCTGGTAGCCGGGCAGGTCCAGTTTGTCGAGCAGCGTTCTGTCGAACAGCCCGCGGCCGCCGAAGTAGCGGGCCGAGCCGGAGGTCAGCCAGGGAAAGGTGTCGGCCTGGACGGCGGCCCGACGGTGGAACCACTGGTATCCGCCGAAGAGTTCGTCGGCCGCCTCGCCGGACAACGCCACCGTGCAGTGCCTGCGCACCTGCTGGAAGAAGAGATAGAGGGAGGGCCACATGTCGCCCCAGTAGGCGGGAGGAAGATCGGTGGCCGCGAGCACCGCGTCGCGCACGGCAGAGGCGGCCAGGCGGTCGCTGTCCAGGAGGACTGCGGTGTGGTCGGCGCCCACATGCCGCACCATCTCCCGGACGAATGGCGCGTCCGTGCCCTTGCGCACGGCATCCGGCTCGAATTCGGAGCCGGCGCCGGTGAAGTCGACGGAGAAGGTCCGCACGGGGCCCTTCCCATCCGCGCGGAGTCCTCTCGCTGCGAGGGCGGTCACCGCCGAGGAGTCCAGACCGCCCGACAGCAGCGTGCACAGCGGGACATCGGAGACCAGCTGGCGGGTGACCGTGTCCGCCAGCAGGTCGCGCACGGTGGCGATGGTGGTGTTGAGATCGTCGGGGTGTTCGTGGGCTTCCAGCTTCCAGTACGTACGGCGGGTAAGGCCGGTGCTCCCGACCACGACCAGTTCGCCGGGCCGCACCTCGTACATCCCGGAGAACACCGTCCGCCCGGGCGTTTTGACCATGTCCAGCACCTCGCACAGGCCATCCGCCGTCACCCGAGGGGTCACCGACGGGTGGGCGAGGACGGCCTTGGGCTCGGAACCGAAGAGCACCCCGTGCGGGGTGGGGTGGTAGTAGAGCGGTTTGACACCCATCCGGTCGCGCACCAGCAGCAGTTCCTCGCGCGCCTCGTCCCAGACGGCGAAGGCGTACATGCCGTTGAGTCGCTCGGCCAGGCCACGGCCCCACTGGACGTAGCCGCGCAGTACCACCTCGGTGTCGCAGTGGGTATGGAACCGGTGCCCGTAGGAGGCCAACTCGGCTCGCAACTCACGGAAGTTGTAGATCTCTCCGCTGAAGGTGATGACCACCGCTGAGCCGTCGCCCGCAGTGGTGTGCATCGGCTGGCGGCCGTGTTCCGGGTCGATGACCGCAAGCCTGCGGTGGCCGAGCGCCGCGTGCCTGCCCAGCCACAGCCCCTCGTCGTCCGGGCCGCGGCAGGCCATGGTCCGGGTCATGGCCCCGGCCGTCGCGTGTTCGGACGAGAGATCCCGTTCGAAGTCGACCCATCCCGTGACTCCGCACATGTGTCAGCCTCTCACTTCTCCCGCGCGGCGCCGGGCGCGGGCCGCCGGGAGCCGGCGAGCGCCGCGTTGGTCATCTCGATCAGCTCGCGCGGTGTACCTGCGCTTTCCAGCGCGTCGTCGCCCAGGCGGACGCCGTAGTCGCGCTCGATGCGGCCGACGGTGTTGAGAAGGGCCAGTGAGTCATAGCCGAGGTTGTCGAAGGGGAGGTCGAGGACATCGCCGTCCAGGTCGACGGACTCGTCCTCGCCCGCGCACTCGCGCAGCAGGGTCAGCAGGTCGTCGAGAGTCAGGGAGGTCATGAGTGGTGTTCCTTTCGTCAGCGGTGGTGAGGGTGGGATTCGCTGTGCGTGGCCGTGGCCCGTACCGGAGGTCTGGTCTGTACGCGAGCGGGGGCGGCAGCGGCCATGGGGTCACGCCGTGCGGCGTACCACCATCGCCGAGTTGAAGCCGCCGTGCCCACGCGCCAGTACCAGGGCGCAGTTCAGTTCCGCCGCGCGCGGACCGCCGGTCACCAGGTCCAGCGCATGCGGCGTCGCCCGGTCGTGCACATTGACCGTCGGCGGAATCACCTGGTCGCGCAGCGACAGCAGTGCGGTCGCCAGATCAAGCGAGGCGCCGCCCGCCAGCAGCCGCCCGGTCATCGTCTTGGGTGCGGTCACCGGCACGCCGCGCGGCCCGAACTCGTCGGCCAGCGCCTTGGCCTCCACCGCGTCCGCCTCGGGCAGTCCCATGGCGTCGGCGAAGACCACGTCGATGGCGTCCGCACTCAATGCGGCATCAGCGAGGGCCAGTTGGATGGCGCGGCGCAGCCCGGGAGGGCGCCCGGACCCGGGGCGGGGGTCGAAGGTGGCGGCATAGCCGGCGATGCCCCCGTAGACGTGGACCGCGCCGCGCTCGGCGGCCGAGTGGGCGTCTTCCAGGACCAGCATCGCCCCGCCCTCGCCGGGCACATAGCCACTGGCATGGGTGGAGAAAGGGAGATAGGCACGGCGTGGATCGGCGTGCGGGGACAGCCCTCCCGAACGGGTCTGGCACAGCCAGCCCCAGGGGCACAGCGCCCCGTCCACCCCGCCGGTGACCATCATCGACGTGCCGTCGCGCACATGGCGGCGGGCCTTGGCCACCGCGTCCAGCCCTCCGGCCTGCTCGGCCACCAGAGCCCCACCGGGACCACGCATCCCGTGACGGATCGATATCTGACCGGAGTTGACGGGGTAGAACCACGCGAACGACTGGTAGGCGCTGACGTGGTCGCCGCCCCGGCTCCACAGCGCCTCCAGCTCCCGCTGGCCGAACTCGAAGCCTCCGCCGGACGCGGCCGTGACCACCCCGGCCGCGTACTCGGGCAGCTGCCGGGGATCCAGGTCCGCGTCGGCCAGCGCCTCCTCGGCGGCCACCAGCGCGAGTCGGGTCATCGGGTCGGTCTGCGGCAGCAGCCTGTTGGGCAGGTGTTTCTTGGGCTCAAAGCCCTTCACCTCGCCGGCGAGCGTGGCGGCGTAGGGGGACGGGTCGAACCGGGTGATCCGGCCGATCCCGCTCTCGCCGCGAAGCATTGCGCGCCAGTACTCCTCGGTGCCTGTGCCGTTAGGGGCGATGACGCCAAGTCCCGTGACTACGGCGGGTGGCGCGGCCGCGAGAGCGGGCGTCATGCCGGAGGCCGTGGGGGCCGGGGCGGGGGCGGTGCGGCCGCTCACTGCGTCCTCCCCGGTCCGGTGAGCACGATCGCGCTCTGGAATCCGCCGAAGCCGCTGGCCACCGACAGCACGCTGTCCACCTGGGCTTCCCTGGCCCGCAGCGGAACATAGTCCAGGTCCAGGGCGGGGTCCGGCTCGTGGAGGTTGGCGGTCGGCGGGATCACCGAGTGCTCGATGGTCAGTGCGCTGGCGGCCACCTCCAGTGCACAGATCGCGCCGAGCGAGTGGCCGATCATCGACTTGATCGAGCTAACCGGGGTGGCATAGGCATGCTCGCCCAGGCTTCGCTTGAGCGCCGCCGTCTCGTGGAGGTCGTTCTGTTTGGTCGCCGAGCCATGGGCGTTGACGTAGTCGATGTCTGTCGGGTCCATCCGCGCCCGGTCCAGGGCCGCGCGGATGGCGTCGGCCATCTCTTTACCGTCCGAACGCAGGCCCGTCATGCTGTACGCGTTGCAGCGCGCGGCGTGCCCGGCGATCTCCGCGTATGCCCGGGCCCCGCGGCGTTGCGCGTGGCCGAGTTCCTCCAGGACGAAGAAGGCAGCGCCCTCGCCGAGGACAAAGCCGTTGCGGGTGCGGTCGAAGGGGCGGGAGGCCGTCTCCGGCTCGTCGTTGCGCGGGGTGGTGGCCTTGATCGCGTCGAAGCAGGCCACGGTGATCGGTGAGATCGCCGCGTCCGAGGCCCCGGTGACCATCACCTCCGCCGCGCCGTCGCGGATCAGGTCCGTGGCGTGGGTGACCACGTCGATCCCCGAGGTGCAGCCCGCAGAGACCACCCCCGCCGGGCCCTCGGCCCCGGCCAGCCAGGCGATCTCCCTGACCATGGAGGAGGGCAGGAAGTAGTCGTACAGATACGGGGCTCCGTGGGCGGGGTCCACCTCCCACAGCCGCCCCTCGTCACTGACCACCGCGTACTCGCGGTCCAGGCTCATCGTCATGCCGCAGGCGGTGCCCACCATGACGCCGGTGCGCAGCGGGTCCGTCTCGCCGGATATCCCGCTGTCCTCCAGCGCCTCCCGCGCAGCCACGTACGCGAACTGGGTGGTGCGGTCCCAGGCCCGGATCTGCCGCTGGCTCAGGCCCTCGGCCGCCGGATCGAAGTTGCACTCGGCCGCCACCTGGGAGCGGAACGGCGAGGCGTCGAATGAGGAGATGGTGCCGGTGGCGGTTCGCCCCGCCGTGAGCATCTCCCAGAATGGTTTGGTGCCCACGTCGCCCGGGGCCACCACGCCGATACCCGTGATCACGACGCGTCGAGCGTCATGTGTCTTGGACACTGCGTCTCCTTAGCCGTCGTCACGCCCGGGGCCACGAGGTGGCAAGGGCGCGTCGAGGCCAGAGTGACCCGCCGTGTTCAAGCCGCTTTGGAGGCGGCTTGGGGCAGCGTGCGGGCCCCGGGCGCCTGAGGAGCACGGGCGCGGGGCGGTGGGGTCAGTGGCCCTGGTGCGGGGCGGTGGGGCTCTCGTCCAGCTGGGCGTCGAGCTTCTCCCGCAGCCGGCGCAGGACGAGGGCCGTGGTGCGCAGGTCGTCGTGGGCGATGCCTGAGGTGAGCTGGTGGAGCCACTGCCGCTCCAGGGGAAGCAGATCGTCCAGTGCCTGTCTGCCGCGGTCGGTCAGTTCGACCAGGGGACTGCGCTGGTCCTGGGGGTTAGGGCTGGTGGTGACGATGCCCTCGGCCCGCAGCCGGTCGACGGTCTGCTGGACTGCCTGGCGGCGCAGCCCGCGCTCGCGAGCGAGCCCGGCGACGGTGGAGGGGCCGTCCAACAGCAGACCGGCCACCTGCCAGCGGGCCGACGTGAGCCCGGCGCTGGCGGAGAGCCGGTCTCCCGCGCGCAGCAGCCGGCCATTGACCGCGAAGACCTCGGCGGTTACCTCGACAAGGGTGTCCGCTTCGGGTGTTGACGAATCCATGGCCTCAGAGTATGTGCCGGCGGTGTCGAAAATGACAAGAGCTTGTCGAAGTCTCGATCCTTGGCTACGCTCGGTGCTCGACAAGGGCTTGTCGAGCACCGGAGCCCCGCCGACCACGGAAAGTGAGGAACCTTGTCATCCACGAATCCGCGCTCCACTCCCGCTGCGGCGGGAGCGGACGGCGGTGGGCTTACACACCGGCAGATCATGACGGCCATGTCGGGACTGTTAGTGGCGGTGTTTCTCGCGGCCCTGGACCAGACCGTCATCGCCACCGCGATGCGCACCATCGCGGACCAGCTGCACGGCCAGACCGAGCAGGCCTGGGCCACCACGGCGTATCTGATCGCCTCGGTGCTGGCGATGCCCTTCTATGGCAAGCTCTCCGACATCTATGGGCGCAAGCCCATGTACCTCATCGCCATCGTCGTCTTCGTCGTGGGCTCACTGCTGAGCGGTATGGCCGACTCGATGGTGACGCTGGCGCTCTTCCGCGCGGTACAGGGACTGGGCGGCGGCGGGCTGATGTCGCTGCCGACGGCCGTGGTGGCTGATCTCGCCCCGGTGCGCGAGCGTGGGCGCTACTTCGCGTATCTGCAGATGGCCTGGGTCGCGGCGAGCATCGTCGGCCCGTTGGCCGGCGGCGCCTTCGCGGAGGCCGGGGAGGTCCTCGGCATCGACGGCTGGCGCTGGGTCTTCCTGCTCAATGTGCCGCTGGGCGCGCTGGCGCTGGTCACCGTGCGCCGCGCGCTCGACCTGCCGCACGAGCGGCGCGAGCACCGCATCGACGTGCTGGGCGCGGTGGCGCTGGCGCTGTTCCTCGTACCCCTGTTGGTCGTGGCCGAGCAGGGCCGGGCATGGGGCTGGGGTGCCCCCGTCTCCCTGGCGATGTTCGCGCTGAGTGTGGCCGGGCTCGCGCTGTTCATCCCGGTCGAACTGCGCCGGGGTGCGGAGGCCGTACTGCCGCTCCGGCTCTTCAGGCGCGGCGGGATCGCCCTGTGCTCAACCATCAACTTCACCATCGGCGTGGGTATTTTCGGTACGGTCACGACCCTGCCGCTCTTCCTGCAGATGGTGCAGGGCCGCACCCCCTCCGAGGCCGGGTTGGTGGTGATCCCGTTCATGGTGGGCACCATCGCCTCGCAGGTGGTCTCCGGCAAACTCATCTCCGCGTCGGGGAAGTTCAAGAAGCAGGCGATCGTGGGCCTGGGCTGCATGGCGGGCGCGCTGATGGCGCTGTCCACGTCCGACGTCTCCACGCCGATGTGGGGCCTCACCCTGATCGTCTTGTGGCTGGGCGTGGGCATCGGCCTGTCCCAGACGGTCATCACCCTCGCCATACAGAACGCGGCGCCCAAGAGCGAGCTGGGCGTGGCCAATGCCGCCTCCGGGCTGTGCCGCCAGATCGGCGGCTCGACCGGGATCGCGGTGCTGTTCTCGGTGATGTTCGGGGCGGTCATCGCACGCCTGGCCGACCTGTGGAACAGCCCCGCCTTCTCCCGGCTGATCGACGATCCTGCGATGGCCGCCAACCCCGCCAACCACCACTTCCTGCAGGTGGTCGCATCAGGGAACGGCTCGAAGATCGATTTGAACGACACCTCTTTCCTGCAGGGCATCGACTCCCGCTTGGCGCACCCTGTCATGGAGTCCTTCGCCCACGGCTTCCACATCATGTACCTCGTCAGCGGCGCGGTGTTGTTGGCCGGGTTCGTCCTGACGTGGTTCCTGCGCGAGTTGCCGGACGGGACACAGGAGGCGCCCACCGCGCAGGAGAGCGACAGCGGTGCAGCGGCGGGGGGTAGCCCGCAGAGCCAGGAAGCCTGACGGCAACGCCCGGGTGGGGAAAAGGGTCGGTGACCGCACCCCGGGCCCCTGGGCTCCTAGCTCCTGAACTCCCAGCCGTCCCGAACGGCAATCACAGGGACGAGCGCACAGACAGGTGCGGGGACGAGAACGGGTCGCGCGACGACGAGGGCAGGGGGGAACGGAAACCTCCTCCAAGGTAGCAGTGTGCGCCCCGCCTTACCCGGCCCCTACGTCACTTCCGTTCCCCTCCCTTGGAACCCTCTCCCGCCACTGGTTACCGTCTGACCGGTTTGGTCGCATGTGGCCATGGCAATCCAGCGAAGGCAGGAGAGGCGATGGAATTCAAGGTGCTCGGCCCTATCCAAGTAGCCAACGAACGACTGGCTTACACACCAAGCGCTCCCAAGGTGAAGCAGGTTCTCGCTCTGTTGGTGATGCGGGCGAACCAGATCGTCACGCTGGAATCCATCATCGACGAACTATGGGGCGACCACGCCCCGCGCACCGCCGTCACCACGGCCCAGACGTACATCTACCAACTGCGCAAGGATTTCGTTGTCGAACTCGGCGAGGAATGCGGAGAACGGATCATCGTCACCGCCCGGCCCGGCTATGTGCTCAGCGTCCCCGAGGGATCCCTGGATGTCCACAATTTCGAGCGGTTGGCCGACCGCGCCCACGCCTGCAGCACGGCCGGAGACGCCGAGGGCACGGCGCGCTGGACGCAGGCGGCGCTTCGGGTGTGGCGCGGCAGCCCGCTCGCGGACATACCCTGCGGGCGTGTGCTACAGGACTACGTCAGCAACTTGCAGGAGAAGCGCGTCTCCACCCAGGAGCTATCCGTACGAGCCGCCATGGACCTGGAGCGCTACCGCGATCTGATCACCGAGCTACGGTCGTTGGTGATGGAGTATCCCTTCAACGAGTGGTTCCACACCCAGCTTGTCCGGGTCCTGAACAAGGCCGGGCGCCGGGTCGAGGCGCTGCACGCCTACCAGGAAGCCCGTGTCCTCCTGCGCGACGAACTTGGCCTGGGCCCCTCGCACGAGCTGCGGCGCGCACAGCAGGAGGTGCTCGGGTCCGCACCCTGACCCCAAACGCCTTTGGAGGCG
The DNA here is from genome assembly GCF_008704855.1 of Streptomyces platensis. Taxonomy (NCBI): domain Bacteria; kingdom Bacillati; phylum Actinomycetota; class Actinomycetes; order Kitasatosporales; family Streptomycetaceae; genus Streptomyces; species Streptomyces platensis. Next base: position 7,829,210 of record NZ_CP023691.1, read on the forward strand.
TTGTCACGGTGTGGGGGTGGGCCGGCTTCGAGAATGTGTCGGGGCGTGGTTTTCCCTGTGGTCCGGCCGGCGTCAGGTGGCGGTGCTCAACAGAGGGCATCACCTCACCGTGCGAGATGGCCTCCATCGGGTAACGGTGGTCCTTGTGTGACGGTGACCCCACTCGCTGCGCTGCGCCGCCACTTCCTGGCCGGCCTCAGCGCGCGGGAAGCGATCACCGGCCTCAACGACCGGGCGGAGTACATCGCTTTCCAGCGAATGGTTCTCGGCTCTCCTCGCCTGCGACTGCGCATGATGGAGCAGAGCGGGCGGATGGAAGACAGTCTCAGTGCGGCATTCGCCGAGATCACCGGGGCCGCGGAAGGGGACACCACGCCGCGGATTGCGGCGAGCCAGGTGATCGTCGTCCAGCAGACCCTGGCGGTACACAATCTGCGCAATGTGCTCGGGCCTGGCGGTCTGACCCCGGACCCACCATTCCTGCGTCGTCACACAGAGAGGGCCCGGCAACGTGCGGCGGTTGCCGGGCCTTGGGCCGACGTAGATGACGCCCCATCAGCGAGGGGGCGAAGCCGTCGTCTGTCCCGGATGCGGAGTGACGATGCAGCCCCCTGCGTACGGGAGCCGTCGCGGTCCGTGAGTGTGTGGGCCGCGGAACTCGCCGTGGGAGGAGGTCATGTGGCTCCAGCGCAGTCGTAGAGGGTGAAGCTTCCGTCCGAGAGCTGACCGTAGGCGCTCGGGGAGACGGGGGTGCAGCTTTTCTTCACCCAGACCGACGCCGGAGTGGACGGTCGGCGCGTGGTGAGGAGGGCGTAGCGCAGTTGGTGGGCGGAGACCAGGTCCCTGAGCCGTGGTGCGGTCGGATAGGGGGTCAGGCCGGTGAAGCCGCCCATGACCAGGAGGGGTTGGGGGGTGGCGCGCAGCAGGGGCTCGGCGCCGTACGCGGCTTGGGTGGCGAGCAGGTACTTCTCCCCGGAACGGTGCGCGGAGAGGTAGTCCAGCAGTGCGGTGTCCCGTGCGGACGGTGTGTTCAAGGGGTTCCGGAGGACCTTGGCCCGGTGATGGTGCGTACCGTGGAAGCCGGGGCCGACGGGGCCGGCCAGGGGTTCGATCGGTGAGCCGGGGTAGCGCGGGTTCAGGCAGGAGGCGGCCCAGACGGCCGGCGCGAGGAGTACGGCCGCCAGCGACGCCGCCAGGGCGCTGTGCATGGCCGCTCGTGTGGTGCGGGGCCCGCTGGTCCACAGTCCGACGGTCCCGCACAGGCCGAGCATCAGCACCACCGGCAGCAGCCAGGGCGCGAATTCGCTGTGCGGGCCGTCGATGACCGCGGCCCACAGTGCCGTGAGCCCGACAGCGACGGGCAGCGCCGCCCGGCGTCGGCCGCCGGCGCGGTACTCGGACCGGAAGAGCGCGATTCCGCCACCGGTCAGCGCGGCGAGGGCCGGGGCCAGTACGGCCGTGTAGTAGCCGTGGTTGCCGTTGGAGTTGCTGAAGACCACGAGGTGCATCACCAGCCAGCCGCCCCAGAGCAGGAACCCGGCCCGCGGCCCGTCGGTGCGCGGTCGTCCGGCGCGCCACCACACGCCCAGCGCCAAGGCCAGCACGGCGAGCGGCAGGAGCCAGGCGATCTGCGGGCCCACGTCATGGTTGACCACCATGCTCCACCCCGTGTTCCCGCTGGTGCGGCTGGCGGCGGTCCCGGCGACGGCGCCCAGCGCCTGCGGGTCGTGGCCGAAGCGGCTCAGCCCGTTGTAGCCGAAGACCAGGGTGAAGGGGTTGTTGTTGCTGGTTCCGTCGAGGTAGGGACGGTTCGCGGCGGGGGAGGCCCATACCAGCAGCAGCCAGGAGCAGGAGACGACGAGTGCGGTGAACCCGGCGAGCAGCAGCCGCCGGGCCCGGTCCCACCAGGGGCCGGGCGCTGCGAACTGGTACACCGCGGCGAAGACCGGCAGGACGAGCCAGGCCTGGAGCATCTTGGCCTGGAAGGCCAGTCCCACCCATGCCCCGCAGAAGAGCAGCGGCAGCAGTCTCCCGGTACGGACGGCCTTCTGCAGCGACCCCGCCGCCAGGACCAGCAGCAGGACGAGCAGGGTGTCGGGGATGTTGTGCCGGTTGAGCGCGACGGTGACCGGGGTGAGGGTGAGTGCCAGCGCGGCCAGCAGCCCTGCCAACGGCCCGGCCCAGGCACGCACGATCCGGTGCAGCGCCCAGACGGCGAGGAGGCCCTCCAGCACCTGCGGCAGTACTGCCGCCCAGTTGTACGGCCCGAGGATCCGGACGGAAAGGGCCTGCGGCCACAGCGCTCCGGGGATCTTGTCCAGGCTGATCGAGCCGCTCGGGTCGAGCCCGCCGAAGACGAAGGCGTGCCAGTCCGCTGCCATCGACCGCACGGCCGCGCTGTAGTACGGGTGCACCCCGGTACGCCCGATGGCCCAGGTGTAGAGCACCGCGGCAACTGCCAGGATCAGCAGCAGGGCGTAGGACTCCCGGCTGAGGGGGGTGGGTTGCCGGAGCTTGGCGCGGACGGCGCGGCTGATGTCGCGGATGCGGTCGTGGCGGTCGGTGGGGTCCCGGGTGAGGGGGACGGTGGCCATGGCGGGGTCTCTCCTGGGGCGGCGGGCTGGGGACGTCGGCTTCACAGGCGGCGGGCCATGCGGAATCCCTGGGCGTAGAAGCCGGAGCCGTCGAGCGTCGCGCGGCCGGCCCAGTCGCCCATGGTGGGCCCGTTGGCCCGCGAGCGGCTGGAGTAGAAGCGCGGGCGCCCTTCGGTGTCCGGTCCCAGGTAGATGCCGCAGTGGTCGATGCCGTGCGGTCTGCCGATGTCGATGGCGAAGAAGACGAGGTCGCCGGGGAGCAGCTGACTGAAGTCGGCGGGCGGCCGGCCGGTGTTCGGGATCAGCAGCACGCCGGGGGCCCGGGTGGCGATGGCGTAGGCCCGGCGGGGCAGGCCGATCCCCGCGTCGTTGGTGGCGTGCATGGGGTAGCCCATCCGGTAGCCCCAGACCAGGCGCATGAAGCCGGAGCAGTCCACGTCGCCGTAGCGCTCCTTCTCCGGGTGCTTGCGGGTGCCGTCCGGGAAGGTCCAGGGAGTGCCGAGGTAGTCGTAGAAGTCGGACTGCTCGTCGCGGTAGTGGAACGACGTCTCCGACTGGCCGGGAACACGCGGCCCGAAGTGCGCCTTGCCGGCGTAGCGCAGACCCGAGGCGGTGTGCAGATCGTGCGCCCCGTCGCCGTATTGGAAGGCCACGGCGAAGGCGTCCGGACTGCGGTCGGCCAGGGCCTTGGGGAACCATTCCCGGAACCATCGGGTGTGCTCCTTGCCCTGGCTCCATGCGCTGCCCATCAGCCGTATCCAGGCGTCGCTGCGCACCACCGCACTGGTGGTGCGCGGCTCGCTCCAGGTACGGGTCGGGCCGGTCAGCAGCGCGGTGCGGGCGCCGTCGGTGAAGGTGGCCAGCACGCGGTCGTCGGCGGCGCGCACCACCGTACGGCCGGGCGCGGCGCGGCGCTCGAAGCGGTAGCCGCCGGCCGGTACCGGGACGTCACTGCCCGGTACGCCGCTGCGGAAGTGGTGCCAGGCGTATCCGGTGACCGCTCCGGCGGAGGCCAGACCGGCGGCACAGACCAGGACCTGGCGGCGACTGGGCCTGCCGGACGGGGTGGGGCGGGTGCCCATGTGACCTCCTCGACGTGTGGACGGGTACGGCGGATGCGTGCGGCTAGGGGGTGTCCCCTGGATCAGCCGACGGGCAGGGCCCCCAGCAGCAGCCCGGCGACCAGCACCACGTACGTGCCGAGGGTCACCGCCGTGGTGGAGACCACGGTGGCCGCCAATGGCTGGCGGACCAGCTGATAGGCGATCAGGCCGGGCACGATGAAGCCCAGGGTCTGCGCGGTGTACAGGAGCGGGAACTCGTGCTGGAGGGCGAGCATCACCGTGGTCTGGAGCAGTACGGCGGACAGCACCACGGCGGCGAACAGCCGCTTTCCGTAAAGGATCACATGACGCTGGAGGAGCTTGGTCGCGGCGAGGGTGAGGGCCGTGACGCCGATCATCATCGCGGCCCGGACCACATCGGTGACGAGGGTCAGCGCCAGCCAGCCGGGGGTGATCATGCCGCCGGGGGAGAGGTTGGTGGTCAGATAGCAGATCAGCGAGAAGAGCAGTCCGAGGGCGATCCCCAGTGCGGCGGTCTGCGGAGTGACGATGACGGGGATCACAGCGGGTTCCTTGCGGTTTCGTACCGGGCGTCGGCAGGGGCATCGGCATGGGCGGGGGAGGGGCCTTGGGTGTGTGCGCCGGACGTCGGGCCGTTCATCGACCCCACCCAGCTGTACGGCTCCGCCTCGGGCGGGTGCGCGACCGGAAGCGGCTCGTCGGCGTGGTCCGGGGGCAGCTTGCCGAGGTGGTCCAGGAGGAGTTCGCCCTGGCCGTGGATATTGCCGACGGCCACCAGCGAGGAATCCGGGGGCAGTTCGGCGAGGAGGGCTTGGGTCAGCTCCTGCGCGTCGCGCCGGTCGCCGCCCAGGTCCACCACCCGTCCCGGCGAGCCCGGCGGGATGCCGTCGCGGGCGCTCTTGGTGGGATGCCCGATGAGGAAGACCGTCTCGGGGGCCAGGTCGGGGACGATCGCTCCCATCTGCCCATTGCGTTCCACCCGGTCCGGGCGGCAGTTGATGACGAGGTTCAGCGGGCGCCGGATCGCCCCGAGTTCCTCCAGCTGACGGACGTTCATCAACGTCGACTCGGGGTCGTTGGCGGCGAAGACATTGGCGAAGCGCAGCCGCTTGCCGTCCGGTGTGCGGTAGCGCTCGACGGAGAGCACGCCGGGGTCCGGCGGCGCGTCCCACATACCGCGCAGGGCGGTGGCCCGGTCCACACCGAGCAGTTCGGCCACGGCCAGCGCGATGGCGACGTTCTCCTTGAACGTGAACCAACTGAACTCGCGCAGCTCCTCGTCGGTGACCGACTCCGGATCGACGGCGATCAGCCGGCACCGCCGCTTGTCCGCCTCCTCTTCGAGGATGTGCAGCCGCTCCTGCTCGGCGGTGACGCAGACCCCGTCGAACGGCATCGACCGGGACAGCGAGCGGGCGACATCGTCCAGCGTCGGCCCCATTTCGGCGAGGTGGTCCTCGCGCACGTTGCACAGCACGCCGATGGTGGAGCGGATCAGTTTCTCCTGGTTGACCTCCTGCAGCGCGGGCATCACCGCCATGCACTCGATCACCAGGGCGTGCGGCCGGTACGCCGCCGCGCGCCGGACGATGCCGATCTGCTCGACGACGTTCGCGATGCCGAACTTCCGGTACACCGGCTCCTCGGTGGCGTCCGGGTGGATGAACCGGGCAGCGGTGCCGGTGGTCTTGGCCACGGTGACCAGACCGCCGCCGCGCAGCGCCCCCGCGCACAGCCGAGTGATCGAACTCTTGCCGCGAATGCCGTTGACCAGCACCCGGGTGGGGATCTGCGCCAGCGCGGCGTAGTGGCGCCGCTGCTCCAGCACGCCGGCGACCAGCAGCACGGCACAGCTCAGCAGCAGGACAACATAGAGGAAAAGCACGTCGGTCGATCCTTCACTACGGTGCGCTGTCGCACTGGAACGAGGGGGCAGGGACAGCGGCCAGATCGGCTCCCGCGCCACGGTCCCGCTCCACCAGCGCCTGCCGGAGCAGTTCCAGACTGCGGGTGACCGAACCGCACTCGTCGTGGTGGACCGGGAACAGCACGGTGCGGCGGTCACCGGCGGCGAGCCGTTCCGCGCATCCGGTGAGCGTGCGCAGCGGTCTGACCACCACGATGTGCAGCCAGCCCAGGCAGGCGCCGCCCGCGGTCAGGGCGAGCAGCCCGGCCAGCATGGTGCGTGCCTGGACCTGATATGCCGCCAGTTTGAGCGCCGCGGCCGGCTCGGCGGAAACCACCCGCCAGCCGAGTCCGGCGGCAGGCCCCTTCTGTGCCAGTGGCGCGGCGGCCGCGACCGACAGGCCCTCGCCCGGGGAGGTCCCCGCGTGCAGTACGGCCGATGCCGACTTGCCCGCGCCGCCGGGGGCCGCGTCGGTCTTCGCCACCAGACGGGTGAGGCGCCGGCTGGGAAGGGACTGGAAGGCTTCAAAGCCGGCGCTCGCCGCAAGCACTCTGTGGCGCTCGTCGGTCAGCCACACGCTGCCGAGCCCGGGCCGGGAAACCAGGTCGTCCAGCACGTCCACGCCGATCTCCGCGACGACGACAGCCGGGGCGGTGTCCTCGGCCTTCCTGGCGCCCTTGGCCTTCCCGGGCGCCGGGATCCGGGCGTAGGCGGCGATCGCCGGGATCTTGCCCGACGTGTTGACCTGGGTGATTCCCCCGCCGATTGGCGGGACGAGGGGGCGCACCGGCTGCTTGCCCACCTGCTGCACGAGGGCACCGGTGCGGTCCAGCACATACAGCGACCGGAACATGGGGTGGTCGGCGCGTTCGCGCCGCAGCACCTCCGCCGCCCGCTCGCGTGACGCACCGGAGAGGGCCGACGCCGCCGCCGCGAGGTCGGTGCGGCTCCCGCCGAGGGAACGCTGCACCCGGTCGGCGGCGGCCTCGGTGCGGGCCTGCTGATCGGCGACGGCGGCTGCCGGTACGGCCTTGGCCGCCGGTACCCGGTTGAGCAGGAACAGCAGCGGCACCCCCCACGCGGCGATCACGAGAGCGCAGACGAGCACCAGCGCCCGGACACCGGGACGGCGCCGCACCTCCTGCGCCGGCTCCGGCCCCGTCTCGCCGAGCAGTTGGCGGCGTATCGACTCCAGCGCCCGGCCGGCCCTGCCGGGCTCGCCGAACCCGAGAACCGGCACCGGCCGCGCCAACTCCGCACGCCTCTCCGGCACTTCGCCGACCCCCCTGGCCAGCCGGGCGGCGGACAGATGCAGCCGCAGCAGCGGACGCTGCATCGTGCCCCACAGCGCCAGGGTGACCAGCACGGCGATCACCACCAGCGCACCCGCGGCCACCAGGGCGAACCACATGTGGTCGGCTCCCGCCTTCGCCGGAGGCACCTCCCGGGCCGTCAGGACGGTCAGTCCCAGGCCGGAGGCGTCGTCCTTGCCGTCCTCCGAGACGACCGAGGCCCACCCCGTGACCCTGCGCAGCCCGTGGCGACCGTCACCGAGCACGCTGCCCGAGACGTCGCCGGTGTGCACGCTGGTGTTCGCGGCGTTCGCCGCAGCGGCAGGCAGCGCGCGGTGGCCGGTAGCGGCCGCCAGGGCCGCGCCGGTGGTGGGGGCGGAAGCACACACCTTGCCGTTCCGGTCCACCAGTTGCCCGGTGCGCCCCGCTCCGTACACCGCTGGAGCGGCGACCTTTTCGGAGACGACAAACAGGAGTCCGCGTTCCTCCGCGTCCTGATCCCCTCTCAGGTCCCCCGCCTGATCCTGGTTCTCGTCCTGCTTGCGGTCCGCAACGGGGACGCTCACCCGGGCGAAGAGCAACATCCGCGGTGCGCCAGTGCCGGAAGCGACCACCCGGGGCGCGATGTTGCCGGTATCGGGCCGCGCCAGATCCTTCGCATCCACCCCGGTCAGCGGCACCTTCTCCCCACTGGCCGCCAGCGGTTTGCCGGTGCGCGGGTCGAGCAGCACACCGCCCGCCGCAGGGTGCCCGGTCGGGAGAAGGGACCGCAGAACTGTCGCCGGTTTGCTGCTGCCGGCGGGTGTGGCCGACGCAGCGGAGCGGCGCACGGACCTGGCACTTGCGTTGATGGAGGTCCCGACCGAGTCGGCGGCATCCTGGGCGATCTGGCGTTCCGCGTCGCTCAGGGCCTGGGGCACATCCTGTTCGTGAACGGTACCGAGACCGAGAGCGGTCAACGCGGAAACTGCCAGCAGGCCGCAGAGCAGTGCGGCGATCGGTGGGCGGACGCCTCCGAGCATGGGCATGTCGGCGCGGCGTCGGGCGCGGTGCGGACGGGGTGCGCGGGCAACGGCGTGCAGGACAGGGTCCTCTCGGCATGTGGGGAATGGCCGTGCGGCAACTCAACCAGTATGAATACTGGGAACACAGGATAATCACAAGGGTGTTCGTTCTGTGCCCTCTATGCCGTCCCGTACGGAACTTGGCTCAACTCGCCCTGAGAAGCAGCCGCTTACGCGGTCTCGACCTCGTCCCGGCGTATGGAATTTCCCACGCAACAGCCGACAGGGTCGTTTGCTCCTTCGTTCCCCGTCTGCATTCGATCCCTCACGCACAGTCGCGGTTGCGCCGAAGGCGGCCACCGAAACTGCCCCTTCCCGGGAAAATGCGCAATTCCACAGGGGGTGGTCGCCCCGGTCGGCAGTTACGAACTGACGCGTAATAAAAGCGCTCAGTGAAAACGGTGAGCAAAGTCGAAGCAAACCTTGATCCGATGGCCACCATCATCCGATGGCGTGAACCAGCCACCTTTCACAGCGGCCTGCTGGCCGGGGCTGACGCTCCTTCAGTCAACGTACTGAGGCAACGAAACGGTCGTGCACGTCCGGCCTCCCCCGGCTTGGACCTTGCTGCTGCAACTGGTTGCCCAGGGATACCGAGTGGCCCGGCACTGACAACTGCCACCGGCCGCACCAGGGGATTTCCCCTTAGCGCAGCCCGCACGGACACTCCACGTTGCTCAACTCGGTGGCATGCACCACCAGCGCGGACAGACAGTGCCCAGCGCATTGGGGTCCAGCGCAAAAGGCCGGTCACAGGGGCCCGGCGACGGACGGTGTACGAAGCCGACACCGCGCAATTCCGGACGCGTCATGAGCACTCACCTCACCCACCGCCGTGGATAACTCCCCGCACTTTCAAGTGGGTTGGCTGGGCCATGGCAAAACTGCATATACGATGACCGCCAGCCGATCGCTGATCACGTGGCGATCACCACCATGGAGGGGGGCTGCCCATGAAGCACGCACGAAGGCGCCACAGCCGGTTGCGCACCCGGGTCGCCGGCACCACAGGACTACTGACCCTTGCCCTGGGCGCCGGGATCGCGCCGGCCACCGCCGCGGAGAAGACCGCCCATACGCCCATGGCCGCGGCGGCGGCCTTGGACACAGCGGCGTCCGCGGACACGGAAGCGGCCGTGGAACCGCCCCAAGCCCCGGGCCAGCTGACTCTCCCTGCTCCGACCGGTCGCCATCGCGTCGGGACGGTCGACCTCCACCTGCGCGACTCGTCCCGCATGGATCCGTGGGTGCCCGGACAGCAACGCGAGCTGATGGTCTCGCTGTGGTACCCGGCGACACACACGAGCCAGTACCCCGCCGCACTCCTCCCCAACAGCCAGCAGGTGCTGCCGGGCGGGGTGACCCTGCCCACCACGGCCGGGCACACCGGCGCTCCGGTCGCCCGCAAGGACGGCAAGCTGCCGGTGCTGCTGTACTCGCCCGGCGGGCGCGGGAACCGTGCGACGGGTACGGCACTGGTTCAGGACCTGGCCAGCCGCGGCTACTTGGTCGTCACCATCGACCACACCCACGACACCGGCGATGTGGTGTTCCCCGGCGGGCGACATGAGGTGAGCATGCTGCCGCCAGGCACCAAATCGCGCGACTTGATCGACGTCCGGGCGGCGGACAGCCACTTCGTCATCAACCAGCTGGCCGAGATCGCCCGCGGCCGCAACCCGGACGTGGAACACAAGCCGCTCCCCCACGGGCTGACCCAGGCCGTGAGCACGAAGCACATCGGGATGTTCGGCGCTTCCCTCGGCGGCGGATCAGTGGCCGCCGCCATGCACGCGGACTCCAGGATCGACGCCGGCGTGAACCTGGACGGCCAGCTCTTCGGCCGGTCGGAACACCAGCGGCTCGACCGCCCCTACATGCTGTTCAGTTCCGAGCACCACAACCGCAACACCGACCCGAGCTGGGCGCGGCTCTGGGAAAACCTGCACGGAGAGCGGCTCGACCTGAAGCTGCGCGGCTCCGGGCACAACTCCTTCGTCGACAACCAGGTCCTGTTCCCCCAGGCGCCGGGCGCATTCGGGATGACCCCGGAAGCGATGCAGCAGGCACTCGGCACGATCGACCCCAACCGCTCCATCGAGGTCCAACGCACCTACGTCGCCGCCTTCTTCGACAAGCATCTGCGCCACCAGCACAGCAGCCTCCTCGACGGCCCCTCGCGCCATTACCCGGAGGTCGACTTCGTCCGCTGAACCGACCGGACGTCACCGTCGGCCACTGCCCGGCGCGACGGTATGTCCCGGCCGTACACCCGCACCGCACGCTGACCTGCTGCAGACGCTCGACGGGTACCCCGTGGCCCGGGCGGCAACGGACGAGCTTCGAGGGCAACCGAGCAACAACAAGGTCGCCTTCATCGGCTGGTCCGCGGCCGCGTCCACGATGGGGCCGTAAGCGGTCAAGAACCCGGGCAAGGTGTCGAGCCTGTTCCTGCTGGCGCCGATCTTCCCGCCCGACGGCACGTCGAACACGCTCTCGAAGCACTGGCTCAAGCACCTGAAGGTCGACGGCAAGACCCAGGGCATCTTCGACATGAACACCAAAGGCGACATCAGCCCAACTCCGTAGAACAGCCGAGCCCTCGACCGCGAACCGTGGGGGCCCAGGGTCCATACGTCAGCCTTGCGCCGTCGTCAGCGCCGCCACAGGGTGGAGTCCGCCGTCTGCGCGCCCCGCCCGAACGGCGGGCCACGGCATCGTCCGCGGCGGCGCCGGCGCCCTGGGCGCGAGCGTGACCGGGTGGATCATCTGGGACCACCCAGCGGTAAGTGCCCAGTCCGGTGCCGTGCCGGGTGCCGCGGCGGGCGATGGCCGACACGATGCCTCGGGCGCGGACCTGGTCGCGGTAGATGTCGTGGTCGTAGCCGCGGTCCGCGAAGAGCGAGTCAGACTTGCGGCGGGGACGGCCAACCCGGCCGCGGACCGGTGGGATCGCGTCGAGCAGGGAAGCAGCTGGGTGACGTCGATGCGGTTGCCACCTGTCAGCAGGACCGCGAGCGGGGTGCCGTGGCGGTCGGTGATGAGATGGTGTTTCGAACCGGGCCGACCCCGGTCGATGGGCAACGGGCCCGTGTGCTGCCCCCTTTTAACGCCCTGACGTGAGAGGAGTCGACCACGCAGCGGGACCAGTCCAGCCGCGAGGCCGCATTCAGCTCGTCCAGCAGGACCTGGTCCAGCCCCTGTCAGACGCCGGCCTCGTTCCAGTCCCGCAACCTGCGCCAGCACGTCATGCCCGAGCCGAACCCCAACTCCTGCGGCAGGTACTCCCACTGGATTCCGGTGTGTAGCACGTACAAGATCCCGCACAGCACCTCCCGGTCCGGCAATGCCCTGCGCGCCCGGGTAGCGGAACCTGCGCTCACGCTGCGGCAGCAACGGCTCCAAGCGGCCCACAGCTCATCCGACACGATCCAAGGCGACGTCCCCACACCAGACCGAACGCTCAACTCCCGCCCCGGCCACGGCAACCAGGACCGACCCACCTCATTGTGTGAGCCGCTGTAAGGCGGAACTCCCTGCCCGTCAGCGCTCTCGCGGAAGTCGATGTGCTGCGACGGACGCTGGACGCCCTGTGTCGCAAGTTGGACGGGAGGGCAGCTGCGGCCAAGACGGCACGGCGCAAGAGAGCCGCGTTCAACGAGGTTCTCAACACCGCAGTTGAAAAAGGGTACTTCGCTGAGAACCCTCTCAACGGGCTCAGGTGGAATGCTCCGGCGGCCAACGAGGAGCTGGACCCGGCAGGCCAGTGCAGGTGTGGCGAGCGTCTGCCGCACGGCCCGTGAAGCCATCGGTCTGCACCGTATCGAGGCCACCACGTTGCTTGACAACGACCCGTCGCAACGCGTGCTGGAGAAAAGCGGTTTCGAACCGATCGGTATGGCTTCGCGTTATCTGCACATCAATGGGGAATGGCGGGATCACCGTCTGTTCCAGCGGATTCTGCATGCCGGTCCGCCGTCGAACTGACCGTCTTCGAGGTGGCTGTCAAGGGCTGAGGTGCGGCCCGCCGTGCCACGGCGTGCGCGCCCAGCCCGGCGGCCAGGAAGAGCACCGCCAGGGCCGTCCAGCCGGCCGAGCCTGCAGCCACCACCACCCCGCCGGCGATCAAGGACGGCCCGACCATCCCTTCCGTGGTCGGACCGAGGCTGTACGGGGCGGCATAGTTGCCGCGCTCGTCCTCCGGTGACTCGGCGGCGACCTCCTCGGGCACGATGGGCGCCAGATGTGTGGGCAGGCCGGGAAGAGGTAGCCGCTTCGATGGCGGCGATGACCATCAGCAACGGATAGCGGTTCTGAGACCAGGGCGCGCGGTCGGCCGGCACCCTTGACGAAGGATGCGGGCCGACGGTGGTTCTCCAGTGGTGAGGGCGGGCTCCTCGGGTGCTGGCCTATTCGGTGAGGTGCTTGACGTCGCTTACTACGAACTCCCCGTAGTGGAACGCTCTTCCCAGGGCTTCCAGCCTTGCGTATTGGGCCTCGGACACGTTCACGGCGTCCGGGAACATCGCGGCGCTCTTGATGGGCAGGGCTTGGAGTAGCAGGCGGAAGGCGAGATCGGGAGTACAGCCGCGGACGCACTCGGTCAGTGCGGCGGTCACCTTCTGGTCGAGGATGCCGTTGAACTCCGTCACCGTGGACAGGACCTCATCGGCCAGTCCACGGCCCTCGTCGAGGTCAGGGCCGGTGAGTGTCGGCGTGTCCGGGCGGCGGGAGAGCCAGGCGTCGCATACTTGGATCACCTGTCTCATCCACTCGGCGCCGTCCGGGACCCTGTCGGGCCGGAAAAAGTACTCGCCGTTCTGCGCACATGCTTCCCACAGCACGGTGATGTGCTTGGCGGGAAGTCCCTTGAGCAGGGATCGAGCGTCCCGGCGGACCAGGAGCACCGATGCCGGGTGCAGCTCCTCCACAAACTGGTTGCTCACGGCTTCTGGTTCCGAAGCTGCGTCCAATGTCCAGTCCTGGTGGAAGAAGTTCATGATCCACGGGATGCCGAACGTGAAGTCCGTAGACCGTTCCATTACCGCCGTCCCCTCCTTAGACCGGATGTCCGGTGTAGACGTAGTATCCCAGGCGGTGCCCGCGAGCCTTCTTGAGCACGATGACGTAAGCATTACCAGCCTGAGTGATTGTCCTGCCGTCGGGGTGAGCCACGAAGCCGAGGGAGTTTCTCGCACCAAACGTGCCTCTCAGGGTCCTATTCGAGTCGCCACCGCTGCGAAGCCACTTGCTGATCTCGTTGGCCTTGTTGGCCAAGGCGTAGTCCACGACCTGCTGGGCTGTTTGTAGGTCGACGAACACCGAGTTCTCTGTTCCCTTTCGTTGTGCGATGACAAGGGCTTCCGCCTGTGTCGGCTTCACGTGCTCGTCGAGCATGTGGGCCTGGCCCGGGAACTTCTGTGCGTCGGAGACGAGATCACTGCAGTTGTGAACCAGGACCGCGGAGCTGCCCGACCAGACGAAGAAGGTGTGCAGTTCGCCAACGGTCAGGTCGAAGACCCGACGGTCAGTCAGGTCCCGCCGGTCCTTGAGCCCGGTCACATCCCGGACAGAACCCTCCGGAGTTCGCAGTCTGTCGCCCACACGCAGGTCGGACACCACGGTCCATCCACGGTCAACGACGAAGAAGCGGTGTCCCGCGGTGCTGGAGATGTTGCCGCCCCCGGCCACACTGATGTCCACTAGGCGGTCGGTGTCATGCTCGAAGGTGCTGACTACGGGCTTCGGGCGCAGGACACCGGTGACAGGGTCGGTTGCCAGTACCTCGTCGGTTCGACGGATGTCGCCGATGGCCTTGCGTGTGCCGTCTGCCATCAGCACCTGGGTAGCCCTGGGGAAGCTGTTCACCTTGCAAGCGGTGAATGCGTCCTCATACGCGTTCAGCGACTTTTGGAGGTCCGCGAGGGTCGCGGGGTTCACATCCAGGGCCTTGAGGGCCTTGAACGCGTCAGCGACGCCGGCACCGGTCTTCATCGCGGCGTCCAGGGCGCGGATTCCTTCGGCGACCTTTTCGAACGCCTTGCCGGGGATGAAGTTGCTCGCCGCCCAGGCGCAGCCGCTGACGCTGCCGTGGTAGCAGTCGACGAAGTCCTGGACCAGGGCCGCTTTGATGACCTTGTAGGTAGCAGTCATCTCGATGAGCTGCCACTTGGAGAAGTATTCGGTGACGTCCTTCTTCAAGCCCGGGAAGCGCTTGCTCTCGATGAGCAGTGTGTCCTCCTGGGGGCAGGCGCTGCCTTCCGAGATGTCCGGGTTGGTGCAGAGGAAGAAGTCGGCGACGGCGCTGAAGGTGACGGTGAAGGTGACTTCACAGCCTTCGAAGCCGGGCTTGAGAACGCAGTCGTTGTGCTGCTTGGTGTCGGTGATCTCGATGCTGTCGTCGTCGACGACGTACCACGTGCCGCCCACTCCGGTGCCCGCACCGGTCGAGACCTGCTTGTTGGCGGCGTTGCGGGCTGCTTCCTGGGCTGCCTTCTGCGCCTGCTGGGCGTACTTGAGTGCGTCCTTCGCCGCTTCCTCCGCCTCGGTGGCCGCGGCGTCGGCGCGGGTGGCGGCGGCTCGGGCGTCCTTGGCGGACTGCTCTGCCGCTGCAGCGGCCTCGCGTGCGGCGGCGGCATCGAGAGCGGCCTGGTCGGCGGACTCCCGGGCCTCGCGCGCGTAGCCTTCGGCGCGCCCGGCGGCCTTGTCGGCGGCCTCCGCATCGACGGTGGCCTGGCGGTCGTACTCGACGGTGCGGGCCAGGGACGCCGAGGCCTTCGACGCGGCCGCGGCAGCCTCGGCCGCGTAGCCGAGAGCCTCCTTCGAGTAGCCGCGGGCCGTCGCGGCATGACCGGCGGCGTTCGCCGCGTACTGGTAGGCGACCTTCGCGTCGCCCGCCGCCTGGTCGGCGATGTTCTTCGCCGCGGCCGCCTCGTCCTGCGCGTTCTTGGCGTGGGCGTCGGCGACGGCCTTCTGCTGGTCGGCGATCGTCTTGGACGCCTGCCCGGTCAGCACGACCAGGCTCGCGGCCGAGTCGGTGGTGACATACGGCGAGCCGAGCTGGATCGCGTCGTTGGCCGGCTTAACGACCTGCACGGCCGCCTTGCCCGCGTCGACCGCGGCCTGGGCGGTGACATGCGCGAAGCCCGCCGCCTTCGCCGAAGCTGCCAGGGCCTTGTCGGCCTCCTTGCTTGCCGCGTCCGCATCTGCACGAGCGGACTTGGCGAGTTTCTCCGCTTCCTCGGCCATCTTGACCGCCTGCTTCGCTTCCTCAGAAGCGTGCTGGGAGGCCTTGATGGCGTCGGCGGCGGCACTGGTGGCGGTCCGCACGGCTGCGTCGGCCTTCAGCTTCGCGGCCTGGGCAGCGTCCGCGTGCGCCCGCGACCGCTTGGCAGCCGCCTCGGCACGAGTGGCAGCGGCATCCGCCTCGGCCGCCGCCTCGCCAGCCGCATCCGCCGCGGAGCGGGCACGGCCCGCCGCAGCTTCGGCGTTGGTCGCGTACGTGTCGGCCGCGTCCGCCGCCGCCCGCGACTCCTGAGCACTGCCATCGGACTCATGCGCCTGCGCGAACGCCTCCTTCGCAACGGCCTTGGCACGGGCCGCGTCCGCCTTCTGCGCCGCGTCCCACGCGTCGTCATTCAGATCGCGCGCGTTGTCGCGGGCCTTGACCGCGTCGTTCTTCCGCGCGACCGCCGTCGCCTCGGCCGCTTCCGCCTTCTCCTTGGCGTCCTTCGCGTTCGCCGCCTCGGTCTGCGCGGTCTGCTTGTGCTGGTTGGCCTCGGCCTGCTTGGCCGCGGCGGTCTCCTTCTCCGCCTTGGCCGTCTTCTCCTCGGCCTCCGCCGCCAGCCGCTTCGCCTTCGCGTCCGCCGCCGCGGCCTTCGCGTCGCCCTCGGCCTTCAGCGCCTCGGAGAGCTTGGCCTCCGCCGTCTCCTTGTCCTTCTTCGCGTTGTCCCGGTGCACCTTCGCCGCATCGGCCGCCGCCTTCGCCTGCAACTCGGCGATATGCGCGGCCTCCTTGCGGAACTCCGCATTCACCTGCGCCGCCTGCGCCAGCGCACGCTGCGCGATCGTCGCGCTGTCACCCGCGATCGCACGCGTCGCGGCCTCGGCGGTCTCCGCCGCCTTCACCATCGCCGTCAGCGCCGCCACAGCACCCTTGGTGACCTGAGCCTTCTGCTGCCCCACCAGCAGGCCACGACCCCGTGGCGCACCCGCCGCATCCGCGATCTCATACGCCGCCTGCTCAGCAGCGTCCGACGTGGTCGCAGCCTTCTTCGCGCTCTCCAACTGGGCCTTGAGGGTGGTGACGAGCTTCTTCGCCGCCGCCTGGGCGTCGGCGACACCCTTCTTCGCCTTGTCGAACTGCGCTTTCTCCGGGTACAACGGGCCGTCGGTGCCCTGGTGGCCGGACGGCTTGATCAGGAACTTCTGTGCGCTCGCGTCCTTGCAGTCGAACAGCCGCGCGTCCGTGCTCTTCGTGAACGCACTCAGATCCAGGCACTTGCCGGTCGAGATGCTCTTCAGCTGGGAAGAAGCACGTACGTCGCCCTTCCAGGACTGGCCCTTGGACTTGTAGCAGTCCGAGATCACGATCTTCGTGCCGTTCGCCGACGCGTTGCCAGCCACGTCCAGGCACTTCTGCGAGCCGACGTTGCGAAGGTGGAGGTCGTCCTCCCCGCCTTCGAGCGTCCACTGCTGGGCGGCGCTGGCGCTGCAGGTGTAGACCTGCACCGGCGTGCCGTTGGTCTTGCCGCCACCCTGCACGTCAAGGCACATGCCCTTGGCGCCCGGCACCTCGATGGCCACATGACTGTCGCCGACCCAACCGAGTCCGCCTGCCGACCAGTAGTCCTGCCAACGGGTGTAGTAGTCGGCGAGCCATGACTGGCCGACGACCTGCCCCAGGGTGAACGTGCCGTCCTGCAGCGCCTTCGTCGCATCCTTGCTGGCGCCGAGAACCTGGTTGCGCTGCGTGGCCTGGGAGGCGATCTCCTGCTGCCACTCCGCGGAGGCCTGCGCGACCTCCTTGCCCAGCACCCGGTTCGGGTCGATCGGGTCATGCCACGCACACGACGCGAAGCGCGACTTCAGGTCCTCGACCGCGATGCGGAACTCCGTCGTGTCCAGCTCGGGGGCGGTGCGGGGGAAACCGCCCGAGCCGAGGAAGATCCGGGCGTCATCGGCGAACACCCGGGGAACGAACATCTGGTTCGGTTCGATCTTCCCGGAGTTCTTCTTCCACAGCGCCCATGCCTCCTGCTCCTTCGGCGTACCACCGGTGGAGTACTGCGGGTCACCGATCGCGATCGCGGCGGCCTTCGTCTTGTCGTCAGCGGTCGGCGACGGGTCGAAGAACGGGGAGAACACCTCGTCCGGATCGGCGTACGACTGCCACAACCACGACAGCAGCCCGATCCTGTCGTAGATCTTGGTCGCGTCCTGCGGCTTGCCGGGGTAGGACTCCAGGCCGCTGGTGGCGCTCGACCACGCGTACCCCTGCTTCTGGACCTTCTCGACCCACTGGCTCTCGCTCTCGCTATCAGCCTTGTTGGCCAGGTGCAGCGGGGTCTGGTCGCTGAAGATGTTCCGTTCGAGCTTCTGGTGGAGCTGGTCCGGCGGCAGCGTCATGGCGTTCTGCGCGAGGGCGTACACCTCGGGTCCGCCCTTGCGCAGAGCCTCGGCGGCCACACACTGGTCCTCGCGGAGCCGTTCGGCCGCCTCGATGTCGTAGCCGTCGTAGGAGTCAGCCACCGGGGCCATGCGCGCTCCGGCGGACCGGTCGAGCCCTCCGGGCTGCACGGCCGAGCCGCTGAGGACCGCCAGCGCGGCGACGGAGGCCACGGTGGTGGTCAACGTGGCAGATAATCGATTTCTGGGTGTGAACAACCCCGGTCTGAGACGCAAGGAAGCATCCTTCATGTCGAATGAGGGCAGGCGGGGGCAACTGCCCGAGGAGAACGGTGACGAAGCGCGGATGGTCAGCCCGCAGTCACGACATAGGGAAGGCAGCGGCACCCGAGGCGGCATTCAAAATGAGCCGGCATCGCGGCATGACAACGCGTCCCTCCCCGTTGACGGCATGCCCCCCACCGCCGAGTGACGTGCACGCGTCGCGACCGGAAAATATTCCGCGTGCGTGCCATCAACTTTAACCGCAGGCCTGGAGGGCTGAGGGAGCGTCGAACCCCGGGCGGGGAAAGCGCTTACTTGGGCTCTCGCCGCGCAATGTGTGCAAATGCCGAGCTCACAACCCACGTCACATGTGTGAGAAGTGTAAAGAAGGAGTGTAGGAGGCGTGGACTTTCCGTCATACATTGGCCGGAAAACCATATGTGTCGGGATCGCAGCCAGGCGACGGCGGCCGGAGTCACCACCCTGGTGTTCGCCTTGCTCAGCGGCGCGGTGTCGACGGTGCACACTGCGTGCTCGACGCCCCAGGTTCCGGGGTCGCCGAAGGCAAACTCGCCGCCGCGCTTGGGCGGTCGGACGCCATTGGGATCGTAGATTCGTGGCGGCGTCGGCCGGCGCCGGTGATCATGAAGGACTCGTAGGCGAGCGCCCGCGAGTATTCCCGAAGCACGGCACCTCGCCGCTCCACGCCTTGATCATCCGAGTGCATACCGCTTCCGGCCACCGCGGGCAGCGGCCGGAGTCAGGGTTTTCCTCGCGGCGTCCACGAAAGTCACGTGCCGTCCTCACTGCCAGTCGGGATGATCTGGAGCAGTAACCAGGCCGGCCGCACGGATGGAGGATCTGCATGCAGCAGTTGGAGCTCATCGTCGTGCGCGTCCACTCCCGCCACGGCGGTGGTCTATCGCGAACTCTGGGAGTGGGTCAGCCGGCTGGGAACGGTGCACAGGGCCGGGGTGTAAGGGTCCGGCAGCTACGGCGCTGCCGTCTCCCGCTATTTGCTGGCCCGCCGGGTCGAGGCGTTCGAGGAGCCGGCCTGAAGACTCCGGCCTTGATCAGAACTTGCGCGCAGTTCGACGATCGTGAGGATGACGACGGCGTGAAGGATGCCGTCGGGCAGGCTACCCGCACCGCCCTGTGCCTGTTGGCCCAGCGGATCGATCAGCTGAGCGGGCAGATTCTTGATCTGGAGCGGCGCCTGACCGCTCTGGTGCAGCGCCACTTTCCGCACTTGCTTATCCCGGTGGGCATCGGCCCGGATACTGCCGCTACCTTGTTGATCACGATGGGGGGCAACCCAGAACGCTGTGCAATGAGGCGTCGTTCGCGGCGCTTTGCGGGGTCAGGGCTCCAGCGGCTCCATTCCGGCCGCGCGCATGGCAGCCACCGCGTTGTCCGGGTCGATCTTTCTGCCCGCTGCCGTACGCACGTCGGCGCAGTGCCGACAGCCCCCTGGCCCGCCAGAATGCCGCCCAGACGTCGGTGACGTCTCACGCCCACAGCCGTTGCAAAGACACCGCCATGCCTTGTCACGACGCCCGGCCTATGGTTCGAGCGGTTCCAGACCCGCCGACCTCATGAGCGCGACGGCCTGGTCGAGATCGACCGGCGCGTTCGGCGCGCACCATCGGCACGGTCCCCCTCCGCGTTTGATGTACGAGTAGCGCGGCTTGACCTCTCGACCGCACGGCACGTGCCGGCAGCGCCAAGCGGGTGTCGGCCCGGGATAGGGCTCCAGCGGTTCCAGGCCGGCCGAGCGCATCAACGCCACCGCCTCCTCCGGAGAATCGGAGCCGTGCCCGAGCAGTACCGGCAGCCGCCCTGTCGGCCCGCGGCAATGTTGTCTGGCCGCGGTGACGCTTTCCCCCCGTACGCTTCATGGCGGCAGCGCCAGGGCTTATCGCTTCCTGGATAGGGCTCCAGGGGTTCGAGCCCGGCATCCCGCAGAATCAGTACCGGATCGCGTGGATCCTTCCGGGGACGTCCCGTCGCCACTCGGCCTCCTTCTGAAGTGCCGGCTTCCGGGGTGAGGATCTCGCGCGGCACTGACAACGGCCTTGCTCACGTCAGGAGCTTGGGGCGGGCTTCCTCGCGGCGGCCTCCTTGCCCGGCCCTTCCGGGCTGTCCTCTCTTCGTGGTCTTCGGCAGCTCGTGGACGTCGGCAGGGCTGTTCTCGCCGTGAGGAGACTTCGCTCGTGATACAGATTCGTTCAGGGCGGCTATGAGGTCGAAGAGCTCTCCCAATGCTGTCGACGGTTCGGCGCTGCGTACGGGTATCGACGGATCGCCGCGCTCGTGGGCGGGCGGCTCGTGGGTTGTGTCCTTCGGCGCTCCTGGTCCGCGGATGGTCCGGCGGGGAACTCCCTTGGATGCCAGACGGTAGCTTTATGAATTCAATCGATTGCGGTGGGTGCCTTTTACGGCGGGTTGCCTGGAGCGCAATGATGCCCCAGGCGACCCGACTTCAGGCTCTAGAAGAAGCCAAGTTTCTTCGGACTGTATGAAACAAGAACGTTCTTCGTCTGCTGGTAATGATCCAGCATCATCTTGTGGGTCTCCCTGCCGATGCCGGACTGCTTGTAGCCGCCGAAGGCCGCGTGGGCCGGGTAGGCGTGGTAGCAGTTGGTCCAGACGCGGCCGGCCTGGATGGCGCGGCCTGCGCGGTAGGCGGTGGAGCCGTCGCGGGTCCAGACGCCTGCGCCCAGGCCGTAGAGGGTGTCGTTGGCGATGCCGATGGCGTCGTCGAAGTCGCTGAAGGGGGCGACGGCCACCACGGGGCCGAAGATCTCCTCCTGGAAGACCCGCATGTCGTTGTTGCCCTCGAAGATGGTCGGGCGGACGTAGTAGCCGCCCTCCAGCTCGCCGCCGAGCTCCGCGCGGGAGCCGCCGGTCAGGATGCGGGCGCCCTCCTTCTGGCCGATGTCCAGGTAGGAGAGGATCTTTTCCAGCTGGTCGTTGGAGGCCTGGGCGCCGATCATGGTGTCGGTGTCGAGCGGGTGTCCCTGGACGATCTTCTCTGTACGGGCCACGCCGGCTTCCAGGAAGTCCTGGTAGTGGCCGCGCTGGATCAGCGCCCTGGACGGGCAGGTGCACACCTCGCCCTGGTTGAGGGCGAACATGGTGAAGCCTTCCAGCGCCTTGTCGTGGAAGTCGTCCGTGGCGGAGGAGACGTCGTCGAAGAAGATGTTGGGGCTCTTGCCGCCCAGTTCCAGGGTCACCGGGCGCAGGTGCTCGGACGCGTACTGCATGATCAGCCGGCCGGTGGTGGTCTCACCGGTGAAGGCGACCTTGGCGACCCGTGGGCTGGAGGCCAGGGGTTTGCCGGCCTCCGCGCCGAAACCGTTGACGATGTTGATCACGCCGGGGGGCAGCAGATCCGCGATCAGGCTCATCCAGAAGTGCACCGAGGCGGGGGTCTGTTCGGCCGGCTTGAGGACCACGGCGTTGCCGGCGGCCAGGGCAGGGGCGAGCTTCCACGTCGCCATGAGGATGGGGAAGTTCCAGGGGATGATCTGGGCGACGACGCCGAGCGGCTCGTGGAAGTGGTACGCGACGGTGTCCTCGTCGATCTCCGACAGCGAGCCCTCCTGGGCGCGGATGGCGCCCGCGAAGTAGCGGAAGTGGTCGATGGCGAGCGGGATATCGGCCGCCAGGGACTCCCGTACGGGCTTGCCGTTCTCCCAGCTCTCCGCGACCGCCAGGGCCTCCAGATTCTGTTCCATCCGGTCGGCGATCTTGTTGAGGACGGCGGCGCGTTCGGCGGCGGCCGTGCGGGCCCAGCCGGGAGCGGCCGCGTGGGCCGCGTCCAGGGCGCGCTCGACGTCCTCGGCGGTGCCGCGGGCGACCTCGGTGAACGGTGCTCCGTTGACCGGGGTCGGGTTCTCGAAGTACCGGCCCAGGGCGGGCGCCACATACTCGCCGCCGATCCAGTGGTCGTAGCGGGGCAGATAGCTCATCACGGCATCGGCGGAACCCGGGCTGGCGTAACGGGCCATGGTGCGGCCTCCCAATCGCTCTCGGCGCGGTGCCCGCCACTCCCGTGTGACGGGCGTTGCGCGCAGGCTAGAACCGGGGAGGTTGCGTGAACGTTGCGACGCGCGCGGCGGCCGGTGCACCCACCGCACCACCACCGGTCAGGCCGTACGCCGCGCGCAGCCGGTGCGCGGTGGCCAGCGGTGCGCTGCGGGCCGGGGAGCGCTCCGGCAGGGCGTCGACCAGGGCTTCCCAGACCTCCAGGTCGTCCTCGCCCCAGGGGGTGCGCGACCACTCGCGCAGCAGACCGGGATCGCGGGCGCCGAGCAGCGCGGCCCGCATCCGGTCCGCCAGCGCGCCGCGCAGCCGCTGGACGCCGGGCGCCTCCGACGACGGCAGCAGCGGACCGCGATAGGCGTTCAGTGCGGAACGCACCTCACCGGCCGCCAGAGCCTCCTCGACCGCGTCGAGATCGGTTTCGACGGGCCGGCTGAGCCGGTACGGACGGGAGTGCAGCAGGGTGCCGACCAACTGCCGCAGCCGGGACAGTTCGGCCCGCAGCGTCACCGGGCGCCTCTCGCGCTCGCCGTACAGCAGCACCGAGAGCTGATCGCCCGTCAGTCCCTCGGGGTGCCGGGCCAGCAGCGTGATGATCTCGCTGTGCCGGCGGCCCAGCCGCAGCCGCTCCCCGTCCATGACCAGCAGCGCCTCGTCCCGGCCGAGGGCGGCGAGGCAGACGCCCAACTCCGGTGCGTCAGAGGTGAGATGGGACTCGGCGGCGCGGGCGGTGGCCTGCACCAGCGCCAGGCTGTGCGGACTGGCCACATGGTCCCCGCCGGTGAGGTCCACCGCGCCCAGCAGCCGGCCGGTCCGGGGATCGTGCAGCGGGGCGGCGGCACAGCTCCAGCGCTGCACCTGCCGGTTGTAGTGCTCGGCGGCGAAGATCTGTACGGCGTGATCGGCGGCGAGGGCGGTGCCCGGGGCATTGGTACCGGCGTGCCGCTCGTCCCAGCGGGCGCCGACGACGAAGTTCATCCGCTCGGCGCTGCGCCGCACCCCGGGGTGCCCCTCCACCCACAGCAGCCGCCCCTGCGGATCGCAGACGGCCAGCAGATGCGCGCCGTCCTGCGCGAAGCTGCCCAGCAGCTCCCGGAAGACCGGCATGGCGCGGGCCAGCGGGTGCCCGTCCCGGTAGGCGCTCAGAGCGGCCTCGTCCAGCTCGATGGGCACGGCGCCGTCCGCCGCTGCTTGCGCGTCGGCGGAACGGCGCCAGGAGTCGGCGACGACCTGGCGGACCGGCGGCGCGACCGTCCCGTCGGCCAGGAAGGCCGCATGGGCCCTGCGCACCGTGCGGGTGCGCTCCACCGGATCGGCTCCGGCCTCCATCGCCAGCCAAGGGTTGACCACGTGTCACCTCTCCGATGCGCTCCTGCCCCCGTACGGCCGATGGTGCTCGTAGCGGGCGGGACCGTAAACCCCGCGGGGCGCACCGGGCGTCATCGAGGGGCGCGCGTCGAGCGGTCGTGCGCTGTTACGGCAGCTCGCGGGGCCGGTGCCGCCGGACGGCGAACGGGCGGAAGGCCGCTGCCTCCCGCCCGACTCCGTACCGGCTGCCGCTACTTGATCGCCTTGATCAGCTCACCATTGGTGGTGTCGCCGCTCAGCTCCCAGAAGAACGTGCCGCCCAGCCCCTGCGCGTCCTTGAAGGCCATCTTCGTGCCGATGGTCTCCGGGGTGTCATAGCTCCACCACTGGTCGCCGCACTTGGCGTAGGCGGTGCCGGCCACTTTGCCCGTGGCCGGGCAACGGCTCTTGAGCACCTTGTAGTCGTCGATGCCGGCCTCGTACTTGCCCGGTGCCGCGCCGGTCGCCGTACCGCCCGGCGCGTCCTGGGTGACGCCGGACCAGCCGCGGCCGTAGAAGCCGATACCCAGCAGCAGCTTGCTCGCCGGCACGCCCAGACCCTTGAGCTTGGCGATGGTGTCGGTGCTGTTGAAGCCGGCCTTGGGGATGCCGCTGTACGAGGTCAGCGGGGAGTGCGGAGCCGTCGGGCCCTTGGCGTCCCAGGCGCCGAAGTAGTCGTAGGTCATGGGGTTGTACCAATCGACGTACTGCGCCGCGCCCGCGTAGTCGGCGGCGTCGATCTTGCCGCCGGCCGAGGCGTCCGCGGTGATCGCGGCGGTCACCAGATTGCTCCCGCCGAACTTCGACCGCAGCGCCCGCATCACCTTGGTGAAGGCGTCCCGGCCGCTGGTGTCGCAGGTCAGGCCGCAGGCGTTGGGGTACTCCCAGTCGATGTCGATGCCGTCGAAGACGTCGGCCCAGCGCTTGTCCTCGACCAGGTCGTAGCAGGACTGCGCGAAGGCGGCCGGGTTCCTGGCGGCCTCGCCGAAGCCGCCCGACCAGGTCCAGCCGCCGAACGACCAGATCACCTTGAGGTTCGGGTGCAGCTTCTTGAGCTTGCGCAGCTGGTTGAAGTTGCCGCGCAGTGCGCCGTTGTCCCAGGTGTCCGCCTTGCCGTCGACGCTCTGGTCGGCGGTGTAGGCCTTGTCGTAGTCGGCGTAGGAGTCGCCGATGGCGCACCTGCCGCCCTGGACGTTGCCGAAGGCGTAGTTGATGTGCGTCAGCTTCGCCGCCGAGCCCGAGGTCTCGATGTTCTTGACGTGGTAATTGCGGTCGTAGACACCCCAGTTGGTGAAGTATCCGACGACCTTGCCGCCTGCCGCCGCGGGTGCCGACCGGGCGGTGTCGCGTGGTGCGGTGGGGGCGTTCGCGGGGCTGGCGGAGGCCGGTCCGGCGAGCAGGGTGCCGGCCAGCGCCGCCGTACACAGCGCGGTCACGGCGGCGATCACTCTGCGCGGGGCGCGCAGCCGGTGCGGTAGGGGCATGTCGTCTCCTCGGAGGGGGGTAGGGGTGCCCGCGCTCCCCAACGGCCCGCGCTCCGGACGGGCGGCGGGGCTCTGCGGACACTCCCTGGGGGGGGAGCCTGACCTGCGTTCCGAATTTGGCATGAACGCGTGGAACGTTGGAGGAGAAGGTAGAAGGACTAGACCAGTGAGTCAATGGTTCGGACCAATTTCGCGTCCGGCCATTCCCAAGGCCGGATCCTCTTGGCCAGTGATGATCAACCCGTGACGCGGAGCCTCCGATCGGGCATACTCCTAGCGCCACAGTCGCAGGTCATCGCCTTCCGAGACCCGGAACGCGATCATCGGCCTGGCACTACGGAAACCGGCGCCGCCGCCCACCCCGCGCGTGTCGCCGCAGCGCCCGACAGGGAGGAGAGCGCCGCCATGACCGAGTACGGCCCCCGGCCGGTGGACCGCAGGCTGCCCACCGAAGAAGCCCGTGACCTGATGACGCTCGTACGCGAGCTCGCCGACCGCGAGATCCGGCCAACGGCCGCCGAGGAGGAGGACGCCGGTCACTTCCCGCGCGCGACCTTCACCCTGCTGTCGGAATCCGGCCTGCTGTCGCTGCCCTACGACGAGGAATTCGGCGGTGGCGGCCAGCCGTACGAGGTGTACCTCCAGGTGCTGGAGGAGCTCGCCGCGGCCCGGCTCACCATCGGCCTCGGCGTCAGCGTGCACACCCTGGCCTGTCATGCGCTCGCCGGATTCGGCAGCAAGGAGCAGCGCACCGAGCGCCTCCCGGACATGCTCGGCGGCGGACTCCTCGGTGCGTACTGCCTCTCCGAGCCCTCCTCGGGCTCCGACGCCGCCTCCCTGACCACCCGGGCCACCCGCGACGGCGACACCTGGACGCTGGAGGGCACCAAGGCCTGGACCACCCACGGCGGCGTGGCCGATTTCTATACCGTGCTGGCCCGGACCGGCGGCAGCGGGGCCCATGGCATCACCGCCTTCCTCGTGCCCGGCGACGCCGAAGGCCTGAGCGCCGCGGCCCCCGAGCGCAAGATGGGCATGAAGGGCTCCCCGACCGCCCAGCTGCACTTCGACGCCGTCCGGGTCCCCGACTCCCGCCGCATCGGGGAGGAGGGCCAGGGCTTCGCCATCGCCCTGTCCGCCCTGGACTCCGGGCGCCTGGGCATCGCGGCCTGTGCCGTCGGCGTCGCCCAGGCGGCGCTGGACGAAGCACTCGCGTACACCGCCGAACGACAGCAATTCGGCCGCCCGATCGCCGACTTCCAGGGTCTGCGCTTCATGCTCGCCGACATGGCGACGCAGATCGAGGCGGGCCGCGCCCTCTACCTCACCGCCGCCCGGCTGCGCGACGCCGGTCTGCCGTTCTCCAAGGAAGCGGCGATGGCCAAGCTGTTCTGCACCGACACCGCGATGCGGGTGACCACCGACGCCGTCCAGCTCCTCGGCGGCTACGGCTACACCCTCGACTTCCCGGCCGAGCGCTATATGCGCGAGGCCAAGGTCCTCCAGATCGTCGAGGGCACCAACCAGATCCAGCGGATGGTCATCGCCCGGCATCTCGCCGGCCCCGAGAAGCGCTGAGCGGGACGGGGTGGGCGGGGACTTCCCGCCCAGCCCGTGGCTTCCCGCCCGACCGGGCCGCGGTCTCAGCCCACCGGCCCCTTGAGCCCCGTCGCCGTTCCGATCGCCACCACCAGCGCGCCGGATGTACGGGCCCCTGCTTGCCCTTCCGGGTCTGGCCGTCCGCTGATAGCTGACGTACCGTCAATTCCCGTTTGTGAGCGTCGTACCGGGGTGATGCCCGGCCGCCCGCGCGCCCAGGAGGAGACCGTGCCCGACCGCCCGATCGCGCTCGACGAGTACCCGATCCATCAGGCCCCGCTGTCCCTGCGGCATGTCGCCACCAGTGACCGCAACGCCTACGACCGGTGCATCTTCCACGTCATGGACCACTCCGGCCGCGCCCTGCTGATCGTCGGCCTCGGCGTGTACCCCAACACCGGTGTCATCGACGCCTATGCCACCCTCCGCCTCGGCGACCGGCTGTATGCCGTACGGGCCTCCGACGCCCTCACCGACGACCGCCTCGCGCTCACCGTCGGCCCGCTCACGATCACCGTTGAGGAGCCGCTCGCCCGCCTCCGGCTGACCTGCGCCGCGGACCCCGGGGACCCGGACGGCCTGTCCTGCGACCTGACCTGGAACGCGGCGTTTCCCGCCACCTGGGAGCCGCACCACACCCAGTACCGCGGCGACCGGCTGATGCTGGAAGGCCGCCGGTTCGTCCAGGCGGGCACCTGCACCGGCAGCATCCGCGTCGCCGGCCAGGAGCTCGCCGTCACGCCGGGGGAGTGGACCGGTACGCGCGACCGCAGCTGGGGCGTGCGCCCGATACCCGGCGAGGACGGCGGACGGGCCGCGGAAGAGCTGCGGCCCGAGGGCTTCCACTGGATCTGGTGCCCGGTGCGCTTCGACGACCGCTTCGTGATGGTCATCGTCCAGGAGGACGCCGACGGCTACCGCACCCTCAACGAGGCCCTGGTGGTCCACGACGACGGCCGCGAGGTCCAACTCGGCTGGCCGCACACGGACATCGGCTACCGACACGGCACCCGCCACCCCGAACGCGCCGTCCTCCACCTCACCGGCCCCGGCCGCAAGCCCCTGGAACTCACCGCCGAGATCCTCACGTCCTCGCCCCTCGCCCTCGGGGCCGGTTACCCTCCCGCCGACGACTGGCAGCACGGCACCTGGCGGGGCCGCGGCTGGACCGACCGGCGCAGCTACGACCTCACCGACCCGGCGGCACACCCCCTCGCCGCCTACGGAGTCACCGACCACGCAGCCCGCTTCACCCTCGACGGCCGGACCGGCTACGGCATCTTCGAGCACGGCAGCTTCGGCCGGCACGATCCCAGCGGCTTCACCGGCTATGACTCCGTCGCGCGGGAGGCCGGCCGATGACGGCGCATCCGCCGCCCGCCGCGCCCCCCGGCGGAAACGAGCCCGGGGGAGTGCCCGCCGGGCGGCGCCCCCGCACCACCACCCGCGACCCCGAAGCCCTCACCCGCCGGCTCACCGCCTGGCTCGGCACCCGGCTGCCCGGCGCCCGCGCCGTCGCCGCGACCGTCCCGGACTCCAACGGCATGTCCAGCGAGACGCTGCTCTTCGACATCGAGCACCCCGAGCCGCGGTCCCCCGCGCCCTCGGCCGGGCCGGAGCGGGGAGCGGCTCCCGCCTCCTGCGCACTGCGGCTCGCCGCCGACCCCGCCGCGTACACCGTCTTCCCGCGCTACGACATGGCCCGGCAATACCGCACCATGCGGCTGGTCGCCACGCACACCGACCTCCCGGTGCCGCGCACCCTCTGGCTGGAGGAGGACCCGGCCCACCTCGGCGCGCCGTTCTTCGTCATGGCCCGCGCCGACGGCCGCGTCCCCCCGGACGTCATGCCCTATACGTACGAGGGGAATTGGCTGCACGACGCCACCGACGCCCAGCGCGACCACCTGGAAACCGCCAGCGTCTCGGTCCTCGCCCGGCTGCACGACCAAGTCCCGCCCGCGGCGGCCGACTTCCTCGCTACGCCCGGCACCGGGAGCGCGCTGCACCGGCACGTCGAGACCCAACGGGACTACTACGCCTGGGTCGTTGACGGCCGTCCGCGCTCACCGCTCATCGAGCGGGGCTTCGCCCGGCTGGCCGACCACTGGCCGTCGGACCCCGGTGAGACCGTGCTGAGCTGGGGCGATGCCCGGATCGGCAATATCGTCTACGACGGGTTCGAACCGGCCGCCGTCCTCGACTGGGAGATGGCCGCGCTCGGCCCCCGCGAACTCGACCTGGGGTGGATGGTCTATCTCCACCGCTTCTTCCAGGATCTCGCCGAGGCCGGCGGTCAACGGGGACTGCCCGGCCTCCTGACCCGCGACCGCGTCGAGAGCCGCTATGCCGCACTCACCGGACACCGGCCCCGCGATATGGACTTCCACACCCTCTACGCGGCCCTGCGGCACGCCATCGTCATGCTGCGAGTGGCCTATCGCCAGGTCCACTTCGGTGAGATGCCGGTTCCGGCCGACGCCGATGCGCTGATCCTCCACCGGGAGACGCTGGAGGCGATGATCGAGGGCCGCTACTGGTGAGTGCGGCCCCTCGTGAAGACCCCGAAACCTCTCAGGCGCCCGGACGCATCCCCGGCACCCGGGCCGGGCGGGTGCCGGGCCCGCCGATGTGCGAGAACGGCTGACGGCGCCAGTCCAGGCTCTCCGGGAGCGTCAGCAGCATCGCCACGTCCTGCTCCTGGGCGTCCAGGGTGTCCTCGGACTCCGGCGCCTCGGACGCCGCCCGGCCGGAGCCCTGGCACACCGTCAGCCCGAAGGGGTTCCACGGCGAGGCGCACAGGGCGTGCTCCGGCAGCGTGTCCTCGCCCGCCAGCAGCGCGATCGGCTGAAGGCAGTCGGGGCAGGTCACTCGGTAGATCTCATAGGTGTCGAAAGAGTCGTACGCACCGTCGTCGCCGGAGAGGCCGGCACTGTCGCCCTCCTGGGCGCCGATGTGCGCGGCAGCTGAGTCCTGCTTAAGGCGTCGCATGATGTCCATCCCCCTCGGGTGGGCCGGTCGTACCGCTGACTTCCTGTGACGGGCGGTCCCGGCCACCAGCAGCAATTCCCTTCATGCCGCACGCATAATCGCCGGCACCCCATCGACACCGGATCACGTGTGTGGCATTGGTCACACGGCCCGGCGTAAAGGTGTCCACGATCCGGCGCGCGGTGCGCACACGCGCCCGCGCGCAGTAGGTTGAGTGCGTGGAGGAGTTGGACCGACAAATCGTGGATCTGCTCGTCAAGGACGGGCGGATGAGCTACACCGACCTGGGCAAGGCCACCGGCCTGTCCACTTCGGCGGTGCACCAGCGGGTGCGCCGCCTGGAGCAGCGCGGTGTCATCCGGGGCTATGCCGCCATCGTGGACCCCGAAGCGGTGGGCCTGCCGCTCACCGCCTTCATCTCGGTCAAACCCTTCGACCCCAGCGCGCCGGACGATATCGCCGACCGCCTGGCCGAGGTCCCCGAGCTGGAGGCCTGCCACAGCGTCGCGGGCGATGAGAACTACATCCTCAAGGTGCGGGTCGCCACCCCCTTGGAGCTGGAGCATCTGCTCACCCGTATACGGACCCTCGCCGGCGTCTCGACCCGCACCACGGTCGTGCTCTCCACGCCCTACGAGGCCCGCCCGCCGCGCATCTGACCGGTGATCGCCCCCCTGCGCGCGGCCCGTCCGCGCACAGGGGCCAAACTGTCCGGTATGAGCGAGCGCATTCCCGATCCGGCCCGACCGCACCCCACCGGCCCGGCACGTCCCCGTACGGTCCTGCTGCGCGGCGGTGAGGTGCACAGCCCCGCGGACCCCTTCGCCACCGCCATGGTGGTCGAGGGCGACCGCATCGCCTGGGTCGGCGAGGAGGGCGCGGCCGACTCCTTCGCCGAAGGTGTGGACGAGGTCGTCCCGCTCGACGGCGCGCTCGTCACCCCGGCGTTCACGGACGCACATGTGCACACCACCGCGACCGGGCTCGCGCTCACCGGCCTCGATCTCTCCGGCGCCGGCACGCTGACCGATGCGCTGGCCCGTATCCGCGCGTACGCGGCCGCGCGGGAGGCGGACCGGATCCTGCTCGGCCACGGCTGGGACGCCAGCGCCTGGCCGGAGGGCCGCCCGCCGTCCCGTGCCGAACTGGACGCGGCCACCGGCGGCCGGCCGCTCTACCTCACCCGGGTGGATGTGCACTCCGCGGTCGTCACGACGGCGCTGCTCGATCTGGTCCCCGGCGTGCGTGAGCTGGCCGGATTCCGGGCCGACGCCCCGCTGACCGGCGACGCCCACCACGCGGTGCGGCAGGCCGCGTACGCCACCGTCACCCCCGTCCAGCGCGCCGAGGCGCAGGCCGCCGCACTCGCCCGCGCCGCCTCGCTCGGCATCGGCAGCATCCACGAGTGCGCCGGCCCGGACATCTCCGGCGAGGACGACTTCACCGCACTGCTCGCCCTGGCCCGGGAGGGCAACGCCCCGCGCGTCGTCGGCTACTGGGCCGAGCTGATCACGTCCGCAAAGGACGCGGAGCGGATCCGGGAACTCGGCGCCATCGGCGCTGCCGGCGACCTCTTCGCCGATGGCTCGCTCGGCTCGCACACCGCGCATCTGCACGCCCCGTACACGGACGCCGGGCACACCGGCGCCGGGCACCTCGACGCCGAAGCCGTCGCCGCCCATGTCGCCGCCTGCACCGAGGCCGGACTCCAGGCCGGCTTCCACGCCATCGGTGACGCGGCCCTGACCGGCGTCGTCGACGGCGTACGGGCCGCCGCCGAGCGCATCGGCCTCGACCGGATCCGGGCCGCCCGGCACCGCGTCGAGCACGCCGAAATGCTCACCGAGCAGACCATCGCCGGCTTCGCCGACCTGGCCCTGACCGCCTCCGTCCAGCCCGCCTTCGACGCGGCGTGGGGCGGCGCGGAGGGCATGTACGCCGCCCGGCTCGGCGCCGACCGGGCCCGCACCCTCAACCCGTACGCCGCGCTGCTCAAGGCCGGGGTCCCGCTGGCCCTCGGCTCCGACAGCCCGGTCACCCCGCTCGACCCCTGGGGCACCGTGCGGGCCGCCGTCTTCCACCGCACCCGCGCCCATGGCATCTCCGCCCGCGCCGCGTTCACCGCCCACACCCGCGGCGGCTGGCGCGCCATCGGCCGGGACGACGCGGGCGTCCTGGTGCCCGGCGCGCCCGCGGACTACGCGGTCTGGCGCACCGGCGAACTGCTCGTCCAGGCGCCCGACGAGCGGGTGGAGCGCTGGTCCACCGACCCCCGCTCCGGCACCCCCGGCCTGCCCGATCTCACTCCCGGCAACGACCTCCCGGTGTGCCTGCGCACGGTCGTCGGCGGGCGGACGGTCTTCGGGCCGCCGAACGAGTGACATCACGCAGGCAGGTGCCACCACGGACCGTGCTTGCTGCTCCTTGGCCCACACGCGGGCGCTCGCGGCTGACCTGGGGCGACGCGAAAACGACGCAGGCGGAGCACCTGTTGACAGCAGGCGGTCGGCGGCCGGTAGGTTCGGCCGAGTCCACCACAGGACGTCCGACCGGTAGATCTCCGCGCAGTCGTCGAACGCAGCTGGGCCATGGGGCGGTGCGCCACTGGGGCACTCCGCCACTGGGAGCCAGGTCCAGGACCCGCGACACGGGGCGACGGAAGGTTTCGGCCGGCCGGCGGGTGCGACCCGGGTGGGGCCCGGACGCTCAGTAGACAACGGCTCTCGGTCGACCCGCAGCCAGCGGGTCCCAGGTCGGCCCGAAGGGCGCCGGGCCCCTATCCGCACCGCACCGCATCTCTGCGCCCTCCCCGGACGCCCCTTGACGTTTTGTGCACCCCGCATCCGTAACCCCGGCCTCCCGATGTACGGTCAGCTCACCACCACGACCTGCAGGAAGGCTCGCGACCGTGCCATCGGGCTCCGACACCACCGAAGAAGCCGTCAGCGGCAGCACGCCCGACGGCCCGGTGCTCCCCGCCGGGACGGACTCCCCGGCCGCCGCGCCCGCCCGCCCCGGACGTGCCCGGCGGCTCGCCGCACTGGCCCGCCGTGAGGCGCCGCGCACCGGCCTCGCGGTCGTCGCCGGTCTCGTGCTCGGACTCGCCTTCCCGCCGTACGACCTGTGGCCGCTGTCCCTGGTGTCCGTCGCCGCGCTGTCGCTGCTGACCCGCGGCCGGACCGCCCGCCAGGGCGCCTGGACGGGCTTCGCGTTCGGGCTGCCGTTCTTCCTGATCCTGCTGAAGTGGCTGCACGTCGTCGGCTGGGACGCGGTGGTGGGCCTCTCGATCGCCGAGGCGTTCTTCGTCGCGCTGCTGGGCGCGGCGCTCGCCGTCACCTCCCGGCTGCCGGTCTGGCCGGTGTGGACCGCCTGTCTGTGGGTCGCCGAGGAGTGGGCCCGCGACCGGCTGCCGCTCGGTGGCTTCCCGTGGGGCCGGCTGGCGTTCGCCAACACCGGTTCGCCGTTCACCCCGCTCGCCGCGCTCGGCGGCGCCCCGCTGGTGACCTTCGCCGTCGCGCTGGCCGGGGCCCTGCTCGCCGCCTGCGCCGCCACCCTCTGGGGGCTGCGCGGGAACGGGTCGCTGCGCCGGGCCGTGCCGGCCGTGGAGGCCTTCGGACTCGCCGCCGCGATCACCGCGGCCGGTGTGCTGGTGCCCGTGCCCACCAAGGCCGATGACACCGTTGACATCGCTGTCGTCCAGGGCAACGTCCAGTCACCCGGTATGGACTTCCTGGGCCGCCCCATGATGATCACCGACAACCACGCCACCGCCACCGAGAAGCTCGCCGCGGACGTCAAGGCCGGCCGGGTCAGGAAGCCGGACCTGGTCATCTGGCCGGAGAACTCCTCCGACCTCGATCCGTTCAAGTACCCGCAGGCGTACGACCGGATCGACGAGGCCGTGAAGGCCGTCAACGTGCCCGTCCTCGTGGGCGCCCTGGTGGATCACCCCACCAAGGAGGGCTATGTCTTCAACGAGGGCATCGTCTGGGATCCGAAGAAGGGGCCGGGCGCCTCCTACACCAAGCAGCACCCGGTGCCGTTCGGTGAGTTTGTGCCGTTCAAGGAGCAGCTCAGCAAGATCATCACGCGGTTCCAGCGGGTGACCCGCAACTTCTACCCCGGCGACCACACCGGCGTGCTCAAGGTCGGCCCCGCCCGGCTCGGCGACGTCATCTGCTTCGAGGTCGCCTACGACCAGATCGTCCACGACACCGTCAACGCCGGCGCCCGCGCCCTGGTCATCCAGACCAACAACGCCACCTACGGCCGCACCGGCCAGCCCGAGCAGCAGCTGGCGATGTCCAAGCTGCGCGCCGTCGAACACGGCCGCGCCGTGGTCACCGCCGCCACCAGCGGAATCAGCGCGGTCGTCGCCCCCGACGGCACGATCACCCACCGGATCCCCGAGTTCACCCAGGGCGTGGTCTCCGCGCGGATCCCGCTGCGGGACGAAACGACGCTCGCCGACCGCGTCGGCGCCGCTCCGGAGTGGGCGCTCGCTATCGTGGGCCTCCTCTCCTGCGCCGCCGCGGCAGTCATCGGCCGGCGTGGGCGTACGAAGGACGAGAAGGGGCAGCAGTGACAGACGGTCAGCGGCAGTACGGTCCGCTCGGCACCACCTTGGTGATCATTCCGACGTACAACGAGGCGGAGAACATCAAGCCGATCGTCTCGCGGGTGCGGTCCGCCGTCCCCGAGGCCCATGTCCTGGTCGCGGACGACAACAGCCCCGACGGCACCGGCAAGCTGGCCGATGAGCTGGCAGCCGAGGACGACCAGATCCACGTCCTGCACCGCAAGGGCAAGGAAGGCCTCGGCGCCGCCTATCTCGCGGGCTTCCGGTGGGGCATCGACAACGGCTACGGCGTGCTGGTCGAGATGGACGCCGACGGTTCGCACCAGCCCGAGGAACTGCCCCGGCTGCTCACCGCCCTCAAGGGAGCCGATCTCGTCCTCGGCTCGCGCTGGGTGCCCGGCGGCCGTACCGTCAACTGGCCCAAGTACCGCCAGCTGATCTCCCGCGGCGGCAGCACCTACTCCCGGCTGGCGCTGGATCTGCCGCTGCGCGACGTCACCGGTGGCTTCCGGGCCTTTCGCGCGCAGGCCCTCAAGGGGCTGGGCCTGGACGATGTCGCCTCCCAGGGCTACTGCTTCCAGGTCGACCTCGCCCGCCGCGCCGTGCAGGCCGGCTATCACGTCGTCGAGGTCCCGATCACCTTCGTCGAGCGTGAGTACGGCGACAGCAAGATGAGCCGCGACATCGTCGTGGAGGCGCTGTGGCGCGTCACGGCCTGGGGCGTCGGCTCACGGGTGGACAAGCTCCGCGGCCGCTGACGCCCGGCCCGCCACCGCCCGGCCGCCGGGAGTTGATCTCTCCGGCGACCCTTGGGAAAAGCGGCCGGACGGGCCAGGCACACTTGAGGCATGACGTTCGGAGCCACGCCATCGCCGAGTCCCCGCCCGCCCCAGCGTTCGCGCGCCCGAAGGTTCGTCCCCTTGGGCATCGCCGCCTGGATGGTGCTGGAGATCTGGCTGCTGACCGTCGTCGCCGGTGCCACCAACGGCCTGACGGTGCTGCTTCTGCTGGTCGCCGGTGTGATCGTCGGCGGTTATGTGACCAAGCGGGCCGGCCGTCGCGCCTGGCGGAACCTCACCGAGAGCTTTCAGACCGCCGGCGATCCGGCCGCGTCCGGCAACTCCCCGGCCGGTAACTCCTCGTCCGGCAACGGCAGATCCGGCAACGACAAGTCGGGCAGCGGCAATACGCTCCCCATGGTCGGCGGGCTGCTGCTGATGCTGCCGGGACTGGTGTCCGACGCCCTGGGGCTGCTCTGCCTCTTCCCGCCGACCGGGAAGCTGATGCAGCGCCGCGCCGAGAAGCTGCTGTCCCGGCGGGCCGGCTACGCCCCGGGCTCGTTCGGTGACGCGTTCCAGCAGGCCCGGATGCACCGGCCGGACGGCAAGGTCGTCCAGGGCGAGGTCATCCGCGACGACGAGCCACCGGCCCCGCGCCGCCAGGATCCGCCGCTGACCGGCTGACCGGCTGACCGGCTGACCGGCTGACCGGCTGAGCGCGTCGGGGCCCGGCCGCGGAGACGACAAAAGCCGGGGCCACTGCGTGATGCAGTGGCCCCGGCCCTTGCGTACTTGCTTGGCGCAGGTCCGTTGTCAGGCGGACTTGCGGTTGCTGTCGCGCGGATGCACGGCGATGTTCATGGTGCCGGAGCGCAGGACGGCCAGCCTTTCGGCCAGCACCTCCTCGAGCTCCTCGCGGGTGCGTCGCTCCATGAGCATGTCCCAGTGCGTACGCGCGGGCTTACCCTTCTTCTCCTCGGGGCCGTCGCCATCCACCAGAAGAGAGGGTGCACCGCATACCTTGCACTCCCACTCCGGCGGAATCTCGGCCTCAACCGAGAACGGCATCTCGAATCGATGTCCGTTCTGGCATGCGTACTCCACCGCCTGGCGCGGGGCCAGGTCGATGCCGCGGTCGGTCTCGTAGCTGGTCACCACGAGTCGCGTGCCGCGGAGAGCTCGCTCACTCATGAATCGTGCCTCCCGGGCTTGTCGCCCACAGGACAGGTGTCGCTGTCGTCGTCATCCGGTCAACGTCCGGTCGGCGGTGAAGATTCCCGAATTCGGGATATGAGCCCACCCGTCGCCCACCACCGCCATTGACGGAGGCGCTGTGCGCCGCTGCCTACCTTCGTGCCGCCCCTTGTTGTACCCACCGGCGCCCGGTTTGTCACATCTGGCAGCAGATGTCACCCAGCGCCTGCCATGCTTGAGCGCGCAGTAACGGTCCGCCTGGTGAGCCAAAGGCGTACACTACCGCCCCGCACCCCCGGAGGCTAAATCCGGTCAGGTACCGGATTTCCGGCCGCCTCGATCGCCCGGCCCACCGGGACCCGCGCCAGCAGGACAAAACCGACTGCGAAGAACGCCACCAGGGACACGATCGCGTCCCGGTAGCTCCCGGTGAGCTGATAGGCCACCCCGAACACCAGTGGTCCCAGCCAGCTCACACCCCGGTCGCTGATCTCGTACGCGGAGAAATACTCCGCCTCCTTGCCGCGCGGCACCAGATGCGAGAACAGCGAACGCGACAGCGCCTGGCTGCCGCCCAGGACCAGCCCGATGCCCACGGCGAGCGCGAAGAACCACAGCGGCGCCTTCGCGGGCAGGAAGTACCCGGCCGCGAGGGTCAGCGCCCAGGCCACCAGCGAGCCCAGGATCGTCCGCTGTGCGCCGTACCGCCTGGCGAAGCGGCCCATCAGCAGGGCACCCGCCGCGGCCAGCACCTGCACCAGCAGGACCGCGACGATCAGCGTCGTCTGGTCCAGCTTCAGCTCCTCGGAGCCGTATACGGACGCCTGGGTGATCACCGTCTGAACCCCGTCGTTGTAGACGAGATAGGCCAGGAGGAAGGACAGGGTGAGGGGGTGGCGGCGCATCCCGCGCAGCGTCTCCCGCAGCTGCCGCCATCCCTGGCGGGGCGAGGTGCCGGGCGCTTGGGCGGCGGCCGTTCGCCGGTCGCGCAGCCGGCGCAGCGGAATCAGCGCGAAGGTGGCCCACCACAGCCCCGCCGACGCCAGGCAGATGCGCACCGCGGTGCCCTCGGATATGCCGAGGGCTTCGTGCTTGCCGTAGAGCGCCAGATCGGCGACCAGGACCAGTGCCCCGGCCGCGTAGCCGAAGGCCCAGCCCCGGGAGGAGACCGCGTCCCGTTCGTCGGGCCGGGCGATCTGCGGCAGGAAGGAGTTGTAGAGCATCATCGACACCACGAACGACACATTCGCGATGATCAGCAGCGCCCCGCCCAGCAGATAGCGCTCGCCGGCCAGGAAGAACATCCCCGCCGTCGCCGCCGCGCCCGCGTAGGCGCAGCAGCCCAGCAGTGGCTTCTTGCGGCCGGTCCGGTCGGCCAGCGCCCCGGCGAGCGGCATCGCCACTACGGACAGCAGCAGCGACGCGGACACCGTGTACGCATAGAAGGAGCCCGCGCGTACCGGGAGGCCCAGCGGGTGCACATAGCCGTGCGCGTCCGCGGCGGCCTTCGCCACCGAGGTCAGGTACGGCCCGAGGAACACCGTCAGGACCGTCGTCGAGTAGACGCTGTTGGCCCAGTCGTACCAGTACCAGCCGCGCTGTTCGCGGCGCCGGTCGGCCGACTCGTCCAGAGCCTCCGCCGGTGCGCCGTGCACGCCTGTCCTCGTCATCCCGCCCCCGTTCACCGCGGCGGACGGCCGACGGCCCACGGGCGGCTCAGACCCAGCACCCCCGCTCGGTCAGCACCGTCCGCAGCGTCTCGATGTGATCGGTCATGATGCCATCCACGCCGAGATCCAGGAGGGCGGTCATCCGATCCGCGTCATTGACCGTCCAGACGTGCACCTGCATGCCCAGCGCATGCGCGGCGCGCAGGAACAGCGGATCGACGACCGGGAGGCCGGACTGCTTCTCGGGGACCTGGACGCAGACCGCGCTGCGCCGCACCGCCGCGCCCAGCAGCCGGTCGAGCGGCAGCACTCCACGGCCGTATGAGCGCAGCCGCAGACCGGCCACCCCACGGGTGCCGAGCGAGCTCGCCATCCGCCGGCCGGCCAGCCGCTGGGCCCGCGCCACCCGGGCCTCCGAGAACGAGCCGACGCACACCCGGTCCCAGGCGCGGGTGCGCCGGAGCAGGTCCAGCAGCGGCGGCAGCGCGGCCTCGGCCTTGAGGTCGACGTTCCAGCGCGCCTCGGGGAACTCCTCCAGCAACTCCTCGAACAGCGGCAGTGGCTCCCGGCCGCCGACCCGGGCCCGGCGCACCGCCTGCCAGGGAAGCTCTCCGATCGCGCCGCGGGTGTCCGTGACGCGGTCGAGTGTCGCGTCGTGGAAGGCGACGAGCCGGCCGTCCGATGTGGCGTGCACATCGGTCTCCAGGTAGCGGTAGCCGAGGCCGACCGCGCGCCGGAAGGCGGCGGCGGTGTTCTCCAGGCCCTCGGCGTCCCCGCCCCGGTGGGCGAAGGGGAGCGGTCCGGGGTGGTCGAGATAGGCGTGGCGGATGCGTATCGCTGAGGTCACTCCGGCAGTATGGCGGGCTCAGGTGAAGCCTCTCCGCGGGCCACCACCGGGGACGGTTTCACGGGTGCGCCCGGGACCGCGAAACGGCGGAGGAAGAACTGCGCCAGGGGGCCGATGGCCAGCGCGTAGACGACCGTGCCGACGCCGACGGACCCGCCGAGCGCAAAGCCCGCCGCCAGCACCGTCACCTCGATGCAGGTCCGCACCAGCCGCACCGGGCGGCCGGTCCGCCGGTGCAGGCCGGTCATCAGCCCGTCGCGCGGCCCCGGGCCGTAGTCGGCGGAGATGTACAGCCCGGTCGCGGCGCCGTTCAGGAGGACGGCGCCCGCCAGCAGCGGGATACGGGCGCCCAGCGAATCCAGCTCCGGCACCCAGGCCAGCGTCGCGTCCATCACCAGCCCGAGGATCACCACATTGGACACCGTGCCCAGGCCGGGGCGCTGGCGCAGCGGGATCCACAGCAGCAGGATGAGCGCGCCGGAGACGATGGTGACCGTGCCGATCGACAGCCCCGTATGGCGGGATATGCCCTGGTTCAGCACGCTCCATGGCTCCAGCCCCAGCTCGGCCCGCAGCATCAGGCCCATGCTCACGCCGTACAGCGTCAGCCCCGTATAGAGCTGGACCAGGCGGCGCACCGGCAGGATCCTCCGCGGGCCGGGCTCACTGATCATGGACACGACTTTTCCCCCTCCTGGCAGGATTGGACCGACGCATGACACCATGTGGCGTGTCCGGGCTCGGGAAGTAGAGCCAATTCGGGGAAGGTGGACTGATCTTCATGGCTCAGTGGACTTCAGCGGTTGGCGCGGCCCAACTCGCCCGGCTGCTCCGGTCGCAGGACCCGCGCGATGCCCAACTCGCGGTCGGCGGCCGCCGGTTGCCCGCGTATCGCAGCCTCGCCGACGGTGTGCGCCTGCTCGTGCTGGAAGGCCGGATACCGGTCGCCGCCCGGCTGCCTGCCGAGCGGGAACTGGCCGCGGCCTTCGGCGTCAGCCGCACCACCGTCGCCGCCGCCTACGAGGCGCTGCGCGCCGAGGGGTTCCTGGAGTCCCGGCGCGGCTCGGGCAGTTGGACCGCCGTCCCGGCCGGCAACCCACTGCCCACCCGCGGTCTGGAACCACTGCCCCCGGAAGCCGCCGGCTCCATGATCGACCTCGGCTGCGCCGCCCTCCCGGCCCCCGAGCCCTGGCTCACCCGCGCCGTCCAGGGCGCCATGGCCGACCTTCCGCTCTATTCCCACACC
This sequence comes from Streptomyces platensis, assembly GCF_008704855.1. Lineage (NCBI taxonomy): Bacteria > Bacillati > Actinomycetota > Actinomycetes > Kitasatosporales > Streptomycetaceae > Streptomyces > Streptomyces platensis. The sequence continues at coordinate 7,868,825 of NZ_CP023691.1, forward strand.
CACGGCGACTACCCGGCCGGGCTCCCCGTCCTGCGGCAGGCCCTCGCGGACCGCTACACCGCCCGCGGTATCCCCACCATGCCGGAACAGATCATGGTGACCACCGGTGCGATGGGCGCCGTCGCCGCGATCTGCCGGCTCTGTACCGGCCCCGGCGAGCGGGTGGCCGTCGATTCGCCGTCGTACGCCAACATCCTCCAGCTGATGCGGGACGCCGGCGCCCGGCTCGTACCGGTCGCCCTCGGGGACAAGCTGGCCGGCTGGGACATCCCCGTCTGGCGCCAGGTGATGCGCGACGCGGCGCCCCGTATGGCCTATGTCGTCGCCGACTTCCACAACCCCACCGGCACCCTCGCCACCGAGGACCAGCGCCGCCGCCTCGTCGACGCCGCCCGGTCGGCCGGCACCCTGCTCGTCGTCGACGAAACCATGACCGAGCTCCGGCTGGACGAGGACACCGAACAGCCCCGGCCGGTCTGCGCGTTCGACCCGGCCGGCAGTGCGGTGATCACCGTCGGCTCGGCGAGCAAGGCGTTCTGGGCCGGGATGCGGATCGGCTGGGTGCGCGCCGCCCCTGACATCATCCGCAGCCTGGTCGCCGCCCGCGCCTACTCCGACCTGGGCTCACCGGTTCTCGAACAGCTCGCCATCGCCTCGCTCCTGGAGACCGGAGGCTGGGAGCAGGCCATCGGCATCCGCCGCGAGCAGGCCCGCGAGAATCGCGACGCCATCGTCGAGGCGCTGCACCGGCATCTGCCCGACTGGGAATTCAGCGTGCCCCGCGGCGGCCTCACCCTCTGGGCGCGGACCGGCGGACTCTCCGGCTCCCGGATCGCGGAGGCGGGGGAGCGGCTCGGCGTACGGGTGCCCTCCGGCCCGCGCTTCGGTGTCGACGGCGCCTTCGAGGGCTTCGTACGGCTGCCGTTCACGGTCAATGGGGCGGTGGCCGACGAGGCCGCGGTCCGGCTGGCCGGTGCGGCGCGACTGGTGGCGACGGGTGCGCCGGTGGAGGCGGAGCTGCGGCACACGTTCGTGGCCTGACGGGCGGGGCCGGCCCCGTAGTTCAGGGCTGGGCGGCCGTCAGGAGCGGGTGCGCCCCAAGGACTCACCCCTCCGTTCGCACGGCCTCCACCGACCCCTTGATCACCCGGGGCTCGCCGCCCTTGTCGGTCCGCACCCGCGTGCTCGCGCCCAACGGTTCGGCCGTGGACCCGGACTCCTTGGCCTCAGGTGCCGCCGCGGCCGCCGCGGGCCCCTCGTCCGCCGGGGGCCCGTCGTCCGCTTCCGCTCCCTCGGCGCGCACGGACGGGCCGGCCGCCACCGCCTTGCCGACGTCCATCCGCTTGCCGCCGGTCACCGGCTCGCCGGGCTCCGCCCCGTCGGCCGGGGCCGTGTGCTCCGGCAGCAGCGCCGTGACCGCCTCCCGGTGTGCCTGGCCGGTGGCGTCGTCGAGCGGATCGGGCGTGGCCGGGACCTGGAGCCGGAGCACGGGCGCGTTCCCCAGCCGCGCATAGCCCCGGCCCGGCGGCACCTGCGCCGGCGGCGTGGTGTGCGGCGGCGCCCCCAGCACCGCCCGGACCTCTTCCGCCGTGGCGGGGCCGAGCACCACCCGCGCCTTGGTGTGCGCCCGCACCGGATCGCTCAGCAGCTCGGCGGTCTCGAACTGGTCGGCCACGACGACGGTGACCTGGGCGGCCCGGCCGTGCCGCAGCGGCACCTGTAGCCATCGCTGCGGATCGTCCCGCTCCTCCGCGACCGCGATATGGGACAGCGCCGTCGGACGGTCCGCGATGATCCACAGCGGCCGCCGGGTGTCGTCCGGCGCCGCCCCGCCGGCCTGCCGCGCACGGTTCCCCGCGATCAGCCGCCGCTCGGTCTCGTGCGAGGCCCACTCCAGCGTCGCCAGCGCCCCCGCCAGCCCGCTCTCCACCCCGAGCACGCCGGGGCGCCCGACCAGACACCCGTACTCACCGGTGCCGCTGCCGTCGATGATCAGCACATCGCCGTGCTGGAGCGCCTGGAGGGCGATCGAGCGCAGCAGTGTCGTGGCGCCGGTCCCCGGCTGCCCCAGGACGAGCAGATGCGGTTCGGTGGAGCGCTGCCCGGTACGCCAGACCACCGGCGGGGCGTCCCGGGTCTCCTCCCCGCCGGTGACCGGCAGGGTCCGCTGTACGGAGTCCGGGTCGGTGAACCCGAGCACCGTCTCGCCCGGCGAGGTGACGAAGCGCTGGGCGGCGATATCCGTGGGCAGCGCGTCCAGCACGGTCAGCGTGAGCTGATTGGCCAGCTCGTCCCACGCGAAGCGGTACTCCCGGCCCCGGCCGGCCTTGGCGTACAGCACCTGCTCGATGCGGACCCGGGACCGGTCCTCACCGTCGGTGAAGTACGCCGGGTACTTCAGCTGGAGCCGTTCCAGCCGCCCGCTGTCGTCGAAGGCGTACTCGGCGAAGGCCCGCTCCCAGTCCCCGCCGTGCGCATACAGCGGGCTGGGGTCGCCCTCGGCGGAGAGGTAGGGCACCAGCGCCTCGTAGAGCGCCCGCAGCCGCTCGGTCTCGGCCTCGCTGGGGCCGGTCACCACGGGCGTCCGCTCCCGCCCCGCCCAGGCCCCCGCGCCCATCACTCCGATCAGGGCGAGCAGCGGCCCGTACGGCACCAGCCACACCACCAGCACACACGCGGCCACGAAGAACGCCAGCGGCCCGCGCTGATCCTTGGGGGTGTCGGCCCAGCGTCCCCGGGCGGCCGCGCCCAGCCGGCGCAGCCCCCGGCCGATGGTGATCAGCGGATGGAACACATCGGAGGCGCTGTCGGCGGCGCTGCGCGCGAATTCGCGGCTGCGGGCGAGCGAGGCGCTGTGTGCCATACGGGCAAGTGGTGCGCTGTTGGTCAGGATGCGGGGCAGGGGGCGCCGGGCCACATCTTCTCCTGTTGCTCGTGCGGTGGTCGTGGGGGATCGGCGGGGGCTGCGGGCCGGGGAGCGGGCGGCACACGGAGCCGCCCGGACGGGAGCCGGTGCGGCCCGTTCGGGCGGGACCCGTGGCGGTGCGCCGGAAGCGGACGGCGGCTACAGGCCCTAGATCTTGATCCCCCCGAGGAGGCTCGCCAGGCTCGCCCCGCCGGCTTTGATGCTGGGCGCGATGGCGGAGCTGGCGAGATAGAACCCGAAGAGCGCGGAGACCAGAGCGTGGGACAACTTCAGGCCGTCTTTCCGGAAGAAGAGAAAGACGATGACACCGAGCAGGACGACGCCGGAAATGGACAGAATCATGGGGGTTCTCTCCTGGGTGGTGGGGACGGTCACCATGAGCTCTTCCAGCCTCACAGTACGTATCAAGCCACGAAAAGCTGCAAATGGGTGATTTGTCAGGGAAATTCCCTAAATGGGTGCAGCTCCAGGGCGCGCCGGGTCCGGGTGTGCTCGGCGTGTCGCGGACCGGCCCCGCCGACCCGGCACAATCGTGGGGTGTCGAAGCAGAAGAACAAGCCCCGCCGCCCCGCCGCCGTCACCCCCGCCTCGCCGTGCCCCTGCGGACGCGCCGGGACCTACCGCGACTGCTGCGCCCCGATCCATCAGGGGCAGGCCGCGGCCCCGACGGCGGAGCGCCTGATGCGCTCGCGCTACAGCGCCTTCGCCGTCGGCGACACCGCATATCTGCTGCGCACCTGGCACCCGACGACCCGCCCGGCCGGCCTCGACCTCGAACCCGCGCAGCACTGGACCGGCCTGGACATCCTCGGCACGACCGGCGGCAGCGCGTTCCACACCGAAGGCACCGTGGAATTCCGTGCCCACTACAGCCTGCACGGCCAGGCCGACAGCCAGTACGAGCACAGCCGCTTCGTCCGCGAGGGTGGCCAGTGGGTCTATCTCGACGCGCTGCCGTCGGCGTAGCCCGCACCCGCCGGTGCGGGCCCGCCCCCGTGCTCGCAGCGGCCGGGCCGGATCACCGTCCGCCGCGCAGCTGGTCGATCTCGCGGCGGTCGCGCTTGGTGGGACGGCCGGTACCACGGTCGCGATGCCCGAGCGCCGGAATCTCCTCGCGCGGCGGGGCCGGCGGGCTGTTGTCGATGAAGCACTCCGCGGCGACGGCCGCGCCCACCCGCTTGCGCACCAGCCGCGAGACGACCACGATCCGCTCCCGGCCCGCGTGCCGCAGCCGCACCTCGTCACCGTTGCGCACGCCATGGGCCGGCTTCACCCGCTCGCCGTTGACCCGTACGTGCCCCGCGCGGCAGGCGGCCGCGGCCAGCGAGCGCGTCTTGGTGAGCCGTACGGACCAGATCCAGCTGTCGATGCGGATGGTCCCCTCGTCTGAAGCCATACCAAGACTCTAGAACGGACGCCCGCCGGTAGGGCGGCCCGACGGCCCTACGCGGACGACCTCTTGCCCGTCTTCTTGGCCGCGGTCTGTTTGGCCGCCGTCTTCTTGGCGGTGGCCTTCTTGGTGGCGCTCTTCGACGCGGTGCTCTTCGATGTGGTCTTCGTCGACGTGCTCTTCGAGGCCGTGCTCTTCTGGGAAGTGCCGGCGGACGCGGTCTTCCTGGCCGTCGAAGTGCCCTTCGCCCGGCCGCCGGCCGCCTTCGGGGCAGCTGCCGCCTTCTTCGCCGGAGCCTTCTTGGCGGCGCCCCGCTCCGCCTCGCCTCTCTTCGCCGTCTTCCGCCCCCGTATGGGCGTCACGGACGCCGACTCCGCCTCCGCGTCGGCCTCCCCGCCGCCCCGGGCCGCCCGCACGCTCTTCTCCAGCGCCGCCGTGAGATCGATGACCTGGGCCCCGGACGTGCCCGACGCGGCGGGGGCGACCGGTTCGCCCTCCAGCTTGGCGGCCACCAGCTCCTCGACGGCCTCGCGGTAGTCGTCGTGGAGTTCGGCGGGGTCCAGCTCGCCCAGGGAGTCCATCAGGGTCTCGGCCAGCGTCAGCTCGTTCTCGCGGAGCTCGACATCGTCGGGGGCCACACCGGTGACGGGCCGGATCTGATCCGGCCACAGCAGCGTATGCATCACCAGCGCCCCGTCGTGCGCCCGCAGCATCGCCAGGGATTCCCGCCCCCGCATCGCCACCTTGCCGATCGCGACCTTGCGGTGGTCCTCCAGCGCCTCCCGCAGCAGCGCATACGGCTTGGTGGCGGCCGCCCCGTTGGGCCCCAGGTAGTAGGCCTTGTCCATCTGGAGCGGGTCGATCTCGTCGGGGTCGGTGAACGAGAGGATGGACAGCGTCTTGGCGGTGGGCATCGGCAGCCGGGACAGATCGTCGTCGGTGATCGGCACGATGGTGTCGTCGCCCGGCGCCTGGTAGCCCTTGCCGACTTCCTCGTTCGGGACTTCCTCGCCGTCCAGTTCACAGATCTTCCGGTACTGGATCTGCGCGCCGTCCTTCTCGTGGATGCGCACGAAGGACACCGACGAGGTGCGGTCGGTGGCGCTGTAGGTCTTCACGGGGATGGTGACCAGACCGAACGATATGGACCCATTCCATATAGAACGCATATTTCATCCCTTGTGTGGGATTCTCATCGTATGTCGCCGATCACCGTCGTGGAGGGGCGGCGCCTCTCGCTGACCAACCTGGACAAGGTCCTCTATCCCGAGACCGGCACCACCAAGGGTGAGGTGCTGCACTACTGCACCACCACCGCGGGCCCGCTGCTCGCCCACCTCCACGACCGGCCGCTCTCCTTCCTGCGCTACCCCGACGGGCCGGACGGCCAGCGCTTCTTCACCAAGAACGTTCCGCCCGGCACGCCCTCCTGGGTGACGACGTGCGAGGTCCCCCATTCGAGGTCGGGGCCCACCCGGCAGGTGCTGCTCCAGGACCTGCCCGCGCTCGTCTGGGCCGCCAACCTGGTCGTCGAACTGCACACCCCGCAGTGGACCCGGCAGGCGCCGGGCATCGCCGACCGGCTCGTCTTCGACCTCGACCCCGGCGCCCCGGCCACCATCGTGGAGTGCTGCACCGCGGCACAGTGGCTGCACGACCGGCTGGCCGCCGACGGCCTCGATGTCTACGCCAAGACCAGCGGCTCCAAGGGCCTGCACCTCATCGTGCCCGTCGAGCCCACGCCGTCCGAGCGGACCACCGCCTACGCCAGAAGCCTCGCCGTCGAGGCCGCGGCGGCCCTCCCGGACCTGGTCGTGCACAAGATGACCAAGGCGCTGCGCCCCGGCAAGGTCTTCATCGACTTCTCCCAGAACGCCGCCGCCAAGACCACCGCGGTCGCCTACACCCTGCGCGCCCGTGCCACCCCCACCGTCTCCGCCCCGGTCACCTGGGACGAGATCGCCGGATGCACTGAGCCGCGGCAACTCACCTTTCTCTTCGACGAGATCGAGCCCCGCTGTGCCCGGTACGGCGATCTGCTCGCCCCGCTCCTCGACCCGGACCGCGCCCGCCCGCTGCCCGCCGCCGCGTCCCGTCGGCCGGGAACGGCCCGGGGTGAGCCCCGGGCCGGTGGCGGGCCGGCCGGCCGCTCACACCGCGTGCGGCCGTGGCCATGACGCGCGTGCGGCGGTCCCGAGCCAGTTGATGACGGCACCGGCCGTGGTGTCGCCCAGGGCCGCGATCTGCGCCAGAGCGGCCAGGTCCCCGTCCGTCGGAGCCACACCGGCCGCGGTCAGCGCCGCCTGGAGGTCCTGCCGCCGGCGATCGGGCAGGGCCACCGGCCCCTGCCGCTGCTCCTCGGGGCGCGGGGGCAGGAACGGGCGGTCCTGCGGCTGCCGGGGGCCGAAGGAAAGCCGGTCCTCAGGGCGCGGCGGCGGCAGCACATGGTCCACACGGGACGGGGGCGGCGCCCCCTGCGGATCCATGGGCGCGCCGAGGCGTTCCTCGGGGCGCGGGGGAGCGAGCACATAATCCGGCGTCACGCCGTACGGCGGGGGAGTGGGGCGAAAGTGCGCCATGGGGCCTCCACAACTCACGGTCCGAAGAATCCAAGGGATTCGGAGAATGCGGCTGTCACTTCTCCGGAAGCCGGGCGGCGCCTGTTCGGTTGCGCACGGTGCGTGAGTTCACCCGATGGGCTCAAGGGCTGCCGCCGTCCTCGTCTCGTTCGACCTCCGCACCGCCGTGGCGGTCGTTCATCACCCGGACTTCGCCGCTGCGGCCCATCGGCTGGCCGAACTGCTCGCCCCCGGCGGCCGCGGGACCGGCCCCGCCGCGCCGAAAGCATTCAACTCGCCGACAGCGCACGGCCCTTGGCGAACCGGCGGCATTTTCTGGTGAATTCGGTGATTGCCACGGGGCGGACACATAACTCTCCCCAGGTGTTCACACTGTGGTGATTACTGCGATGGAAAGCTGTTAACGGCCGCTCCCAACGGCCGGTGCCGGTCGTGCCCCACATTTTCACGACTCGGCGCCACAATTCGGGGAGAGGACACCCCTCGTGGACAACAAACGCGTGACCCGTCGCGCCCGTATCGCGCTGGCGCTCGCCGGTGGCACGGCATTGACGGCGGTGGTCGCACAAATTCCGGCGAATGCGACGGCCGGTCAGGCCGCACCGCACCGGGCCGCTGCCGCATCCGCAGCTCAGCATGCGTCCCGGTCCGCCGGCACGGCTGACGGTACGTCGTATGACGACACGTACTACAAGGACGCCGAGGGCAAGACCGGCCAGGCACTCAAGGACGCGCTGCACCGGATCATCAGCACCACTCAGACCGGAAAGCTGACGTACGACCAGGTCTGGGACGCCCTCAAGGAAACCGACCAGGACCCGGACAACAGCGGAAATGTCATTCTGCTGTACACCGGCCGTTCGCAGAGCAAGGACGCCAACGGCGGCAACCCGGACGACTGGAATCGTGAGCACGTCTGGGCGAAGTCGCACGGTGACTTCGGTACCGATACCGGCCCCGGTACCGATATCCACCATTTGCGCCCGGAGGATGTGTCCGTCAACAGCATCCGCGGCAACAAGGACTTCGACAACGGCGGCACGAAGGTCGACGAGGCGCCCGGCAACTTCAGCGACGACGATTCCTTCGAGCCCCGGGACGCGGTCAAGGGCGATGTCGCCCGCATGATCCTGTACATGGCCGTCCGCTATGACGGGGGCGACGGATTCCCCGATCTGGAGCCCAATGACAACGTCGACAACGGCACCCAGCCGCATATCGGCCGGCTTTCCGTCCTCAAGAAGTGGAGCGAGCAGGACCCGCCGGACACCTTCGAAAAGCACCGCAACCAGGTGATATTCGACAAGTACCAGCACAACAGGAACCCGTTCATCGACCACCCCGAATGGGTCGGCAAGATCTGGTAGCCCTTCCGGCCGGGCCCGGCGGTCATGTCGCCGGGCCCGGCCCACCGCCTACGGCAGTCGGGGCGCCCGCGCATCGGATGGAGTAGGCCAACCAGCGCGCGGCCGCGGTCGTTTCTAGCGTGGGCCACATGTCTAGCGTGAGTTGGGCCTCCGTCAGAGTCGCTACCGCCGCCACCGTTTGTGCCGCGGGCCTGTGGGCCGCGCCCGGTCAGGCAGCCGCCGATGGCCCGCACGGCATCGACGACCTGCGGCCCGCGGCGCACACGGCCGAACCCGCCGAGGCCGAGAGCCGGCTGGACGGGCGCGGAGTGCAGTTCCGGCCCCGGCCGGACGTGCCCGAGCTGCCGGAGGTCACCGCCCTGTCGTGGATGGTGACGGACCTGGCGAGCGGCAAGGTCCTCGCGGCCAAGGACGTCCACCGGCCGCTGCCACCCGCCAGCACCCTCAAGACGCTCTTCGCCCTGACGGTGCTGCCGAAGTTCTCCCAGGGCGAGGTGCACACGGTCTCCCTGGAGGACCTGGCCGGGATCGAGTCGGGCAGCTCCCTGGCCGGCCTCAGGGAGGACATGCCCTACCAGGTCGCCGACCTGTGGCGTGGCGTGTTCCTCAGCTCGGGCAGCGATGCGGTGCACACCCTGGCCAGCATGAACGGCGGCTGGCGCAAGACGATCGACGATATGCAGGAGACCGCCCGCCGCCTCGGCGCCCGCGACACCCGGGTGGCGTCCGCGGACGGCTTCGACACACCGGGACAGGTCTCGTCCGCCTACGATCTGACGCTCTTCGGGCAGGCCGGGCTGACCAACGCGGACTTCGCCCACTTCGCCTCGACGAAGCGGGCCCAACTCCCGCAGGAGGGCGGCCCGGACTCGTTCACCATCCAGAACACCAACCGGCTGCTGGTCGGCTCACACGGCGTCAGACCGTACGACGGCCTGATCGGGGTGAAGAACGGCTATACGACCCATGCCGGCAACACCCTGATCGCCGCCGCCCGGCGCGACGGCCGGACGCTGCTGGTCACCCTCATGAATCCGCAGTCCGGCGGCCGGAACGCCGTCTACGAGGAGACCCGCGCCCTGCTGGACTGGGGCTTCGAGGCGGCTCCCCGGGCCGCGGCCGTCGGCGTGCTCCCCGCCATGGAGCGCGATGAGCTCACCGGTGAACCGCGGCCCGTCGCCCACCGGCCGCGGCCGGTGCCGCTGCACAAGGCCGGGATTGCGGCGCAGACGGACGGCGTGCTGTTCACGCGGAACTGGTGGTTCCTGTCCGCGGCCGGCGCCGTCGCGGTCATCGGCGCCGCCGGGCTCGGCACCGTGCTGTGGCGGCGCCGGCGCACCGCGAACGCGAGCGGGGAGAGCGAGTCCGGGTCCGGGTCCGTCTGAGGCCGTCCCCTGCCGCCGGCTGTCGTACATCCATCCGATCGGTCAGGAAGACGGAGGACAGCCGATGGCCTTGCCCGGTGAAGGGCGACGCGTCAGCCACGGTTGTGCGGCCTGCCGGGCGTTGCTCGGTGTAGCGTCCTGATCAGCTGTCGTGGTTCCGAAGTGCCGGACGCCCGTGTCGCCTTCACGGGCGTCCTTGCTGTGTAGCGCGTCTCCGGGCCAGGGCGATCACCTCCGGGTTCCGCAGCACGCGGAAGCCGATTCGAGCCCATTGAACGAAGGAGACGGAATATGGCTTCAGGCACCGTGAAGTGGTTCAACTCGGAGAAGGGCTTCGGTTTCATCGCCCAGGACGGCGGCGGCGCCGACGTCTTCGCGCACTACTCGAACATCGACGCCACGGGCTTCCGCGAGCTCCAGGAAGGCCAGAAGGTGACCTTCGAGGTCACCCAGGGCCAGAAGGGCCCCCAGGCGGAGAAGATCCGGTTGGCGTAGGTCCGGGCGACTCGCCCCTCGGTGCCCGCTCCCGACCCCCGGGGCGGGCACCGTCGTGTGGCGCGCGGCCGGGGCGGACCACGCGGTGCTCATCCGTACGGCGTAAGCGGTGGGGCGGCGGTGGCCGCCGCCGGTTCAGGGCTGTGTTTCAGGGCCGCGGTGGCTGATCCGGGCCCTTCCCGCCGCCGAACTCGTCCCTGAGCTTCTCCTGGCCGGTGTCCACCTGGCCCTTGAACTTGCCCTGGCTCTTGTCGTCGGCCATGTCGCCGGCCTTGTCGATGCCCTTGTCCGTCTGGCTTTCGTGGCCCTTCAACATGCTCTTGATCTTGTCCATCATGGACATGATGCGTCCTCCTCACGAAGGTCCCCCACGACTCCAGCATCACCCCCTCCCAGACGATCTGCATCCGCGCACCAGGGGCGCCGCTGGGGCCCCGGCCGTCGGGGCGCCCCGTTCAGGAACCGCTCGGGACCGGGGCCTTCATCCGGTCGCTGATGAACTTGATCGAACCGGCCGCCATGCCCTTCTGGTAGTCCCAGGCGTTGTGCCGGCCGTCGGGGATGATCTGTAGGGCGGTGTGGATCGGGCCCTTGCCGTAGGTCTGCCGGAAGCGGTTGATGGGGGCGATGACCTTGCCGGACTCCCTGGAGCCGGCCTGGAAGGCGAGATAGACGTCCGGACCGCCCTTCCGCAGCAGGCCCTGGGCGAGCTTCGCCGGATCGTTGGCGTCCTTCTCCGCCTGGTGGCCCGTCCACAACGGCGAATCGGGCGCCAGATCCGGGCCGCTGGCTATCGCCGCCTTGAACTTGTCCGGGTGCTTCAGTACCGACTTCAGCCCGGCGAAGCCGCCCGAGGACGACCCCATGAAGGCCCAGCCGTCGCGGGACTTGAAGGTACGGAAGTTGGCCCGGGCCAGCTGGACGACGTCCTCGGTCAGCCAGGTCCCCATCTTCTGGCTGCCGGGTATATCGCTGGCGTCGTGATAGTGGGTGTCCGGGTTGAGCATCGGCATCACCACGAGGAACGGCAGGCTTTTGCCCGCCTCGGTCCACCGGGTGAGGTTCTCCTGCAGCTCGATATCGCCGCCGACCCAGTAATTCGTGACCCCGCCGGGTTCCTTGGGGCTGCCCAGACCGCCCGGCAGGGCTATCAGCACCGGAAATCCGCTCTTGGCGTATTTCGGGTCGCCGTATTCCTTGGGAGCCCAGACCCAGACGCTTCCGGTGACGCCGGATTTCTGGCCGTGCAGCGTCGCCCGCGCTATATGGGTGCCGTCGTCCAGTGTCCGGGTGATACGGAAGTCGCTCTTCGGGCCGGTCGGCATCAGGGTGTCGTCGTCGACGGGCTTGGCCCGCGCGGCGCCGTCGCCCTTCCCGCCGGCATCGAAGTCGACCGGCTGACCGGCGTCCGAGCAGCCGGCGAGCAGCACGGAGGAGACGGCGAGCGCGGCGGCGAGCACGACGGCATGGGGGCGTTTCACAGGGGACTCCGCGGCTGAGTGATCACGATCAAGTGCTCATAAAGAGGGAAAAGGGGGGCCGCGGGTTCCCATGCCGCGAGCCGGGCCGCGGGGCTCGTGCCACCCGTATGGAGCAGCGTCTCCCGGGCGGTTTCCACGGGGCGGTCCCCGGCTCGCTCGACGGGCACGGTCCCGTGGTCCGGCCGAGAATGCAGCGGTGAGCGATGAACACCGCAGTGCCGAGGACCCCGCGCCGCGCGCCGTGCCGTGTGACGAGGAACGACGGCTCGCCAGGAAGGCGCTGGCCGGCCATGCGCGGAACGCGGACGACCTGTCGTTGTTGATGGACATGCTGGGCCTGGATCCGAGCCGTGATCCGGACCATGAGGCGGCGTACGGCCATGAGAGGGGGCGCGACCAGGACTGTGGCGGCGGCCCGGGCAACGGGCGCGGCTCGGGACGTGAGCGGCGGCCGGAGCTGCGCCGGGACGCCCGGTCGCGATGGGGCGGGCCCCGGGCGTAACCCACGCCCCGGGCGCTCCGCCCCCCGTCCGCCCGCTACCGGCCGTCCGCCCGGGTCAGCCGTACGGTCACGATCTGGAACGGGCGCAGCCACATCCGCAGGGAACTTCTCGGTCTTGTGCCAGTCGACCTCGGTGCCGAGATCCAGCCGCCGCTGTCCGCGTGCCGGCGTCAGTGTCTGCACCACCCGGGAGGCGCCGAAGGTCCGGGGTGACGCGCACCGTCGCCGTCTCCCCGGACACCGCGCCGAGCACGACCTCGTCCGCGCCCGTCAGATCGGTGACGACATTGCGGTAGAAGGCGTCCACGTCCCAGGCGTCCCACATAGGAGGTCGCCGCGGAGCACGGCTGGCAGCCCGACCCGGACCGCACGCTCCGCCCGCTGCGCCAGGTGCACCTGATCAGGACGGCCCGGCCGGACACCCGCTGACCCGCGCCGTGATGCCCGGTGGCGGAACCGGTGACAGACTTGGCGGGCAGGCTGATCACGCTGCTACCGAGCCCGGAGGAGGCCGCGCGGATGGCCGGCACAGGCGCCAGGCGGCACCCCACGGCACCCCCGCGCGTCCTGGTCACCGGCGCCACCGGCTACATCGGCGGCCGACTGGTCCCCGAGCTGCTGGCCGCCGGATACGCCGTACGGGCACTGGCCAGGACACCGGAGAAGCTGCGCGATCACCCCTGGGCCGGGCTGACGGAGGTGCTGCGCGGCGACGTCACCGACGAGGACTCGGTCCGGACCGCGATGGCCGGTGTCGAGGTCGCGTACTACCTGGTGCACGCCCTGGGCAGTGGCAGCCGGTTCGAGGACACCGACCGCCGGGCCGCACAGATCTTCGCCCGGCAGGCCCGCGCCGCCGGCGTCCGCCGCATCGTCTACCTCGGCGGCCTCACCCCTGAGGGCATCCCGGAGCAGGAACTGTCGCCCCACCTGCGCTCCCGTGCCGAGGTCGCGGACATCCTGCTGGCGTCCGGCGTCCCCACCGCCGTACTGCGCGCCGCCGTCATCATCGGCTCCGGCTCGGCCTCGTTCGAGATGCTGCGCTATCTCACCGAGCGGCTGCCGGTCATGGTCACCCCCAGCTGGGTGAGCACCCGCATCCAGCCGGTCGCCGTCCGCGATGTGCTGCGCTATCTGGTGGGCTGCGCCCGCCTCCCCGGAGACGTCAGCCGGGCCTTCGACATCGGCGGACCCGACATCCTCACCTACCGCGACATGATGCAGCGCTACGCACGGGTCGCCGGGCTGCCGGAACGGCTGATCCTCCCCGTGCCGATGCTCACCCCGCGCCTCTCCAGCCTCTGGATCGGCCTGGTCACCCCTGTGCCGCCCGGCCTGGCCCGCCCGCTCGCCGAATCGCTTCGCCACGAAGTCGTCTGCCACGAGCACGACATCGCCCGCTACGTCCCCGACCCGGACCCGCCGGGCCACCCCATCGCCTTCGACGACGCGCTGGAACTGGCGCTGCGCCGGGTACGGGACGCCGAGGTCGCCACCCGCTGGTCCAACGCCGCGGTGCCCGGAGCACCGAGCGACCCGCTGCCGACCGACCCCGACTGGGCCGGCGGCAGCCTCTACACCGACCGGCGGGAGCGGGCCGTCGACGCCCCGCCCGAGGCGCTGTGGCGGGTGGTCGAAGGCATCGGCGGCGACAACGGCTGGTACTCCCTGCCGCTCGCCTGGGCGGTGCGCGGCTGGCTGGACCGGCTGGTCGGCGGGGTGGGGCTGCGCCGCGGCCGACGGGACGCCGGCCGGCTGCGGGTCGGCGATTCGCTCGACTTCTGGCGCGTCGAGGAGGTCGAGCCGGGCCGGCTGCTGCGGCTGCGCGCCGAGATGCGGCTCCCGGGCCTGGCCTGGCTGGAACTGACGGTCGGCCGCGACGCCGACGGCCGTACGCTCTACGGCCAGCGGGCCCTGTTCCACCCGCACGGACTGACCGGCCACGCCTACTGGTGGGCCGTCTCCCCCTTCCATGCCGCGGTGTTCGGAGGCATGGCCCGCAACATCGCGGCCGCCGCGGCGGCCGAGCACCGGAGCCGTCCGGCGTGATCGCGCCGCACGCCGAGCTCGCCAAGTAGGCGCACGGGCACGTGAGTTGAGTTCCACGCCCCGCCCCGTGATACGCCGACGGCGGGTTCCCGGGCGGACGCTGCCCGGGAACCCGCCGTCGTGGGGGATCAGTGGTGTGTCACCACACCGGCCGCCATCCGGCCGCAGTTGGAGCCGGAAACGCTGACGCTGACCGACTCGATCGCGCCGCCCCAGTCCACACAGATGCCCTTTCCGGGCAGATAGACGGGACCGGCGTACGAGGTGTACTGACCGCTGTCGTAAACCCAGTCGGAACTGCCGTCGGTGGCCGTGAGATAGGTGTACATGTACACCTTCTTGCCGGGGCTGTTCCGCACCGTCACGACACAGTTCTTTCCGGTCTTGGCGCTGTACGTCAGGTACACGGTCCCCTTTCCGGTGACCGGTACGGAATTCACTACGCTGTAGCCGCTTCCGCAGGCTCCGTTGTACGTGGCGGCGGCCGCCGGTGCGGCGGACGCGGTGGTGGCCGTCGCCATCGTGGCGATACCGGCCACGGCCAGTGCCGCGGCTCCTGCGATGGCACGAGAACGCTTCATGGAAAACCCCCCGTTGGGTGAACTGCGTCGCGTGGTCATTTCGCAGTGTTGGACAGCGCTCGGCCGTGGATGGTTGTACCGCGGCAAGAATTCGCGGTCATCCCGGAGCAGTTGTCCAAAAACGGTGCCCGACCGTCGCCGCGCCACGGAAACGGCCGGTCCCCGGCGCCGCGGGGGGCGCGCCGGGGACCGGCCGTTGCGGGTGGTGTCAGTTGCCGTCAGCGAGGACCTGGAGGCGGGTGAACGAGCCGTTGAAACGGTTCCGGTCGCCGACCATATGGCCCGAGGAGGTGTGCTGCCAGATGCTGTGGAAGCGCCAGCCGGCCGGCAGTGCGCCCACGGACGAGCCGTAGCGCGGGATCCACAGCGGGTTCGTCCGGCCGAACTTTCCGGAGTTGCCGGTGCACTTCTTCCACCAGTTGGTGGAGGTGTAGATGACCGCGTGGCGGCCGGTCTCCTCCCGGTAGGTCCGCGTGAAGTCGCGGATCCAGTTGACCATCGCCTTGTGGCTCTTGCCGTAGCAGGTGGCGCCGTAGGGGTTGTACTCCATGTCGAGCGCGCCGGGCAGCGTCCTGCCGTCCGCGGACCAGTCGCCGCCGTGGTCGGCGAAGTACCGCGCCTGGGAGCCTCCGCTGGAGTGGTCGGGCAGGGCGAAGTGGTAGGCGCCATGGATCATGCCGGAGTGGTACGAGCCCCTGTACTGCTGCGTGAAGTACGGGTTCGTGTAGCTGGTCCCCTCGCTGGCCTTGACGTACGCGAAACGCACCCCGGACCTGCGCAGCGAGGACCAGCTGACCTTCTTGTTGTGACTGGAGACGTCGACGCCGGATACGCCTCTTCTGGACCAGGCCCGCGCCCCGGAACCGCCGGCCGCCGCCCGGTCGCCGCCCTCATGGGCCATGATCGTGGAACCCATCCAGTCCTGTTCGGGGTGGGCGGGTCTCTTCTCGGCATCCGACGCCGTGGCGGAGCCGGGCAGCGCGAGGGGCAGAGCGAGCACGGAGAGAAGAGAAACGAGAGTTCCGGCCGCAAGGGGGACTGTACGGCGGGCCGGACCGGATCTGCGCAAGGGCATCGCATGCCTCCGAAGGCCTTCGGTTGAGTCAGGTTCGGCAGCTTTTGAGCAGAATCCTGCCGATAAGAGACATATACGCAGAACCGCCTGACTCTATGACCCAATGACCCGTCAGTCCGCCGACCGGCCCTGCATCTCACCCGTCCGGCGGGCGGAAACGGAATCCCCACGCCCCCGTTCCGGGCCTCCCGGTCGCACGACAGAGCGAAGCGGGCCCCGGCACCGCCGGGACCCGCTCCACCGCGCAGCGGCGAACGCGCCATTCCGCCGCTTCGCAAGCTGCTCTATGCCGAGCCTGCCGGCTCGCTTGTGTGGTCCGTCATATCCCTCGCCTCATCTGGCTCGGCCGGCCTCGGGTGCCGTGACGGCTCTTCTGCTCCGTCGGCTCAGTAGGCCGAGTCGACGTTGTCGATCGAGCCGTACCGGTCGGCCGCGTAGTTGGCCGCTGCGGTGATGTTGGCGATCGGGTCGGTGAGCTTATGCGGGGTGCCGGAGACGTGGTAGGCGTCGAACGTGGGCTGGATCACCTGGAGCAGGCCCTTGGAGGGCACGCCGTTGATCGCGTTGATGTCCCAGTCGTTGACGGCGTTGGGGTCACCGGCGGACTCCCGCATGATGTTGCGGTGCAGGCCCTCGTAGGAGCCGGGGATGCCCTTGGCCTTCATGATGTCCAGGGACTCGCGGATCCAGCCGTCAAGGTTGTTCGGGTACTCCTTGACGTCCTTGCGCTCGGCGGAGCGGTTGGCGGCCTGCTGGGCGCTGTGCTGCTTCTCGACGGCGGTGACCTTCACGTGGTCGGCGACCGAGGCGGTCACCGGGCGGCCGGTCTTGACGTCGTCCGCCTTGGCCGGCTGACCCTTCGCGCTGACAGGCTTGACCGCGGCGGGGGCGTGCTCAGAAGCGGCCTGAGCGGTGTCCGGGGCGGAGGTGAGGGCCAGGCCCGAGGTGGCACCCGCGGCGGCCAGAACGGCCACGGCGACCTTGTGGGTACGGGTGATGCGGGTGATACGGGCAGCGCGGGGCAGGGTGAAGCTGGGCATGCAGAGTGACCTCTTCCAGGTACTGGGGACGGGGAGGCGGCCTTTTTGGCGGCGCGTAACGAACCGGAGGTCTTTGTTGCGTCCGCCGTGGGGCGTGAACCGCAAACTCGCTCTCGGTGCGTCGGAATCCATGGTTAACGCCGGTCCCGAATCGAGGCAATGGTGCTCTGTACTACTCATCTTCGTGAGATAAACCCGTATCGCGGAAGTGGTAAGCGTTCCCGGCGCCGTTGACCCGGAATGGGCGCATGGGTATCGACTAGGCAGGTTCGTAAGTGACATACATCGCGTGCCTCGGGTCACCCGATAACGGCCTCAAAGGCCGCTCGCCCCCCGTCCATAAGTTGCCTGGCTCACACCGGAATTAGCGCGGTCCGGCGCCGGTTCGGACGCAGGTCGCAGCGAATTCGGCCGGGTGTGGGCACGGCCGCGCGGGCCGGTAATCCGTAAATGTGGCGCAGGGCACTGTGGCGGCGGCCAAAAGAGCGGCAATTGTGCCCTGATTCACGATCGGACACGGCCGGTTTTTTTTACCGCGGTGCGGAGCAGGAGACGGCGGGACCTGCTCGGCCGTTGGTGCAAGCTCCGCTACGGCAATACGGCGGTGCCGCTGGTCCGTTCGCAGCAGCCCCCGGAGCTGTCGCATGACTCCGGGCCCGCCGCCCCCGGAAGGTGGCAGCGCACACCGTCAGCACTCACCGTAGGGACATCCTTATGCTCCGTCGTATTTCCGTCGTGCTCACCGGTCTTCTCGTCACCGGCTTCCTCGCGACCGGTGCGGCCGCCGCGGCGCCGGTCGATGGCCGCCACCAGGACCGCCTCACGGCCAAGGAGCGGCACGGACTCCGTATCGCCTCCGAGGTTCTCGACGCGCTCTTCGGCGAGGGCCTGCCCCGGCGCGACCGCTACTGACCGGCGGGCTCCGGCGCCGAGGCCCGGCGCCGGTGCCGGAACGCAGACGGCAACGGCAGTGGCCCCACCCGCGGGATGCGGGCAGGGCCACTGCCGTTGCTGTGTTCGGGGCCGCGGCGCGGCTCCCGGATCAGTCTGCTCCGACCGTCCTGACGGTCGCGTCTCCCCGGCTCAGTAGGCCGAGTTGACGTTGTCGATCGAGCCGTAGCGGTCCGCGGCGTAGTTGGCCGCTGCGGTGATGTTGGCGATCGGGTCGGTGAGCTTATGCGGGGTGCCGGAGACGTGGTAGGCGTCGAAGGTCGGCTGGATCACCTGGAGCAGGCCCTTGGAGGGCACGCCGTTGATGGCGTTGATGTCCCAGTCGTTGACCGCGTTGGGGTCACCCGCGGACTCCCGGATGATGTTGCGGTGCAGGCCCTCGTAGGAGCCCGGTATGCCCTTGGCCTTCATGATGTCGAGCGACTCGCGGATCCAGCCGTCAAGGTTGTTCGCGTAGCGCTTCGGGGTGGCCTTCGGGGCCTTCGGGGCCTTGGGGGCGGCCTTCGGGGCGGCCTTCGGCGCGACCAGGGCCTTGCGCTCGATGGAGCGGTTGGCGGCCTGCTCGGCGGCGTGGCTCTGCTTCTCGGCCGGGGCCACCTTGAGGCCGGCGGCGACGGAGGAGGCGACCGCACGGGCCTGCTTGCCGTCGTCGGCCCGGTCCTTCGCGGTGAGCGGCATGCCGTTGGCGCTGACCGGCTTGACCGCGGCCGGCGCGTCGGCGGCCGTGGTGGTCGCGGCGTTGCCGGGTGCCGCGGTGAACGCCAGGGCGGCGGCGCAGCCCGCGGTCGCCACGAGCGCGGCGGAGACCTTGTGCGTACGGGTGAGGCGGGCAGTGCGGGGCAGGGTGAAGTTGGGCATGCGGAGGTGACCTCTTCCAGGGCTTGGTGGCGGGGGAAACGGCCTTCGGTTGGCGCGTGAGGACCGAGGGTCATTGCCGCGTTACGCCGCTCCGGCTGAGATCGCGGGCTCGTTCTCGGTGCTAACGGGAAACATGGTTAGCGCGGGCCCGGGATGGTGGCAAAGATGCCTTGTACTACCTATCTTCGTGAGATTGGGCGGAATGTCCGTTGTAAATACCGCGAATCGCGGTAAGCGCGGGGTGGAGCCGCGACTAGGAATGCTCGTACGTGACGTACGTCGCGTGCCACGCATCACGCGGCCAGGGCACGGCATTCCGTTTCACGGCACCGCGGAGTTGCCTGGCTCACACCGTGCGGGGGCAATTTCCGCGGCGGGTGTCGGGGGCGGCGATGCCCAGGAGTGGCCCCATGCAAGACGCCCCCTATGGGACTCCCATAGGGGGCGTCTTGCATGGGGCGGTAAAGGGGGAGGCGGGAATTCAGCCCGCCCTCAGCTGCGCGGCGAGCTGCTCGATCCGTTCGTGCCACGCGTCCAGCGCGGCGTCCGTGTCGAAGCCCTGCGGGCCGGTCTGGGTGAGGACGAGCCGGGGGCCGTGGCCGGTGCCCTGGCCCAGCTCCCAGCGGACCGTGCCCTCCGGGTGCCAGCGGTACGCGAGCACCGCCGGGGCCGCGACCTCGGTGACGGGCCCGGCCGGCGCCTGCCGGCTGGTGAAGCCCGCCGGCGCGGGCGCCCCCGCGGCGGGCTCGTCCCCTGAGGTCAGCGCGGCCCAGACGGTCTCGGTGGACCGTACGAGCTGACGCTCGAAACGGACCCGCGGCCCGTCCGGGGTGTCCTCGACCACCCCGCGCCCGAGATCGAAGGCGAACAGCCGCGGCTCCTCGGCGTCGGTGACCGTGCCGGTCATGGCGACATCGCTCACCCCGGGCATGGCGAAGGTCATCGCGCCGCCGGGACGGAGCTCCACGGTGACCTCGGAGGGGAACTACTGCCCGAGGTGTGCCGGGTCGGTGATCGCCGCCCAGACCTTCGCGAGCCCGGCCTCCCGCAGCTGAGAGGTCCCGCGGCTCACACACAGGCCGGATCGGCCGGCGACGGCTCCTCGCGCACCACCGGCGCCAGACAGGGCGCCGAGCTCAGCGGGCCGTCGGTGAAGAACCGGGCCGCCAAGTCCGCGACCTCTTGCGGGCGTTCGAGCACCACCCAGTGATCGGCATCGGGGATCGTCAGAAAGCGGCTGTCCGAGATGGTGGCCGCGAAGTCCCGCTGGCGAGCCGGGGAGGTCACCGTGTCGTGCTCGCCGCTGAAGACGAGGGTGGGGACGTCGGTCAGCCCGCCGGAGAAGTCCGGGCGGTCCGAGATTCCGCGGCGCAGCGACTCGACCGCGTGCTGGGAGCTCCGGGCCGCGTGCAGCATCGAGCGCCGGACATAGCGGTAGGCCAGCTTCCGGCGGGTCACGTGCCGGCGGTCGTCGAGGCACATCAGGCCCTGCGCGACGAGGGTGGCGAAGGCTTCGTTGTCGCCCCGCGCGAGATGCTCGGAGGCCCGCCGCCACAGCTCGACCTGGGCGTCGCTGATATGCGCCGGCACCCCGCCGAGAGCGAGCCGCGCGATCCGCCCGGGGAACCGCCGGGCGCACCCGTAGGCCAGACCCGCCCCGTACGAGAACCCGAAGAGGTTGATTCGCGGGACCTCCAGATCGTCGATGATCCGCTCGACCGCCGCGCACACGACATCGATGCTCGGCCCCGGGGGCAGCGGGTCCGCGCTGCCCATGCCCGGCAGATCGGCGGTGACCACGTCCGCCACCGGCCCCACGTGATCCTCCATCTGAGGCCAGCCGTACATCCCCTGGAGGGCGCCGCCCAGCACCAGAACGGGCTCGGTGATCCGCTCCGGCTGGCGCAGCCGACGGTAGGAGTAGGACACCCCGCGCACCGACAGAGAACGGATCATTTCCTCGGACATGGCAGATTCCTTCTCGGGGCACCGGCGGACAGGGCGCGCGGTGGCGGACAGGCCCTAGCGGGTCAGTACGAGCGCGGCATTGTGCCCGCCGAAGCCGAGCGACGTCTTGACCGCGCAGTCGAACGCCGCCTGCCGGGCCTCCGTGCGGACGATGTCGATCGGGATCCGCGGATCCGGCACATCGAGGTTGGCGGTCGGCGGCACCAGCTGCTGTTCCAGGGCGAGCACGGTGAGCGCGGTCTCGATCCCGCCGGCGGCGCCCAGTGCGTGCCCGGTCATCCCCTTGGTCGAGGTGACCAGCGCGTGATCGCCGAGGACCCGCCGCAGCACGGTGGCCTCGACGCGGTCATTGACGATCGTCGAGGTGCCGTGCGCGTTGACATGGCCGACGTCCCGGCCCTGCACCTGCGCGTCCGCCAGCGCGCTGCGCAGCGCCCGCTCGATGCCGTTGCCCTCGGGGTCCGGGGCCACCGCCGCATAGGCATCACTCGACGCGCCGTAGCCGCGGACATGGGCACGGACAGGGGCCCGGCGGGCGCTCGCATGCTCGGGCCGTTCGAGTACGAGGAGCCCGGCGCCCTCGCCGACCACGAAGCCGTCCCGGCCCACGTCGAAGGGGCGGCAGGCCGTGGCCGGGTCGTCCCGGCGGGTGGAGACCGCCTTCATCTGGCAGGCGCTGGCGATCAGCAGCCGGGACAGCACCGACTCGGCGCCGCCCGCGATGGCGATATCGCAGACCCCGGCGCGCAGCAGCTGGTGTGCGGTGCCCACGGCGACCGTGCCGGACGAGCAGGCCGTCGCCACGCCCATGCTGGGGCCCTGCGCGCCGAGGTCCATGCAGACGCTGCTCGCGGCACTGTTGACGACGGTCAGCGGGGCGAGCTTGGGGGAGACCCGGCGGGCGCCGCGCCCGGCCATCGCGACATGCTGCTGGTCGTAGAACGGCAGCCCGCCGTGCGCGGAGCCGATGACCACCGCGACCCGGCCGCTGTCCCAGGACTCCGGGTCCAGCCCGGCATCGGCGACGGCCTCCCGGGCGGCGATCACCGCGAGCTGCGAGAAGCGGTCCATCAGCCGCTGGGTGGCCACACCGAGCAGCTCGGTCGTGTCCAGATCCGCGATGGTGTACATGAAGTCGCAGGGCAGATCGGCGAGTTCTTCCTGGTGGCTCACGCCGCCGGGCACGGTTTCCTGGGTGACGGTGTGCCAGGTGGCCTTCGCCCCCACGCCCGCCGCGGTCACCAGTCCCAGTCCTGTCACGGCCGCGGAGAACGGCTCCTGGCGGGCCGTCATGCCGGAACGTTGCCGTCGACGGCCGTCACCAGCTGGCCCACGGTGTTCCGCGGGGTCAGCGACACCTCGTCGAGGTCGATGTCCAGCCGCTCCTCGATGAGGACGCGGAGCTCCTCCAGGGCCAGGGAGTCCAGTCGCAGGCTGCGCAGCGGAGTCTCGTCGGTGATGTCGGCGGGGGAAACCCCGAATCGTTGGACCAGCAAGGTGTTGACAACTTCTGCCGCGTTCACGTGGCGCTCCTCCGCTTGTCGTAGGCGATGCTGCCAACCGCGTCGTGGGCGGGATATCACCGGCGGCTCCGGCTGGTTTGACCACCCTTTATACGCCTTTGTCCCGATGACTCCCCAACCTTGGTAGCTCAATGGGGTGATGAGCGACCGGGGTGGACAACGTGTCCGCACCTCGCCTTGCGGACACCGCGGAAAGCACCTACGTACGTAACGCCGCGGACCGCCGGGAGGTACGGGGCGAAGGGCGGCGGACTCGTGAACCGTCCGGGGTCAGGCCTCGTCGAGGGCGCTTGTCACCCGGCCCAACAGGCTCTGGAGCGTGCGCAGTTCCTCGATCGTGAGGCCGGTCGCGGCCAGCATCCTGCGGGGGACCGGCAGGGCCTGTTCGCGCAGCTCGTCGCCGGCCGGGGTGAGGTGGATGGTGACCGAGCGCTCGTCCTCGGTGCTCCGTTCGCGGCGGACCAGTCCGGCCGCCTCCAGGCGTTTGAGCAGCGGGGAGAGGGTTCCGGAGTCCAGCCGGAGCTGTTCGCCGATGGTTTTGACCGGCTGGGAGCCGTGTTCCCACAGGACCAGCATGACCAGGTACTGGGGGTAGGTCAGGCCCAGGCCCTTGAGGGCGTCCCGGTAGACGCCGCCGAAGGCGCGCGAGGCGGCGTGCAGGGAGAAGCAGACCTGGTGGTCGAGGCGGAGCAGTTCGGCGTCGGGTACCGGGGGCCTGGTCGCAGGGGTCATGGACCCAGGTTAGCCCGCCGGGTCATTTAGTTGTGCGCAACTAAGTTGCGCGCAATTTAGATCTGTGCGACGGTGAGGGACATCGGGCGGCCGGGGAACGGCCGCTGCGCTACCGAAGGGGAACCGTGATGGACGCGCTGTACACCGCTGTCGCCACCGCCAATGGCCGTGAGGGCCGGGCCGTCAGCTCCGACGGCCGGATCGACCTGGCCCTGGCCATGCCTCCCGAGCTCGGTGGCAACGGCGCCGGCACCAACCCGGAGCAGCTCTTCGCCGCCGGATACGCGGCCTGCTTCGCCAGCGCGATGAGCAATGTCGGCCGGCAGATGAAGATCGACACCAAGGACGTCTCGGTCACCGCCGAGGTCTCCATCGGCAAGGACGACACCGGCTTCGGTCTGGGCGTCGTCATGCGGGTGGAGCTGCCGGAGAGCCTCGCGGGCGAGACCGGCCGGCAGCTGGTCGAGGCGACGCACCAGTTCTGCCCGTACTCCAAGGCCACCCGCGGCAACATCGAGGTCGAGCTGGTCATCGAGTAGCGGCGTGCTGCCCGGCGGGCCGGCCCCGGCGGGGGTGCGGGGGGCCGGTCCGCCGGGAAGGGGGGCTCAGGAGGTGCCCGGGGTGCCGCGGCGCGCATGGCCGCGGATCAGCCCGGCGTAGTGCCGGCCGCTGTCCTTGAGGGTGCGGACCTGGGTCGCCCGGTCGACATGGAACAGGCCGAAGCGCTTGTCGTAGCCGTAGGCCCATTCGAAGTTGTCCATCAGTGACCAGGCGAAATATCCGGCGAGCGGGGCACCCTTACGGGCCGCGCGGGCGCAGGCCGCCACATGCCGGTGCAGATAGTCGGTGCGCTCGGGGTCGGCGACGGTGCCGTCGGGGCGGATTACGTCCGGGTAGGCGGAGCCGTTCTCGGTGACATGGAGCGTGCGTGCCCCGTATTCGTGCGTCAGCCGCAGCAGCAGGGTCTCGATGCCGTCCGCGTCGATTTCCCAGTCCATGCCCGTACGGGGGACCTGCGGCCGGCGCACCGGGCGGGCGAACGGGGGCGGGCCGTCCGGATCGGCGGCGACCACGGCCGGGGAGTAGTAGTTCAGCCCCAGCCAGTCCAGCGGCTGGGCGAGGGTCTCCGGGTCACCGGCGCGTTCCGGCAGCGGCACGCCGTACACCTCGCGCATGTCGTCGGGGAAGCCGCGGCCGTGCACCGGATCGAGCCACCAGCGGTTGGTGTGCCCGTCCATCCGCCGGGCCGCCGCGGCATCCGCCTCGGACCCGCTGGCGGGCTCGACCGTGCTGAGGTTGTTGACGAGGCCGACCCGGGCGTCCGGCGCCGCGGACCGGATCGCCTGGACGGCCAGACCGTGCCCGAGCAGCAGGTGGTACGAGGCGCGGACCGCGGCGGTGAGATCCGTGTGGCCGGGCGCCATCCGGCCTTCGAGATGGCCGATCCAGGCCGAGCACAGCGGCTCGTTGAGCGTGGCCCAGTGGGAGACGCGGTCGCCGAGCTTCCCGGCGACCACGGCGGCATAGGCCGCGAAGTGCTCGGCGGTCTCCCGCACGGGCCAGCCGCCGCGGTCCTGGAGGGCCTGCGGCAGATCCCAGTGGTAGAGGGTGACGAAGGGGGCGATGCCCGCTTCGAGGAGCCCGTCGACCAGCCGGTCGTAGAAGGCCAGGCCCGCGGCGTTGACGGGGCCGTCCCCTTCCGGCCGGATGCGCGGCCAGGCGATCGAGAACCGGTAGCCGCCGACGCCCAGTTGACGCATCAGGCCGATGTCCGCGCGCCAGCGGTGGTAGTGGTCGCAGGCCCGGTCGCCGGTGTCGCCGTTGTCGATCATGCCCGGGGTGTGGGCATAGGTGTCCCAGATGGACGGGCCGCGGCCGTCCTCGGCGACCGCTCCCTCGATTTGGTACGCCGACGTGGCCACGCCCCAGGTGAAGTCGTCCGGCAGGGCGGCGAAGTCGATCGGGTCGCTCACGGAGGTCCTTTCGACAGGGGTCATTTGACGGCTCCGGCGGTGAGCCCGGCCACCAGATTGCGCTGGAGCAGCAGGAATCCGGCGACCACCGGGACGC